>CAZCGA010000125.1:0-18073 GCA_964498075.1 uncultured Binatia bacterium (SeqCode) | reverse complement strand
TACGGTTCGGAGGGAGGGGGGACCGGGAGCAACCGGTTCTCCCTACCCCTATCGTGGCGAAAAAAGTCCCCTGAAAGGGGACTCGCCAAATGCTCCTCCAGTCGGCTTGAGCCGACTTTGACCCACGTAGCCGGGGAATTCATTCCCCGGACGCGGCGCTCGCGACAATTGGGGCAAAGCGCGCCGCACAGGACGCCGGCTGAAGGGGCTGCGTCCGCAGCACTCACGCTGCCGGCTTCGTCTGCTGCGCGCTCGGGCGGTCGAGCATGCGCTGCACCCAACCGGCAACCGCCGGCGGCGGCGCGATCTCCATCAAGCCGAGGAACTCGACGAACGGCGTGTAGCACACCTCGACGAGCGAGTAGCGATCGCCGACCAGGTACTCCTTGCCCTTCAACTGCTGCTCGACGATCTCGAGGTGCTTCTCGATCTCCTTCTTGGCTTGGGCCATCGCCGCCGCGTCCCAGCGGTCCTTGGGCAGGAAACGTTTGGGAAAGATGATGGTCCCCGTCTGCCGCGCCAGCTGGATGTCGCAGAGCTTCATGTGCATCGCCGCAAGCGCGCGGCCGCGCGCGTCGGCCGGCACCAGCGGCGGCGTCGGATGCGTGGCTTCGAGGTACTCGAGGATGGCCGTCGACTCGTAGAAGACGAACCCGTCCTCCTCGAGCGTCGGCACGCGGCCGTACGGGTTGAGCGCGAGGTACGCCGGGGCGCGGTGGGCCCGAGCCATCATGTCGACCTCGATCAGCTCGCACGGGATGTTCTTCTCGATCAACGCGATGCGCACGCGGCGCGAGAACGTCGAGAATGGATGGTGGTGCAGCTTGAGCATGGTCAGCCTCCTTTGTGGCCCTCTATCTCAGATCGAGCGTCGCCTTCAAGCGCTCGACGGTGCCGGCGATGCCGGTGTCGCCGGGCTTTTGCGTCGCGGCCACACGGCAGTTCGACAGGGCCTCGTCGAGTTGACCGAGGAGCTCCAACCCGAGGCACAGGTTGTAACGCGCCTCGGTGAACTCTGGCTTCAGCTCGACCGCCTCGCGATACTGGCCGACGGCGGCGGCGATCTGCCCCGTCGACAGGAGGGCCACACCCAGGTTGTTGTGCGCATCGGCGGAGTCGGGCTTGATGCGCATCGCTTCGCGATACTCGCCCATGGCTGCGTTCGGATGCCCCGCCCGGTGCTCCTCCATCCCACGTTGATAGGGGGCCATGGCGCGTGGCCTCTGCGTCGAGATAGATGGGGTCGGTCTCATCGATCGCTTCGGCGTAGGCGATCAGCTCCTCGGTGGTCACCGCCGGAAACGTAGGTACGATCGAACTCGCGGCCGAGAATCTGACGGTCGATATCCTTGAACGACATGCATCGTCGTTCTATCGAGCGCCATTGCGAACGGCAATGGACCGCGGCGCTTGGTAGCGTCCCGACTTGGGGCCAAGTGTCTTACGAGTTTGTACAGCCGCGACCCGCGGCGTTGCCCAGGGCGCTGCCCTGGGCTGAAGTCTTGCCGCCCCGTTCGGGGCTGAGGATCTGGAGAGCTTGAATGGATTCTGAATTGCTTGAGCCCTGAAAGGGCGACCAGATCTCAGCCAGGGGTAACGCCCCTGGCGCTCGGCGGCGCCCGCGTCTATTGCGAGTGACGCAACGAGGACAGTACAGGCGCTGGCCTCTTTCCACGCGGCGCCGTCTTCCGATACTATCGGCGCGCTGTACGCAGAGGAGACGGACGCATGCCGGGACCGCTCGAGGGAATCCGCGTTGTCGAAATGGGCTTTTGGGTCGCTGGGCCTGGGGCCGCAGGGGTCATGGCCGATTGGGGCGCCGAGGTGATCAAGATCGAGCCGCCCGACGGCGACCCGTTCCGCGGCATCTTCATGAACGCCGCCGGCCTCGACGTGCCGTGGAATCCGCCGTTCGAGCTGGACAACCGCGGCAAGCGCAGCATCGGGCTGAACCTTCAGAGCGCCGAAGGCCAGGCCATCGCGCACCGCTTGCTCGCGCAGGCCGACGTGTTCGTCAGCAACCTGCGCATGCCGGCGCTGCGCAAGTGCGGCTTGAGCTACGATGACGTGCAACAACTGAATTCGCGCCTGGTGTACTGCCATGTGAGCGGCTACGGCTTGACCGGCGATGACTGCGATCGGCCGGCCTATGACATCGGCGCGTTCTGGTCGCGCGCCGGTCTGGCGGCCTCTCTGGTGCCCGATGGTGGCGAGCCACCGCAGCAGCGCGGCGGGATGGGCGATCACGCCACCGCACTGTCGGCCGTGGGCGCCGTGTGTGCCGCGTTGGTGGCGCGTCAGCGCACCGGCCGCGGGCAACTGGTGGCGACTTCGCTGCTGCGTACCGGCATGTACGTGCTCGGCTGGGACCTCAACATACGCCTGCGTTACGGCTACGTGGCCCCGCCGTACACGCGGTTCGATGTGCCGAATCCGCTGGTGAATAGCTACAAGGCCGGCGACGGCAAGTGGTTCTGGCTGCTCGGCTTGCAAGGCGATCGGCACTGGCCGGACCTGGTGCGGGCGATCAACCGGCCCGACCTGCGTGACGATCCGCGTTTCCGTGACATCAAGGTGCGCCGCGAGCATGCGCCGGTGCTGGTGCCGATCCTCGACGCGATCTTCGCGACCAAGCCCTTGCACGAGTGGACCGCGATCTTCGACCGCGAGAACGTGTGGTGGGCGCCGGTGCAGACGCCGGACGAGGTCGCCAACGATCCGCAGGTGCGCGCCGCCGGCGGCGTGGTCAACACGCCGGTTGCCGATGGCGAAGCCGAGATGGTCGCCAGCCCGTCGGACTTCTTCGGCACGCCATGGCAGCCCGCTGGACCAGCACCTGAGTTTGCCCAGCACACCGAGGAGGTGCTCCTCGAGCTCGGCTACGATTGGGAGACGATCGCCCGATTGAAAGCGGAGGGCGCCATTCCCTAGGCGCTCACTCAGGACCTTCCATGCGCATCCCACTCAAAGACGGCCTGTTCGATCTGCAGGCCGCTCGCTTGCTTGGGGGCCGCTGCCCCGACTGCGGGCGGCACAACTTTCCCGTGCAGACGCTGTGCCCGTACTGCTCAGGCGAGGGCTGCGAGCCGGTGCCACTGAGCCCGCGCGGCGTCATCGAGGTGTGCACGACGGTGCGCAATCGGCCGCCCGGATATGAAGGGCCGGTGCCCTTCGGGTTCGGTGTGGTGGAGCTGCCCGAGGGCATCCGCATCATTTCGCGCATCCGCCGTCCGGATGAGGTGCGACCGGGAATGCCCGTCAGGTTGGTCATCGAGCCGCTATTCACCGACGCGGAGGGGCGCGAGGTGATGACGTACGCATATGAACCAGCTGACCACTGAGGCTCAAGAATGATGAGCCGCCCAGTCTACATCGCCGGCGTCGGCATCCATCCGTTCGGCCGCTTCGAGAACAAGACGGTCACCGACATGGGCGTCGCTGCCGTCCGCATGGCGCTCACGGAGGCCGGCCGCGAGCGCGGCGGCTTCCAGGCGGCGTACTGCGGGACCGTCTACAGCGGCGTTGCTGCGGGGCACAAAGTGCTCACGGCGCTCGGACTCACCGGCATGCCGATCATGAACGTCGAAGCCGGTTGCGCCAGCGGCGGAGCGGCGCTGGGGTTGGGGGCCAACGCGATCGCATCCGGCCGGTACGAGTGCGTCCTGGTGTTCGGCATGGAGAAGATGCCGAAGGGCATCATCCGTTCGAGCTTCTTCGAGCCCTGGCGCGAGCAGGGCGGCTTGGCGGTGACGCCAGCGTACTTCGCGTTGCGGGCGCAGCGGCTGATGCGCGACTCGGGCGTGACGGGGGAGCATTTGGCGCAGGTGTCGGTGAAGAACCACAAGAACGGCGTGCACAATCCGTACGCGATGTTCCGCAAGGAGTTTACGATCGCCTCGGTGCTCGCTTCACCAATCGTCTGCGAGCCGCTGCGCTTGTATATGCTGTGCTCACCGAACGAAGGCGCGGCCGCGGTCGTCTTGAGCGCTTCGCCGAGCCCAGTGCGCATCGCGGCAGCGACGTTGCGCTCGCACTTGTCTGGCAACGTCCTCGGTGAGCACACGCCGCTCAGCGGCCTCACCGACGACAACATCCCAAGCCCGACGGAGCTGGCAGCGAAGGAGGCATACGAAGCTGCTGGCATCGGTCCCGACGACCTCGACGTCGTCGAGTTGCAGGACACCGATTCGGCGCGTGAGCTGCTGTCCTACGAAGAACTGGGCCTGTGTCCGAAAGGCGCCTCGGGGCAATGGATCGCGGAAGGGCGCACCGAGATGACCGGCGCGTTGCCGGTGAATCCCAGCGGCGGCTTGCTGTCCAAGGGCGAGCCGCTCGGTGCCTCCGGCCTCGGCCAGGTCGTCGAGCTGTACTGGCAGCTGCGTGGCGAAGCGGGCCCGCGGCAGGTGGCGAACGCCAACGTGGCGTTGGCGCACACGGTGGGGCGCGGGGCGAACGCGTCGGTGGTGATTCTTTCAAGGTGACCCGCGAGACTTGCTGGATCCGCTCTTGCCATTCTCCGTGACTGTGACCGCCGAGGCTGCTATCTTCGCGACTCCTCACGGGGAGGGGGCGGTCTGAAAACCTGGGCGAAAAGCTTGCGTCTGGACGCGAAGGCCGTGATGCAGCCGTGCCTCCAAGCATGACACGTGCAGGCATCTGGTCGGAACGGCTGCTCGCAATCGTCAACGGCCAGGCAACCAGCGAGGACATCGAGAGCTGGGTCGACACGGCGTGGAGGGACGGCCGATTCGTGGACGTTCTTCCCCGGGAATTCCTCAGACGCCTACCGACCAGAGGACGCCCCGTGGCGCGATACGGTGACTCGAACCTCCTGCGTTCGGAAGTGTGCTTCACGCACACACACGGGCCGGGAGGAGTGGTCGTCCACACCCCGCCGATGCGGGCCTGGAGCCGCGGCACGACCTACTGTGTCGCGCCGCACGTGCATCGGAGCGCGCACGTGACCGTGGAACAGCTGGACCAGGACGACGCGCTCGAGAAGCTGCAACGCCGCCTGCCACCAGTCCGGCCGGCCGAAGACGACGTCACAGTCGAGCCAGGCGATGCGCTCGACGTGCTTGGGGACCGCGCCGACGGCGAGGTTGAGCAGGCGCTCCTTCTGCCACAGCAGATCCGGGGAACTGCGCCGGATGAGAATGTCTGCGTCGGACGCCCGCAGCTCGAACACTCCATCGCAGGACCACTCGACAGTGACCAGCGGCACGGCGAGCTGGCGGCGGAAGGTCCGGTAGTTGGCCAGCCTCCTGCGGTAGCGCCGTGGATTGAAGTAGCTGGTGATCGCCCACAACTCGCCCTGCGTACGCATCGGTCGCGTTCGTGATTCCACCCCGGCAGCCCTCCTCGCCGGACATAGCGGTGAGGAAACCCTGGGGTCAATCGAAGGTGCCGGTGCACCAATGCCCAGGGCGGGCGACCTGTGCTAGGTTGCCGCAGCCAGCGATGGAAAGGGTCGTCGTCATCACCGGTGGCAGCCGCGGCATCGGCGCCGCCACGGCGCAGCTTGCGGCGCAACGCGGCTATGCCGTGTGCGTGAACTATCGACGCAACCGCGCCGCCGCCGCTGCGGTCGTCGGCACAATCGAACGCGCCGGCGGCAGAGCGATCGCCCTGGCGGCCGATGTCGCGGTGGAAGCCGACGTGATCCGCTTGTTCGAGACCGTCGACAAGGAGCTGGGGCCGCTGAGCGCGTTGGTCAACAATGCCGGCATTCTGGAGCGGCAGACGCGGGTCGAGGAGATGGATGCGGCCCGCCTGCAGCGGATCTTCGCAACGAACGTCTTCGGATGCTTCTTGTGCGCACGCGAAGCCGTCCGCCGCATGTCGACCCGGCATGGAGGGAAGGGCGGCGCGATGGTCAACGTCTCTTCCGGCGCGTCCCGCCTGGGAGCGCCGGGGGAGTACGTGGATTACGCCGCCTCGAAGGCTGCGATCGACACGCTGACGATCGGTCTGGCGAAGGAAGTTGCCGCCGAGGGCATCCGGGTCAACGCCGTGCGCGGCCGCTTCATCTCCACCGACATCCACGCCAGCGGCGGCGAGCCGGACCGCGTCGAGCGCGTGAAGGAGTTCGTACCGATGCAGCGCGGCGGCCAGGCCAGCGAAGTCGCGCACGCGATCTTGTGGCTGCTCTCCGACGAAGCCTCGTATTCGACCGGCACCTTCATCGATGTGACCGGCGGCAGGTGACCACTCAGGCTCAGGCCTTTCGGGGAGTCAATGCAACCGGCGACCTCGCCCGCACTGTGCTGCCGGGGCGTGTCGTCCGCCTCCGAACCGCCGGTCGCTTGCAATGCGGTGTGAAACCTTGGCAGAAGTGAGAGACCGAGTGTTGCGACCAGGGAGGAAGCGGCCATGAAGCCCGAAGATCTCATTCTAGTCAGCGTCGACGACCACGTGGTCGAGCCGCCGAACATGTTCGATCACCATCTACCGGCGGCTTACAAGGCGAAGGGCCCGCGCAACGTGCGCAAGGCGGACGGCAGCGACGTCTGGGTGTGGCAGGGTGAGCAGATTCCCAACGTCGCGCTGAATGCCGTCGTCGGCCGGCCACCGGAAGAGTACGGCATGGAGCCCACTTCGTACTCGCAGCTCCGCCCCGGCACCTACAACATCCACGAACGCATCCGCGACATGAACGTCAACGGTGTGCTCGCGTCGATGTGCTTTCCCTCATTTCCGAGCTTGTGCGGCGAGAAGTTCTTCAAGCACCCGGACCGCGAGGTCGCCCTCGTCACCTTGCAGGCGTACAACGACTGGCACATCGATGAGTGGTGCGGCGCCTATCCGGGACGGTTCATGCCGTTGGCACTCCTGCCGCTGTGGGACCCGAGTCTGATGGCGCAGGAGGTGCGGCGCGTGGCGAAGAAGGGCTGCCACGCCATCAGCTTCACCGAAAGCCCCGACGCCCACGGGCTGCCGAGCCTGCACGACAAACACTGGGACCCGTTCTGGAAGGCCTGCTGCGATGAAGGCACGGTCATCTGCATTCACATCGGCAGCGGCTCAGGCATGAAGTTCTCCTCGATGGATGCGCCGGTCGACGTGATGATCACCGTGCAGCCGATCGCCTGCGTCAACTGCGCGGCCGACCTGCTGTGGTCGCGGGTGCTCAAGGAGTTCCCCGGCATCAAGATCGCCATGTCGGAGGGCGGTATCGGCTGGATTCCGTACTTCCTCGAGCGCGCCGACTACGTGCATGCCCATCACCACTACTGGACGCATCAGGACTTCGGCGGCAAGCTGCCGAGCCAGGTGTGGCGCGAGCACATGATCGCCTGCTTCATCGACGACCCGGTCGGCGTGAAGAACCGCCACGGCATCGGCGTCGATACGATCACCTGGGAGTGCGACTACCCGCACTCCGACACCACGTGGCCGCACTCGCCGGAGATCTTGTCGCGCAGCCTGGTGGACGTCCCGGACGACGAAGTGAACAAGATGACCCACGAGAACGCGCTGCGCTTCTTCTTGGCCGACCCGTTCAAGTATCGGCCGAAGGCGAAGTGCACGGTGGGTGCGCTGCGCGCCGAGTCACCGGACGTCGACCTGTCGATCAAGTCGCAAGGCGGCAAGCCGCCCGTGGTCGGCGCGGCGCGCCCCGTGACCACCGCCGACGTGCTGCAGCAGCTCGCCAGCGTCTACAGCAGCGTGCCGGAGTAGAGTGCTGCATCGTCCGCGTGCCTAACGAAAGAGGGTTTCGTGCGCGGGCTGGTCGCGCACGGCGCGCAGCATGCCGGGCGCTTCCAAGGCGCTCGCGGCAGCCGCCAGCGCGAACGCCATGGGTAGCTCGTACCAGGCAACGCCGTAGTGCCGCGCCACGCGCAGGCAGGACCACCACGCATGCAGGGTGCGGCCGGCGACGAACACGGGAACAGACAGATACCCGAGGCGCGCCAGCGACGCGTAGCGGATGCGCGGATCGCAGCGCCGTACGCTGATCACGCCGTAGCCCAGGCTGCGCCGGATCTGCCTCTCGTTCTCCCAGCCCCCGTACGCATGGACCACGCGCATGCGCGGTTCGAAGAGCAGCCGGCCGCCGCTGCGGAGGATGGCTTCGGTCTGTAGCATCGACATGTGCGGGCCGGCGCTCGCCGGTAGCGGATGCGCCAGCAGGACGGCGCGCCGGAACCCGGCGTTGTTGATCGTTACGTGCCGCGTCGGCGCTGTGCGACCCTCGTCCAGGAACGAACGCGTCACGAGCGCCATGATGCGCTCGACCACGCTGCGGCCGGCGTAGGTGGTCCTGCCGCTGACGACCGCCACACCGGGGTGCTGGCGCATCGTCGTCACGAAGTGACGCAGCCAGCCGGGATCCGGGATGCAGTCGGCGTCGATCATGGCGACGAGGTCGGCGGACGCCGCCCGCGCCCCGTCATTCTTGAGAGCGGCGGCGCTGGTTCCGGTCGATACCACAACGCGCAGCGCCGGCAGGATGCGCTGCAGGTCGGGGGGTATCTGCGGCGCGAAATCCGCGGACTCGACCACGAGGTGTTCGGCCAGCTCGTCGAAGTCTTGCTGCGCGAAGCCGCGCGCGATGGCTCGCAGGTCACACCAGCCCCCGGCCTGCCCACTGGCATAGTCGGACACGATGACGACGCTCACTACTGGATCCATGCGGCCTCACCTTCGCCAACTGCTTGCGTCGCTGCCCACCTTCACTCACTCCACCTGCACCACCATCTCGATCTCGACGCAAATGTCGAACGGCAGCTCGGCCATCCCCACGGCGGAGCGCGTGTGACGTCCGGGATCGCCGAAGATCGTGACGAGCATATCGGAGCAACCGTCGATCACCGCGGGCGTTTGGTTGAATCCGGGGGCGCAGTTCACCATGCCGAAGACCTTGACGACCTGACGCACGCGGTCGAGGCTGCCGAGCTCGGCACGCACCGTCGCCAGCATCGACAGCGCAGTGGCCTGTGCCGCGTCACGAGCCTGTTCGAGGCTGACCGTCGCGCCCACCTTGCCGCGGGTGACGCCGCCGGCCGTGACCGGGCCGTGGCCGCCGACGTGGAGCATGTCCCCGACCAGTTTGCAGCCGAGGTAGTTCGCCACCGGTGCAGACACCGGCGGCAACTCGATCTTCAATTCCACCAACCGCGCGTCGATTCCTGTGGGCATGCGGCTCCCTCCCCTTGCCCTGTCCATTGCCCGAATGAGACAGTGATGGCAACTTCTCTATGGCCGTCCGGAGGAAGCGACATGCCGCTCTACGAGTATCGATGTCAGGACTGCGGTGCGGAGTTCGAGGAGTTGACCCGAACCCCTGAACCCCCGAACCCCGCCTCTCAGACGATGATGTCCGCAGGTTGCCAGACACGCGCGACGGCGAGGCGTATAAGGGGCGCATGGATCTGGACGCAGCCAGCTGCTACCAGGCGATCTTGAGCAAGGACCGGCGCTTCGACGGACGCTTCTTCACCGGCGTCGTCACCACCGGCATCTACTGTCGCCCGACGTGTCCGGTCGTCCCGCCGAAATTCCAGAACATGCGGTTCTTCGCCTGTGCGGCCGCGGCCGAGGCGGCCGGCTTTCGGCCGTGCATGCGCTGCCGGCCGGAGACGGCGCCGGGGACACCGGCGTGGGTGGGCACCTCGGCGGTGGTGACGCGCGCCCTGCGGCTCATCGCCGCCGGCGCGCTTGACGACGGCGACATCGAGCAGCTGGCGGCGCGCCTGGGAATTGGCGCGCGGCAGCTGCGTCGCCTGTTCGCCCAGCACCTCGGCGCCGCGCCCGCCGAGGTCGCACGGGCGCGCCGCGTCCACTTCGCGCGCTCGCTGCTCGACCAGACGGACCTGCCAATCACTCGTGTGGCGTTCTCGGCGGGTTTCTCCAGCATTCGACAGTTCAACCACGCCATGCGTGCCACCTTCCGGGCGTCGCCGACGGTTCTCCGTCGCCGGCGCGGACGCCGCGACCCGGTCGAGAACGGAACCGGCGTGGTCGTGCGACTACCGTATCGCCCGCCGCTGGCCTGGGACGCGTTGCTGCGCTTCATCACGCCGCGCGCGACGCCGGGCGTCGAGGTTGTCGAAGCCGATGTGTATCGACGCACGATCGAGGTGAACGGCGCTGCCGGCGTCATCGAGGTGTGGCCGGAGGTGAGGGTAGGGCGGCAGTCAGCGTCGGAAAGGAAGGGAGTGACGCCGAGCAACGCCGCGCATCTCCTGGTGCGTGTCCGGCTCCCTGGGTGCGAGAGCCTGATCGACGTCGTCGAACGGGTGCGTCGGATCTTTGATCTCGGTGCCGATCCGTCGTGTATCGCCGAGCACCTCGGGCGCAGCCCGCAGCTGACTCCGATGCTCGACCGGCTGCCTGGGCTGCGTGTTCCCGGGGCCTGGGACACCTTCGAGCTGGCGGTGCGTGCGATCCTCGGCCAGCAGGTCACCGTGCGGGGCGCGACGACGCTTGCCGGACGGCTCGTGCAAGCGTTCGGCACCCCGGTGGATGTCGGCAACGCCGGGCTCACGCATCTGTTCCCGCGGCCGGAGGCCTTGGCCGATGCGGACCTCTCTCGCATCGGGTTGCCGCGTACCCGCGCCGCGAGCATCCGTGCGCTGGCGTCGGCCGTGGCGGGTGGCGACGTCGTGCTCGAAGCGTCGCAAGGGCTGGACGACGCCATCGCCCGGTTGTGCGCCATTCCCGGTCTGGGGCCGTGGACCGCGCACTACATCGCGATGCGCGCGCTCGGGGAGCCCGACGCGTTCCCGTCGGGCGATCTCGGTTTGCGCCGTGCGGTTGGCAATGGAGCCGGCCCGCTGCCCGCGAACCAATTGGCGGAGTTGGCCGAGGCGTGGCGGCCGTGGCGCGCGTACGCGGCGATGTACCTCTGGGCGGGTGGCTCGGAAGACTCTTCTGAAAGGAGAACCGTATGAAAGTGGAGACTGCTGAGTTTGCGTCCCCGGTGGGTCAGATGGTTGCGGCAGTGCGCGACGGCGAGCTGTGTGCGCTGTGCTTCGGCGAGCACTGGCCGCGCAAGCGGGCGCAGTTGGAGAAGCGCTGGGGGGCGGTGGAGTGTCGACCGGTTGCGGACCCCTCAGGTGTGGTGGCGCGCCTTGGCAAGTACTTCGCCGGGGAGCTCGACGTGCTGACGTCGATCGCCGTCGACACCGGCGGCACGCCGTTCCAGCGCCGCGTGTGGAACGAGCTGCGCAGGATCCCGACCGGCAGCACGGTCTCGTACGGAGACCTGGCGCGCGCCATCGGTGCGCCGACTGCGGTCCGCGCGGTGGGCGCGGCGAACGGTGCGAACCCGGTGGCCATCGTGATTCCGTGTCACCGTGTCATCGGCTCCGACGGCCAGCTTACCGGCTATGGCGGCGGCCTCGAGCGCAAGCGCTGGCTGCTCCGGCACGAGAGTGCACAGCGCGAGCTGAGGGTGGCATGACCGGCACGCAGCAGAGCCGGGCGCGTCTGTTCCACGAGCTGCATCATCGCGACCAGATCCTGGTGTTGCTCAACGCCTGGGACGCCGCGAGCGCGCGCATCTTCGAGCTCGCCGGTGCGCCGGCAATTGCGACGACCAGCTCGGGGCTGGCGGCATCGATGGGCTATCCCGACGGGGAGAAGATCAGCCGCGAGCTGATGCTCACGGTCACGCGGCAAATCTGCAGGGTGGTCGACATTCCGGTGAGCGTCGATCTCGAATCCGGATACGGCGCGACGGTGGGCGACGTGTGCGAGACGGTGCGCGGCGTCATCGACGCGGGCGGCGTCGGCATCAACATCGAGGATGGGACCAGGGATGCCGATGTGCTCGTCGCCAAGATCACCGCCATTCGTGCGCTGGCTGCGGCGCGTGACGTCCGGCTGTTCGTCAACGCTCGCGCCGACGTCTATCTCTTCGGCAAGGGCGATCCGTCGCAGCACTTCGATGATACCGTCCGCCGTCTACGCGCGTACGAAGCCGCCGGCGCCGACGGGCTGTTCGTTCCGGGCGTGCGTGATGCGGCCACGATCGCGCGGCTGCTGCGAGAGATCCACTTGCCGCTCAACATCCTGGCGGGTGACGGCGTGCCGCCGGCGAAGGAGCTGGAGCGTATCGGCGTGCGGCGTGTGAGCGTCGGCGGCGGGCCGATGCGCGCGGCGCTGACCACGACGCGGCGCGTCGCCAACGACCTGCTGAACGAAGGAACCTACTCGGGCTTCCTCGGCGAGACCATCTCCCACGCGGAGTGCACCCGGATGTTCACCCGGGCCTGAGCCCACTCAGCACCCAGCACTCAGAACTCAGCACTGTTCAGGCCTCGCAAGAACGCGATGAGTGCCTGATTCACTTCGGCCGGCTTCTCTTGCTGCGTCCAGTGCCCGGAGTCTTTGATGAGGACGGTGTCGCGCAGGTTGGGGACCCACATCGACATGCCCGCAGCCATCTCGGGACGCAGCACGGGATCCAGCTCGGCGGTGATCATCAGCGCCGGCTGCATGACCTTGGCGCCGGACAGGTAGGCGGTCAGGTCCCAGTTGCGATCGAAGTTGCGATACCAGTTCAGGCCGCCGGTGAAGCCGGTGCGCTCGAAGGCCGCCGCGAAGACCTCGAAGTCCTCGGCGGTGAGGAAGCTGCCGTGCGGGCCGTCGGAGAGGCGGTCGAGCATGCCGCCCTCCTTCGGGCCGATGACGCCCGGCGGGATGTCCTTGCTCGCTTCGAAAATCTCGCGTGGGATTTCCTGATAGAAGCCGCGCAGCGTGCGGCGCACGTCGCGTCCCAGCTCCGCATCGGCGACGCCGGGTTCTTGGAAGTACAGCACGTAGTGGAAGTTGCCCTGTGCGACGGCGCGCATCAGTGTCGTCGGCCGCATCGGCAGGCGCGGGAAGAAGGGGGTGTTGACGCCGACGACCGCTGTGACGCGATGCGGCGCGAGCAGCGCCATCTGCCAGACGAGGATGCCGCCCCAATCGTGGCCGACGATCGCGGCCTTCTCGATGCTCAGCGCATCGAGCAGTCCAGTCAGGTCGCCGGTGAGATGATGGATGGTGTACGCGTCGATCTCTGTAGGCGCATCGGTCTTGCCGAAGCCGCGCTGGTCCGGTGCGATGGCGCGAAAGCCCGCGTCGGCAAGGGCGCGCAGCTGATGGCGCCATGAGTACCAGATCTCCGGGAAGCCATGGCAGAGCAGCACGGGAAACCCGCTGCCGGCTTCGACGACGTGCATCTTGATGCCGTTGGTCTCGGCGTGTCGGTGCGTGAACTCACTCATCGGTTTCCTCGGCTCAGCCCGGCTTGCCGAAGTCGCGCGTGAACCAGCGTATGGGGCGGATGCGAACGACGATCTCGTTGGTGACACCGTTGGGGCGAGTGGCGTCGATATGTCCGTCGGCGACCATGGCGTCGAGGTACTTGCGGGCGATCGGCCGCAGATCGCGATCGACGTCGGCCGGTGCGACCGAGACCACGTGGCCTTCGACGCTCACGTACTTCGGCGGCAGCTCCTCCGCCTGCACCAGAAAGGCGACGCGTGTGCCCTTCTCGATGAGGCGCGCCTTGCGCGTTTCGGGCCGTGTGACGACGACGATCTCGCCGCCGGGCTCGTAGACGTACCACAGAGGCATCGACAGAGGCCCACGGCCGGGCTGGTTGACGCTCAACACGCCCACGTGGACCGCGGCGAGAAACTGCTCACGTTCTTCTGGTGTCATCGGTGCGGGCACGGTGGGATTCCTCCTCGACGTGCAGCAATGCGTAATCGGGTGGGGAAAGGCAAGCGGCCGTGACGATCGATCACTCGTAGGTCAGTTCGAACACGGTCTGCGTCAGCCACCTTCGAAACGACTCGTTGTCACTGAACTGCTTGAACAGCTCGGTGTCGTCCTTCAGCACCGCGGTCATCACGCGCGCCAAGGCCTTGTCGTGCTCGATGCGTGCGTTCTGCCGGTCGGAGTTCTGCTTCGCATTCTGATAGGCGGTGTCGGCCGACACCTTCGCGGGGATGTCTTCGGTGATCAGGCGGTGCACGCGATCAGCGTCGGTCCAAGAAACGTTGCCGAACTGGTCGTTGAACGTCTTGATGATGTTGGAGAGCCGGTCGAGCTCAGGCTCGGGTTTGTGACCGGCGCCGCTGGTTGGAATCGGTCCAATCTCCGCATCCTGATCCGCCAACTGGATCTTCATCGCCGCTTTTTTCTCAACCCGATAGCTGTCCATGTCGATCGCTTCGAGAATGCCCTTCGACAGGTCCTTCTCTTCCGGCGCCGGGAGCTTCGGCACCAGGAAGGTGAGGAAGATGGACAGCTTCTCCCACTCGGCGTTAGTGTACGGCAGGATGGACGACAGGAAGCCATACGTGCGCAGGAAGGCCTTGGCCTTGCCTTTGAAGTCGACCTGCCCATCTTCGTCGACTGGCACGGGGGCCTGCATCATCAGGGCAGGCACGGGGGCCTGCCCCTACGAGCACGATGATGCCGTGCACGTGGTTCGGCATGACGGTGAATGCGTCTACGTCAACGCCAGGATAGTGATCAGGCAATTCACTCCAGACCGTCTCTACCATCCTGCCCGCGTCGTTCAGACGAACCTGGCCGTCGGCCACGTTACCGAACAGGCAGGCGCGCTCTTGGGTGCAGACGGTAATGGAATAGGCACCGGCCGACGTGTAATCGTATGCCTTCAAGCGAATCGAGCGACGGTGATGCAGGTCAGGATCGTATCGTACGGTCATTTTCCCAGGATCGCTTCGAGCAGCCCCTCTGTTTCCTTCTCGACCGCGAGGATGTCGGCGCGGATCTCCTCCAGCGTGCGCAGCGGCTGCGGCTTGTAGAAGTAGCGAGTGAAGCTGATCTCGTAACCCACCTTGACGCTCTCCGGGTCGTACCAGGCGTCGGCGGTGTGGGGCAGCACTTCGCGGTGCAGGAAGGCCTCGATGCCGCCTTCTTCCAGGAGCGGCACCTGCTCGGTGTCGCGGAGGTCAGGGTCGGGCTCGTACTCGACGACGGCGTCGGCGCGGGGGGCCGTGCCGGACGGGCGGCCACGGGGGGCTGCGTCAGACGGGCGGCCACGGGGGGCCGCGTCAGACGGGCGGCCACGGGGGGCCGCCCCTACGACGGACGGGACAGGTTCGGTAGGGGCAGGCCCCCGTGCCTGCCTAGATTCGACAGAAAACAGGCCGCGCACCGGATCGGGCTCCGTGCCCTTCTTGTGGATCTTCTTGATGACCGGCGGCGCCGCTTCGTCGCGCTCGGCTGTCTCCTTGAGCGCTTTGATCTCCTTCGGCATGTAGGCGCGGTTTGGGTCGATGCCCTTGAGCCGCAGCGGCCGCTCGACCGTGACCTTCCAATACCCGAAGGCAGGGTTGGGGAAGATCTTCGACTGCTCGCTCTCCTCGAACTTGAGGAAGGTGTCGCAGATGCGCGCGACGTCGTCTTCCGACAGCTCGCAGTTCTTCTTTCCCAAATTCTTGCGTAGCGGCTTGAACCACTGCGTGGCGTCGATGAGCTGGACCTTGCCCCTGCGGTGTTCGGCCTTGCGGTTGCTGAGCACCCATATGTAGGTCGCGATGCCAGTGTTGTAGAACATGTTGAGCGGCAGGGCGACGATCGCTTCAAGCCAGTCGTTCTCGATGATCCAGCGGCGGATGTTGCTCTCGCCCTGACCGGCGTCGCCGGTGAACAGCGACGAGCCGTTGTGCACCTCTGCGATGCGGCTGCCGAGCGGTGTGCCGCGCTTCATCTTGCTGAGCAGGTTGACCAGGAACAGCAGCTGACCGTCGCTCGAACGCGTGATGAGCGAGTACTCCGGGTCGCCGGCGTGCTCGATGATGAAGCGCGGGTCTTTGATGCCCTCCTTGCCACCCATGCGTTCGAGGTCGCTCTTCCAACTCTTGCCGTAGGGTGGGTTGGAGAGCATGAAGTCAAACTCGCGCGACGGGAAGGCATCGTTCGAAAGGGTCGAGTGCTCCGGCCCGCCGACGATGTTGTCCGCGGCATCACCTTCGCCCTTGAGCAGCAGGTCGGCCTTGGCGATGGCATACGTCTCGGCATTGATTTCCTGGCCGTAGAGGTGTGTGGCCACCTGCTTGCCGTGGTCCTTAGCAAGCTGCTGCAGGGTTTCCTCGCCCACGGTCAGCATACCGGCCGTTCCGGCCGCGCCGTCGTAGAGCAGGTAGGTGCCGGACTCGATGCGGTCGGCGATGGGAAGGAAGATGAGGTTGGCCATGAGCTTGACGGCATCGCGCGGGGTCCAGTGCTCGCCCGCCTCCTCGTTGTTCTCCTCGTTGAAGCGGCGGAGCAGTTCTTCGAAGATCGTCCCCATCGCGTGGTTGTCCAGGCCGGGGTGCTTCACTGAGCCGTCGGAGATCAGGACGGGATTCGGGCTCAGGTTGATCGAGGGATCGAGAAACTTCTCGATCAGGGTAGCCAGCGCATCGGCCTTGGACAGGCGCGGGATCTGGTTGCGAAACTCGAAGTTGTCGAGGATCTCCTGAACGTTCGGCGAGAAGCCGTCGAGGTAGGCCTCGAAGTCGGCCTTGAGCTGCTGCTGGCTGGCGCGGGCGCGTAGGTCGCGCAGCGTGAACTTCGAGGTGTTGTAGAACCCCTGGACTGCGGCTTGGCGCAGAGCTTGGTCTTGATGAACGATCTTGGCCCTGTCCAGCGAGGTTCTCATGTCGAACACTGATTGCTTGGTCGGCTCCAGCACTGCATCGAGCCGCCGCAGCACGGTCATGGGAAGGATCACGTCGCGGTACTTGCCGCGGACGTAGAGATCGCGAAGCACATCGTCGGCGATGCCCCAGATGAAATTGGCGATCCAATTGAGATCGGCGTCGCTCATGGCGTCTCTCGACCGGCACGCGGCGGTATGCCGCGAATGCGCTTCGGGTGCCCGGCCATGCCGGTCCGTAGCTATCGCCTTCAGCCCATGGGTGCAATTGGAGGAGAAGACCGGCGAATGGAAACAAGAGGATCCGAGTGCGGAACGCTCAGACCAGGGCCGCTACACGTCGACCTCTTCCACCTTCGGGGCGTGCTCCATGATGAAACGGAAGCCCGGCTCGACTTCCTTGCCCATCAGGGGTCTGGATCCTTGCTTCGACCTTGCGCGCGAGCCGAGGAGAGTACGTTGGCATCGCCGCAAGCCTCAGTCCGCGGCAAGTCACCATAGTACGCGAGGCGACCGATTTGGTTCAGCCGTACCTCCGGAGCGCATCCTCCTTGCGATGGAGCAAGATTGGGGGGTCACGCCCGCCAGGGGTTGAGACAGCGTGCCCCGCAGCGTTCCAGATCGGCGGTGTTGCGCGTGACGACGACCAGGCGGTGCTCGAGGCTGGTGGCGGCGAGCAGGCTGTCGATCACCGACAGCGGCTTCCCGCGTGCCTCCGACTCGCCGGCGAGCATGCCCCAGCGCGTTGCCACTGCGGCATCGACGGAGACCAGTCGGCCGCGAAAGCGATCCGTGAGATGGCGTCGGACCCACGCGGTGAGCTTGGCGCGCCGCCGCAGGTCGGTGCTGCGAGCGATGCCCTTCTCCAACTCGCCCAAGGTGAGCACGCTCAGGAACAGCGATTGTTCGTCCGCTGCTTCGATCCAGCTCACGACCGACGGCTGCGGCCGCGGGCGCACCAACTCGGAAATGACGCAGGTGTCGAGCAGGAAGCTCACAGCTCGACCGTGCGGCCGGTGTCGCGGCTACGCGGGATCTCCAGCTCAGTGCCGGCCAGCGGCGAACGGCGCAAGAAGTCGACGAGGCTTTGCTTGGGACGCTCTGCCAGTCGCGCGTACTCCGCGGCGTCGAGGACGACGACCGCGTCGTCACCGCGCAGGGTGATCATCTGCGGCCCGTCCTTCCGCGCTCTGCGCACCAGCTCCGACAGCCGGTTCTTGGCGTCCTGCAGTGGCCAGCGTTTCTCGCTCATCGGCGGCATCCTCCATCTGGCTAGACTAGCCATTTCTCGGCGAGAAGTCATGCGCTGGCTGCAGCCGGCGCGGAGTCGCGGGCGACGAGGGAACCGCCGCACATCGTTCTTGCCCGATAACCGGTGTTCCGGACGTGCTCGGGCGCGTCCCGGCCGCCGCTACACGTCGACCTCTTCCACCTTCGGGGCGTGCTCCATGATGAAACGGA
>CAZCGA010000124.1:7084-18098 GCA_964498075.1 uncultured Binatia bacterium (SeqCode) | reverse complement strand
GCGTCGCCGCCGCCGCTGCGGCGTTCGATTCGGCAGCGGTGCTCTACGAGCTCGAGGTGAGAGGTGGGGTCAGCCCTTGAAAGTAGAAGTAAGTGGCCGTCCGCTCTCGGCGATCGGCGCGGGATCACACGGCTCGATGAAGGCAAGCTTTCAGCACTCAGCTGTCAGCGATCAGCGAGGAGGAAAGCTCCAGAAGATGGTAGACGCATTCCTCCAGCTGACCTCCTGCTGATCCTGCCACTCCGGGCGACCGACTTCAAAACCGATGTGGTTGGCTCGGACGCGCCAGCGGCGCAGTCGGAGAGCTTGGTCACGAGGAATATTGTGGTCGAGAACGATCACGCCGCCGGACGCACGGCGACCTCGCGAACGACGCCGCGGCTGGTGAGTCGCACGGCTTCCCGCACCGCTGCCGCAGTGATCCCGTCGCCATACTGACGGGCAACCTCATCGGCGGCGTACCCCGCGGCCAGCAACTCCAACACGTCCGCCACCAGGATGCGAGTCCCACGGAAGATCAAGCGGCCGCCGCACACGCGAGTGTCGGTTGCGAGGTACTTGCCGATTTCCAGCCGGGCCATTTCTCTCTCCGTCCTTGGCGCCTATCCTAGGCACCGTTCATGGTCAATCGCCGGAGATCGGCGCGGGGTCACATGGCTCGATAAAGAGACAGCCGGGGCGGTTGTCCCGCTACGACCGCGCCGTGGCGCGCCGCTGGGGGGACTGCTCACTTGGCTCGAGCGCGTGCTGGAGCACTTCGTCGATCGTGTCGACGAAGATGAATTGCATCTCGGCACGGACGGCGTCGGGGAGGTCCTCCAGATCCTTCTCGTTGCGCTTCGGCATGATGATCGTCTTGACGCCCGCACGCCGCGCGCCGAGGACCTTGTCCTTGATCCCACCGACGGGAAGCACTTTGCCGCGCAAGGTGATCTCTCCCGTCATGGCGACGTCGTGGCGCACCACGCGCTCGGTCAGCAGCGACGCCAACGAGGTCGCGATGGTCACGCCCGCGGACGGCCCGTCCTTGGGCACGGCACCGGCCGGGACGTGGATGTGCAGGTCGAGGTTCTCGAAGAAGTTCGGGTCGATCCCCAAGCGTTCGGCGCGGGCGCGTACGTAGCTCAGCGCCGCTTGTGCCGACTCCTTCATCACCTCGCCCAGATGACCGGTCAGGGTGAGGCCCTTCTTGCCGCCCATCTTGGTGGATTCGATGAACATGATCTCGCCGCCCATCGGGGTCCACGCCAAACCGATCGCCACGCCGGGGTCGGAGGCGCGCTCGGCGATCTCCGAGATGAAGCGCTCGGGACCGAGGAGCTCCCGGACCTTGGCGGGGTCGATGGTGACCGGCTCGGTCTTCCCCTCGGTGATGCGGCGCGCGACCTTGCGGCACAGGCTGCCGATCTCGCGCTCCAGATTGCGCAGCCCGGCTTCGCGCGTGTAGTCGTGGATCACGTGCACCAGACCGTCCGTGGTGAAGCTGATCCGCGTCTCGTCGACGCCGTTCTCGCGTTGCTGCTTGGGAATGAGATGGCGCCGCGCAATTTCGATCTTCTCCTCCTCGGTGTACCCGGCCAGCTCGATCACCTCCATCCGATCGCGCAGCGGCGGCGGGATCGGGTCCAGCAGGTTGGCGGTGGTCACGAACATGACCTTGGACAGATCGAACGGCACGTCGAGGTAGTGATCGACGAAGGTGTTGTTCTGCTCGGGATCGAGCACCTCGAGCAGGGCCGAGGCCGGGTCGCCACGGAAGTCGGCGCCGAGCTTGTCGATCTCGTCGAACATGAAGAGCGGGTTGTTCGAGCCGCCGTTGCGCAGGTTTTGAATGATGCGCCCCGGCAGCGAGCCGACGTACGTACGCCGGTGGCCGCGCACCTCCGCCTCGTCGCGGATGCCGCCCAGCGACAGGCGCAGGAACTTGCGGCCCATGGCGCGGGCGATCGAACGGCCGAGCGAGGTCTTGCCCGTTCCGGGCGGTCCGACGAAGCACAGGATGGGACTGCGCGGGTCCTTTTTCAGCTGGCGCACGGCGAGGTATTCGAGGATGCGATCCTTGATCTTCTCCAGGTCGTAGTGGTCCTCATCGAGGATCTGTCGCGCGTGCGGGATGTCGAGGTTGTCCTCGGTCGACACGGCCCACGGTAGGTTCACGAGCCACTCCAGGTAGGTGCGGACGACGGAATGTTCGGCGGACTCGGGTGGGATGATCCGCAAGCGGTCCAACTCTGCTTCAGCCGCCTTGCGGGCTTCGGCCGGTAACTGCGCCGCTTCCATCTTCTGGCGCAGCTCCTCGATGTCGGCGCTGCGTGCGTCGCCCTCGCCCAGCTCCTTCTGAATGGCGCGGATTTGCTGCCGCAGGTAGAACTCCTTCTGGTTCTTCGATAGCTCGGACTGTACCTGCGACTGGATCTTGTGTCCCAGCTCGAGCAGCTCGATCTCGCGGTTGAGGATGGTGGAGAGTCGTTCCAGCCGCATCCGCACCTCGAGGGAGCTGAGCAGCTCCTGCTTCTCCTCCAGCGAGACGTTGAGGTTCGAGGCGATCAAATCGGCGACCTTGCCCGGGTCCTTGATGTTCATCACCACGACCTGCAGCTCGTCGGGCAAGTAAGGAATCATCGAGACGAACTTGGCGAACTGCGTCACCATGTGCGCCTGCATGGCTTCCAGGTCTTTCGACGGCTCGTGGATGTCGGACAAGTGGCGCACTCGGGCACGGTAGAATGGCGCGTCCTGGACGTACTCGATGGTTTCGATGCGCCGCAGGCCCTGCACCAGGATGCGCACGCTGTTGTCGGGATACTTGAGCATCTTCAGGATGCGGCCGGCGGTGCCCCGGGAGTAGAGCGCGGTCGCCTGCGGCTCCTCGTCTTCCGGGTTCTTCTGCGCGACGAGGCCCAGGATGCGGTCACCCTTCAGGGCTTCTTCGACGACCTTCAGTGAGCTGCCGCGCGAGATCAGCAGCGGAACGATGGCCGAGGGAAAGATGACCACACCGCGCAGCGGCAGCATCGCCAGCTCGGTTGGAACATGGACATCGCTCAGGTCTTCTTCGAAGGCGAAGAAGTGTTCCTCCTTACCTTCTTCCTGCCCTTTTTCGCCGGTGCTCATAGTGAGAAAGAACTAATACAGGGACGTACCACCTACAAGTGGTCAAGCGCGGGAGCGCGGAACGCTGCTGATTTGACAACCCGGTGGCGAGCCGTTAGGAGCGGGCTGCATGGCTGCGCGACGGGCGGAAAGAGAACGGCTGTTCACGGTGGATGAGGTCAACGCGCTCATCCCACGACTGGAGATCATCATGGGCAAGCTGCAGCGCCACGGCGTACAGCTGCGCCAACACGTCGGCGAGCTGGCACGTGAGACGGGCCACAGCGTCGAGGACCTCTCGACCACGCAGATCGTGGAGCTGCGACCCGAGCTGCAACCGGCGTTGGAGGAAGTCGAAGCCCTGCTCAGTGAGATCGAATCGTACGGCGGGCAGCTCAAGGGACTGGACCTCGGCCTGGTGGATTTTCCCGCGGATATCGACGGTGAGGTCGTCCTGCTGTGCTGGCAATACGGTGAAGTGGAGGTCGCCTTCTACCACACTCTGGAAGGCGGCTTTACGGGCCGCAAGCCGCTGGACGCCAAGGCGCAGCGTCCACAGTACCTGCAGTGAGCCTGAAGGCCTGCCGGCGCGCGTGACCGGCGGCGCGGAGCCGTAATGTCTGGACTCGTCAAATGGCTGTACCTGATGGCGCTCATCGTCTGGCTCGGTGAGCTGGTCTTCTTCTCGTTCGTGGTCGCGCCGAGTCTCTTCGGCACCTTCCCGGCCGCCGACGCCGGGCGTGCGGTCGGTGCGATCTTCCCGACGTACTACCGACTCGGATACGTCTGCGGCGCCGTCCTGCTGTGTGCCAGCATGGTGATGCTCGGCAGTGCCGCTTCGCGCCCGTGGTGGGGAGTGAACGCCGGTGTGGCTGCCGTGATGCTGGCGGTGACGCTGTACGCCGGCGTAGTGATCCAACCGCGCGCCACGGCGTTGCGGCTGCAGATCCATGAGGCGAGCGCCCCGCAAGCGGTCAAGGACGAGTTCAGCCGTCTGCACCGCGTCGCGGTCACCTTGAACGGCATCGTCTTGATCGGCGGCGTGGTCGTGAGTATCGTCACGGCGACCGCGTTGCGCCCGTAGGCCGGGTGGGCGGCTGCAGGCGGTGCGCCGAGAGGGCCGGGCGTTCACAAGCGTATGCGCGTGCGGGCAGTGCTGTTCGATCTCTTCGGCACCGTGGTGCACTTCGCGCCGCAGGTGCCGACCGTAGAGGTGGCGGGATCGCGGTGGCGCACGACGATGCAGTGGCTGCGTGACGAGGCGCGGCGTGAGCTGCCGGATACCGACGTCGACGAGCTGCTCGCGACGCTCATGCGCGTCACCGAAGAGATCGTGCGCCAGCGGCCGCCGGAGTACCGCGAGGTGCCGTCACGCGAGCGCTTCCGCCGCGCGCTGCTGCGTCTCGAGATCGAGGACGATCGGGCGGCGGACGTGGCGCAGCGTCTGTCGCTGGCGCACATGGCGCAGCTCGCCTCGATGACCGTGCTGCCGCCGAGACATCTGGATCTGCTGCGCGAGCTGTCCGCGCGCCATCCGCTGGCGTTGGTCTCGAACTTCGACCACGCACCGACGGCGCGGCGGATCCTCGTCGACCACGGCATCGCGGCCTGCTTCGCGACCGTCCTGATCTCCGACGAATTCGGCCGCCGCAAGCCGCACCCGGCGATCTTCGAGGCCGCGCTGCGTGACCTCGGCGTTGCCGCCGAGGCGGCGCTGTTCGTCGGCGACAGCATCAGCGACGATGTCGTCGGCGCGCGCAACGCGGGCGTGCCGGTGGTGTGGCTCAACGAAAAGAACGAAGCGCTGCCACCGCAGGCGCCGGCACCCGACTACATCATCGCGCGCCTCGCCGACCTGGCCGACGTGCTGCGCGCAGCGCCTAGCTGAGCTCCCGAATCAGCCGCTGGACACGCGCCAGAAGATCGTCCGCTGCGGCCTTCATGAATGTCGTCCGATCCTTCGCGTCGGCCATCCGATCTGACGTCTCGACCTCGAATTGATCCAGCGCGCGTCGCACGCGAGGCGCACCGCCCGCCCAGTCGCGTTCCACGCGGGTCAGCAGCTCATGGAACTTCCACCACGCTGAGTTGTCTGATGGCTGCCCGCCGCCGACTGTCAGGACCGCGGGGATGTCGGCGTCGACGTACAGCGGGATGAACGCTCCGACGCAGGGTGAGCCCAGGCTCGCCCAATAGATCAGCGGATCGTCGGGGTTCGGGGGGATACGAGCGATCATGCTTGCGGTCGTCGTCCCGACGGGCTCGGCGTGCATGCACACGCTGAAGTACTGCGGATCGGCCGGCGTCAGCGTGCGCGGCGGACCGACGCGATCATAGTGGTCGCGCAGCGCACCCTTCAGCGACACGGCGCCGATGGATCCCTTGCCCCGGTCGAGCCAATCGCTGGTGCGGCGGTGCCTGCCGCTGGAGACGACGTCCGGCACACTCACGGTATCGCGATACGCCGCAGCGAAGTCGAAGCGTTCGTCACGCTCCTCGCTCCACCACCCGGCGGCGATGGCGTCCTCGATCGCGCCGGCCGAGATCGCGTCCCAGTTGCTGCCGATGGTGAGGTGGTTCGAGACGCTGCCGACATCCTCGACCCGGCGCACCGCCCAGTGTCGGTTTGAGGTCTCGAGGACGAATGCCGCGCCGCGATCGGCGATGAGAAACGAGTTGTGATAGGGCCAGTCCTTGTCGACGTACCCGGAGCCGCCCTGGCCGTACTGCTCGACGAGCGCGGTGATGACCTCGACCGCCTGCTCCGCGGTGCGGCCGCGTTCCAGCCCGAGCCGCACCAGGTCCATGCCGATCAGCCCTGCGCCGCCGAGGGCTTCCTTGGTGAACACGGTGTGGTTGCCGACGGCCACGCCGTGCTCGTTCAGGCCGTGCTCGAAGCCCCAGCACCAGAACGGGCGCGAGCCGAGGACGCGCGCCGTCTCGGCGACTTGTGGAATCTCGCTGTACGTGCAGCGCAGGCGTGCGCCGCGGGCATGTGTGTGGCGCGGCACCTGGAGCAGCGGCTGGCACTCGGTCTCCGGCCGATCGCTGTTCTTGGCGAACAACACGGCGCCGTCGGCGGTGGCGCTGCCCAGGGCGACGAGCGAGTCACACGAGATTCGGAACGTAGGAGTGGGCTGCATCTCGATTGAGCACATACCCGGATCACGCGCACAAGGCCAGTGTGTGTTGACCCAGCTACCGACGCTTCACTAATGTCGTGACGGCACGAGTGGAAAGGAAGCCATGACCTACGAGACGATCACGCTGGAGAAGCACGACGGCGTCGCCACCATCACCTTGAATCGCCCGCAACGGCTGAACGCGTGGACGCCGCGGATGGGTGCGGAGCTGACGGAGGCCTTCCGGGACGTCGATCGTGATGCGAGCCTGCGCGTTGCCATCTTCACCGGTGCCGGGCGCGCCTTCTGCGCCGGGGCCGATATGGAGTTCTTTGCCGGACAAATCGCCGCCGGCGGCGGCACCAACACCGAAGCGGCGGCCGGCGGGCCGGCGCGGGTCGAGGAGTTCCCGACGTTGATGCGCTGCCTGTCCAAACCAATCATCGCCGCGATCAACGGCTACGCGCTCGGCGTCGGTTGCACGATGACCCTGTTGTGCGACATCCGCATCGCGGCGGAAGAGGCGAAGCTGGGCTTCCTGTTTCCGCGCCTGGGCGTCATGGCGGAGCTGGGGTCGACCTTTCTGCTGCCGCGGCTCATCGGTCTGGGACGCGCCTGCGAGCTCATGTTTACCGGCAAGCAGTACACCGCGGCGGAGTGCGAGCACGCGGGGCTGGTGAACCGCGTGGTGCCGGGGGCGGACCTGTTGGCGGCGGCGAAGCAGATGGCGCAGGAGATCTGCCAGTGCGCGCCGTTGTCCATCCAGCTGACGCGGCAGGCGTTGTATCAAGGACTGCACGAAACGTTCGAGGCGCAGGTCCGCTACGAGGGATTCACGCTCGACTACCTGTACCGCACCCGCGATCACGCCGAAGCCGTGCGTGCCTTCAAGGAGAAGCGGCCGCCCGTTTTCGAAGGCCGCTGACCGGGCCGCTCGAGAGTGGTTGCGGGGCGCACAGCTGGATGGGAATCGAGGATCGTGTGAAACACGCGACGAACCACGTCGCCGTTCTGTTCGCGGCCGGGATCGCGCTCTCCGTGGCGGCGTGTGTGTGACGCTACGTGTGCCCCAGGCACGCATGCAGGTGGAGGAGTTCCTGGCCAGCTTCGGCACCGTCGTGACGGACGCGAGTCCCTGACGGGCGCGCACCTTCGCACGCCTCCGCCGAGACCGGTCCGTCGATGTTTCAATCACCGACAGTGAAATTGCCTATCGGCCTCGCGGCCTGGGAACCACCAGGCATCCGCGACTTGCCAGGCGCCATGGCATGACTCTTGTTCCTGCCCGGCGTGCGAGCGCGGGAGGCGAGACGATGATCAATGTTGCCGGTCTGGCAGGTTCGCGGATGGCTTCAGGGTCCGAATCGAGTAGCGATCCGTTGCGGAGCAAACGGAACGCAGTGGTGCTGCTCCGCTGGCCTTTGGTGATCGCGGCGGCGTACGTCATGATGTTCAGCGGCAGCGGCCGACCGAGCCTCACGGTCGCGGCGATTGCCGTTGCCCTGGTCGCGTCGAATGCCCTGATTGCACGGCTGTCTGAGGAGCTGGTGGCGCATGCCGGTTTCGATGTCATACTCTTGCTGGTCGACACGATCGGGCTGAGCGCCGGGCTGTACCTCACTGAGGCCGTCAGCTCGGACTTCTATCTCCTGTACTTCTTTGTAATCTTCATCGCGGGCGTCAGTGAGCGGCTCACCTCTGTCCTGATGGGATCGGTCCTCGCTTCGGCCGCATACCTATCGATCACGTTGGCCGGTTTTACCGCGCCTCCCGTTGTATTGACGCCGGGCAGCATCGCTCTGCGGGTGTTCTTCATTTTCTCAGTGGCCTTGTTCTATGGGTACCTTGTCGAGCGCATTCGTCTCGATCGCGAGCGGCGCCAAGCCGAATACGTCGGCCAACTGGAAACCGTCAACAGCAGGCTCCGCGAGTTGGTCGAGCTCAGACAGGCGTTTCTCGATTCGGTGTCGCACGAGCTGCGCTCCCCGCTGAACGCGTTGCTGGGCTACATCGACCTGGTGCGGGACGGCACGGTTGGCGAGGTCAAGGGGCCGGCGCAGGCCTACATCCATCGGGCCTACAACCGCGGCGTGCACTTGATGCGCCTGATCGAGGAAGTCCTCAACTTCTCCGACATCTCGAAAGGCCGCACGGCTGTCCGGCTCAGCGAGTTCGACGTCGGCGACATGGTGCGACAGATCGAGGCATCGACGCGGCCGGTTGCCGAGGCCAAGGGCCTGGCGCTGCAATTCGACGTTCCAGCTGACGTGGGGTCGTCACAGATCGCGATAAGCTCGCCCAGATACTGCTGCACCTCGTCCACAACGCCATCGAGTTTACCGAGAACGGCGAAGTTTATGTCGGCGTTGCACAGCGTGACGCGGCTCTCAGCCGCGGATGGCGAGGCTCGGTCCTGGAGTGCACGGTCCGCGACACCGGCCCAGGTATGTCGCCCGAGGAGCAGGAGTTTATCTTCGAGGACTTTCGTCAGCTCGACGGCTCGACGACCCGCGCCCACGGTGGCATGGGTTTGGGGCTGTCGGTCTGTCGCGGCCTGGTGCAGCTCCTGCGCGGCGAGATCCGTCTGGAAAGCACGGTGGGGAAGGGGACGACGTTCATTGTCCGACTACCGGTCGGGAACATCACGACCGCTGTGCAAGCCGATGGCGACACGATCGACCCGCCGGTGGCTCTAGCTGCGAGCGCGTGACGGGTCGCCTCCGACGAACGTTCTCTCCGCCTGCAGCCTGCTACGCCAAGCCGATGGCGCGATCCTGCTCCTCCGGATCTACGTCTTCGAACTGGATGATCTCGAGTGCTTCGAACGCCTTGCGCACGTGCGGCGTGAGCAAACCCAGCCGCTTGATATTCGGCACGACGCGCGCGAACAGCGCCTGGCGGAACATTTTCATCACCGGCGACGCCAGCACGATCTCGCGAACTTCACTCCGATTGAGGCCCACGTAGTCGGATACTTCCTCGGCTAGCAGCCGATCGCGCATCAGCTGGCAGGCTTCGATGACGAAGTCCTCACGGTCGCGGAGTTCGCCGGCGGGCATGTCGGCATAGTAGTCCTTGAGCGAGATCACGCCGAAGGCGACGTGGCGCGACTCGTCCTTCATGACGTAGTGCACCAGCTCTTTGGCCAGCGGCTCCCGCGCCAACTGGTACATGTTGCCGAAGGCCGCCATCGCCAGGCCTTCCACCAGGATCTGCATCCCGAGGTATTTGAAGTCCCAGCGCCGGTCGGTGATGATGATGTCGAGGAGCTTCTTGAGGTTGGTGTTGATCGGCCACTCCCATTCCAGCTTGTCGCGCAGGTAGCGGCTGAAGACTTCGACGTGTCGCGCCTCGTCCATCGTCTGGGTGGCGGCGTAGTACTTCGCATCCATCCACGGTACCGCGCCGGTGAGCTGCGAGGCGACGATCAATGCACCCTGCTCACCGTGCATGAACTGCGACAGCTGCCAGGAGATCATCGCGTGCCGGAAGCGCGCGACCTGCTTGGGAGTGAACTGCTTGTACGGCCCGTAGTCCTCGAGTGGATTGTAGGACTGCGGGATGATCTCACTCTCCGGGTCGACCGGCGTGTCCCACTGCAGCTGCAGCGTGCCGTTCCACTGCTCGCGCTTGGCCTTCTCGTAGAGGTCGCGCAGGCCGGCCTTTACGCTGCCGTAGTTCCAGGCGTAGCTGGTATCGAAGGACGTGAGGATGGTTTCCAGCTCGGCGTCGATACGCTCGGTCGGAGTTGGGTCGGCGAATGCGGCTGACATCGTCATCGTTCCTGCTCCTTCTCCCGGGTCTGCCCGGTGCGGTGCTGTGCTGACCTGCGCACGGTAAACCGAGTGGCCGGCCGAGTCAACAGGAATCCGAAGTCACGTTCACCTTTTGGCCGAGTCGGAGGGTGTGCTAGGGTGCGACACGTGAAGCGACCATCGAGGGCCTCGGTCCGCCGGGTGCTGCGCACCCCGCAGCAGGCGCGCAGCCGGCGCACCCGCCGCCAGATTTTGAGCGCAGCCATCGCCTGCTTCGAGGGGCGCGGCTACGACGAGACGACCACCGCGGCGATCGCCCGCCGGGCGCGCATCGCCGTCGGCACCCTCTATGGCTACTTCAAGGACAAGCGGACCATCTTGCTCGAACTGCTCGATGAGACCACCAACGAGATCGCCAACTACGTCATCCGCAGCCTCGACCCGGCGGCCTGGCGCGACGGCGACCCGCATGCCAGCGTCCGCACGCTGATCGACGCCCTGTTTCACACGCGCACCATCAAGCCGGGCATGCAGCGCATCCTGTGGGAGCGCTACTTCAAGGACACCGAGTTCCGCTCTGCGGTGCAGGCCATCGAAAGCCGGGTGCGCGCGGCGATGGTCGAGCTGTTTGAAGCCCTGAAGCAGGATCGGCGACTGCGCGTCGATGACATCACCGCGGCCGCCTTCGTCGTGTACACGTCGATCGAATGGACCGCTTCGCGCCTGATGCTCGGCGGCGCCGGCGCCGACATTGATGCGGCCGTCGCCGCGACCTCCGACATGGTTTCGCGGTTCTTGTTCCGCGATTGAAGCGCTCAGCGATTCGGTTGCACCCGATGCATATGCCGGCCCTCAAGCTTGGACCGTTGGAGTTGAAGTCTCCAGTGTTGGCCGCGCCCATCGCCGGCTTCACCGATGCGATCTTTCGGGCGGTGCTGCGCGACTTCGGGGGCTGTGGCTTGCCGTTCACGGAGATGGTGTGGGCCGGCGGCTGGGTCCGGGGCGAGATCGAGCCGACCCGCCTCGCCGGCGTCGACACGGAGG
>CAZCGA010000124.1:818-7074 GCA_964498075.1 uncultured Binatia bacterium (SeqCode) | reverse complement strand
GGAGGTGCGCCCGCTGGGCGTACAGCTGTGGGATCGCGACCCCGACCTGCTCGCGGCCGCGGCGCGCCGGCTCGCGGCGCTGGACGTGTCACTCATCGACCTCAACTTCGGGTGTCCCAAGAAGCGCATCATGGGCCGGCACGCCGCCGGTGCCGCACTGCTGCGCGATCCAGCGACCATCGGGCGCCTGGTCGCCGCAGCGGTGCGCGGTGCGGGCGGGATTCCTGTGACTGCCAAGATCCGCCTGGGGCCGTCGCTTGAGGCGCGCACCGGTCCCGATGTCGCGCGCAGCGCAGAGGGCAACGGCGCCGTGGCGGTCACCGTCCACGGCCGCACCGCAGACCAACACTACGGCGTGCCGTGCCACCTCGACCGGATTGCCGAGGTAGTGCGCGCCGTCGCAATTCCGGTCATTGCCAACGGCGATGTCCGTGACGCGCAGTCGGCGGTGCATACGATGCGGGTGACCGGCGCCGCCGGCGTCATGGTCGCGCGCGAAGCGCTCATCCGGCCGTGGGTCTTCCGCGAGATCAGCGCGGCGCTGCGCGGGGACGCGGTGCCGCCGCCGCCCAGCCCGGCAGAGCAGAAGGCGATGCTCTTACGCCATCACGCGGCGATGGTGGACCGCGAGGGCGACCCCTGGGGCACCATCCAGATGCGCAAGTTCGCCGTCCGCTACCTCGCGGGCGCTCCGGGCAGCCGTACCTTCCGCGACGCGATCGCCAAGGCCGAAGACAGCGCCGACTTCCGCGCAATCGTCGAAGAGCATTTCCCGGACGACGGGATGGCTCTGATGACGTCCGGCAGCGCCGCGCTGGAAGAGGGCTGCGCGTAGCTACAGAAGAATCACCTCGACCTCGACGCCTTCGTCCAGCCCTTCGGCGTTCGCCGGGATGCACACCAGGCCGTCGGCCTTCACCAGGTTGAAAATGGCGCCGGACTTGCCGGCCATGGGCGATGCGATCCGTTGGCCGTTGCGCTGCGCGAGTGTGACGCGCACGTAGTCTTCACGGCCGGGCTGTGACGCCACGTTCTGCCCGAGACGGGCGCGCACTGTGCGCTGCGGGACGAATACGGCTGCGGGGTCTTCACCACCGAGCACGCGCAACAGCGGCGCGCCGAAGAAATCGAAGATCACCAACGCCGACTGCGGGTGACCCGGAAGGCCCAGCACGGGCTTGTCCAGCGCCCGCGCCAGGATCGTGGGTTTGCCTGGAGCCACCGAGATCCCGTGGAAGAGAATCTCGGAACGTGGGAACGAGCTGATCACCTCGAGAGTGATGTCCTTGGCGCCCACCGAGCTGCCGCCGGAGATAAGCACCGCGTTGTGGCGAGCGAGGGCCTTGGCGAGGCCGCGTTGCAAGTCGTCGCGCCGGTCACGGATGACGCCGAAATCGGTGACGATGGTGCCGGCCTCCGTCGCCATGGCGATGAGGGAGTACGCGTTGATGTTGCGCACCTGGCCCGGGTGCGGCTTGGCATCGGGCGGGACGATCTCGTCGCCCGTCGAGATCAGCGCCACGCGCGGACGTCGGAACACCGCAACGCGCGTAATGCCGATGCCCGTCAGGGCGCCGAGGTCGCGGGCCCGCAGGCGCCGGCCGCGCGCGAAGATCGGCTCACCCTTGGCGATGTCTTCGCCGATGCGCAGCACGTTCTCCCACGGCGCCACGCCGCGATGGATCTCCACCGTGCCGGCACCGACCTCTTCGGTGTACTCGATCATGACCACGGCGTCGGCGCCGCGCGGCAGCATGCCGCCGGTGGCGATGCGCGCCGCCTCGCCCTTGCCCAGCGCGCGCTTCGGCGCCTTGCCCATCTCCACGGTGCCCGCCAGCTTGAGGTAGGCCGGGATGCTGGCCGAGGCTCCGAAAGTGTCCGACGCGCGCACGGCGTAGCCGTCCATGTTGGCGCGTTGGAAATGCGGCAGATCAACGGCGGCGACCAGGTCCTGCGCGATCACCCGACCGAGCGCGTGGGCGACGCGAATCGAGTGCGTGCCGACCGGTGCGACGGCGGCGATGTGCGCGCGGGCTTCATCGGTGGTGACCACGTTGAAGAACGCCTTCACCGCTGGAGATGGGGCCAGCCGGCGCGCCGTGCGGGTCATTTGGTTGCCAGCTGGATGTGCGTGAGGCATGGCAGCTCGCGCCGGACGCGGTCGAGATAGTCGCGGTCGATCTCGGCGAAGATCACCATCTCGCGGTCGGCAGCGCGTGCCAGCGGCTTGCCCCAGGGATCGATGATCATCGAGTTGCCGTAGTCGACGACGCCGCTCGGGCTGCGACCGATCTGATCCGGCGCAATCACGTACACCTGGTTCTCGATGGCGCGCGCCCGCAGCAGGATCTCCCAGTGCGCGGCACCCGTGGGAAAGGTGAACGCCGACGGCACGGTGAGGATCTCCGCGCCGGCGAGCGTGAGTCGGCGGTACAGCTCCGGGAAGCGCAGATCGTAGCACACGCTCATGCCGATCACGCCGAGCTCCGTGGGGATCGTGACCACGGCATCGCCGGCGCTGCGCGTGTCCGACTCGCGGATGGTTACGTGGCCGGGGATGTCAACGTCGAAGAGGTGGAGCTTGCGGTAGCGGGCGACGATGTCGCCGCGTGGGTTGAACAAGACGCTGGTGTTGAACGGCTTGGGACCGCCGCTCCCTTCGAGGACCGAACCGGCCAGGAGATGGATCTGCAAACGGCGCGCGAGATCGCCGAGCCGCTTGGTGCTCGGCCCGGGGATCGGTTCCGCCGCCGTGGATTCCTCGTCACGTGGCCCGCGCCACAGGAAGACCTCGGGCAAGACGACGAGCCGCGCCTCGTGTCGTGCCGCCTCGACGACGAACGCCTCCGCCTTGTCGACGTTGACGGCCTTGTCGGGTCCCGCACAAACCTGGACTGCGGCAGCAACGAACCGGCGCGTGCTCATGATCAGCGTCCCCGAAGCTAGCGAGGGGGGCTATGCGGGTCAATCGCGTTCGCCCGCCATCAGTCGGCAGTGGACGCCCCTCGGCCCGTGGACGTCGCCTTGGCTTGCTGCATCGGCGCGCGCTGTGGTAGCCGTCAGAGTCAAGGCGAACCGACGACATGACCCGGCTCATCAAGCGTTACGGCAACCGCAAGATGTACGATACCCACGCCAGCCGGTACGTCACCCTCGACACCATCGCCGAGCTGGTGCGCACCGGCGAGGACCTGCGCATCATCGACAACGACAGCGGTGAGGACCTCACGGCACTGACCTTCGCGCAGATCATCTTCGAGGAGCAGAAACGCAAGAACGGCGTGCTGGAGCTGCCTCTGCTGCGCCGCATCATCGAGCGCGGCGGCGAGGCTGTGCAGGAGATCCTCAGCAGCGTGGATCGCGGGCGCGAGGCCCTCGGCAACGTCCGCGAGATGGCGGAAAAGGGGGTGAAGCAGCTGCTGCAGAGCGGCGAGCCGCACGGCAAGCGGTCCGGTACGGCGTCGACGCGCGGCGGTCGCGGCTTGCTGACCGACTTCCTCGAAGCCCCGCAAAAGCAGCTCGAACACCTGCAGCAACGCATCGATGCGCAGATCCGCGCGTCGCTCGATCGCGTCACGGCACACCCCACCATCCAGAACGAGCTGCGCCGCATCCAGCAGAGCATCAAGGGGCTGGAGCGGCAATTGACCCGGCTGCGGCGCCGCCCCGGCAGCCCATCCGCACCGGCTCGCTCCAGGAGCCGCACCACCAAGAAGGGAGCAGAGCAATGAAGTTCGGCATCTTTTACGAGCATCAGCTGCCGCGGCCATGGAACGACGGGTGCGAGCGGCAACTGTTTCAAGACGCTCTCGATCAAGTGGAGCTGGCCGACCGCTTGGGCATCGACTACGCCTGGGAAGTCGAACATCACTTTCTGGAAGAGTACTCACACTCCTCGGCGCCCGAGGTGTTTCTGGCCGCCGCGAGCCAGCGCTCGAAACGCATCCGGCTGGGGCACGGCATCGTCCTGTGTCCCCCGTCGTACAACCACCCGGCGCGCGTCGCCGAACGCATCGCCACGCTCGACCTGGTCAGCAACGGTCGCGTCGAGTTCGGCACCGGCGAGTCCGCCTCGCGCCTTGAGCTGGAAGGCTTCGGCATCGACCCGGCGCAGAAGCGTGACATGTGGCTCGAAGCCATCGAGCAGATCGCCTTGATGATGAGCCTCAGTCCGTATCCGGGGCACCAGGGGAAGCACTTCTCGATGCCGCCACGCAACGTGGTGCCCAAGCCCGTGCAAAAGCCGCATCCGCCGATGTGGCTGGCTTGCTCGACGCGGCAGACCATTCACCTCGCCGCCACGCTCGGCTTGGGCGCGCTCACGTTTTCCTTCATCGATCCGGCCGAAGCCGTACACTGGGTCACCGATTACTACGAGACCTTCAAGAACGAGTGCGTGCCGATCGCGCAGAGCGTCAATCCGAACATCGCCATGGTGACCGGCTTCATGTGCCATGAGAACGAAGACGAGGCGGTGAAGCGCGGCCTCGAAGGCTTCCAGTTCTTCGGCTACGCGCTCGCCCACTACTATCTCTTCGGTGGCCACGTTCCGGGCAGCACCAACGTCTTCGAGAGCTTTCAGAAGAACGGTCTGCTGATGCCCAGCCCGGCGAACCGCGGCGGCATCGGCACGCCCGACCAGGTGCGCGATCATCTTAAGGCCTTCGAGGATACCGGCGTCGACCAGGTCGTCTTCATCCAGCAGGGCGGCAACAACAAGCACGAGGACATCTGCGCGTCGCTCGACTTGTTCGCGGCCCGCGTTATGCCTGAGTTCAAAGAACGCGAGGCGGCCCAGGCGCGCCGCAAAGCGGAAGAGCTGGCGCCCTACATCGAGAAGGCGATGGCGCGGAAGAAGAAGGTGGAAGCGGCGCGCGCGCTCTCCGAAGTGTGGGCCTACGGCCGCAACATTGCGGAGGGCGGCGGAGGCGTCTACCCGACACGGCCGCAATAGTTGGGAGCGCCGTTGCGGGGTGCACGGCGGCCGCCTATAGTCGCGCGGGATGAGGGTTCGTGAGGGAGAGCTACAGGCTATCGCGGCGGCGATTGTCGGCGCTCTCCTGAAGCAGGGCTTTGTCCATCCGAAGAAGGATGCCAGCGTGCTGCGCCAGCGCGTCGTCGAGCTGATTGCCCACAACCTCGAGGAGGAGCGCGCGCTCGAGGCGGAAGCCGAGCGGCTCGCCGAAGCGCACGCCCGTAAAACCGTCGGAATGGATCAGCGACGGATCATCCAGGGCATCAAGGAGCGGTTGGCGCGCGAGCGCGACTTTCCGTTGTAACTCCATGCGCTTCAGCGAAGCCCGGCAGTCCTATCTCGCCCACTTGATCGTCAAGACCTGCCGCCAGGAGGGCCTGGCCGACGTCGAGAACGAGCGCCTGGTGTTCATGGAGATCAAGCGCGTGCTGAGCCTGGACCACGAGGTGGATGCACGGATCGATGCAGGGGTCCGGCGGAAGATCGCGTCCCTCTCCCGCAAGGTGCCACCCGGCGGCCGCGAGTGGGACGTGCTCTACCGGCAGTACTACGACGAAGAACTCCGCAAGTTGAAGCCGGGCGGCGCTTGACAATTGCGACACCGTGGCTAAGTTACCGCCGCGGTCGCTAGCCTCGGGCCAAGTAGGGCTCGGTGCGCTTCCGAGTACAACTCGACACATATTGATCCGTGTCCGCAGTGAAAGGAGACTGGAGTTATGAAGATTCGGCCTTTGCAAGATCGCGTAATCGTCAAGCGCATCGCCGAAGAGGAGAAGACGAAGGGCGGCATCATCATCCCGGATACCGCGAAGGAGAAACCCCAAGAGGGAAAGATCATCGCGGTCGGTAAGGGCAAGTTCAACGACGACGGCAAGCTCATGCCGCCGCAAGTGAAAGTCGGCGACCGGATCTTGTTCGCGAAGTACTCGGGCAGCGAGATCAAGCTCGACGGTGAGGAGCACCTCATCATGCGCGAGGACGACATCCTCGGCGTGATCGAGGCCTAACCCGCGACGCTCCGCGGACGAGAACAATAGGAGGAACCCTACTCATGTCAGCGAAAATCGTGAAGTTCGGTCAGGAAGCACGCGATCGCATCCTGCGCGGCGTCAACGTCCTCGCCGACGCCGTTACGGTCACCCTCGGTCCCAAGGGCCGCAACGTCGTCCTGGATAAGTCATTCGGCGCCCCCACCATCACCAAGGACGGCGTCACCGTCGCCAAGGAGATCGAGCTGGAAGACAAGTTCGAGAACATGGGCGCCCAGATGGTGCGCGAAGT
>CAZCGA010000124.1:0-808 GCA_964498075.1 uncultured Binatia bacterium (SeqCode) | reverse complement strand
GACCTCCGACGTCGCCGGCGACGGCACGACGACCGCGACCGTGCTGGCGCGCTCCATCTACGCCGAAGGCGCCCGGATGGTGGCCGCCGGACACGACCCGATGAGCCTCAAGCGGGGCGTCGACAAGGCCGTGCAGGTGATCGTCGGTGAGCTGAAGAACCTGTCGAAGCCCACCAAGGACCAGAAGGAGATCGCGCAAGTCGGCACCATCTCCGCCAACAACGACTCGACCATCGGCGGCATCATTGCCGAGGCGATGGACAAGGTCGGCAAGGAAGGCGTCATCACGGTCGAGGAAGCCAAGGGCCTGGAGACCACCCTCGAAGTCGTCGAGGGCATGCAGTTCGACCGTGGGTACATCTCGCCGTACTTCGTCACCGACCCCGACAAGATGGAAGCCGTGCTCGAAGACGCCTACCTGCTCATCCACGAGAAGAAGATCAGCGGCATGAAGGACCTGCTGCCGGTGCTCGAGACCATCGCCCGCACCGGCAAGCCGTTCGTCATCGTCGCCGAAGACATCGAAGGCGAGGCGCTCGCCACGCTGGTGGTCAACAAGATCCGCGGCACGCTGCACTGCGTGGCGGTGAAAGCCCCCGGCTTCGGTGACCGCCGCAAGGCGATGCTCGAAGACATCGGTATCCTGACCGGTGGGCGCGTGATCGCCGAAGAGCTGGGCATCAAGCTGGAGAACGTCACCCTGAACGACTTGGGCCGCGCCAAACGCATCGTCGTCGATAAGGACAACACCACCCTCGTCGACGGCGCCGGCAAGAAGGGCGACATCGAGGGACGGATCAAGCAGATC
>CAZCGA010000123.1:0-18143 GCA_964498075.1 uncultured Binatia bacterium (SeqCode) | reverse complement strand
CCGCTTACATATCATATCGGCCACGGCGGTGCGGGCTTTTTCAACGGGCTGCTAGACTAGGAGGCACGGGCTTCACCACCCGGCCACGGCGGGCACCCGATCGGCGTCACTCCGCCGGCGCATACATCGCCGTCACCCTTTCGGCGATGCGTGTCTTCGCGTCGAGGATCCCCGTGGGCACGTAGAGCGACAGTTGGTGGACTTCCTGTAGGCGCAGTCGCAGCTCCTCCCCGGTGGTATCGTTGGCTACCAGCCGCCGGGCGGCGGCGTACACTTCGTCGGTACAGTGCGCGGCTACGACGCGGGTCAGGTCGATCTCCAGCACGGCCCCTTCGACCCCGCGTTGCCGAATCAGCTTCAACGTGCGCGCCAGCGCGCTGTCCAGCGCATAGACCTCGCAGATCATGTTGCTGAGCAGCTCGAGGTGCTGCTGCTTCTGCGCCAGCTCCGCGCCCTGACGCTCCAGCAGGAGCCCGGCGACGTGTGCCGTCAGGCCTTTCGCTGCCTCGACGGCTTCGATCTCCGCCGCCAAGGGCTCGGTCGTGGCGACCCGGTGGCCGTGGGCCCCAAGCTCGGCACGCACGTGCTGGATGTAGCCCATCAACGGCAGCGCCCCGGTCATCATGCGTTTGACCAAGGTACCCGGAATGAGCAGGCGGTTGATCTCGTTAGTGCCTTCGAAGATGCGGTTGATCCGTGAATCGCGGTAGCACCGCGCCAGCGGGTAATCCTCGATGAACCCGTAGCCGCCGTACATTTGCAGCGCCTCGTCGACCACGAAGTCGAGCGCCTCACTGCCGTACACCTTGAGAATCGATTGCTCGATGGCGTACTCTTCGATCGCACGCTGGACCTGTTGCCAATACCCCTCCGTCGCCGGTTCGATCGCCTCGATCGCGGCGTCCAACAATCCGGAGGTGCGATAGCTCATGCTCTCCGCCGCGTAGATCCGCGCCATCATCCAGCCGAGCTTGCCCTGCAGCGCGCCGAACGTGATGACGGGCTTGCCGAACTGCCGACGCGTCGCCGCGTAGCCGACCGCCAATTCGAGGACCTTCCGAGCACCACCGGCGGTGATGCCACCCAGCTTCAAGCGGCCCACGTTGAGAATGTTGAAGGCGATTTTGTGCCCCTGCCCAACGTGCCCAAGCAGGTTCTCCACCGGAACGTCGACGTCTTCGAGGATCAGCTGCCGCGTCGATGAGCCGCGGATGCCCATCTTGTGCTCCTCGGGACCGGTGCTGACGCTGCGCCGGGTGCGCTCGACCAAGAGAGCGCTGAACTGGTCGCCGTCGATCTTGGCAAACACGGTAAACAGATCGGCGAAGCCGGCATTGGTGATGAATTGCTTGATGCCATTGACACGGTAGGTCCGCCCATCGGCGCTCAGGACCGCACGCGCCTTGGCCCCAAGCGCGTCGCTACCCGAACCCGGTTCGCTCAAGGCGTACGCCGCCAGCCACTCGCCGGTGGCCAGCTTGGGAAGGAATCGGGCGCGCTGCGCGTCGTTGCCATAGATGACCAGCGGCAGCGTGCCGATCCCAGTGTGCGCATTCATCGAGACGCTGAACGAGCCGCATGCCGACGCGCGCGCAGCGACCAGCAGGGCGACGGACTTCCGCAGGCCGAGGCCGCCGTACTCGACCGGCACTTCCAGCATCAGTAGCCCCAACTCTCCCGCGCGGCGGAGCAGGGCAGGCATCACACCATCTTTCTTGCCTTCGATCTCTTCCAGCCGCGGCAGGACTTCGTTGGCGACAAACTGCTCCGCCGTATCGGCCAGGCTGAGCTCGTCGGCGCTGAAGTCTTCGTAGATAAACGGCTCCCGCTCGGTCACCGGCTCAATGAGAAAGGCCCCGCCAGCGGGGAACTTGCGGCCCATCTCACTCATACGTGTACGCTCCTGTGAGGCTTTTCTCCCTTTACAAGTCTTTGACTCAGTGCGTCAAGCAAATTCGGTTCATGGTTCCCTGCGTCTACCAGGATCATGCCGTCAGCTGCTCGCCCGCCCTCGGCATCGCTCCGGGCTTGCCCCGCTCCTCCGAGCATCCGGTCGTCCACAGTCTCGCGAATCCGTTCCCGCCGCTGCGAATCTGGCGCTCCGACGAGGCCCCTTGACCCAACCTCGTTACTTAGCGTATGAAGTACACAAACAGGAGCTTGCATGGAACCGACCGCCGAAAAATCCCCCGCCCAGCTCGAAGCCGCCTTCGCCCGTCTCAACGCGCCACGCACCTACGACCGCGCCGCGTGCGCCGAGCTAGCCGACACGATGCATCAGATCCGCGAGCTGAAGGCGGCGCGGAACGCGGTGATCCTCGCGCACAACTACCAGCGGCCGGAGATCTTCGAGGTCGCGGACTTCATCGGTGACTCGCTCGAGCTCGCCCGCCAGGCGACTACGGTGCGCGCTGAGGTCATCGTCTTCTGCGGAGTTCACTTCATGGCGGAGACGGCGAAGATTCTGAACCCGGAGAAGACGGTCTTGCTGCCTGACATGCGTGCCGGCTGTTCGTTGGCCGACAGCGTCACCGCCGACGAGCTGGTCGAGCGCCGTGACGCGCTGCGCCAGCTCTATCCCGACTTGCAGGTCGTCGCCTACGTCAACACGACTGCAGAGGTGAAGGCCGTGGCCGATGTCTGTTGCACGTCCGCAAACGCTGTGAAGATCGTCAACGCCCTGCCCGCGCAGCATGTGCTGTTTGTGCCGGACGAGCACCTCGGCGACTACGTGCAGCGCGAGACGTCGAAGACCGTCATCTCCTGGAACGGCAACTGTTACGTGCACCATCAGATCACACCAGAGAGCATCCGCAAGGTCAGAGACGCCCTGCCGAACGTCCGTGTCCTGGTGCACCCGGAATGTCGCGCCGATGTAATCGCCATGGCTGACGCGGTGCTCAGCACCAGCGGCATGGTGCGCTACGCCAAGCAGAGCGACGCCGAAGAGTTTCTTGTCGTCACCGAGTGCGGCCTCTCCGACCGGTTGCTCATCGAGGTCCCGGAGAAGAAGTTCTACAAGGCGTGCAAGCTGTGCCAGTTCATGAAGATGATCACCCTCGAGGGCACGCTGCGTTCACTGCAAAACCTGGAACACGAGATCGTGCTCGATGAAGCGGTGCGTGCCGGCGCCGAGCGCTCCCTGCGACGCATGCTCGAGCTCAGCAACTGAGTCCTCGCGACGGAGTCATTGGTTCGGTTCTTCACGGTTCTTAAATGCCTCAATGCCCATCCGTTCAATGGCCTCGTCTCCTCAAGTCGCCGTCGACGTTGTAATCTTCACGATCGACGACGGCGAGTTGACCGCGCTGCTGGTGGAGGTGAAGAGAGGCCCGTTCGCCGGCCGCTGGGCCTTTCCGGGCGGCCTGGTGCCGGTCGGCGAGGCCCCCGAGGGCACGGCGACCCGCGAGCTGCTGGCGCAAACAGGGATCCGCGACGTGTACCTCGAGCAACTGCGCACGTTCGGCGATCCGGCGCGCGACCCGCAAGCCCACGTGGTTTCGATCGCCTACTTCGCGTTGCTGCCCGGCAAGGGGCGAGCGCAGGGCGGTAATCCGAAGTACGGGCGCATCGGCTGGTTCCCCGTGCGCGCACTACCGACGCTGGCCTACGACCATAACGCGATCGCGCGCTACGCCCTCGATCGCCTGCAGGCGAAGCTCGAGTACACGAACATCGTCTACAGCCTCCTGCCCCATGAGCTCACACTCGGCCAGCTGCAGGAGATCTACGAGATCATTCTTGGTCGCCCCCTCGATCGGCGGAACTTCCGCAAGAAGATCCTTGCCCTCGGCCTGCTGCGCCCGCTGCGGCGCCAGCGGCGCGGGCCGCACCGTCCGGCGCAGCTCTACAGCTTCACCCGCCGCGAGCCGATGAACATCGAGATGCTGTAGGTGTGGATGACCGCACGCCGCGAACCGATCACGCTGTTGTTGCCCGGTGGTGGTCCGCTCGGTGTGGCTTTCCAGGCCGGTGCGCTGATTTGCCTGGAAGATCTCTTCCGCGAAGGCTTCCGAGCCCAGGTCCGGTCGATCATCGGGTCGAGCGCCGGTGCGGTGACCGGCTCGTTTCTGTCCATCGGCTTGTCGCCGGAGATGATCGTAAAGTCGTTGTCGGGCCGCTTCCCGGACGAGATCGAGTATTTCGATCCCAGCATCCTGCTGCGTTTCGACCGCGGCCGCGTGCCGAACCCGTTCACCGCCTTGTGGCGCAGCATGCTCTTCTTTCTCACGGAGCTGCGCGGCGGCGGCCGCGGCGAGCCGCTGGCCGCACGCAAGCAACGCTACGATGGCTATCTCCAGCGCGTCGAGGACGTCATCAACCTGGTGCCCCAAGGTTGGTTCTCGCTGGCGGGATTGGAAGCCTTCCTGCGTCGCAACCTGGCAGGCCGCCGCGGGCGCCAGCGCGGGCGACTGTTCCGCTTCGATCATCTGCGCACCGATCTGTTCATCTGCGCCACCGACCTCACCGCCGGGCGCGCCGTTCTGTTCGGCAAGAAGAAGTTCTCCGGACGGGTCGCGAACACCCCGTTCTTCAGCAAGCACCAGTACATCACCGGCCAAACCCTGGCGCATGCCATCCTCTGCTCGAGTGCCATTCCGTTCTTGTTTGTTCCGCAGCGTGACGGGCACGCAATCCTCGTGGACGGCGATACGCGCAACACCGCTGCCGTGGGTGTCGCCAAGAGCCTGGTGGGCGCTCGCTTCATGGTGACGATCAACCCGTTGGTGCCACTGCCGCACGTCGGTCGCGATGGGACGACGTCGCAGCTCTTCTTGCAGACCCTACTGACCGCGCTGGAGGGCAACGTGGTGGCCACCCTGAAGCTCGAGTTCGAGGAAAAGTACCACCTCGAGAAGCACGGCGAGGACTCGTTCGACATCCTCTACTTCCGCCCCTCGGTGGACGATATGACGGCGATGACACGCGGCTCCGTCGTCAACCTCTTCCGTTACGACCCGACCAATGTCCTCGTCGGCTACCGCGCCGTCCTTGAAACCATGCGCGACCACCCGGCGGAGGCGAAGACGATCCTCGCCCGCTACGGCTACACCTTCGATCTCACGGCCGCGGAGCGCCGCTTCGCCTTGCTGCAGCAGCGCCGTCACAACCCGGAGGCGTTGGAAGACACGTTTCTGATTGCGAAGCAGGAGTTCCTGAGCGAGTGATCTTCGGGCGTCGCCCTCACTCATCCGGAATCGTCACCGGCGGTGCGTAGCGCCCGTCGCGATGCTCGACGACGACGATCCCGGCGTTCGGGGTGACGGCGAGTCCGTCCCACGAGCCGGTAACGTACGCACACAGCGCAACCATCACCCCGCCGTGACTGACGACGACGATGTCTTGGGCTGCACCGGCGCACGCGATGCGGTCGAAGGCGGGGACGACCCGCTTGTACACGTCGATGAGTGACTCGCCGCCTTGCGGCCGCCAGTTCCAACGCGGGCCCTCGTGATACGCCGCGTCGCCGAGCAGTGCGTCATACGGCTGGCCGGCGAAAATGCCGAAGCTCTGCTCGCGCAATGCGGCGTCGACTTCCACCGACTGTCCGCAGGCGTCGGCGATGATCTCCGCCGTCTGCCGGGCACGTGCGAACGGGCTCGCCACCACGCGCGCGGGGCGGTATCGCTTCGCGATCCGCCCAGCGGCTGCCCGCGCCTGCTCACGACCGTACGCCGTCAGCGCCACGTCGGCGCTCTGCGTGAAGGTGCGGTCGCGGTTGCCCTCACTCTCGCCGTGGCGCACGAGGATCAGCCGCCCAGCACGCGTGTGTCCCGTCGACGTCATCTCTCTGAGCCTGCAGCACTCCGCTTCTTAACGATCGACCTGGCTGATTGCAAAGAGGCGAGCTCGCTGAACGCTCACTCAGCCGGCAGGCAGGTGAACCGCAACCGGTCGTAGTCCATTCGCCCATCGGCCGTCGTAGCATAGAGGCGGATCCATCGCGTGGCCGGTGATGAGTCGACGGGAACGACGAACGGTACGACCGCGCCGCAAGTGTTGCGCTGCATGATCGGCAGGCCTGGCAAGGCCGCGGCGAGCGCCCGTGCGTTCGCCGCATCAACGCCATCACCGGCGGGCGCTGTGCGGGGAGAGACAAAGCCGTAGGCGATGATCGGTACGTCAGCGCCGCAGCCCGGCAGGCGCAGCTCCGGGACATCGAAGCAGGCGGACGCGCGGAAGGTGCACTGGCCGAGCGTGTGATCCGCATCGCACACGGGGTCATTGTCGCGACACGCAACACCGGGCACGGGCCGCAGCACGGCAGCGCTCGGCGGCATGACGTTCCACTCGACCAGACAATCCGTCAGCCGACTGCCTCCGCCCAGCAACGGTCGGGAGACGTCGAGCACCGCCTGCAATGCCGTCAGCGCATTGAGGCGCGGGAATGTGAGGCCGTTGCGTGTATCGGCGATGGGCTTGCCGGTGCGTTCGAGGATGCTTTCCAGCTCCTCGGCGCCCAGCTGTGGATTGAAGGCGAGCATCAGCGCCGCGGTCCCGGTCGCGTGCGCGGTGGCCATCGAGGTTCCACTCAATGTCTTCGTCGAATGCCCGGTCCCGCTGGACACCACCGACACGCCGGGAGCCAGCACGTCGAGCGCTGCATCAGCGTCGCTGAACAGCCACACGCCGTCGCTCTTGGTTACCGCTCCGACGGCGACGGCGGCACGCACGCACGCCGGCGCCGCCATCTGGGCCACCTGTCCAGTGTTTCCCGACGCCACGAAGGTCAGGGTGCCGCGCGCGCGCAGCACGTCGAACACCTGGGCGAACGCGAGGTTCAGCGAGCTCGCAACGTCGCAGTCCTCGGGGTACACCGCATCGCTCACCAGGCTCATGTTGATTGCCTGCACGTCCGGATGGTTCAAGGCGATCCATTCCAGACCGGCCACCCAATCCGTCAAGTCACCGCGATTGCCGTCGTCGAGAACCTTGACGGCAACCACCTTGGCGGCAGGTGCGACGCCGGGCGGCGCCACGATCCCCTGTGAAGCGATGATTCCCATAACGTGGGTGCCGTGAACGGCGCGCGTAAAGGCGCTGCCGGGCCCCGACTGCTCGTCGGTGCCGTTCGGGCAGCAGCCGCCCGTGCAGAAGCAATGCTCGTCGATGACCGCCCCTGTCAAATCCGGATGGGTTGGGTCCACACCGGTGTCGAGCACCGCGACCGTCACCCCCTGCCCGAAATCATCTCTCCGGTGGACCGCATCGGCGCGGATCTGCGGCACGGTTTGCGCCAGGGCAGCCGAACCGTAGAGGGGCGGATCGATGCGGAGCACGTCAGGATCAGCGAGCAGTCGTTGCAGTCCCGCCGCCGTCACGGTCGCCCTGAAGCCGCTGGCAATAGAGAACCGCCGCCGCACGCGGACATCCTTTCGACTCATTCCGGCCAGCACCATGCGCCGGAGCTGCGCGATCGCGTGCCGCCGCGCATTCAAATGTGCACGCCGCGCCGCGCCCGGCTCCTTCAGCATGACGAAGACCTCCGCGGTATCGCTGGCGCCGAGCTGTGCGACGTCGAGACCAACCTTCGCCCCGACCGATTGCGCGCGACCGACCGCCGCGAGCAACGGCAGCACAAACAGAGCGGCTATGGCAGAACGCACGTGCAAGATGCCATTAGAGGCAGACGCGAGGGGAGGGTCAAGCAATATCGATGCGATTGTATTGACTTCGTTGCCGCGCTGACGTTATGCGCCGCGGAGATGCCCGATCGAGTGACTAGCGTCCGGGGCGCCAACGGCGCGCGAGCTGAAGCGGCGCGGCAGCAGCAGGTCGCCTGGGTGTTGCTGCCGGCGGCGGCTTTCGAGCCGCGAGCGCTCTTGAAGCACCTGAAGGAATTTGGCGTTACCTGCGAAAGCTGAAAGGCGAGATTGCTGGTCGCATGTTCCACACCCACCGCAACGATCCAGAGGGGTTCCGCAGCCAGCGCTCGATGATACTGGGGCGCCGCGGTATGGTGTGTGCCAGCCAAGCACTGGCGTCAGCCGCGGGTGCCGAGGTTTTGCGGTTGGGTGGCAACGCGGTCGACGCGGCGGTGGGTGCCGCCGCCGTTCTCGGCGTGGTGGAGCCGTTCAGCACCGGCATCGGTGGGGACTGCTTCATGCTGATCTGGAACGCCGCCGAGCGACGCCTCTATGGCTTGAACGGTAGCGGGCGGGCGCCGGCGGCGCTGTCCATCGACCGGCTGCAGGCACACGGGCTCACCGAAATGCCGATGCAAGGCATGCTGCCGGTGACCATCCCGGGCGCGGTGCACGCCTGGTGTGCAGCGCTGCAGCGCTTCGGATCGCAGTCGATCAGTGACGTGCTGCAGCCGGCGATTCACTACTCCCGCGACGGATTCCCGGTCACCGAGATCATCGCCCACCAGTGGGACCTCATCATCCGCTTCGGCGTGCTGGGGCATCCGGATGCGCTACGGACGTTCAGCATCGACGGACGCGCGCCGCGTCTGGGCGAGGTGTTTCGCGTACCGGCGCTGGCCGACACGCTCGAACGCATCGCCGCCGGCGGCGCCGACGCGTTCTATCGCGGCGCGATTGCAGAGGAGATTGTCGCCTTCTCCCGGGCCAACGGCGGTGTCCACAGCATGGAGGATTTCGCCGACCACCGCTCGACTTGGGTGGAGCCGATCGCGACCGATTACCGTGGCTACCGGCTCTACGAGATCCCGCCCAACGGACAGGGGATCACCGCGCTGGTCGCGCTCAACATCCTGGAGAACTTCGACCTCGCAGCCTATCCGCTGGGTTCACGAGAATGCATCCACCTGCGCATCGAGGCGGTCAAGCTGGCGTTTGCGGATCGCAACCGCTACGTCGCCGACCCCGAGCACGCCGCGGTGCCGACCGAGGCCTTGCTCTCGAAGGACTACGCACACGGTCGGGCCGCGTTGATCAGCCTGCGCAGGGCACTCAAACGCGTCGCGCCAGGGTCGGTGCGAGTCGGTACCGACACGGTGTACCTCACTGCAGCGGACGCTGCGGGCAACATCGTCTCGCTCATCAACAGCCTGTACTTCCCGTTCGGCTCGGGCATGGTGGCCGGCGACACCGGCGTGGCGCTGCAGAATAGGGGCTACGGGTTCGTCCTCGATCCGGCGCATCCGAACTGCCTCGCCCCACGCAAGCGCCCCTTTCACACCATCATCCCGGCGATGCTGTTTCTTGATGGCCGTCCGGTCGTCTCGTTCGGCGTCATGGGTGGCGACGTCCAGGCACAGGGCCACGTGCAGGTGGTGTCCAACCTTGTCGACTACGACCTGAACATTCAGGAAGCGCTCGACTACCCGCGTTTCCATTATCTCGATACCGACCGCGTGGCGCTCGAACCCGAGCACGGGTTGGAGCTCTCAAGGCGCTTGACCGAGATCGGACACGACGTCGTCGGCGACGACGCGGTGGCAATCCGCGGCGGCTTCGGCGGTGGGCAAGGGATCATGATCGATCCAGCCACCGGCTGCCTCTGGGGCGGATCAGACCGGCGCAAGGACGGCTGCGCCATCGGATTCTGAGCACGTCCCGATCTCGCTGCCGCGGCGTCCCGCTCGAAAAACGTCCGGTCAGGAGGTTCTGCAGACCCGTTGAGAGGGCAATTTGACGATTCACGGGCGAAATGGGATAATGCTGCATTTCGGGGCCAGGGAGGGACAGACGATGTTTAAGATCGGTGAGAAGGTCGTCTACCCGGCTCACGGGGTTGGTGTCATCCAAAGCGTCCAGACCAAGGTGATATCGGGGACCGAGAAGACGTTCTATATGCTTCGGATCCTGGAAAACGATATGACCATCATGATCCCAACGGAAAACGTTGCCTCAGTCGGACTGCGGCGGATCATCGGGAAGGACATGGTTGGCAAGGTCTACAAGATCCTGCGTGAGCGCCGGGTGGAAATCGACCAGCAGACCTGGAATCGGCGGTACCGCGAGTACACCGAGAAGATCAAGACGGGCTCCGTGCTGGAGATCGCGGCCGTCTTGCGTGACCTGTTCGTCCTCAAGGGTGATAAGGAATTGTCCTTTGGCGAACGCAAGATGCTGGACACTGCACGCAATCTGCTTGTGAAGGAACTCTCAATCGCGCGCTCGCATCCAGAAGAGAAGATCATCGAGGAGCTGAGCGACATCTTCGCGCACTAGCGATCGTTCGCACATCGGGACCACCGGCGCCGCACGGCGCCGGTGGTCGTGTTCAGCAGTGCAAATCTCTGCAATTGTGGTTGCTGCCGGACGAGGCACCCGAATGGGAGCCTCGTCCGGCAAGGGTCTCCTGCCGCTCGGTGGACAGCCGATGGCGATCTACTGCCTGCGCACGCTGGCGACCGTTTCCGGCTTGTGCTCGATCATTCTCGTCGTCGGCCCCGACCAGGAGGCGGCCGCGGCGGACGTGCTGCAACGTTACGGTCCGTGGCCGGTTCCGATCCGCCCGACACGTGGTGGAGCCGAACGGCAGGATTCGGTTGCCGCCGGACTGGCACTGATCGATGGCGTTGCCGAATTGGTTCTCGTACACGATGCCGCACGGCCGTTCGTCTCCCGGTCATGCGTGGAGGCCTGCATCGAGGCGGCTGCCGGCACCGGTGCGGCCATTGTCGCGGTCCCATCACCCGACACGGTGAAGCGGGTCAATGACTCCGAAGCGATTGTCGAGACGCTCGACCGGCACACCATATGGTTGGCGCAGACGCCTCAGGTGTTCCGCACCGCCTTGCTGCGGCAGGCCCACGAACGCGCACGGCAAGATGGCGTCAGCGCGACCGACGACGCCATGCTGGTGGAACGCCTTGGGACCACGGTGCACGTCGTCCCGGGTGAGCCCACGAATCGAAAGCTCACCACTCCCGACGATCTGCGCTGGGCCGAGTGGTACGTGCAGAGCCGACGCGCGGTATAGGACGTTCGATCCGACTAATTGGAGCGGCCCGCCGGGTTGGCAGCCGGCAATGCCTCGTTGAGGCTGCCGCTGCGAAAGCCCTGCAGATCAACCGTCACAAACAGGAAGCCCACGGCTCTCAGCTCGCGCACCAGTGTCGCCCGAATGTCGGGCGCAACGATCCGCGGGAGCAACTCGGCCGGAACCTCTATGCGCGCCACCGTGTCGTGATAGCGGACCCGACATTCTCCGAACCCCAGCTGACGCAAGACCCGCTCGGCGGCGGCGACGCGCTGCAATCCCTCGGGGGTGATGGCGGTGCCGTACGGAAAACGCGAGGACAAGCACGGGCTAGACGGCTTGTCCCAGGTGCGCAGCCCGAACGCCCGGCTCAGCTCGCGGATCTCCGTCTTGCTCAACCGCGCTTCCACCAAAGGATGCCGAATCTGGCGCTCGGTCGCCGCTTGCAGCCCGGGTCGATAGTCGCCGAGATCGTCGAGATTGGCTCCGTCGACGATATGCTGGATACCCAGCCGGGCGGCTTCAGCCGCGCAGATGTCGTACAGGTTGTCCTTGCAAAAGTAGCAGCGATTGCTGGGGTTCGCGGCGTAACCGGGAATCTCCAGCTCGTTGGCGTCGATCACGACATGCTGCACGCCGAGCTCACCAGCCAGCTGGACCGCCAGCTCGTAGTCTTCATCGACTGCGGTCGGTGAACGCGTGGTCAACGCCACCGCGTTGTCTTTCAGTTCCTCGGCCGCAACTCGCAGGAGAAACGTCGAGTCGACCCCGCCCGAGAAGGCAACCAGGACGCGTCCCATTTCGCGCAGGATGCCGCGCAGATGATCGAGCTTCGCAGCCATCAGATGCCCTCAGCCTGGAAGACTTCCGTCGTCAGGTAGCGCTCACCGGTGTCGCAGAAGACGGTGACCACCGTCTTCCCCTTTCCGAGTTGGCGCGCTACCTGGACAGCCGCACACGTGTTTCCTCCGGCCGAGATCCCCACCAGTATCCCTTCCTCGCGTGCGAGACGCCGTGTGTACTCCGCTGCGTCCTCGTCGCTGATGCGAATCACATCGTCGTACACCGTGGTATCGAGGATCTCCGGCACGAAGCCGGCGCCGATGCCTTGAATCTTGTGAAACCCCGGTTCCTCCCCGGACAGAACTGCCGACGACGCCGGCTCCACCGCGTAGATCTTCACCCCGGGCATGGCTTTGCGCAACACCTGCCCGACCCCGGTGATCGTACCGCCCGTTCCCACGCCGGCAACGAAGGCGTCGACGCGTTCGAACTGCCGCAAGATCTCCTGGGCCGTCGTGCGCCGGTGGACTTCTGGGTTCGCGGGGTTGCTGAACTGCTGCGGCATGAAATAGTTGGGGTGCTCCAGCAGTAGCTCTTCCGCTTTGCGAATCGCCCCGTGCATGCCCTTGGTGTCCGGCGTCAGTATCAGGTGGGCTCCGTACGCCGTGAGCAAGCTGCGGCGCTCTTCGCTCATCGTGTCCGGCATCGTCAGCACCAACCGGTATCCCTTGATCGCCGCAACCAACGCCAGGCCGATGCCGGTGTTGCCACTCGTCGGCTCGACGATCGTGTCGCCCGGCCGCAGCTTTCCTTCGCGCTCGGCTGCTTCGATCATGCTCAGGCAGATCCGGTCCTTCACGCTGCCGCCCGGGTTGAACGACTCCAGCTTCCCCCAGACGTCGGCGGCGTCCGGTCCGGGAATACGGTTCAGGCGGACGACCGGAGTATGACCGATCAGGTCGAGGCAGGATTTGGCTGTTGCGGGAGGCATGAAAGAACGCGCTGGCGAACCGGTTGCGGGCAGAGTATCGGCCCACTACTTTCAAGTCAATTCGTATGCGTCCGTCAGCCAACGACAGCGCCCTCGTGCTGTTTCCGGGAGCCCTCGGGGACTTCATCTGCTTTCTGCCGACGCTGCTTTCGCTGCGCGAGCGCCATCGCGGCCCGCTGCTCGTCGTCGCCAAACCCGTGCTTCTGGCTCTTGTCGAGATCCCCGACGCCGCCAGCGCATCGATCGACCGGCGCGAGATCGCCGACCTCTTTGCGGTAGGCACCCCGATCGCGCCGGACACCCGACAGCTGCTCGGCGGCTTCACCCACGTCTATTCCTGGACGGGATTCGGCAACGTCGAGTTCGCGGAGCGCTTGACCGCCGTCAGCGGCGGCAGCGCAAGTGTGTACCACTTCCGTGGCATGCAGCCGGGTGAACATGCCGCCGACTACTATGCACGCTGCGCCGGTGTTGTTCCTCCCGGGTCCGTCGCTGCGTCGATCGTGACCGACGCGGAGTGGCTCGCCGCATTCGAAGAGGAGCACTGCCTCGTGGGCCACCCGCTCCTCGTGATGCATCCCGGGAGCGGAGCAGTGCGGAAGAACTGGCAGGGATTCGATGCAGTACGCCACCACTGGCGCCGCCACCACGACGACGGTGTCGTGGCGGTGCACGGCCCCGCTGATCCGCAAGGCGCCGCGGTCGGCAGCGAAGACGTGCTCTCGGTCGAGGGCCTGTCCCTGCCGCAGGTAGCTGCGCTGCTGCACCGCAGCCGTCTGTATCTCGGCAACGACTCCGGCGTGAGTCACCTGGCCGCCGCCGTCGGCGCGCACGGGGTTGCACTGTTCGGGCCGACCGATCCGGCGGTGTGGGGTCCCAGAGGCAGACTCAAGATCGTCCATGCGCCGAACCGCTGCCCGACGTGCCCGCCGGACGCGTTTTGCATGCACCGGCTGCCCCCACAGCGCGTGATCGACGCGCTGGAACGCACGACTCAATAGAGCCGCAACTGCTCGCCGGCTTGCGCCGGACGGCGAAACGCCGCGGTATTGAGCGGCGGCAGCGGACGGTCGAGCCCGCAGCGCCGCGCCGCGGTCTGAAACAGGACTTTGATCTGCTCGGCGTATACACCTTCGCCACGCATGCGCCTTCCAAAACGGCTGTCACTGATGCGCCCGTCGCGGCACTCGCGGATGCGCCCCAGGATGCGCGCCTGCCGCTCCGGGAAGTGCTCCGCCAGCCACGCCTCGAACAAGGCGTCCACGGGTTTGGGCAGGCGCAGCAGCACCCACGACGCGGAGCACGCGCCGGCACTGGCGCTGGCCTGCAGGATGCGCGGGATCTCTTCGTCGTTGAGTCCGGGGATCACCGGTGCAATCAGCACGCTCGTCGGGATCCCGGCTTGGCTCAGCGCCCGGATCGCATCCAGTCGCTTGTCCGGCCGCGCGGCGCGCGGCTCCATGCGCCGGGCCAACTCGTCGTTGAGGCTGGTCACCGAAACGCAGACGTGCGCCGCGCCCTGCACCGCGAGGTCGCCCAGCAGGTCCACGTCCCGGGTCACCAGCGCGCTCTTGGTCACAATGCCGACAGGGTTGAGAAACTCGCGGAAGACCTCGAGGCAGCGGCGCGTGAGCTGCAGACGCCGTTCCACCGGCTGGTAGCAATCGGTGTTGCCGGACAGCGCCACAGTTTGCGGCTGCCAGCGGGGCGACAGGAAGGCCGCGTGCAGCCGTTCGGGCGCGTCGTGCTTCACCATGATGCGGCTTTCGAAGTCGAGCCCGGCGCTGAAGCTGAGGTACTCGTGTGTTGGGCGGGCGTAGCAGTAGATGCAGCCGTGTTCACAGCCACGATAGGGGTTGAGGCTGAAGCGGAAGCCGATGTCGGGGCTGTCGTTCTCCGCAAGAACCGTGCGGCTCGTATCACGATAGAAGATAGTCGGCAGCCGCGGGCGCGCGTCCGCTGCGTCGGCGTCCGGGTCCGGGTCCGGCTCCGGTTCGATGTGGATCTGCTCGTAGCGGTTCTCCGGGTTGAGCCCGGTTCCCCGCCCAGGCAACGACCGCGTCGTGTCCATCACGGATTTTCGCCTTCTCTTCTCTCACGAAGCAAAGGGACATTCAAGCCTTCCAGGGTGGGCCGGCCGTTGACGGCCGACTCAGCCCGTCGCGGGCCGCACTTGCTCGGTTGCCGCCGGGAGCTCGCCAAACGCCACGGCTTTGGTGTGCGTGCCGCGCAGCACGTCGAGCGGATCGCGCAGGTCGTCGACGTAGCCGAGGGCGTAGGCGCCGCGGGCGTATCCCATCAAGCGGAGGAGCGGATCGGGAAAGGTGCGCGCCAGCTCTGCCGGCACCGAGAGGTACTGGTTCTCCTCCTGCCGCAACCAGCTCACGGCGTAGGTGATGTTCAAGCCGCAGCGTACCTCGTCCGAGCGGTTCGCGCCGCCCCCGTGGTACAGCGAGCCGGTGTAGAAGACGACGGAGCCGGCGGGCATCTCGGCGGCTTCGGTGTCGGCCTCGGTGAACGGCAGCCGGTCTGCAAGCTTGTTGCTGCCGGGGATGACGCGGGTCGCGCCGTTGGCCGCGGTGAAATCGTTCATCGCCCAGATGGTGTTGCACTGGACCTCGTAGCCGGAGGGAAACGGGAAGAAGTCGAAGGCCCATTGGTCGCGATGGATACGTTGCGCCGGCTCACCCGGACCGATGGCGATCACCTGGGTCAGATGCAACTGAAAGGTGGTCGCGTGCGACAGGATAGTCTTCACCGTTTCGAGGACGAGCGGGTGCATCACCAGGTCGCGGCAGGTCACCGAGCGCGCCAGCAGCCCGCCGGTCCGCCGGGTGTGATGACCGGCGAAGGCGTCTGCGCCGCAGGGCGTCGCGTCGATGTATGGGCGTAGCTCCTCGCGCGCCTGGTCGAGCAACTCCTTTGCGACGAGGCGCTCGACGATCACACAGCCGTCCCGGCCAAGTGCCGCCGCAACCTCCGCGGCGCCCGCGGTTGCCGGGAAGCGCTCGATGGGCATGGCGAGGACCGTACTCGGCGACACCTTCACGGTCAAGGCACGGCGGGCGGTGTCGGCGCACAAGCGATGGCTTCGCATTTCACGTCGGTCGGTCTATGACTCGGCCCGTGGTGTCATCGCTTCCAGACTACCTCCCGATTGTCCGCCAACGGCTGGCCCGCGGCGGCTACAGCGACGTGTATCAAGAACCGGAACTGGCAGCGGCGGTCGATCTCTGCGACGCGCGCGGGCAGCTCAACCCGGCAGCGGTCGGCTGGTCGCGCAGGCCGCTGGTGCGCGCCAACCTGTTGGGACATTGGCTGCGGAAGAAGCGCTGGAACTTCTGGAACTGGATCGCGCCGGACTTCGTCCTCTCCGTCACCCTGGCCGACATCGACTACGCGGCGTTCTGCCAGGTGATGCTGACCGACTTCGCAACCAAGCAGACCTTCTCGGCAACCGCGCTGAAGATGCCGGGCTCCATCACGCTGCCCGAGCACGTCGAACGCACGGTCGGCTTTTCGAGCAAGACGATCGAGTACGCCAACGTGAACGACGGCGGCGATCTCACGGTGACCGTGCGCGCCAGAGAGCGAGGGACATCGCTTGCCGCCGACTTCGTGGTCACCAAGCCAGCCGGGCATGAGAGCCTCAACATCGTGGTGCCGTGGACCTCGAGCCGCTTCCAGCTCAACTCGAAGCACAACACACTGCCGTGCGCCGGGCAGGTCAGCGTTGGCGCGAAGCACTACACGATGCACCCGAACGAGTGCCACGCCGTGCAGGACTTCGGACGCGGCGTCTGGCCGTACTGCTCGTTCTGGAACTGGGCGGTAGCCACCGGGATGCAGGACGGCGTGCTGGTGGGCGTGAACATGGGCGGCAAGTGGACCACGGGGACGGGCGTGAACGAGAACGGCCTGTGCGTCGGCGGCCGCCTCTACAAGGTGATGGAAGATCTCGTCTGGGACTACGACCCGAGCGATTGGATGCGCCCGTGGCGCGTGCGTGCGCCGCACTCGGGGATGATTGATCTCATGTTCGAGCCGACGCTCGCCCGCACCGCGCGCCTCGGCTTGGGCGTGCTGCGCACCGGCGGCGTCTGCTGCTTCGGCCGTTGGCGCGGCAGCATCAAGTTCGACGGCAACCAGCTCCCGATCCGCTCCCTAATCGGCTGGGCCGAGGAGTTCGATCATCGCTGGTGATGCGTTCCGGCTCATCATTTCGGTAAGGGTATGAGCAACCGCATCTCGCCCAGGCGTGTCTCTATCGCCGTTCGCCCAAGACGGGCGCGCCTACAGCTCCGCCAGCAGCACCTTGGCGTCGATCAGGTCCTTCGTGTCGAAGCCTTCGGTGAACCAGGCGTAGAGCGGGGCGAGCAGCGCGCGGGCGGCGTCGCGCTTGCCCTGGCGCTGCCAGAGCCGCGCCAGGCTGGTGGCGGCGCGCAGCTCGAACGTCTTGGCCTCTTGCCGCCGGGCGATCTCCAGCGACTGGTGGAAGAGCGCCTCCGCCTCCTCGACCGCATTGCCGTCCATGTCGAGGAGAATCTCTGCCCGCAGCCGCTGGAGCTCGGCATCGTAGTAAGTGCTGGCCCTGGCCCTCGGCTTGCGCGACCCCGAGTCCGAGCGCGCCCAAGGCGTCGTCGTGGCGCCCGACCTTCCGGAGGCCTTCGGCAAGCATGCAGAGAAACTGAGGCGCTCCGAGCCCGGTCCCGATCCCAGCCAACTCGACCAGCGCCTGCTGCATCTCCGCGAGGCCCGCCTCACCATCCCCCGATTCGACGCGCGCAAAGCCTCGCGCAACCCTCCCCACTGCCAGGTACAACGGAAACCCAAGCTGCTCGGCGAGACCCATGGATTCCTCGTTGCGTTCCCGCATCCGGTCGAACTCACCGCGCTGGCTATGGACACTTCCGCAATAGAAGAGAGCGTTCGCCAGACTGAGCGGATGTTCCATGCGCTTCGCCAGCGCCACCGCCTCCTCGCTTACGACCAACGCCCGGTCGGGATGGCCAAGGTACATGTGACACCAGGCCGCACGCCCGTAGGCACCGGGGCCGCGGTCGTATCCCACCGCGTACGCCAGAGACCCGTGCTCGATTGGATTGTATGACTTGATGCTGTGCTCGAAGTGCTCCAGCGCCCGCGCGAAGTCGCCCTGCCAGAACAACGTGACGCCGACCATGTAGTGAGCCGACAGGAGATCGAACGCGTCTCCCGTGCGCTCGGCGGCCGCCAGGGCCTCCTGCGCGACCTCTGCCCCGGTCGCGAGGTCACCCTTAGTGGTATAGGCCGCCGACATTCCCGCGAGCACTCGCGCTAACTCAGGCGACTCGCCGATCTGGGACACCAACTCGCGCGCGCGCGCGTAGGCCTGCTCGGTCTCCGGATGCGACCATCCCCTGGCCGCGGTGAGCGGCACCCCGAGCGCCATCTGCAGCCCGAGCTCCCGCTGATGGCGCTCGCGCGTCTCCGG
>CAZCGA010000122.1:7423-18890 GCA_964498075.1 uncultured Binatia bacterium (SeqCode) | reverse complement strand
CATGACCGATCATCTGCGTACCTTGGCGGGCCTGGCACGCTTCCCGGTCGCGTGCGTGCCGAACGCCGGCCTCCCGGACGAGAACGGGCGCTACAACGAGACGCCGCCGACGTTCGCGCAGAAGGTCGGGCGCTTCGTTGCCGAAGGATGGGTCAACCTGGTCGGCGGCTGCTGCGGCACCGTGCCCGAGCACATCCGGCTGCTCGCGGAGGCGGTGCGCGGTGCGACGCCGCGGAGCATCCCCGACGTCCGGCGCTCGGCGGTCTCCGGCATCGAGACCTTGGTGATCGACCAGGATACGCGTCCGGTGATCGTCGGCGAGCGCACCAACGTGCTCGGCAGCCGCAAGTTCAAGCAGTTGATCGCCGCGGACAAGATCGAGGAGGCGAGTGAGGTCGGCCGTCTCCAGGTGCGCCGCGGCGCGCACATCATCGACGTCTGCTTGCAGGACCCCGACCGCCCCGAGACCATCGACATGACGCGCTTTCTCGAGATGGTGGCCAAGAAGGTGAAGGTCCCCATCATGCTCGACTCGACCGACGCGCAGGTCCTCGAGGAGGGCTTGAAGCGCACGCAGGGGAAGTCGATCATCAACTCGATCAACCTCGAGGACGGCGAGGAGCGCTTCCAACGCGTCGTGCCGCTGGCCCGCACCTTCGGCGCGGCGCTCGTCGTCGGCTGCATCGACGAGGACAAAGCGCAGGCGCAGGCGGTGACGCGCGCCCGCAAGCTCGCGATCGCGGAGCGCTCGTACGCGATCCTCACCGAGAAGTACGGCGTCGAGCCCGAGGACATCTACTTCGACGCGCTCGTCTTCCCGGTCGGCACCGGCGACCAGAACTACATCGGCTCGGGCGTCGAGACGATCGAGGGCATCCGGCTCATCAACGACAAGCTACCACGCTGCAAGACGATCCTCGGCGTCTCCAACGTGTCGTTCGGCTTGCCCACCGCGGGCCGCGAGGTGCTCAACTCCGTGTTCCTCTATCACTGCGTCCAGGCCGGGCTCGACATGGCGATCGTCAACTCGGAGAAGCTCGAGCGCTACCCGTCGATCCCGGATGAGGAACGGCGCCTGGCCGAGGACCTGATCTGGTGGCGCGGCGACGATCCGATCGCCGCGTTCAGCGCGCACTTCCGCACCAAGGCGCCGAAGAAAACGATCGAGCAGCGGCGCGACCTGCCGCTCGATCAGCGACTGGCGCTCTACATCCTGGAGGGATCGAAGGACGGGCTGTTCGCCGACCTCAACGAAGCGCTGCGTGATCGCAGGCCGCTGGCGATTATCAACGGTCCGCTCATGAACGGGATGGACGAGGTCGGCCGCTTGTTCGGCGCCAACGAGATGATCGTCGCTGAGGTGTTGCAGTCCGCCGAGGCGATGAAGGCGGCGGTGGCGCACCTCGAGCCGCACATGGAGAAGACCGAGACCTCGACCAAGGGGACCATCGTGCTCGCCACGGTGAAGGGCGACGTGCACGACATCGGCAAGAACCTGGTCGACATCATCCTCAGCAACAACGGCTTCAAGATCGTCAACCTGGGGATCAAGGTGCCGCCGGAAGAGCTCATCAGGGCGCATCGCCAGCACCAGCCGGACGCCATCGGCCTGTCGGGGCTGCTCGTGAAGTCGGCGCAGATGATGGTGGTGACAGCGCAGGACCTGAAGGCTGCCGGGGTGGTCTGTCCGATCCTGGTGGGTGGCGCGGCGTTGTCGAACCGCTTCACGCGGCTGAAGATCGCGCCCGAGTACGACAGCGTCGTGGCCTACGCCAAGGACGCCATGACCGGTCTCGATCTGGCGAACCAGTTGATGGACGCCGGCAAGCGGCAGGCGATGGCCACGAAGTTGGTGGAAGAAACCCGGCAGCTGCAGGCGGCGGGGCCGAAGAAGTCTCCGGTGGAAGAGCCAGCGCCGCCGCTCGTCAAGTCATCGGTGCCGCTGGTGGGCGAGGTGCCGACGCCGCCGGATCTGCGGCTGCACGCGCTGCGCGACTACGATCTGGACGCGGTCTTCCGGTACATCAATCCGGTGATGCTCTACACGCGGCATCTCGGCTTCAAAGGCAAGTTCGCGGAGGCGCTCGCCGCCGCCAATCCAAAGGCGACGGAGCTGCGGCGGCAGGTCGCTGCGGTCGAGGACATCATGCTGGCGCGTACCGACATCACGGCGCAGGCCGTGTATCGTTTCTTCCCGGCGCACAGCGATGGCGATACGTTGCTGATCTATTCCGGCGACGGGCGCAGCGTGCTGGAGCGGTTTCACTTCGGGCGACAAGCGCTCCCGCCGCACCTGTGTCTCACCGACTTCACCTTGCCGGTCAGCGCCGGGCGACCGGACTACGTGTGCTTGTTCGCGACGACGATCGGTCCGGGCGTGCGCCAGCTGGCCGAGCAGTGGAAGGAGCAGGGAGACTACCTGAAGTCGCACATCCTGCAGGTGCTGGCGCTCGAAGGCGCCGAGGCGCTCGCCGAGCTGTTGCACCAGAAGATCCGCGAGATGTGGGGATTCGCCGACCCGCACGGGACCACGACGACGGATCTTTTCAAAGCCAAGTACCGCGGCGTGCGGGTGTCGTTCGGGTATCCGGCGTGCCCGCGTCTGGAAGATCAAGAGCAGCTCTTCCGCCTGCTCGACGTTCCGAAGCACATCGGCGTGCATCTGACCGAAGGCTACATGATGGACCCGGAGGGCTCGGTCAGTGCGCTGGTATTGCACCACCCGGAGGCCAAGTACTTCAACCTGTCGCCGGAAGACGTCGAGCGCCTGGAGCGCGAGATCGATCGCGAAACGGAGCAGCGCGCCGGGCTCGACGGTCAGCCTTCAGCCGCGGCGGTCGTGGACGACGCCCCGTAGGCCAGCCGCCAGCGCAGCCAGAAAAGTGTCTTCAGCACGACGAGGGTTCCCAACGTCGTGTTGGACAGCATCTCCAGCGTTCCGGCGAGACGTTTGCCCAGCAGGCCTGGCGTCGCGAGGCCGGCAAGGACGAAGTAGACGGCCAGCGCGGAGACGACGACTCGGCGTTCAGTATCGCCCAGCGTGCCGTCGCGCAGCAGCTTGGTGAGTAGCATGCAGGGGCACAGCAGCACGACCAGATAGGCCTTCCAGGCGAGCGGGCCGAACAGCGCCGAGACGATGAACGCCACGCTGTACTCGATCAGCGTTACCGGCGCATCGGCAGCGTGCTGACCGCGGAAGAGCAGCAGCGCTGCGATCATGATCAACGCCAACACCGCGCCGGTCGCTACTGCGACGCAGGGATCGCCCGACTCGGGAATCATGTTCTCGACGGCGGCGTTGAACGGCGTGACCCCGTGGCCGATGTAGCGGTCGAACATGGCGTACACCGACTGATTCATCCTGCCGACGCCCCAGCCGACGTCGATCGCGTGGCGCCAGGCTGCAACGTAGCCCAGGAAGCGCGACCATCCGTAGACCAGGATCGGCGAGAGCGAGAACGCCAACGTGGCGACGCCGGCCGACACCGCCATGCGGTAGCGGCGCCGGTACAGGAAGTACGGCACGAAGACTACGGGCATGATCTTCAATGCCGCCGCGAGCCCGAGCGCGACGCCACCAGCCCTGTCGTGTCCGCGCGTGTGCCAGTACACGCCGAGCAGGGCGAACGTGAAGATCACAATGTTGACTTGGAGGTGATCGAAGTTGCCGAGGATGAAGCGATAGCAGAGAACGACGGGGATCAAGATCTCGGGCGACGCCAGTGATAGATCGGCGCCGTGCGGCTGCAGCCGCAACTCGGTGTGGTAGACCAATCGCGCCAGGGTCTTGAGGATGGCCCACAGGAGCACGAAGTTCAGCGCCAACCAGACGCCGCGCGCCAGGTACGGCGTGGGCCGCGCCAGCAGCGCCAGCGGTACGCACAACAAGCTGAAGAACGGCGGCCACGTATTGAGGCCCAAGGCGCCGGGGCCGTAGATGTCCTCGCCGGCCAGCGCGAGGTCACCGACGAGCAGGTAGCCCGCGAAGTCCCCCGGACGGCGGATCCAGCTGATGCCGCCGCCGAGCACGAACGCGAGCACGGCCCACGGCAGCAGCTGGTGCAGCGGGCGCCGCAGCACGTCAGCCGGTGACACGGAGGAAGGCGAGGAGGATTTCCCGGCGTAAGGCATCGAGATCGGCACCGTTCTCCGCGTGCGCCTCCAGCAAAGTGCGGGGGAAGAACCCGATGTACGTCATGCGCTCGGGCGGCAGTGGTCCGATGGTGATCCGCGTGCGGTCAGCGGGCGGTTGATGAACTTCGAACGTGAACTCCGCCGGCGACCGCGCCGTGCAGGACCACCCGACTCCCAGCCTCGTGAACAGCCGTTCCAGACCCGCGGCCACCTCCGCCGGTGCGAAGGCCATGTCGAGATCGAATGCGTTCACAAAGCTCCGATAGCCCAAGGCACGCCGGACGCGCAAGGCGCGGTCCGGCGATCCGCGCACGTGGCCCTGCGTGCTCGACCTGACGTAATATTCGCGGCGCGACCTTGACACGGTTTGCGCCATAGTATTAGCCGTCACCTGATGCGGCGCGCGTCGAATCGAAGCACCGGGACGAAAGCGATGGTCGCGTACGCCGGCGCCATCATAGTAGGCGTCCTTTCGGCGTGCAGCGGTGGGGGTGGTGGGGGCGGCGGCTCCCCGTCGACGGCGACGCCGAGTCCCACCCCGACGAGCACAACCACGGTGACCGAGGGACCAACGAGCACGCTCACGACGACCCCATCGGGAACGCCGCCGACGCCGCCGAGTCCGAGCCCGACACGCACCGCCTCGGCGACCGCGACGCCCACGGCTCGTCGGAGCGTAACACTGATGCCGACCGTGACGCCCACCGCCACGTCACCTCCGACGGCCACCGCGACGGAGACGCCAGTGCCGACCGCGACGCTGGAACCCACCGAGACGGCTACCGAGAGCCCGACGGCGACGTCGCGGTCGAGCGCCACGCCGACGTCCACGCCGCTCACCGGGCCGATCGTCACCGCCTTCGGAATCGCGGATGCGAGCGGCACGTTCAACGTCCGGATCAACCCGGACGAAGACGGCCCCGCAACCTTCGTCAAGCAGGCGGGCGACGGCTTCATCATTTTTGTCGAAGGACGTCCCGGCCTCAGCCGGTCCCGGGTCGGCACCAACCTGCTCAACTTCCGACCGGGCGATCCGGCGAGCCAGCCTGACCTGCAAATCGAAAGCACGCGGCCGCTCGGCGACGGCAGCAAACTCGTGTGCGACAACTCGCTGCCGACCTTGGGCGGCGTGCCCGCCGTCAACCCGCCCGACTTCTCTGCGGTGGAAGCGGTCAGCGACCCCCTCAACGACCTCAGCTGTCGCTTCAAGACGTTCCTGGAATCCGGCTTCGCGTGCACACAAGACAGCAGCGGCAATCTGATCTTCGGAAATCAGGCGTCCACGGTACAGTTCTGCACGCTGATCGATGATGCGCTGACCCTTCCCGGCGGAGATACCCTGTTCACCGTGAGGCTGCGCGATATCGCCGGGCATGCCGGCCCACCAATGCAAATCATCGTTCGGACGGTCGAAGGGAATTAAGGGACGTCACGACAGCAAGTCGCAGGCACAGACGGGGGGCGGGAATGGCACACTTCGAAGCGATGGTCCGTGTGTTTGAAGTGGTGGAACCCGACGCAGCGGCAGCGCGGCGAGCGGTGGAAGAGCGTCTGCGGAGCGGCGGATTCAGCCGCTGGCAGGTCGTGAACGTGGCCCTTCAGGGAGCCGCGACCCGGGCGGTGCGGGCGCGGCCGCGACCCATACGGCCGCAGATGACGTACACCGGGGGCGGACTACTGGTCGCGGCGATTGTCGCCTGGCTGTTGTGGTTCCTGTACCTGCTGACCGGATGAGCGGCGCGGCACAACCGCCGGCTCACTGGCCGGTGTCACGCGCCCGCGCTGAGGCGGACGGGCGAGCGCGAGCAACTTCCGCTACCGTCGCAGTGACAGACACCCGACAGTCGTAAGCCGACTCCCGGGTTTGTGGTTGCGGTGATCAAACTGCTGATTGCGTTACGCCCCGTGGGCGCGGCGTTGCGCCTGATAGTGTGTTGCGCACAGTCCCTTGGCGACGCGCTCGCGTTCGCACGCCTTCACGGTGCAACGGCGTTCCTTCGGCACGACGGGCTTGGGCGGCGGCTTCCATCCTTTGAGCTCGACCTCGGCGGTCTCGAGGCCTTCGTTGAGGATCGCGATCACCACCTCCGTCTTGGTGGCGCCCAGGTTCGAGGCGACGCGGTCGATCCGTTCCAGGACGTTCGCCGGCACCTTGACGTTCATGAGCTTCGACTCTTCGCGCCCCGTCTTGCCGCGGGTCACCAGATCATTCAAGCGCAGATTCGGATTACGCATACGATTACCTCCTCTTACCGAGACGAGTTCTCAAGTCGTGTGACGCACGCAGCAGTATCTACGGCCGCACGCCCGCTTCCCTGATTTTCGTGACCTGGCAGGCATGACGTAGATACCTTTGCAGGTAATCACGCAAGTTTTATTGCAGGATCAGTCGCGAGAATCAAGTGACCTTGGTTGACGGGCGCCTCGACACGGCGCCGCGCCGGCCCCTACTCAGCGGCGACGGGGCGCTGGTGGCGCGGGCCGCTGGAACGACGGCAACAGCGGCGCCAGCTGACGAAAGGCGAGCACGAACCAGACGATGACCGGGGCGCCCACAAAGGCCACCAACCCAATGAACGTCCCGATGACATCCGTAAACGCGTTCTTGTAGAAGACCAGAAGTGGAAACAAGACAACCACGCTGGTGGCAATGGCAAAGCACAAGGCCGCTCCCAGCGCCATCAGTGCCGCGCGGCGACGGAGACGGATCCCAGGGGTCGCCGCCAGCAACGCCAGGGCCGGGACCAGACCGACGGCCAAAGCGTCGAACTGAATCGCGGCCTTGACGCGGTTCTCGCCGTAGACCCAAAAGGGTGCGCGTTGGCCGTGCGGATCAATCTCGAGCACCCAGCCGTGCACCATCGGGCCAACGGCCCCGGCGGTGATCAGCAGCCCGTCGGTGTACCACCGCGCGGCGCCGGTCCACGACCAGACGATCAGCAGCAGCGCGAAGACGACGAGAAAAGTGCCGAGGAAGCGCGCCTTGTTCATCCAAAGCGCTCCGCCCACGCGATGGCACCGACGAGGACGAACACCGTGAAGATGCCTTGCCACACGTACTCGTGCATGTAGAAGAACGCGTCGGGATACACCTCGACGATCCGCGCCAACGTCGCCAAACGCAACACGTTGACGACGAAGAAGAGCGGAATGCCCACCCCGAGCCCGATCGCGCGCGACCACCACGATGCGGGGTAAGCAAGGACGAAGCTGGCGAACAGCATGCACACGAAGATCCCGGTGCACTCGTGGTTCACGTTCATTACCAGGGACTTCACCACGATGTCATCGCCCTGGGCGAAGGCTTCGCCGCCCGCGCCACGCTGCGCCAGCGCGCTGAGGCTGGCGATGGCGCGTTGCAGCGGCCCCAGGTGCGTATGCAGGCTGAAGGCCCAGAACAGGACGCTGAAGAACAACAGGCACGCGAAGAAGCGTAGACTGAAGGTGACCCCCGGGGACAACCGCATTCGCATGGAGCTCCTCAAGACTGTCCGGTGCCTGGATGTCAGAGCCCCGCAGACGCCTGCGGTTGCACTTCGCCGTACAGCTCCTCCAGGAACAGCGCCTCAACCTGTTGGCCGATCGCCCCGTCGCGCGTCGACCCATACCGACTGCGCCAGTGCCGCAACGGGACCATCGCCTTCGCCATGGTGCGATGGCCGCCGGCGCGTCCGATGCCGTTGAAGAGCTTGCGCACCACGTCACCGGCGCTGCGGACGTAACCGGGATTGCGTACCGAGATGACCAGGGTGTTCTGCCACTTGCCGGAGACGGCCACCCACTCGGTGTTTTCGAACTGCAGGCAGAAGTCGGCGAGTTGCGGAATGAGGGCCTCGCGATCGACGGTGCCGACGTGCAGGGTCAAGAGCCCCATCTGCTTGCGCATGCGCGGCAGCACGCGCACCAGGAAGCGGGCGAAGGAGAGGGGCATCTCCGGCCGCTCGATGCGGCGCAGAATGTTGTAGTTCGTCAGCGGGTACAACGCCATGAAGGCGCGCAGGTCGGCCGGGCCGGTTTCGCGGTTGAGCATCAAGGTATCGCTCTTGATTCCGTAAAGCAGCGCCGTCGCCAGGCGCTGGCTCACGTCGGCTTCGCAGGCCTCGAGGTATTCCGTCAGGATCGTCGACGTTGCGCCGTACTGCGGCCGCAGGTCGTTGTACTCGGCGTCGCACGCGCCGGCACGTGGATGGTGGTCGATCACCACGTGCGCGTGCTGCAGCCGCTCGCCGAAGTATGCCGTTTGGACGTCCAGCAGGGCAATGCACGGGAAGGTCCTCAGCACCTCGCTGTCCGCCTTCTCGATGTTCACGTCGAGCAGCCGCAACATGGCGAGGTTCTCGACCCGGGTGGTTTCGCCGAAGGAGAACAGCGGGGTGGTGGCCCGGTTGCGGCCGAGCACGGTACGCAACGCGATCGCACTGGCGATGCCATCGGGGTCCGGGTCATCTTGCAGCAAGAAGGCGACGCGCTCCACGCCGCCGGCAACTTTCCACAGCTGGTCGAGTCGACCCTTGTTGGCGTCATGGTCGACCTCGTAGGTGCCTGGGTTAACCAGTTGCATGCGATGCTTCTCGGATCGGGAAGAGTGAACGTGTGCCGGTTCGGCCGTGCCGTCGCGCCCCAGCTGACAGGAATCGCTGCGCTGAACCCCGCATCACAAACGCACTTCGTACAGGACACGCATTGCTGAGAGGATCGCTGCTCGCCACGCTGCCCCCCGGCCGCAGAGGTTTCACGCTGGGCTCGTCGGGAGCGACACTACTAACACGCGGATGTGTGTCGAACAACGGCGGAACGGCGATTACGGCGTGCGGCGGAAGCGCGCGGTGTATTCGCGCGGCACGATCGTCACTTGCGTAGCGTCCAGCTGCCCGAAGAGCTCAAGGCGCAGGAACTGTACGAGGAACGGGTTCATCACTTGAACCTGCGATTGGTAGGCTGCGACCGCACGCCGCTTCGCCGCCAGCTCGGCGTCAGTGAGCGGGCGTGCCACCGCATCGCTCGGCCACGACTGCGGCGCGTGGGCTGGCTCGGATGCCAGCGCAACGTGCGCGCCGCATACCAGCGCCCACGTCAGGACAACCCCTGCTGCGCGCACTGCTGCAATCGCTCTGCACCACCGCTCGACCCATCCTTTCGTGTCGCTATTGCAGCTTGCCCGGATCAGCGACGGCCGCTGCAGTTTCTGCCAGCTTGCGGTTCAGCTCGCGGCTGTGCAGCTGCGCTGCGATCCGGGTGAACAGCTCGCGCCGGTTGATCGGTTTGGTGAGATACTCGCTGACGCCCAGGGCCATCCCACGGGATCGCGTCTCCATGTCGTCCTTTGCGGTCAAGAGAATCACCGGGATCTGCCGGAGGGTGTCGTCCCGTCGCAGACGCTCGCACACCTGCAGGCCGTCCATCTCCGGCATCATGACGTCGAGCAGGATCACATCGACCGTTTGGGTCTTCAGCGCTTGCAGGGCCGCCGCGCCCCCGGATGCGCCGACGGGCTCGTAGCCTTCACGCGCCAGCATGCGCGTCAAGATCTCCACGGCATGGGGGTCATCGTCGACGATGAGAATCCGCCCTTTCGCTTTCTCCATCGCTCTCGCTTCTCCGCGACCGCCCTACTTAGATCAGGTATCCTTGCGCCGAGCCAGGGCCGCTGGTTTTGCGACGCAGCTTCGCCACCAGGGTCGTACGCTTCAGGCCGAGCAATCGCGCGGCGGCTTGCTTGTTGCCCTTGGTTCGCCGCAGTGCCTCATCGATCAGCCGGTATTCGAACTCCTCGACCGCTTGGTTCAGATCAATACCTTCCTCGGTCAACGTCGGCCGCGGGATCTTCTTGTCCGAGATGAAGGACCGGATGTTGGGCGGCAGGTTCTCCAGTCGGATGGCTCCGTCCTCACTCAGAATCACCATGCGTTCGATCAGGTTCTCGAGCTCACGGACATTCCCCGGCCAGTCGTATTCCCACAGGTGCACCATCGCCTCGTCGGTGATCTTGCACGGCTGTCCCGCGCGTTGCTGGTTGTGCTTTTCGAGGAAATGCGCGACGAGGATGGGGATGTCCGAACGCCGCTCGCGCAACGGCGGCATGACGATCGGAATCACCTGCAGCCGGTAGAAGAGGTCTTCGCGAAACCGACCTTTCTCGACCTCTACGGACAGCTCGCGGTTGCTGGCCGCGACCACCCGCACGTCGACCTTGATCGTCCGGTCGGCCCCCACGGGGCGGATCTCGCGCTCTTGCAGGACGCGCAGCAACTTCACCTGCAGGGCGCTGCTCATCTCGCCGATCTCATCCAAGAAGATGGTGCCGCCGTTGGCGAGCTGGAACAGCCCCATCCGGCTGCCTACCGCGCCGGTGAAGGCGCCGCGCTCGTGACCGAACATCTCGGATTCCAACAGATCGGGCGGGATTGCGCCGCAGTTCACCGCAATGAACGGATTGCTGGCGCGCTTACTGCTGTTGTGGATAAACCGGGCGATCAGTTCCTTCCCGGTGCCGCTCTCACCCATGATCAAGACGGTCGAGTCTGTCGCCGCCACCCGCTGGGAGATGCTCATGATCTTCTCCATGACCGGGTGGGACCCTTTGACCTGAGAGCTCTCCATGAACCTCCTAGCCGTCGCGCGCGTCAAAAAAATAACAACCTTGCGCGTGGAACGCAAGCCACGGCACCTCAAACTCCAGCACGGGCGCCGCTTGCCCAAACCCAAGTCGAATTGTTATGAACCGTCCGCTCGCAAGGAGGTATCGCATGCGCACAGACGGCCGCAAGGCCGGGCAGCTTCGCCCGGTGAGAATCACGACCGATTTCATTCGACATGCGCAGGGCTCTGTCCTCATCGAGCTGGGCGATACCCGCGTCATCTGCACGGCGACGGTCGAGGAGCAAGTTCCGCCGTTCCTGCGCGACACGGCGCAGGGATGGGTGACTGCCGAGTACGGGATGTTGCCGGGTTCAAGCCCGACGCGCATCCCCCGCGAGTCGGCGCGCGGCCGGGTCGGTGGTCGCACCCACGAAATCCAACGGCTCATCGGTCGCAGTCTGCGTGCGGTCACCAATCTGCAGTTGCTCGGCCCGCGGACGCTGTGGCTCGACTGCGACGTCATCCAGGCCGACGGGGGCACGCGGACCGCCTCAATCACCGGAGCGTACGTCGCCCTGGCGCTGGCCCTTCGCCGTCTGCGCATCGCCGGCACGATCGCGGCGGACCCGCTGACCGGCTCGGTCGCCGCGGTCAGCGCCGGCGTCGTCGATGGGCGGTGTTGGCTCGACCTGCGCTACGATGAGGATTCGCGCGCAGAAGTGGATATGAACTTCGTGATGACCGGTAAGGGCCG
>CAZCGA010000122.1:0-7413 GCA_964498075.1 uncultured Binatia bacterium (SeqCode) | reverse complement strand
GGAGGTGCAGGGCACGGCGGAGTCGAAGCCCTTCACGAAGGCCCAGCTCGACCGGCTTGCGGACATGGCGTTGAACGGCATCAGTCAGCTCACGGCGCTGCAACGGCAAGCGCTTGCCAATTCGCATGCGGAGACCCCGCTTGCCTGAGCCTCCGTTGCTCGTTGCCACCAGCAACGCCGGGAAGTTCCGTGAGCTCCGCGAGCTTCTCGGCGATCTGCCGGTGCGTTTCCGCTATTTTCCGGAAGCCCCCGTGGTTGCAGAAGACGCAGATACCTACGCGGCGAATGCGCTTCGCAAGGCATTGACCATATCACGGTGGAGCGGGTGCGCGACGCTGGCCGATGACTCCGGTCTCGAAGTGGACGAGCTGCGCGGTGCGCCAGGCGTGCATTCGGCACGCTACGCTGGCCTGCAGCAGGACAGTGCTGCCAACATCGACAAGCTGTTGCGGGCGCTGGCCGGCGTGCCGATTTCTGAGCGCGGCGCCCAGTTCCGTTGTGTGATCGCCGTAGCCTGCCCCGACGGCGCAACGTTGACCGCCGAGGGAGTGTGTGCCGGACGCATCACCGAGGCCCGGCGTGGCAGCGAAGGTTTCGGATATGATCCGGTGTTTCTGTACGTGCCGTCCGGCCAGACCTTCGCGGAGATCCCGGCGGCTCTGAAGAACCGCGTCAGTCATCGTGCCGGCGCGTGTGTGGCATTGCGCCGGCGGTTGCTCAGCTTCTTGTCCGCCCACGCGGCCGCCTGTGCCGGCTGCGCGCTGGCTTGATTTGGCGCCGGCCGTTTGTTAGCTAACCCGCTATTTTCGGCTGAGCCGAGCCTCTCAGTGTTTGCGAGAACCGGCTCAGGCGGGTACAGCTGGCAGACAAAGTTCGGCGGGGTGTAGCGCAGCCTGGTAGCGCACCTGCCTTGGGCGCAGGGGGCCGGAGGTTCAAATCCTCTCACCCCGACTTGAATGCGTGAAGCGTATCTCGTGAAGCGGATGTCGGGAGAGGATTGGTGGTCGACAGTCGACTCTCGTGCTTTCACGCGATACGCTTCACGCGATACGCTTCACGATTCTCATCGCGCCAGTAGCTCAGGTGGATAGAGCAACGGCCTTCTAAGCCGTAGGTCAACGGTTCGAATCCGTTCTGGCGCGTTTTGTTCTTGCGTGTGTTCGCGAGGCGTCCGAGAAGCGATGAGCGACGAGCCCGCTCTCATCCCCCTCCTTACCAAGCCTTACCAAGGAGGGGCTAGCATGGCCGAACCGCTTATCGGATGCTGCGTGCGCTCAGTCCTGGGCCGATGAGGAGCCGAGGGGAAGGTGGAGCTTGTCGAAGAGGATGCGGTTTCGTTTCTTCGCGTCCTGCAGCAGCTTCGTGTAGGAGATGATCTCGACGTATGCTGAGAGCGTGGGGTTGTAACCGTAGTATCCCAGGTTGTCGGGAGTGCGGAGCAGTCCTTTGTTTTCGGCGATGATCTCGACGGCCGCTGTGGTGTCGCAGATTACGTAGGCATAGGCCGGGATACGGTCTGACTGCACTTTGATTACCCTGCCGTTCCTGTCCTTGAAATGCCCGCCCTTGATCTCCCGGATGAGCCGATAAACCTGGTCCACCGGGTCTTCCTTGTCGTATGCGGTGCGGTCAGGCTTCTTGAATTCGATGATGACGAGCGAGTTCAACGCGGCGTCATCCTCTGCGAAGGTCAAGGCCCGGTCGAAGATCATCAGATCAGGCCTCGACGCGGAGTCGTTCGCGAGAACGGGCGCGGAATGGAGTGGCATGTCGGACGCGAGGAACCAGTGGTAGGAAAGGCGCTCGTCGATGATCCAGAGATTTTGTTGCTCGTAAGGCACGTCGTCGGACGTGGTGCGCATAGGATAGATGATCTTGTGAACGGTCTGTTCCAGAGGATACTTGCCGGTCTCAGGGTTGGCTTGGAGGCTCTTTTCTAGGAAGTCGAGGATGACCTTTCGATGGGCGACGTACTGGGCGAGCGACGATTTCCCCAACTCGTTGGCGCGTTCCAGGAAGTCATTGAGCTTCGCTTCGTAGTCTTCAGGCCGGAGCGCCTCCGTGTCACTTTCTTCGATCAAAGAGTTGCTCTCTTGCTTCAGTTGCCGCTGTTTCTCGTAAAGCTGCTCGTGGAGCGCCATCTCAAGGGCGCGCCCCTTTGCTCCAGGCGGGACCCGGTCGATGAATTCGTCCATATAGCGGACGAGCGGTCTGTATTGAGGGGCCTCTTGCGTGATGTAGGCGTTGATGGTGGCACGCTTTTCCGTATTGATCTCTTCGAGGAATGGCTGCAGATCGAGAGAGACGCAGGTGAGAGCCGCGTCCCGGATTGAGTCCAGTGTGATCTCGTCGACGAGTCCTTCGGTGTTGCGGTCTGTTGGAAAGGTGAAGTTCGTTCGTTCGCCGTTGACGTGCTGATTGAGGTACTCACCCTCGACAAATCCCAGGTACACGAATGCGCCGGTGTCATCGGCTAGCCGTTTCTGGAGGTTCGGGAGGTACTTCTCAAGCTTCTCGGGAACGACTTCCCGAGAGTTGGCTGCATAGAGCAGACGGTGCTGGGTGTCGTGCGGATTGTAGAGGCGCAGGCCTCGTACGGTGAAGGTGGCCGTGCCAACGTTGAAAGTGTGCTGGCTGGCCTTGACTGCAAAATTATCCCGAAAGTAGTGGTTCAGGTCGATACGATCTTTGCTATCGCCGATGCTCACCGCCGGGCATCTTGGGTCGAGGAAAAACGGCAAGCAGTGCTCAATGAGGCGGTGCCCGATCACCGCAAGGCCATGTGGGCAATTCTCCTTGTACGGGGGATTCATTGACACCAGGCGAACGGTCGTTTTCGGGCGTGTCTCCTTGGACTCCGCAGGGGGATCGGTTGGTTGATCGCCGTTGATGGTGAACGTGAAAGCTCTCTTCACGAGCTTTCCGTTCTGACGATAGTGGCTTTCAATTTCCGCGTGCTCGAAGGCCTTCAGCCAAATGAAGCGGCCTATTCCCTTGCCGCCTCTGCCGACTTTGTACTGCGTGTCAGAGGTGAAGAAAGCGTCTATGTTGGGCTCAGTGAAGCCGACTCCGTTGTCGGTGACGGTGAAGCCGTTGACTTCTCCGGGCCTCTCAATGCCCGGTAGGACTGAATCACGCAGTACGGAGATCTCTATGCTCGGTGATGGCACAGCCTCGCCTGCATCCTCGATCGCCTGGAAGGAATTCACGACAGCCTCAAACATGGGGAAGAGAGCCTTCGACCGCGGAAGCTGCGTATTTCTGAGCTTGCCTCGTAGATCGAGCTTCATCGGCTGCTACTCCTTCTCAAATCCCTGGGTCGTGAACTTCAGAGCTCGGCTGTTTTCGGTGACGGTGCGCACGACGTTTTCCGGAGCGCCAGACGGAATCTCGGCTTCGATCTCTAGCGTCACCTTCACGGTCGAGCCCATAAGGCCGGCCAGATGGGCGACGACCTCGTCGGCGATTCGACTCGCATCGCGACCGACCCGCGTCGGGTCGAGCGTGACGGTGCCGTGGAAGCGCTTCGGTGCGATGGCCGGCTGGGGCGTCTGGCTGGTGCCGGTTTCGATGGTTGTGCCGTCTCCGGTTGTGCCCGGCGTTGTTGTCGTTCCCGTACCAGCAGCTGTCTCGGCCGTAGCTGGTGGTGTCTCGGCCTCCTGTTGTTTCCGTGCGATCTCTGGACGCACGAGCAGTCCTGAATCGCTCTCCGAGATGGGGACCTGCTGCCCGTATCGCAGCCCGCGGTAGCGTCCGGCGCCTTCGTCGAAGCTGTCGGCATAGGCAAACGAATCCTTCGCCCACGTCAGCAAACCCAATCCGCCGCGAATCGCTTCCAGTAGCACCGTCGGCTCCTTAAGCCGGTAGAGGTAGAGGTATCGCGCGTAATCCTCGACGAGCTGACGGATCGCGACGTGGTCGCCACGCCACAAAGGGATTCGGTCCATCTGTCTTCGGAGCTCGGTCCCGGCGAGCGCGGTCAGCAGATTGTCGGGCCGCAGCTTCTTGCTCGCCCGCACAGCGAGCGCGTCCTGTCCGGAGAGGCGGAAGCTCTGCCATTCCACAGCTGCCTGCGGCGAGCCTTGCCCCGGCACCAGCAGCCACTGGTACGCCTCCGGCAGCCGCGCCGTTACCACGCCATCGACGGACGCCTTCTGCGTCTCGGCCTGTTTCACCTGATGCGGATCCAGGTTCAACGTCACCTGCTCGGCAAGAATCGACTCCCAGGCGAGATAGCGGCGCACCGCCTCGTCCAGATCCTGAAGACGTGTCAGGTCCACAGCGAGGAAGACGAGCGTGTTGCGGAAGAGGCGTGGAGCGTTGCCGCGGGACTCGAAGATGACCTTCGCGGCCGCCTCAGCGGCATTTCCCGGTTCCTTGCTGTAGGGATGGTCGATCCCGAGGACCACGAGCCGCGCGTCCATGTCGTCGGGTACGTCTTGTCCGGACGCCGGCATTGGATGGACTCGACTGAAGTCGCCGGTCTTGCGCAGATCTGCGCGCAGCCGCTTGTCGACCTCGTGCGTCACCGCGTCGGGATTGCGTCTGAGCTGCTCGGCGCGGTCCTCGGCCAGCTTCGTCACCGTCGGCTGGGTCGAGTACCAGTAGCGCGCGCCGTCTTGGTAGAGATAGGTCGCCGCAGTACTCAGCCGCCGTAGCGCGTCGCCGAAGACAGCCGGCGACTCGCCTGGCATCATGCAGCCGAGCTTGATGCGTCTATCTTCGATGCCCCGGTTGGCGGCGGTAGCCGTGGGCGCCGAGCCGAGATAGATCGTCCGCGCCACGCGACGGCAGGCGGCGAATTTGCCCAGGTTCGGCACCTCGCCGTCGAGGCGCAGTGGTAACGCACTCGGGCCGTCCACGTCTTTCTCGATCACCGGCACCCAGTTGTCCGAGAGGTAGCGCGTTAGCTCGAACTGCACGCGTGGATCATCGATGGAGATGTTGGCCGGCAGGATGAGCGGGTTGCGGTCGACTTTCTCCCATAGGCTGTGGATCACCGCCGCCATCAGCCGGAGCACGCCGCGCGTGCGCTGGAACTTCACCAGCGTGGACCAGTCGGTGTAGAGCCGGTCGAAGACCCTCGGGGTGAATTGGATAGGCGGCCTTGAGGCGCCCCTCGTAGTCCGAGCCGCGACATTCAGGCGGGAATTCCTGCTGCTGGGTCCGGTACAGGTCAGCAAACGCTCGGGCCACCACGTCGCGATCCTTGAACTGCGCCGGGTCCGTCATCGGCTCAAACAGCCGCCGCCGTACGATCTCGAAGCCTTCCTCGGCGCTCGCCGGTCGCCACGACGCTTCCAAGCGCCCGACGGCGTTGCGCAGCCGTGCGAGTGCTGCACGGCCGCGCTCGCCGCCAACTTCTACGTCGTCAGCCTGCGCGTGGGGCGATCCGGCGGTGTCGGACGCGGGTAGGCTGATCACGAGCAGGCACCGCTTCGCGAGCTTCGCCGACTCCGTCAGTGCCTGCGCGAAGGTGAAGTGGGTCTCGAAGCTACCCGCCGGCAAGCCTGTGCTGAGCGAGGTCGAAGCATCGCCGGCGTCGTGCAACTGGCGTGCGTAGGCCACCCACTCGTCGATGAGGATCAGGCACGGCCCGTATTCCTTCATCAGCTCACGCAGCACGTCGCCGGGGCTGGTCGCTTTCTCGTCGTCGGCCTCGATTCGCTTGAAGGCCGTCTTGCCGCCGAGCTGCCAGGCCAGCTCGCCCCACAGCGTGCGGACCACAGTCCCATCGGACTTGGTCACCGGATTCCCCGGCGAGATCTTGTTACCAACCAGCACCACACGCTTCACCGCGGGCAGCTTCGCTACGCCGGCGTCCTTCAGAACTGCGTCGATGCCGAGCAGCTCGCTCGGTGCTGTGCCCGAGAAGAGGTGGTAGAGGGCCAGCATCGAGTGGGTCTTGCCGCCGCCGAAGTTGGTCTGCAGCTGTACGACCGGATCGCCGCCCTGGTCGGCGAGGCGGCGAACGGCACCCGTGAGAAGCCCCTTCAGGCTTTCGGTAAGGTAGGTACGGCGGAAGAATTCGACCGGCTTCCGGTATTCGTCCGAGCCCTCGCCCAGATGCACCTGCCAAAGGTCGGCAGCAAACTCGGCCTGCTGGTAGCACCCGCTGGCCACGTCCTTGTGCGGGTTCACCACCTCGCGCCAGGGCTTGAGCCGTGACCTGGCTCTCGATGGCCGTGCCCGCGCTCTTGCGCTTCTCGCCGCGCACCTGTTCGTCGAAGCGCAGGCGTAGCAGCTCGATCTTCATCCTCTCAACGTCGTCGGCCTGCGGTGCCGATACGGCCGTGAGGAGTCGGACCGCCGAATCGAGGGCACGGTACGCGTCGTCGGTCGAGAATGGCTCTTGATGCGCCCACTTGTTGCGGATGTCGCGCAGCTCGCTGACCAGCGTCCGCTCCGCACGTCCTAGTGTAGTGATTCGTCCTGTTGGGGCATTATGAATTGCCAGCAGTGGCTAGCTTTCCGCTGAGATTCGCGTGCGGTGCGCCGAAGGATAATGCCCCGTATCGGTGAATCACACCACTAGCGTCTTCGAGAACACACCGTTCCACTGTTCCCAGACCAGGGTGAGGAGCGCCTGCGTGTCCCAGTTAAAGCCGGCGCCCTTCTGTTTCGGCGAGCCTCGGTCCTCACCGATTGCCGAGCGCGCAGCTTCCACCCACTGCTCGCCATGCACCGCGCGCATCTCGCGCTCGGCGAAGGGGCGGAGGCCCGTATTCAGCAGATCGAGTGTCTTGCCGACGCGTTCGTGGTTAGTGACGGCCATCGAGCCTCTCTTCAGGCGTCCAAAACCCTGGTCTTCGGCAGCTTAGCCGCCGCCTTCTCGAACGTGACCATATGATCTGCTCCGCCAGCCAGGTAGCCCGCATGAATCATCCGATCCACGAAGCCGGGATTGGCGGACGCCAACCCCGGTGAGGTGTGCGAGCCTCACGATCTCCGGCCAGCTCTGCACCAGCCCGTTGTACGCCAGCGCTTCCGGCGCGCGTTTCTTGCGCTCGCACAGCGTGTAGAGGCGATAGGCCAGCTCGCGGGCCACTTCGGCCTTGCTCCCAAGCTTCGCCACCAGCTCCGCCGCCGCGCCCTCGCCGCCTGCTTCGAGCGAGCGGATCAGGTGGTGCACCATCTCCCACGCCGTGAGCCTGGGAGCGCGGCCATCCTGGCCGCTGATCTTTTTCTCGAATGCGGGCGAGACGCCCGCGCTCCCAGGCAGCTCATCGGGGCGGAGCAGACGCACCTTGCCGCGGCTCGATGCCAGGATGCCCGCCTCGACCATGCCGGCGACGCTGGTGTTCTTGGCCTTGGAGAGCGTCTCCGCGACACCGTACTCGCCCTCGGCGAAGCCCGAGTGCTCGAACCACGCCAGCGCCCAGCGGCTGTCGGCGTCGAAGTCGCCCTCCTGCT
>CAZCGA010000121.1:0-18922 GCA_964498075.1 uncultured Binatia bacterium (SeqCode) | reverse complement strand
GATCACCTCGTTCCCCGCGCGCCGCAGCTTCAGCTGGCCGGCGATGCCCGCCCAGAGGGCGCCCACGACGGCAGCCACCGCGAGGTCCGCCGGGAGATCCAACCACGCCGGCAGCATGGCGCCGCGCGTCCCTAGCGTCGCCATCGCCAGCGCGCCGAGCAGTAGCTGCCCCTCGACTCCGATGTTCCAGACACCCGCCTGGAACGAGACCGCAATCGCCAAACCGGTGAGGAGCAACGGGCAGGTCTTCACCGCCACTTCGGAGAGACTGTCCGCGCTGCCGAACGCACCGCCGATCAGCGCGGCAAACGCCTCAACCGGGCTGTGCCCCGATACCGCGATGATCAGCGCGCTGACGACCGAGGCGCCGCCCAACGCGACGAGCGACGGCAGCGCCGACACCGCCCATCGCTTCATGCAGCCGCGCCCGCCATCAACAGGCCCAATTGCTCGAGGTCGATCGGCGGTTGCAAAGGCGCACTGATCCGGCCGCGCGACAGGACCCGCACGCGATCGCTCAGCTCGATCACCTCGTCGAGATCTGTCGAGATCAGGACGACTGCGCATCCCTGGCGGGTGCTGGAGAGGAGCGCTTCGGCCACCGCGGCGGCGGCGGCTACGTCCAGACCCCGCGTGGGATTGACGGTGATCAGCACGACCGGCTCCTGGGCCAGCTGCCGCGCCACCACGATGCGTTGCTGGTTGCCGCCCGACAATGAGCGCACGGGCGCGTCCAGGCTGGCACAGCGGACGGTGTAGCGGCGGGCCAGCTCCGCGGCGAAGCGCCGCGCCGCATCGCGACGCAGCACGCCGCGCCGGCTGAAGCGATCGAGCAAGCGACGGCCGAGGAGGAAGTTCTCGGCGACGGTCATCGGCAGGATCAGGCCTTCGCGGTGGCGGTCCGGCGGGATGTGCCCAATGCCCGCCGCCAGCGCGGCGCGCGTTGTGAAGTCGGTGATTGCCGACCCGCAGACGCTCACCGTCCCTGCCGCCGGTGCTCGTAACCCCACGAGCACCTCGAACAGCTCGCGCTGGCCGTTGCCATCGACCCCGGCAATGCCGAGGATCTCGCCTTCGTGCACTTCGAAGCTCACCTCGTCCAGGGCGCGAGCACCGGACGCATCTTGCACACCCAGACGCGACACCGCCAGACGGACCGGCTGCTCGACGGTCGCCCGCGGCGCACGTGACCGCGCCGGCACGACATCGCCGACCATGCACTCGGCCATCGCCGCTTCGCTGACCGCGCGCGCCGCATAGGAGCCGACCACCCGTCCGCGCCGCATGATGGTGACGCGATCGGCGATCTCCTTCACTTCGCGCAGCTTGTGCGTGATGAAGATCACCAGCCCGCCCTCCGCGCGCACGCGCCGCAGGATGCCGAAGAGCTGGCGCACCTCCTGCGGCGTCAAGACGGCGGTGGGCTCGTCGAGGATGAGCACGCGTCCCGCGCCGGCCAGCGCCTTCAAGATCTCCAGCCGTTGACGCGCCCCGACCGAGAGCCGGGAGACCGGCGTATCCGGGGGGCTTATCTCGAGCCCGATCCGCTCGGCGAGTGCGCGGGCCTGCGCCGCCGCCGCCTCGGCGTTGAAGATCCAGCGCGACGGCTGTGGGATGCTCAGCGCCAGGTTCTCTGCCACCGTCAATGCCTCCACCAAGGTGAAGTGCTGGTGCACCATGCCGACACCAGCGGCGCGGGCGGCGCGCGGCGAATCGAACGTCACCGGCGCGCCGCCGAGCGTGATCGTGCCCGCGTCCGGCCGCTGCACACCGTCGAGGATGTTCATGAGCGTCGACTTGCCGGCGCCGTTTTCGCCGAGCACGGCGTGGATCTCGCCGGCACAGAAGTCGAGGTCGACGTCCGCTAGCGCCGACACGCCGCCGAAGCGTTTCGCAATGCCGCGCAACGACAGCAGCGGCGTGGTCGGCGTGGCCACGATGCCTTTCGCCCGGCGCTCAGAACTCGGCGGTCGGGACCTTGAGCGTGCCGGCAACGATGGCGTCGCGCGCCCGGGTGACCCGCGCCGTAAGGTCGGCGGGGATCTGTGATTCCAGCTGCGGATTGAGCACGAGGGACACCACGCCGTCTTTCATGCCGAGGCGCTCGATCTTGCCTTCGAAGCGGCCCTCTTTGACCTCGCGGGCGACTTGCAGGAAGGCGCGCGGGATGTCGGCCACCGCACTGGCGATGACTACGTCGGAGGCGACCGCGTTCTGATCTTTGTTGCTCCCAAAGGCGTACACGTGCTTCTCCTGCGCGGCGCGGAAGACACCGAGGCCGGCGGCGTCGGCGTTGTGGAAGAGGAAGTCGCACCCTTGCTGCACCTGCGCCAGCGCCGCTTCCTTGGCGGCACCGACGTCTTCCCAGTTGCCGACGTACGCAGTGACCACCGCGAAGTCGGGTCGCACGGCTTTCGCGCCCGCCGCGAACGCGATGATGGTGCTCTTCACCGACGGAATCTCGATGCCGCCCACCACGCCCGCCTTGCCGGTCTTCGACATCCCCGCCGCCAGCATGCCTTCGAGATAGGTGGCCTCTTCCAGCATGAAGCGCAACGGCGCGACGTTGCGGCGCACGGTGTTGCCCGAGGTGGTGATGAAGACGGTCCGTGGAAAGTCGGGGGCGACCGCCGCCGCGGCGTCCTGGAACTCGAAGCCATGCCCGAACACCAGCTGATAGCCGCGGCGGGCGAAATCGCGGAAGCCTTCTTCGAACTCCGCAGGGGTCTTCGTCTGGATCTGACTCACCTCGGCGCCGAGCTGGTTGCGAATCATCAACAGGCCTTCATAAGCCAAGGCGTTCCAGCCAGCGTCACTGACCGGTCCCGGACTCAGCAAGGCGACCTTGAACTGCGGAGCCGACGCCGGGGTCGCCGTCGTGGCTGCAACCGGCGCGGATTCATTGGGGCAACCTGCGCATGCGGCGAGCAACACGGCGGCAACCAAGGAGCCCTGAATGCGGTGCATCGTGGTGGGGCTTATAGCGGACCGCTCTTTGCGGCCGCAAGGATTTGACCGCATCGGAGAACTTGTCCACGATGCATGGGATGTGCCGCCGTCGGGGAATCTGCCTCTTGTTGCTGTCCGCCCTGGGTTTCGCCCGACCGGGGGAGGCCAGCCTCAAAGTCGTGGCGACGATTTTCCCGCTGGCGGACATGGTCCGCCAGATCGGCGGGGAGGACGTGGAAGTGGCGACGCTGCTACCGCCGGGCGCGAGTCCACATACATTCGAACCGACCCCCGCACAGATTCGCGATGTCGCCAACGCTCGCATTTTCGTCGAGGTCGGGGCGGGATTGGATACATGGGCCGCAAAACTTCGGGCCGCGCAGACTGGGACGATGACCGTGGTGACCGTCACGGCCGGAGTGCCGCTCCTCAATGCCGTCGAACACGGCGGGAACGCAGCGGGCGGCGATCCCCATGTCTGGCTCGATCCGATTCTGGTGCGCGATCACATGGTGCCCACCATCCTGAGTGCCTTGAGCCGGGCCGCCCCGGGGCAGGCGGCGAGCCTCGAGCGTCGGGCGATGGAGTTTTCGACGGCGCTGACGCGGTTGGACGACGAGATCCGCAACACCCTGGCGGCCGCGACGCATCGGCGTTACATCGCCTTTCATCCTGCGTGGCGGTACTTCGGGCAGCGCTACGATTTAGAAGAGATTGCGACGGTGGAGACCTTTCCGGGCAAGGAACCGTCGGCCCGGGAGATTGCGGCGGTTGTGGAGAGGGCGCGTGCGGCCGGCAGCCGTGTGCTGCTCATCGAGCCGCAGTTCAACCCGCGGGTTGCGGAACAGATCGCCCGTGAGTTTGGCGGCGGTACGCTGGTGGTCGATCCGCTCGGCGGTCCCTCGACGCCCGGCCGGACTCACTACGTGGACCTCATGCGCTATAATTCACGCGTGTTCAGTCAGGCATTGCAATGAGTGGAGACGGCGCGCCGATCATCGAGGTTCGTGACGTGGGCGTCGACATCGACGGTCACCCCGTGTTGTGGAACATCAACTTCTCCGTCGCCCCGGGCACGTTCCTCGGAATTATCGGCCCGAACGGTGCCGGCAAGACCACGCTGCTCCGGGTTCTGCTCGGGCTGCTCACGCCGGTGCGCGGGACGGTCAAGGTCTTAGGCCGCTCGCCGCGGGAGCTGGGGCGCGGGGCGCATCAGATCGGCTACGTGCCGCAGCGACCCGAGTTCGACCCGCGCTTTCCCGTCTGCGTGCGCGACGTGGTGATGATGGGTCGCGCCTGCTGTCTGGGGTTGCTGCGCTTTCCGCGCCGTGAAGACTGGCGAAGAGTGGAAGCGTCGATCCGGCAGGTGGGTCTGGCCGGAAAGGAGTGGCGCCGCATCGGCGAGCTGTCCGGCGGCGAGCAGCAGCGCGCTTTTCTCGCCCGCGCGTTGTGCTCGGAGACGCGCTTGCTGCTGCTCGATGAGGCGACGACGGGCCTCGACTTGCCTGCCCAGCACGACCTGTACGCGCTGCTGCAGCGCCTGCGGCGCGAGTTGGGCCTGACGATCATCGCCGTCTCGCACGATCTGTTGGAGCTCGGCGGGCACGCCGACGAGCTGATCTGCATCAACGGCACCACGCACATTCACGGCAATCCACAAACGGTGCTGCACAGCCACGAGCTGCGGGAAGCGTACCGCTGTGAGTTCGACTTCCTCTCGGAAGAAGCGCGCGAGGGCGCCGAGACGCGGTAATGGTCGAGCTGCTGAGCTACGGGTTCATGCAGCGAGCGCTGATCGCCGGGGTGCTCGTCGGTGTGCTCTGCGGCGTGTTGGGATTCTTTGTTGTGCTGAAGCGGCTGTCGTTCATCGGCGTGGGAATCTCCCACTCCGCCTTCGGGGGCATCGCCATCGGCGTGCTGTTGGGTGTCGAGCCGCTGGCGGCCGCGGCGGTGTTCGCGACGCTGGTCGCCTGGGCCATCGGCTGGCTGGGCCGCGCCGGCCGGTTGCATGAAGATGCAGCGATCGGGATTCTCTTCTCCTCAGCGATGGCGCTGGGTGTGGCACTGATCAGTCTCTCGAGCACGTATCAAGTCGACCTGTTCGGCTATTTGTTCGGCAACATCCTCGCGGTTTCGCCACGTGACCTGTGGATGCTGGCGGGGATCTCGTTGGTGGTGTTGCTCGCCGTTGGGCTGCTGTTCAAAGAGTTGCTGTTCGTTGCCTTCGATGAGGAAGTCGCGCGCGCAAGCGGCCTGCCGGTGACACCGCTGTACTTCCTGCTGCTCAGCTGCCTGGCTTTGGCGGTGGTCGCGGCGATCCGTGTGGTCGGCATCATCCTGGTCGAAGCTCTGCTAGTGATCCCGGCGGCGATCGGCTACCAAGTGGCGCGCGGCTACCGCGCCATGCTCTGCGTGTCCGTCGCCAGTGCCGTCGTCGCGGCGCTGGCTGGTTTGTTCGTCTCGTACTTCCTGAACGTGGCGGCAGGGGCGACGATCGTCTTGCTCCTGACGCTGCTGTTCGGGCTCGCGTTGGCGGTGGCGCGCAGTCGGCGTCTTACGGTGGCGCCACCGGTCGTCGTCCAGCCGGGCGCGCGCCGCGCTGCGACCTGAGATCGCACGCGCGTTGCGAGCCGCCGGCAGTGGGGGTCCGACGTGGATTACGATTTGCGCCGGGTCACCAGGGTTGCCGTCTTCGTCGAGCAGTCGCGCGGTGACCACGGTGTCGTCCTGGGGAAATTCCAGCAGCCGATTGATGAAGCCGCAGAACTGCAGCGTGCTTTCGAACGGATTGCCGAAGTAGGGGGGATCGCCAGAGGTAGTCTCCACGCAACCCTCGGTGGATATCCGTCCAACCGGGTGGTTGCTCCCATCGAGGAAGCGGCACCCAAGATCGTTGAGGGCGTTGATGATGTCTGGCGTCGACTCAAAGCTCGGCGGGTCGGTTGGCGGCACGCCACCGGGCGATGGACTCGACGACGTGTCGCAAACGGCCGCGCTGCCGTTGCCCAATTGGCGCGACACCTCGACCTGCAGGTCGGGCGGCGTCTGCCCGGGCTGATAGGCGGACCTTCCGATAGTCCCGCTCGGACCGGGCTTACCCTCGATGACCAACGAGAACGACGCGCCCGTCTGGCGGCGGAAGAGCGGCAAGCCGTCGGCCGTGCCGCTCTGAGGAACCAGAAAACCGCTCGAACCCGTGAGACCGAAGAAGGTGATGACCGGGCCCCTGGGTCCGGAGGCCGTGGGGCTGGCGGTCCGTGTTTGGGTTCGCGTGGGTGTCGGGGATGTGGTCCGGGTGTTGGTTGAGCTGGGCGATGTCGGACGTGTGCTCGTCCTCGTTGGCGAGGGCGACGCGGTTCGCGACGACGTCGGCAGCGTCGTGGGTTGACGCGTTGGGGTCGGTGTCCCCGGCGGTGAAGTCGGCGTTGCGGTGCGCGTCGATGAAGGCACCAGCGTTCCCGGCGGGAGGCTTGGCGTGGCGGTCCCGCTCGGCGGCGTTGCGGTCTCCGTCGGAGTTGGCGTTCGGGTTGGTGAACGTGTCGGGGTGCTGGAGGGTGCGGTAGGCGTCGCGGATGGCGTGCGTGACGGCGTCGCACTGGCTGGTCGCGTCGCCGTCCGTGTGGCCGTGCGCGTCCGCGTGGCGCTTGCGGTTCGTGTCGGCTGAGGAGTCACCGGCGTTGCGGTGGGTTTGAGCGTGAAGGTCGGCGGCGCCGGTCCGGATCCGACGCGCACGATCAGCCGCTGTAGGCCTCCGACGTTACCCACGATATCACGCACCTGCACGCTCAGGGTCGTGTCACCCGTGCCGAATGCCAAGGTTGTCGGCACCTGCAAACAGAACTGCACTTGCGTCCCCGCAGTGAGGAACGCGGCGTTGCCGAACTGGTCCAAGGTGCAGGCGAAGCCCGGAGACGTAGCGACTGCGAAGCTGCACGCCAAGTCGTTGAGCGCGTCGGCGACCGTTTGCGATGGTCCGAAGTCGGGCGGGTTCACGGCCGGCACACCGCCATCACACACGGCCGGACTGCCGTCGCCGAGCAGATTGCTGCTCTCGATTTGCAGGTCGGGTCGGCGCGCTGGATTCTGTGGATCGGGTGAGATCACCATCCCCGGTGGCAAGCCGCTCTGCCCCGCGGCCGCTTCAACCACGACCTTGAAGCCAAAGCCGGCGTTGCGAAAGAAGACCGGAGCACCGTCCACCTGGCCAAGCGGATTCAATCGCGTACCGCTGGAGCTTGCCAATCCAAAGGTCACTTGTGGTCCGGGCGGCACCGGCGTGGGCGGCGGAGGATCCAGGATCTGCAGGAGTGCGATCATGTCCGTGCCGTCGGTCGAACCGTCATCGTTGATGTCGGTCGAGCTGCAGTCGGGCGGCGAATCTCCGAAGATGGCGCCGGTGAGTACGCCGAGATCCCGCACATTCACGGCGCTGTCACAGTTGAGGTCTCCCTTCGGTTGCGCGCTGGCACGTCCGAACGCGGAGACGAGCACGACCGCCAGCAAGGCCAGCGTCTCGAGTCGTGCGCACCGCCAACTTGTTCGCCATCCGCTAGCAGCCGCCGCCATGCCAGTACTCAAGAGACGCCGCAAGGTATCCGATGGTTCGCCGACGCACAATGAGGCACGTGCGACCGAATCGCGACCACGACGACGCGGCGTTCCGGAGCGGTGGAACGTCGATCACGCTGCGCCCGCGGTCTCGATCGCGTTAGGTTTGTGACACCTCGACAACGGGATTGAGCGGGGTGGCTGCGGTGCACAACACGCAACTGCGGAGGATGCGACTGTGTGCGTGGCATAGCCCTTGCGGAATGACCACTCGCGCTGGTCGCTCACGAAACTCCGAGCTCAAGATATGATCATTCAACTTCACACTCTGCTCGCGTTGATCGCGGCTCTCGCGGCGCTCGTTGCGCCGCGCTCGGCGCACGGAACGACCTTCGTCCTGGCTGACACCAAGGATCTGCTTGCGGTCTCAGAGTTGGTGGTGCTGGGGCGGGTGCAATCGATTCGCAGCGTGGAGGAAGGCAACTCGCTACGGACGCACGTTGCGGTGGCCGTCGAGGAGGCCGTGAAGGGGCGTACCGGCGCTGTGCTTACGCTCGTCGAGCCGGGTGGCCTGGTCGGCAACCGGCGCCGTTGGATCTATGGCGCGCCGACCTTCTTCATGGGCGAGCGGGTTTTGCTCTTCCTGCGCCGCAACCCACGCCATGAGCTCGAAACCGCCTTCCTGGGTATGGGCAAGTTCACTGTGGTGCGCAGTAGCCGCGGGACCGACTTCGCGGTGCGGAACCTCGCCGATGCGCATGTGCTTGCGGCGCGTAGCGGTCGGCTGGAACGGCGGCCGAGCGTGACGAGCGAGGGCCTCGACGCGTTGCTGGCACGGGCACGCGGGTGGGTGGCGGCGCAAGGGCAGCAAGCGCCCGCGGATTCGTCCGAGCCTGCAGGCGAGAGCTCTCAGCGGCAGGAGAACTTCACCTTTGCAGGTCCGCCGCAAGTGCGCTGGTTCTTGCCGGACGATGGGGCGTCGATCGCGTATCGCGTGAGCAGCGGAGGTGACGCCGCTCTGGGCAACGACGCGTCGGTCGAAGCCGCTAGCGCTGCGCTCGCGGCATGGAGCGGTGCAGCGTGCACCAGCGTGAACCTCGTGGCTGCCGGCACCGACGACGATTCTCACTTCACGGAGTGCGACGGCCGCACGGAGATCACCTTCAACGATCCGTCCTTCGAGATCGACGACCCCACTGGGTGTTGGGGTGTGCTGGCAGTCGGCGGCGTGTGCGCCGACAACCACGCGCCGGAAAGTTTCAACGGTGCTCTCTTCTACCGAATCACTGAGGGGGACGTCATGGTGAACAATGGATTCGGCGCCTGCCCCTTCTGGAACCAGAGCAATGTCGCCGAGATCCTGACCCATGAGGTGGGGCACACGTTGGGGTTGGGGCACTCTTCCGAAGATCCCAACGAGCCGGACCCGTCCTTGCGCGACGCCACTATGTTCTATCAGGCGCACTTCGACGGCCGCGGCGCCAAGCTGATGAGTGACGACATCGCGGCCGTCTGTGCGTTGTACCCCGCGGGTCGCAGCGGTTCCGTGCGGATTCGGCGTTTCGCCATTGTGTCCGATCCGTCGGCTCCGGCACAGCGGGATCGGCTCGTGGTGGACGGCGTCCTCAACCTGGAGGGTCGACACTTTGATTCGCAGACCGACACACTGATCATCGACTTGCGTTCCGGTGGCGCATCGGTGTTCCGCTTGGCCGTCGTTCCCGGAACGTGGATGCAGAATCCTTCGGGGACGCGTTTCCGGCACCGCAGCCTGACGGCGGCGGGATCGACCACTGTGGTTCTTTCGGCCGGGAACCCCGGAATCCTGCACCTGAGTATTCGCGGGCGCGGCCTGGACTTGTCTGCGGCCGACATTGATCCAGTCGTGATGTCGCTTGCCTTGGGAAGCGCCAACGTCACCGAAACGCTCCCGGCGCTGCGCACCGAGGCGAAGGTTCGCGTCTACCCCTGAACGAAGGTGACCGGTCCGCCCTGGCCGACTACCCGACTGCCGGCGACTGGTCCTGGTAGCGCACCGGCGGCGCGCCGCGCAGCTGGACGCCGGCGGCTGTGAGAATCCGGCGGAGGTACTCGACGCTGATCGTACGGACGACTCGATGCCGGATGAGCGCGGTTTGCAGCGTCGGCAGTGACCAGTGGGGCTGGTTGACGCCAAGGCTGGAGGGGTCACTGGTGGCGCTGCGCACGATGGCCTCCCGCACCTGGTGGGTAAACAGCGGTCGCCGCGGCAACGTGTGAAGACCGAGAATACCGGCACGACGGAAGCGGCGGAGCCACCGCCGCACCGTCGCACGTCCCAGATGCAGCGCCGCCGCAATTTCGGCCTCGTTGAGGCCCCGACTGCAGGCGAGGACAATCTGCGCTCGCAGGCTACGGTCACGACGCGGTCCGTGCACCAGGCTTTCCAACGCGTGGCGCACCTCAGGGTTCAGCGGGCCGGCCGGACGGACGGTACGCCGCCAGTATACCGGCGGCAACGGCAGTCCCCGCAACAGCTGTCGCAACCCCTCGACGCTAATCTCCTGTACGACTCCGCGGCGCAGTAGGTGCGCCCGCAGGCGCCGCAGTGACCAGCGCGTATGTGACTCGTTAACGTTGGCGGGGGAGTGCATGGCGACGCGCGCGATCTCGTCGCGAATCGCGTCCGAGAACGCGATGTTCTTCGGCTTGCCGGCGCCAGCGTGCAACAGGCCGTGAAGTCCATGCGTCTCGAACCGCCGTACACAGTTGCGCACGGTGTTGGGATGTACGCCTACCTCGGCTGCCACGGCGGGGATCGACATGCCGTGGGCACGACCCAACACGATCCGCGCGTGGCGCGCAACGTTCGGCGGTGCCTCACCGGCGAGCCATTCGAGCTCTGCCTCGAGAGCCGGCGTCATCAGCCCAAGTCTGTCCATCATCGCGCACGCACCCGTCCGACTCCAGCTTTCGATGCGCCCAAGTGCTCCCTGCCCAGCGCCTCCCGTGCGCTGGGAGCGCATCATACGCACTCTGCGCGGCGGCCGCAATATCCTGACCTCATCAGTCCATGCCCAGCCGCCGCATGACAAGTGAAGCATTCTGTCATGTCTCTCTTTTGGTCTGCCCAGGGCGATGCTATAAGGCTCGCCTGTCGGAAAGGAGGTGATGGCAGATGAAGAGACTGATCACACTGGCACTGGTTGCGCTGTTGTCCCTCGGCGTGGCTTCTGTGAGCCTGGCCCAGGAAGGTGCCGCAGGCGGTGCCGAGGCCGGGGCAGGCGAGGCGGCGCATGGAAAAACCAAGAAGCACAAGAAGAAACATGCGAAGAAGGAGAAGAAGGGCAAGAAGAAGCATACCGACGCCCCAGCAGAAGAGATGAAGTAGTAGTTCACTCTCGCCGGAGGGACAGCTCCAGTCTGCCCCTCCGGTCGACCTGTCACACCCCGAATCCGCAGATCCATAAACCTACATGCGGCTACGATTCCCCGGAGGAACGGATGGGACGCCCCGGAGGTCGCCGCAGAGGCCGCCTCGCCATTCTTCTCCTTGCGTCCTTCCCGCCCCCGATCTACTGAATAACCGGTGTCCAGCAATGCAGCTCTGAAGCGCGCGCGGCGACGGTTCGCGTTTTTTGCGCTCTTTGTCGCTGTGACGGGGGCTATCGCCCTTGCCCGCGGCCGTGACCTGCTGCCGTTGACGCCCGCAGCCATTGGCGACTCCATCCGTGGTTGGGGCCCGGCTGCTCCGCTGCTGTTCGCCGGTATCTTCGTCCTGCGGCCCTTCATCTTCTTCCCGTCGACGTTGCTGTTTCTGGCCGGGGGACTGGCCTTCGGTGTGGGCTGGGGCACGTTCTACTCGGCGCTTGGCGGAACGCTCGGTGCGGTGATCGGGTTCACCATCGCCCGCATGCTGGGGTACGAGTTCGTCCAGGCGCAGTTCGGCGAACGGCTGCCAGACGTGCAACATGCACGCTGGGGCGTCGGCTTGGTGTTTCTTCTCAATCTGATTCCGGTCGTGCCGATGACCGCCATCAACTACGGCGCCGGTCTCTCCGGCATGGAGGTTCTGCCCTTCACCATGGCGGTCCTCTGCGGCCTCACGCCACGGGCGTTCGCGTACAGCTTCTTCGGTCACTCGCTCCTGCACGTCAGGTCCAAGGAGTTCGTCGCGGCGCTGGCGCTGCTGGTTGTTCTGCTGGTCATCCCGTTGTACATCCGCCGTCACCTCAACAGACGTGCTGCGGCAGGAAGCGTCCCACCGGCCGGGTGACGGTGCCGGCCGGTCAAATGTCGTAACCACCGTTGGGCGAGATGACCTGGCCGACGGTGTAGCTCGAGTCGTCGCTCGCCAGATAGAGCGCGACGGCCGCAACCTCCGACGGTGTTCCCAGCCGTCCGATCGGCGTTTGCAGAGCAATCAACTGCTTCATCGGCGCATCCATTGCGTCAAGCAGCGGCGTTTCGATGTACCCCGGCGCGATCGCGTTGACGTAGATTCCACGCCCAATGACCTCGCGGGCGACAGCCTTCGTCAGCCCGATGATCCCGGCCTTGGCGGCAGAGTAGTCGGGCGAGCCCAGGAGTCCGGTCGTTCCGGCAATGGAAGACATGTTGATAATCTTCCCCGCACCCTTGGGCTCCATGATTTTCAACGCCTCACGGGTGCAATAGAACGTGCCATCGAGGTGAACCGACAGCGTGCGGCGCCACTGTGAGTCGCTCATCGTGCGCGCCGCGCCGACGGATCGGGTCGAACGGCCGGCGCTCAGCATCTCGCCGATCATTGCGCTGAAGTTGCGCTTCACCTCGTCGCTCAGGACTGCGATACCGGCGTTATTCACGAGGATGTCGATCGTCCCCCAGCGCTCGACGAGTTGTTCAAACATCGCCCTGACTTCGATGCTGTCGGAAACATCGGCAACCAGCACCATCGCGGCGCTGCCCGAGGCTTCGACCTCCTTTGCGACGGCCTCGGCGGCTTCGCGCCGGAGGTCATTGATGGAGATCTTCGCACCTTCACGCGCGAAGGTGAGTGCGATCTCTCGGCCCAGGCCGGATCCGGCTCCTGTGATCAGCGCCACGCGTCCTGCGAGCTTCATTGGTCGGTCTCCTTTCCGTTGTGTACTACCTCTGCGTATAATTGTGCGGTGAATCTCGAGCAGAGGCCGAAGCGTGTCCACGTCCCGCACTGCTTCGACGGGCGTGTCGCTGCCGTGGTCCCAACGCGCTCCTATCGCGACGCCACGGTTCTGCCGTACTTCAGCGGCAATGCCAAGATCACCCCAATGATCCAGCTCGCCTCGTGGTGCCTGCGTCTCCGGAGTCAACGACGAACCCGCGTCAGTCCGAAGTGAGCTCCACGACACCAGCGCCGCGCTGGCGCGTAGCCGCTGGGCGTGCGCTGCTGTGCGTGGCCGGTGCACTCGTGGCAGGGGTGTCCGCGGAAGCGTTCCTCCGGCTGACCAATTTCCACCGTCAGTTTGCCCAACGGGATGCGACCATCGGGTATGTATTGACGCCCCACTTCACACGCACGGTTCCCGTCAGAGAGCATCCTGACCATGCCGTAATCTTCCGCACCAATAACCTTGGCCTGCGCCGTGACGACGATACGGTGGAGGCGAAACCACGCGGCACGCGGCGCGTCTTGATCGTGGGCGATTCCCAAAGCGAGGGCATCGTCAACAATGACGAGAGTTACAGCGCCGGCCTGGAGCGCGCGCTCAACACGCGCGGCGGTGGCACGCGCCGGGTCGAAGTGCTCAACGGGGCAGTCAGCGGGTACTCGCCCCTGCTTGAGTACTTGTGGCTGCGGGAACGCGGCCGGCGGTTGCAGCCCGACATCATCGTCCTTGCCCTTTACGTCGGCAACGACATCGCCGAGTTGCAGATGCATCACGAGGACTTCGGAGGGTTCGGCCCGCGCTTCAAGATCCCCTTCCTCGACCGCGTCGATGGTGACTGGCAGATCTCCCTTCCCGGGGCCGATGGAGGCGCACCCGGGCGGTTCGACTGGCTCATGGAGACCCATTTGAGGGTGTACGCGTTGCTGCGCCGGACGCTGTCACCACCGCCGTCATCTGGCGACGCATCCCTGCTGCGAGTAGTGGGGCAGTGTCCTGGTTGTTTGCAAAGTATGTGGCAAGCCTTCGTGGCGCACGCCGATCTCTCGGGGCTGGCCGCCCCCTTTTCGAAACTCGATCACCTCCTGAGGCTGCTGCAGAACGAGTGTCGCGACCTCCACGCAGCGGTGCTCGCCGTCATCATTCCGTCCAAGGTCGAAGTCGAAGGCCGGGCGGTCGCCGCCGACGTGCAGCATGCCATGGACCTTCTCGGCCTGCGTTACGACGCAGCCGCGTTCGATAGCGAGATCCGGCGCCGCATGATCGCCGCGGCAGCTCGCCAGGGCATCCCCGTTGTCGATCTCTTCCCTGCTCTACAAGCGGCCGCTACCCAGCGCACCGGGCCTCTGTACTGGATGATGGACTGGCATCTGAATGTCGAGGGGCACCGCGTGGTCACGGAGCAACTTGCCCCGGTCATCGCCACCCTGCTCGACGGGCTGGGGCAATGAACGGGCATTTTCTTGATCGAACGCCATACAAATGTGAACGCCGACGCCTGGCTGCCCGGAATGACAGGCGGTTGCTGACTTTCCCGGAGACGCGGGCGGGTGCTGGCATCGTGTTTGCTCGCCTTCCGCCCCGTCGAAACTGAAGGAGGTCTGCATGGCGCGAGCTCGGTTCCTGACGACAGATGTGAAACCACGGGCGTTGGCATCGGAAGAGTTGCTGCTGCTGGCCGTGCTCGAGCAGGCGGTGGCGGATCTCAACAACCCCTGTCCTGCGGTCCGTGCAGATGCCACCGCGTACATCTTCTCTTACGATGACGACTACAGCATCTTCAGCTTCGATTCCGTTTGCGCGTACTTCAAGCTGTCTCCGAACGCCGTCCGGCACGCCCTCCGCGCGCGAGAGGCGGGCGGGACTCAGTCCGACACATCGGGTTACGAAACAGCAGCGTAAGGCTTGGTCTCCTTCGCCGCACTGCTCCTTTCCGCCCACGCGGTCGCAACGTCGCAGCAGCGGGCGCTACTCGGCCTGAACGACCGCGCTAGTCCAGGCAGCTCGTACCTTCTCTCTGAGGTCGTCAACCGATCCCGTGTTGTGGATGATCTTGTGCGCGTAGCGGCGCCGTTCATCGTCGCTCAGTTGCGCCTGCAAGCGGCGGCTCACTTCCCCAGCTGCTAGACCGCGTTGCTTGCTGACGCGTTCAACCACAGCCTCTCGGCTGGCTTCCACCAGCCAGACCTCGTCCACCAGCGTCAGCCAGCCGGCCTCGATCAGCACGGCGGCCTCGAGTACGACGGGCGTCTGTACACCGGCCGCCTCGTACGAATCGATGCGCCGCCGGATCTCATCGAGCATCAGCGGATGGACGATGGCGTTGAGCCGCTGAAGCGCTTCTGGATCGTTGAAGACAATCGCGCCCAGTTTTCTGCGATCGATGCTGCCGTCCGGGCTGAGGAGGGCGGTCCCGAACGCCTCCGAGACGCGCTTCCAACCCTCGCTGTTCGGACGGTAGATCTCGTGGCCCACCGTATCGGCATCGACGATCACGGCGCCAAGATCTTCCAGCATCGTGGCTACGGTGCTCTTGCCGGAACCGATACCTCCGGTCAGTCCGATGACTCTCACGCGCACTCCCCCAGAAGGGATGGGCCGCAGTTTACCACGGCCATCGGTCCACGCCGGACAGTCGATACGTCAGCGGCGGCAGAACGCGTCCGGATTCTGGAGCCCGCGAGGGATGCTTAGCCGACGGCGAGGAGTCGATCGTCTGCAGTTCCGGTGCTCGTGGGGCGTGCCGGCGGTCGCCCCATTTGCAATGCTTGCTTTCGCCACTGCTGCACTCCGCGACGCAGGTACTGCGGGTTGATCTCCAAGGTCTCGCAAATGTTCTCGAACGAGAAATACCAGTCACGGTCGCCGCAGGATATCCATTCGTCCGCGTCGGTAAAGAGTTGGCGCGCGTGGCTGTCCTTGGCCAAGGCGTACTTCTGAAAGCAGTCGAGCGCATCTTGGAGAACCGCCAGCATGAGACGCTTCTCCCCACGCACCGCCGACCCACCCCGAAAGGCGGCGTAGAACTGGGCAGGCAGCAACGCGTCCGGTTCAAACAAGCCGAAGGATCGATCGTTCATAGTCTCCCCCGCATCCTCCCAATTTCACGCATCCTAGACCAGAGCCCGGAAGGTAGCCAAATGAAAAGCACTACTAACCTTACCGGCTGAGGCTAATTGCACCGCCGGCGAACACACCACAGCCCAAGGCCACCCTGCGGTTGGTCTGGGCTGTGTCACCACGGCGCATCCGGCACCCCTGCCGGATGTGGCATCACTTCCTTCCGAGGACAGATTCTTTGAAGGTCTTGGCGACTGAAAAGCGAACCTTCTTGCGAGCCGGAATCTTGATGGGCTCCCCGGTTTGCGGATTGCGTCCCATGCGAGCCTTGGTCTGTACCTTTCTGAAAGTACCCAAGCCCGGAATCTTCACCGGATCGCCCTTCTTAACCGAGTTCACCGTCGTGTCCACCAGCGTCTGCAACACCGCATCCGCTTGCTTCTTGCTAAGCTCTGAGCCCTCCGCCAACTTCTGAACAAGCTGCGACTTCGTCATAACCCTTCCTCCCCTCAATGACTCGACAGCCAGTTGCCGAGCCGATGACGGCGTATAAGTGCTACGACCGGGCCGTCGCTGTCAAGCATTATGTTGCGTTTTTCGCATGAAAACGTGCGTTCGCCGCCTCGAACGCGGGGCGACCGGACTAGGCCCTACGGCCCTCCGTCCGTTGCGGTCTTCCATCGCCGTCACGCGGCATCTTTACACCAGCGGGTGCACTCGACCCGTCAGTCGTAGTACTCCAGCCCGAGGTGTGTGATCAGTTCCTCACCGCGCAGAAAGCGCAGCGTGTTCTTCAGCTTCATGAGCTGGATGAAGAGGTCATGCTCCGGGTACAGCCCCGGCGCCGTCTGCGGGCTCTTGAAGTAGAAGGACAGCCATTCCTGCACACCCTTCATTCCCGCGCGCTGCGCGAGATCGAGGAATAGGGCCAGGTCGAGGACGAGCGGCGCAGCCAGGATCGAGTCGCGACACAGAAAGTTGATCTTGATCTGCATCGGATAGCCCAGCCATCCAAAGATGTCGATGTTGTCCCACCCTTCCTTGTTGTCGCCGCGCGGCGGGTAGTAGTGGATGTTGACCTGGTGGATGTAGTCCTTGTACAGCTCGGGGTACAGCTCCTCCTGCAGAATTACATCCAGAACCGACAGCTTGCTCTCTTCCTTGGTCTTGAAGGAAGACGGCTCATCGAGCACCTCGCCGTCGCGGTTGCCGAGGATGTTGGTCGAAAACCATCCGGTCAACCCGAGCAGGCGCGCCTTGAGGCCGGGGGCGATGATCGTCTTCATCAGCGTCTGACCGGTCTTGAAGTCCTTACCGCAAATCGGCACGCGATTGCGGTCCGCAAGCTCGCGAAGTGCCGGCGTGTCGATGGTGAGATTCGGTGCTCCGTTGGCAAACGGGCAGCCGAGCGACAACGCAGCATACGCGTAGATCATGCTCGGAGCGATCGCCGGATCATTGCCGCGGAGCCCAGCTTCGAAACGTCCTAGGGAGCTGTGCACGCCGCTCGGATGCAGATAGCTCTCCGTGCTGCCGCACCACACCATGACGAGGCGTGAGACCCCGGAGGCGGTACGGAAGGCCGCGATGTCCGCCATGAGCTGCTGCGCTAGCTCGAACTTGGTGCTGCCGTGTTTGACGTGCGTCCCATCCAGTCGCTTGACGTATTGCCGGTCGAAGACGCCAGGCCACGGCGCCACGGCCTCGAGCTCGACGCGGACCAGATCGAGCACCGCGGGTTCAACGACACGCGCACGCAGCGCCGCCTGATACGCGTTGTCGGGAAAGATGTCCCACGCTCCGAACACCAGGTCATCCACGTTCGCCAAGGGGACGAATTCGCGAATCCGCGGTGCCCGCTTGTCGGTGCGCTTGCCGAGCCGGATCGTTCCGAGCTGGGTGAGTGAACCGATTGGCTTCCCGACCCCTTGCTTGATCAGCTCGACACCGGCAATGAACGTGCTGCTGACTGCACCGAGCCCGACCAAGAGGACACCTAGCTTCCCGTGCGCCTCTTCAATGGGTGTCGCACCTGTCCGCATGGCAGCCCTGGCTTAGAAGACCGACGGCGCGGGCGCAAGTCGGGTGCGAGGCGGGGTGCCGGATCAGCGCCGGCGCAGCGCCTGCCGATGCTCGGCAAGCACCGTGACGCGAGCCCGCTCCTTGCGCCGCGCGCTCAACTCGCGGACTCGCCGATCGACGATCAGACGGTACGCAACGAGTGACGAAACGAGCGCGACCGGTAGACCGCCAATCACTAGGAGTTGGGCATCACCAAGACGTACCGCGGGAACGGCGGCCGCGATGAAGAGCCCGATGTAGAAGAGCGCCGCCTCGACACCCCCACCGATCACTTCATCCGGAGCACGGCGCGTGCGGAGCCAGTACGCCATGTACGTGCTCACCGCCAGCAGAATCCACGCGAGGTAACTGATGAGCGGGATCCCGTGCGCGCCGTTGGTACCCTCAACCTGGGGCAGGAAGGCCCCGCCGTGACGATACGTGAAACTCCCCATGCGGACCGCGACCGGATCTGCGGTCAGACCGAGCGCAGTGGTCACGAGCCCCGCAGCGACCGAGAACGCCAACGCGCTCGCCCACGTGTGGCCAGGGCTCGCCACGGCAAAGGTCACTGCGAAGCCGGAATACAGACACACAATCCAGGCCACCAGGATCTGCAGTGGCACTCCCAGAACCTGCGGTTGAAGGGCGTGATGCGTGATGTCGGTAAGATGCACTACCGCGGCTTCAAGCCCAAACGCGAGAGCCGCCGCGATGAGAAGGAACTGACCGGTACGCTGGCCCCCGCGCGCCAGCACCGAGTGGAGAACTACCCACCCCAACCATGCCCCCAGCAACAGCAGCATCGTCGCGTCGCCGCCAAGAGTGCGCAGCGGCACCAGGCACTCGGCAGCGGCGCACACCACCAGTAACAGCGTGTATGCAAACAACCCCCGCGTAGTGCCCGCAGACGACATCGGCGTGCTGCCGACCTCCATGCAATCGCGAAACGACGTGCGCACTATAAACCGTGCGGTGATGGCAAACAAGTTGCCACAGGTTGGACGTCAGCGAGCGGCTCATGCAGGCACCAGTCATTCGACGGTGTCGATCCCGGCGCCTTCAAAGTCTCACGGCGCTGTTGACCAACCTGAACCGGCGCTACTACGCTATTGCATCGATTCAGATCCTCGGCCTGACTCTAGCAGCCCGTTGAGAAAGCCACCTCGCGATGTAGAGTTGCGCTCGGTGCCGCG
>CAZCGA010000120.1:0-18941 GCA_964498075.1 uncultured Binatia bacterium (SeqCode) | reverse complement strand
AGGGGAACCCTCGACGAACGGTTCATTGGTAGGGCTGCTGCAATGGGGCACCGGCGCTGTTTGAACCGGCATCTGCGCTCTAGCTCTGCCCACCTCATCCACCCTCCACTTCCGCCAGACGTTGCTGCAGGAAGCGGCGCTCCGGCTCGGTGGTCACCAGCTCGAGGGCGCGGCGGTACGACGCCGCTGCGGCCGCGAAGCGCCCGAGGCGGCGCAGCAGATCGGCCTCGGCGGACCACAGCAGGTAATACGTGTCGAGCTCGCCGCGGCGCTTCAACTCCGCGACCAGCGTGAGCCCGGCGTCGGGTCCGTCGGCCATCGCGACGGCCACGGCGCGGTTCAGCTCGACGATCGACGTCGGCCGCAGGCGCAGCAACGCGTCGTACAGCTCGACAATCCGCTTCCAGTCGGTCTCCTCGGCGCGGCCGGCGCGCGCATGCTCGGCGGCGATCGCCGCTTGCACCGCGTACGGCCCGGGGATCGGCGCACGCATCGCCGCGGCAGAGAGCCCCAGTCCTTCATCGATCTGCGCGCGGTCCCAGCGCCCGCGATCCTGATTTTCGAGCAGCACCAGCTCGCCATCGGCAGTCGTGCGCGTAGCGCGGCGCCCGTCATGGAGGAGCATCAGCGCCAGCAGGCCGCGTGGCTCGGACGCGGCGGGCATGAGCTGGCACAGCAGACGGCCCAGCCGGATGGCTTCGCGGCAGAGGTCGGCACGTACGAGCGCGTCACCGGCGGTCGCCGCGTAGCCTTCGTTGAAGACGAGGTAGACCACGGCCATGACCGCGTCGAGGCGCTCGGGCAGCAGCGTGGGCGGCGGCACTTCGTAGGGGATGCGCGCGTCGCGGATCTTGCGCTTGGCGCGCACCAACCGCTGCGCCATCGTCGGCGGCGGGAGCAGGAAGGCGCGCGCGATCTCGTCGGTCGACAGCCCACAGAGTGTGCGCAGCGACAGCGCCACCTGCGCCTCGGGCGCGAGCGCCGGGTGGCAGCAGGTGAAGATCAGGCGCAGACGCTCGTCGGGAATGGCGGCGTCCGACTGGCCGGACAGATCGGGCTCGACGCTCACCTCAGAGATGTGGCCGAGCTCGCCGCGGATGTGCTCCAGACGTCCGGCGCGCCGCAGTGCATCGATCGCCTTGTGGCGCGCCGTTGAGATGATCCAGGCGCGCGGGTTCGCGGGCGACCCGTCGCGCGGCCACTGCTCGAGCGCGACCGCGAAGGCGTCCTGCACAGCCTCCTCGGCAACGTGGAAGTCGCCGATGAGCCGGATCACAGTCGCCAGGACGCGGCCGAACTCGTCACGGTAGAAGCGTTCGATCTCCGCGCGTTCCATCCTGCCGCCCGCATCGGGCTATCTCACGGTGCGGGCGGCAAGGCAATCGACACGACTAGCCGTCTGCAGCCGGCCACTCGATGTACGCCTGGAAGTCCGCCAGCTCCAGCGGACTACGCTCCCGCCCCCTCGGCGGCCTCACGGCGGATGCGCGCCCAGCGGAACGGGGAGAGCAGTTGCCCGAGGTAGCCCGGCGGGAAGCCAGGAAGGTCTCCGATGCCCACGCGGCCAGCGAACGCTCGTCCCTGAGGACGAAAGAAGGTGCCGAAGAGGAGATCCCAGGCGCTCAGGATGGCGCCGTAGTTGTGGTTGCCTTCGCGCGTGTCGGTCGAGTGATGCCAGCGGTGCAGCCCCGGTGTGCTGAAGACCCAGTCGACCAACCGCCAGGTCTGCACGTCGATGTTGCAGTGCTGGAGCTGGCCGTACACGACCGCGAACAACGTGTACATGAGCTGCGCTCGCCGGTCGGCGCCGAGCAGAAGGAGCGGCGTCGTCTGGCAGGTGATCAGACTGAAGAGGTCGAGCGGGTGGAAGCGCGTCGCGTTGAGCCAGTACAGTCGCGGGGCGCTGTGATGGGCTGCATGCACGCGCCACACGAGCTCGTGCTCGTGCGACACGCGATGAAACCAATAGTGTCCGAGCTCGGCCACCAGCAACGCCAACCCGAGCTGCAGCACAGCAGGCCAATGAGATGGCCACAACCCGGTTCCCCAGCGTGCCGACAACCACACGCCGCCGGCAACCATCGATCCGCGCAGGCTGGCGTCGAAAAACGCGCTGCTCAGCGGGCCGCTGAAGATGAGGTGCAGGGTGTCCGTTTGCACATCGCCATGGCGCGAGTTCCATGCCGGCCGGTACGGCAGGCGACGTTCGAGCAGCGCGACGAGCGAGTAGAAGACTATGATCGCAACCAGCGGCAGCAGAGCGTCATTGACTCCCGCGGGAAGGCCGAGCAACACATCGAGACGCCACGTCGACGCCTGCACCGCAAACGTCCCCATGCCCACGACGAGGAGCGGAAACAACGACCACCGCGTGATCCGCCGGAGCGCCGAACCTGCATCGCGGCCGTTCGCTTGGGTTGCCGACACGTCGCGCACACTTCTCGTCAACTGGGGCGCTTGGGCCGTCACGGCCTTCAGTTACCACAGGCGACGAGAAAGCGTGAACGAGTGCGCTCACGTGCGCCTCGCGACCAACGCCTCGTGCGTGCTCGAGGCGACGAGGGCGCCGTCCCGCATGAAGAGCTCGCGTCGGGCCAGCGCGCGACCGGCGTGGCCCACCTCGGTCGTCGCCTTGAGGAGGAGCCAGTCGTCCCAACGCACCGTCCGGTGCACCCAGAGGGCGTGATCGAGAAGTCTGAACTGATCGTTGGCGAATCCGTCGCCGACGCGGCGCCCGAACGGCCAATGCGAATAGAACTCGCTGGCGAAGACCACGGCCGCCATGTGCAGCCGCGGATCGTTCACCACCGGCGCGCGCGGCCGCACCCACTCGACGTGCGTGCCCGTCTTGCCGGCCGACGGATCATCCGGCCACGCAACCGGCACGACCCGGCGGAACTCGACGGGCCCATGCGCGTAGTCGGCCCACCCCTCGGCCCGCGCCGTCTCCAACGTGCTGCGCATGTCCTCGGGCCTGGGGAGGCCGGGCTCGATGGCGACATCCTGATAGCCGAGGCCTTCGCCTGGAGCCGCGAAGCTCGCCACCACCTGGCAGAGCAGCCCGTCGCCGAGGAGCCGCACCTGCCGTCGGGCCAGGCGTGGGCCGTCGTCGAGCCGCTCGACGAGCAGCCGGAGCGGCGTGGCCGCTGGAGCAGGCCGCAAGAAGCAGGCGTGCAGCGAGTGGAGCTCCTTGCCCTCGCAGCTGTCTGCTGCGACCAGCGCTGCGCGCGCGAGGATGTCCGCACCGAGGGGAGCGCCCCAGAAGTCCTCCAGTCGGGCGACAAACTCTCCGTCACGAACACGCTCGATCGTTAGCATGGACGCGAGCGACTCTTGCGGGCTTGACGTGTGTCCCATGGTTGGCCTCCTTCCGCGTGCCTTCTTGATACTGCGCCGCTACGACATCCCCCAGACGGGCCGTACCTCGCACGCATCGCTGCCGTACATCAGCTGCTTCGCCCATTCGATCGCCTCGGGCTTGGAATCGCAAGCGATGACGAAGTAGCCGGCGACGAACTCCTTGGTTTCCGCGAACGGGCCGTCGCTCACGACGTGCTTGCCGTTCTTCCAGCGGAGCGTCGCGGCGGCCGCGCTCGGTTCGAGCGCCCGCGAGCTGACGAACTTGCCTTGCGCCGCCAGGTCGAGGCTCAGCTCGTAATGCGAATCGATGGCCTTGAAGACCGCGTCGCGTGACATCGGTTTCTCGTAGTTCGCGATGAACATCACCACGTAGTGCTGCCCACCCTGCACCTTCCCTCGCCACTGCGCGCCGGTTCGCGCCGGTCGGACCTCGATGGCTCCGACCTCGCGCAGCGGCAGCTTCTTCGCCCAGGCGATGGCTTCCTCCTTCGAGTCGGCCTCGATCAGGTAGAAGCCGCCGAGCACTTCCTTCGACTCGGCGAACGGGCCGTCGAGCACCACGTGCTTGCCACCTTGCACGCGGATGGTGGTCGCCGCGTCGCTGAAGCGTAGGCGACTCGACCACACCCACTTGCCGGTGGCCTGCAGCTCGCGACTGACCGCCGTGTGCTGCGCAACGATCTTGTCGATCTCGCCGGCCGGCAAGGCAGCCTCGGCCTTTTCGTCCGTCATGATCATCAGCATGAACTTCATTCCATTCCTCCCTGGTAGCCTTCAGCTTTCAACGCTCAGCGGCGCTGAGGGCTTCGGACCCGTCTGTCTGTTCGTCGAACGACAGACCACACAATCGACACAATCGGGAGACTTTTTTTCACTTCACGAACGACGCACGCTGCCGCGACGGATCTGGATCTTGGTGACCCGCAGTGCGGCACGCCCGCGCCAGAGCTGCGCCTCGTAGCGTTTGTTGGCTGCCTCCCAATGGTGTGCGAGCAGCGCCGCGTACTCGCCGAGCCGGTCCGCGTAGACGACCTCCAGCGCCCGCGCAACCGCCTCGTGTTTCCGCACACGCGTCTCCTGTAGCTGCGAAGAGTACGCCACCTCCTGGGTCAGTGGATGCTTGAAGGCGTACTCCGTCTGGTTTTCGGGCGGCTTCGCGTGGATGAGATCGGCGCGCTGCAGTGTGCGCAGCGCGTGCGCGACATCGGCATCACTGTCCTGAGAAGGTGCGGATTCCGTCGCATCCGTCTTGAGGGCGAGGTGCAGCACCGGTGCCGAGAATCGCTTGCCGATCACCGCGGCAGCCTGGAGCACGTGTTTCGCCAGCTCCGGCAGACTGTCGATGCGCGCGGCAAGGAGGGCCTGCACAGTCGCGGGGATGCGGAGTTCGCCCACCGGGCGAGTCAAGCGCACGCCGACGCCGTCTGCTGGCGCACCCCGCCTGCGCCGGCGACCCTCGCGCACGAGGACACCTTGGTCGAGGAGCGACTGCACGATCTCCTCGATGAAGAATGGGTTCCCCTCCGCGCGCTCCTTGACCACGGCGCAGAGCGCGGCAATCTCGGGGGCGTCGCCGACCAGCTCCTGCAGGAGCGCATCGGTGGCGTCAGCCGTGAGCGGCGAGAGCTGCTGCTGCTGATAGTACGAGGCGCGCATCCAGTCCGCAGAGTAGTCCGGACGGAAGTTGAGCAGGAGCAGCGTGCGGGTCCAGCCCATCGCTTCGACCAGCTGCGCCAGGAACGCGTTACTCTCCTGATCGATCCAGTGCACGTCGTCGATCAGCAGCACGGTCGGTGCGCTGGCGCTGTGCGTCTGCACCAGGCGACACACGAAGGCGAAGAGCCGCTCGCGGCGCGTGCCGGCATCCGTCGGCGGCAGCAGGCGCTTGGGATCGGGAAGACCGAGGAAGTCCAAGACGAGCGGCAGCTCCTCCTCCAAGGCGCGATGCAGACGCCGGAGGCGCGACCGGACGCGTCGCCGGCTGACCGCGGGGCGCTCGGCTGGTGTGATGGCGAAGAAGCTACGCAGCAGATCGAGGAGGGCTACGTACGGGAGCGACCTTCCATGCGGGGGACAGTGGGCCTCGACGACCGCAAAACCCTCGGCACGCCAACGGTCGACGACCTCCTGACACAGCCGGCTTTTGCCAACACCCGCGGCGCCGGCGATGCCGACAACCTGACCGTGCCCCGACACAGCGCGACTGAGTGCGGCTTCCAGGACCGCAACCTCGTCGGCGCGGCCGACGAACTGGGAGAACCCGCGGGCGCGCGACGCCTCGAGGCGCGTGCGGATGGCGGCGACATCCACGAGCGTGAATGTGCGCACGGGCTCGCGCACGCCTTTGAGGCGGATGCGACCGACGGCTTCCAGCTCGAAGAAGCTCGACACCAGCGCCGCCGTGTGCGCCGTGAGGTAGATGGTTCCCGCCTCGGCGATCTGCTGCATGCGCGCCGCCAGCCCGACCGTATGGCCCTGGGCGGTGTAATCCATGCGCAGGTCGTCACCGATCGTCCCGACGATCACCTCACCGGAGTTGAGGCCCATGCGGACCGCGAAGGTCAGCCCGCCGGTGCGCTTCAGATCTTGCGCGTAGAGCCGCAGCTGCTCGCGCAGGTGGAGCGCCGCGTGGCAGGCGCGCTGCGCGTGATCCTCGTGCGCCAGCGGCGCGCCGAACAGCGCCATGACGCCGTCGCCGGTGAACTGGTTGATCGTGCCCTCGAACCGATGAATCCCGTCGGCGAGGATGGCGAAGAAGCGATCCATGATCCGATGCCACTCTTCGGGGTCGACGCGCTCGGCCAGGTGCATGGACTCTTTGACGTCGACGAAGAAGACGGTCACCTGCTTGCGTTCCCCCTCGATGGCGCTGCGGGAGTTGATGATCTTCTCGACGAGGTGGTTGGGGGTGTAGGAACGCGGATTGGGGCTTGCCGGCTGCGGACCGGTCGCTCTCGGCGTCCCCGGCCCCTGCATCGGCTCGCCGCAGTGGCTGCAGAAGTTACTGTCCGGTGTGTTGGCGCGACCGCAGCGCGGGCAGAGGCGTGGCAAAGCCGCGCCGCACGCGGCACAGACGACCGAGTCTGCCGGATGCTCTCGCCGGCACGTGGGGCACGTCAGCGCGGCCATGTCTCGCCTCGATCGCGGAGATCATGGGTGGTTTGTTGTTCAGGGTCAACATAGGCGCATCGGTGCGCAGGCGGGGACGCCTGCGCCACTGGATCCGGCTGGGCTTCTGATTGTTGGTGGGGCGGGCGCCCCCGCCCGCCGTCCCCGTGTCGACAGCCTCAACCGTGGTAGATCCACCACATCGACTGGACGGGGCGGATCTCGATCGCCTCGCCGTCGCGCGTCGCCAGCTTGTGCGCCCACTCGATGGCTTCCTGCTTCGAGGCGCAGTCGATGAGAGTGAAGCCGCCCAATACTTCCTTGGTCTCGGCAAACGGCCCATCCGACTTCAGGTGCTTCCCGCTGCGCACCCGCAGCGTCGTTGCTTCGGCACTGTCGCGCAGCCTCGCACCGCACCAGGAGAGTGACTCGCCACGGACCATGCCTTTCTGCGTAATGTACTCCCAGCCCACTTGCTGGTGGTGCTTCACAAAGCGGTCGATCTCTTCCGCGGCCAGCTTGCCCAGTGCCCGCTCGTCGCTGAGGAACATGATCATGAACTTCATGGCGTCGGCCTTCCCTGGCGTGTGAGAAGCCCACCACAGATCGCGGAGCGGCCGGATCTCGGTCACGTGGCCGTCGTGAACGCACTCCTTCTTTGCGAACTCGATGGCATCCTCCCGCAATTCGAAGTCGATGATGTCGAAACCTGCGAGGACCTCCTTGGTCTCGGCAAACGGGCCGTCCACAGCCAACGGCTTGCCACCCTTGATCCGGAGCGTGGTGGCCGCGGTGCTTGGACCCAACCCGACCGACGTGAGCACAAGCCCGCCGCCTCCCACCAGGCCGCGCTCCGCGATCAACTCCTGCAAGGCCTGCTGGTGGCGTCCGACACGACGGTCTCGCTCATCTTGCGGCAGTCGCTCCCACTCTCCCCTTGCCTCGAGCCCCATCAGCATGAACTTCATCGCGCTCCTCCCTTCATCTGCCCATATGTCGAACGACGTCACGCGAAATCGACACCGTTTACCGCACGATCACAGCCGGCCGATCGGGGCGCGCACGATCCAAGTGAACGGCGGCCCGCGTCCGTACATGGGCACGGTCATCGGATGACCATCGACTTCGCGCGCCGCATGGCCGAAGTCGTCGACAGCTTCGAGCCCCCGCCCGGCTTCTGAGCGCGTGCAATCGACGTGCGGTCCTACACCGCGACGAGCTTGTCGCGATGGTAGGCCAGGTAGAGCGCCGTGCCGATCGAGCCCGGAAGGGAGACCGCGAGGTAGATGAGCATGAAGCTGAGCGGCGGGATATCGGGGCTGGTCTGGAAGTACCAGAAGAGGACGAGGTTCACCGGGACGTAGAACGCGTACACGATCGACAGCGGCGCGACCCACGGCTTGAGGTTCCACAGCCCGTACGCGTACGCCGCCAGCAGCAGGCCCATCAGCGGTCCTAGGGCCAAGTTCGATAGGACACTCTCGAAGCGCACCCCGAGGATGACGATCCCGAGGTGCCCGGGGTCGCGCAGATGCTGGAGCGCCTTGGTGAAGTTCGAGAGCGCAAGAATGCCGAGCAGCGCCGCCATCACTGTGAGGAAGACACCCCGCGTACGTCCGTTGGCCATTGCACACCCCCTTTGCTTCGCGCCGATTGCCGACTCTTCATCGCATATCATCAGCCATCGGCGATACACCATCGGGGCTCCGCCGCGCCTTGGGCGTGACGCCCTGAGCCACCACTCGGACCCTTGGTCCCTTGACCGGGCTTGGATGCCTGAACTAGTCTCACGATCACGTCATTCACCAGGGGGCATCGCATCGTCCACCTCAACCAGCGATGGCGAGCGGCGCGCACTCGCCTGATCTCGCGAGCGCGGCGCTGGTTTCCGCAGCTTCCGCAGCCGCCGCGATACTTCGGCTGCGAGCTGACCCTGAGGCGCCGCCTCAACTTTTGCCTGGTGCGATACCAGCGCAACCGTGGACACATCCAGCTCTGGGGGTATCCGCTCATCCTCACCCTGGAAGCCGCGAACCTGTGCAACTTGCGATGCCCCTACTGCTTCGTCGGGGCCGGCGAAAAAAGCCGCCCGCCGATCCCGTTCCCCTTCCCACTATACCAGCGCATCATCGACGAGCTGGGGGACTACCTCCTGCATGTCGAGTTCCACAACTGGGCGGAGCCATTGCTCAACCAGAACCTTCCCGAGTACATCCAGCTGGCCAGCGCGCGCGGGATCAGTACGGTCGTCGCGACGCACTTCAGCTTGCCGTTCGACAGGGCGCGAGCCGAAGCGCTGGTCGCTTCCGGGCTCTCGCTGCTGGGCGTCTCGCTGGATGGTGCGCGACAGGAAACGTACGAGCAGTACCGCGTCGGCGGCAACTTTGCGACTGTGCTCGCCAACATCCGACTCGTCAACCAGGCGAAGCGCGCGCAGGGATCGCAGACGCCGCGCGTGATCTGGTCGTTCCATGTCTTCGCGCACAACTGCCAAGACGTCGAGCTCGCACGGACGATGGCGCGAGACTTAGGCATCGAGTTCTCCGCCTGCAAGGGCTGGGTCGAGGGGCCGGATTGGGATCCGGAAGGGAAGTACGCGGCCTTCTTCGCCGAACCGCAGCCGGGCCGCGCCGCCGAGCACTGTCAGTTTCTGTGGGAGCGCGCCATCATTCACGGCGATGGCGGGGTCGCGCCCTGCGACGGGACGTTCTTCAGAGAAGACGACTTCGGCTTGATGAACGCCCGGCGCTTTCGCGAAGTGTGGAACAACGACAGCTTTCAGGAAGCGCGCCGTTTGTTTCGATCCCGGCAGCAGTCCGACGAGGCGCGCCGCCTCATTTGCTACAGTTGCCCGGCGACGCTGACGATGGAGCACTATCGCCAACACCTCGCCCAGGGTGGTCACACCGAAACCTTCGCGCCGCGCTTCAGCACCAACGATGGGTTCAACTTTTTCTTCAACACCCGTTGGCGTCACCGCTCGAGGCCTGGCACCTCTCGGCAACCCATCCGCCGCTCAGCGCGCGGATAGTTTGCGCTTCTATTGGGCGACGCCCGCGCGCAGCCCGATCGCCTCCTCCCAGCCGGGGATGGTGGCGATCGGCCGCACCTCGACCGAGCCGTACTGCGCGTCCGGGATCTTGGCGGCGTACGCCATCGCCTCATCGAGGTCTCGGCATTCGAGGATGTAGTAGCCGCCGAGCACCTCCTTGGTTTCGGCGAACGGGCCGTCGGTCGCCAGCGTCTTGCCGTTGCGGACGCGCACGGTGGTCGCGGTCGCCCGATCCTGGAGGGCGTCGCAAGTGACGTACGCGCCGCGTGCCGCCAGCAGGTTATTGAAAAGATACCCGATCATCAATGCGCCGAAGACATTTCCCAACTTGGCGGGGGCAGCACTCCGAAAGAGCAGACGCCAACGCATGGCGCGCAGAGCGTAGTCGACAACCATCAACACCGGCACCGGCAGGAAGAATGCATAATTCGCCTGCTTGAGCGAAGGCCTCATCTCGCCGAAGTCGTAGGCGAAGGCCAGCCACACCGGTGCCACGAGGCTGATCAGCAGGCCGAACCAGTTTCCGATTTTCTTCATGCAGTGGCCGCGGGCGGGAGCGAGCGCAGCAATTTCTCGTAATCGGCGGCAATCGTGTCCCAGCTCATATGCTCGCAGACGAATGCGCGGCCGCCCTGGCCGACCTTCATCCTGAGATCCTGGTCACTGATCAACGCACGCATCCTTTCGGCAATATGTTCGGGCGACAGGTCGTTCAGCAGCAAGATATCTTCCATATCCCTGAGCCGCGCCTTGCCGAGCACATCGGCGTAGACATTGGCGACGGTGGGTACGCCCATCAGCATGGATTCGATCGTTGCGGTACCCAAGCCGATGTACCTGCCGGTCAGGGAAGCGAAGAGCAGATCGCTGTGCTTGATCTCCTCCAGTACCTGGCTGTGAGGCAGCTCACCTGTGAATATGACACGGCCGCCGAGGCCATTTGCTTTTGCGTATCTATGGGCGGCATCAAGATAAGCATGTCCTACTATCTTCAGTCGCAGTTCCGGGAACTCGCCGGCCAGCCGCAGGAATGCCTGAACCAGCGGCATGAAGTCACGCTGCTCGATCACTGCCCCCACGCCCAGGATCTGGTTGTGCGGCCGGTAGTCGTGGCGGTGCTCGATGAAAGCGCGCGGATCGCCGTTGACCCCATAGTTGATGGTCACCGATTTACTCGTAACCTTGCTGCCGTGAACGTCATCGAGATAGCGCACGATCTCATTGTCCCAGGAGACGATGCTGTGGCAGAATGGAAATATCATTTTCCCGCAGATCAGCCGGTCCAGCGCGTTCAGCACGCGGTGTCGCGGAGCGCTCGGGGATTGCAGTTGAGTGCCGACCGAGCAGACCAGCGGGATGCCGTTACACCGCGCGGCGTAAATGGCCGGGAAAGCGATGTCCAGGTAATGATTGACGAGAAGAACCACCTTAGCCCGGGTCTCACGCGCTATCCGGCACAGCGCCGTGTAGTTTCCCGGGAAACATGCGCTGATCCTGAAGTGCTTGAAGTAGTTTTTCAGCGGGAAATGCAATGCCGGAAGCCGAACGATTTGGAACTGGTGGTTGTCGTCGCTGGCGTTGTCATTGCGCAGAGTAACGACGGTGACGGAATGACCGCGTGCGGTGAACGCTGCGGCAAGGTTGCTCGAGTAATACGAGGTGCCCGTCCGGATGGGCGGAAACATCGCGGTGACTAGCAGGATATTCATTCACACCTGGCCGGGGGCATGTCCCCCGCTGCTCCAGGGGAGGGCGCCACACGGCGGCACGGAGGCTTCATTGGTGGGCAATGCCGTTCTGACCGTGGGGCGCGTCTCACGAGGGTTGATCGATGGCACGCAGAAGCCTGGCGGGGTTGCCCGCGACGACAGTGCGGGGCGCAACCTCCCGTGTCACTACGCTGCCCATCCCCACGAGGGCGCATTCTCCGACGGTCAGGCCCTGTATCAGAGTCGCTCCGCTGCCGATATAGCTGCTGCGACCGATGCGGACGCGTCCGGAGATGTTGACCCCACTCGCGATGATGCACAGGTCGCCCACGATGACGTCATGATTCATGACCGTATTCGCCAGCACGGTAACGTGGTTGCCGATGCGGACATTTGCCATGACGACCACGTTGGGATACAGGACCGTGCCTTTGCCGATGCGGCTGTCCTGCGAAACGGCCACGCTCGGGTGAACCAGGGTTTCAAACCGCGTCAAGGGCAGTCCCAGGCGTGACAAGGCGGCCCCCCTTTTCCAGAAGTTATTTGGGCTCCCGAGACAGTTGACGAAGAACACGCCCTTCACCGCGGCGGCTTGGTCCAGCCCTCCCAGCACCTTTACGCCGAACCTTTGCTTGCCCCAAAGTGCGCGATCGTCGTCGAGCAGGCCGACGCAGGCATAACGGGGTTCGTGCCGGTTGAGGTCGGCGATGATGCTGAGGACGTCGGCGGTGGTGCCGCCGGCCCCCATGAGGACGAGCTTGACGCCTTTTTTCAAATCATTTCCTCCAGTGCCATGCCTTGAGCCGCACGGCCTCGATGCGCGCTGTCGTATCCGCTGCGTGAATTGTGCCTCAACGATTCAAAGATTCCTCGAGCGGGCCGCCAGCGCCGCCGCGAGGGAGTCGCTCACGAACCTGACGTCCTTTGAGGTCATCGCGCCATGCAGCGGCAGCGCCAAGCCTTGCCTGAACAGCCGCGTGGCCACGGGGCACGACGCTTCCGTCCAGCCGTACTTCGACCGGTAATAGGCCAGGCAATTGATGGCTTGGGCCCCCAGATTGCTCTGGACTCCCAGAGCATTCAAGCGCCGGATAACGGCGCTTCTGTCCACGTCCGCATCGAGCACGATCATGAACGTCTGCCACGAGTTTCCCTCATCATCGAGGGGCAGCGTGACTCTCCGGACCGGGCTCAGCCGGTCGAGGTATTGCGCGGCCAGGCGCTTGCGTCTGGCGAGCTCGTTCTCGAAACGCTCCAACTGGCCGATGGCGAGAGCCGCCTGGAATTCGGTCATCCGGTAATTGAGGCCCGCGGCCACGAAGTCTGTTTTCCCCCCATCGATCCGGATACCGTGGTTCCTGAATTCCTTGATGGCCCGCACCGGCCCCATCTGTCTCGATACCACCGCACCACCCTCGCCGGTCGTAACGGCCTTGCGGGGGTGAAAGGAGAAACAGGCGACGTCACCGTAATGACCCACATGCGCTCCGTTTGTCCGGGTGCCCAGCGCGCAAGCGGCATCCTCGATGAGCCTCAATCCGTGCTTGCGTGCAACCGCTCGTATGCCGGCCATGTCCGCCGGATAGCCGAACTCATGAACGACGATGACCGCCGAGGGGCGGCTGCCCTTGTGACGGGAGACCGCGGATCGCAGGATTTCCGGCGTCATGACGTAGCTTGCGGGGTCGACGTCGCACAGAATCACTTCTCCTCCGACCTGCTCGACCACGTTGGCGGTGGCGGGATACGTGAAGGCGGGAACCATGACGGCATCGCGGTTGCCGATGCCGAGCGCGAGAAGGGCGAGATGCAACGCGGCGGTCCCGGAGGAGACCGCCGCGCAATGACCGATTCCCGCAAACCGACCGAGCGCGGATTCGAAGCGGGCGACCGTGGGTCCCTGCACCAGGTTGCTGCTGCGCAGGACCTTGATGACGCGCCGGATGTCCGATTGCCGGATGTCAGGAAACGCCAGTTTTATGAACTTCATGCTTCCGGAACCAATCCGCGGTTCGCGTTATGCCCTCTTCCAAATCGATCTTGGCCTTGAATCCCAGCAGCGACTCGGCCTTCCTGGTCTCCGGGATGCGCAGCTCGATGTCGGCTGAAAGAGGTTCCCCGAAGACGATCGGCGATTTCGAGTTCAGTACGCGGCATACGGTCTCGGCAAGCCCGAAGATGGTCGTGACCGCCCGCGCGTTGCCGATGTTGAACGACTCGCCGATTGCCTTCGGATTTTCGAGCGCGCGCAACAGCCCTTCCACCATGTCGTCGACATAGCACCACGCCCGGATCTGGGTGCCGTCGCCATGGATGGTGATCGGTTCATTCTTGAGAGCGCGTCGTATGAAGCCCTGGATCGCGCCCTCACCGGTCTGGCCGGGTCCGTAGACATTGAAGGGCCGCAGGGTGACCGTAGGCAGGCCATGTTCTTTATGGTACGCGTACGCCAGATGCTCGCCGGCAAGCTTGCTGACCGCGTATGCCCAGCGCGCCTCGCCGGCCGACCCGGCAACTGTCTGCATGTCTTCGGTGACGCGATAGGCCATGGAGCCGAAAACTTCTGAAGTTGAGAAATCAACGACGCGGTCCTTGATACCGTTGCTAAACGCGGCGCGGAGAACGTGGGCGGTACCGAGCATATTGACTTCCATGGTCCGTACCGGGGACTTGATGACTGTGTCGATGCCGGCGATGGCGGCAGCGTGAACGACTAGGTCGGCGCCCCCCATCGCCTGGTGGAGGGCCGCGTAATCCAGAACGTCGCCCCTGACCAGCGTGACGCGCCGGTGGTCGGCGAGCCCACTGTGTTGAGTGGTGTTGCGGGTAAGATTATCGAAAATCACGACATCGTTCTCCTCGCGCAGGAGCGATGCCAGGGTCGAACCGATGAAGCCCGCCCCACCCGTGATGAATACCTTCTTGTTCCGAATGCTCATTTCTTGATTTGAGCGTGGTTGCCCGTTAATGGTAACGATATCCTTCACCCCAATGGCGGGTTGGCGAAGGCGTCAGGGCGCCGATTTTCCCCGGAGCCGCCTGGCTGCGTGCAAAAACTCCTCGCGCCCGATCAGGACCAGGGCCGCCGCCGCGGAGCCCGCCAGACAAATCCCGCTCTTCAGGCCGAATACCGCGGCTTCGAGCCCCTGGCTGGACTGCAGGTTGGCCAGGATGACTGCCACCGTTATCCCCAGCAGCCCCGCCGCGATGATCGGGTCCCAGTCGAAGGGTATTGGGTAGAGCAGGCGATTGCAATACACGTAGCAGGTCGACACCGCAACGGCAGCAAGTGTCCTGCCGCCACGAAGGAGACGAAGAAGCCGAAGTAGAGGGACGAAGAAGATGCTTCGGATAGAAACTCTTGGAAGGTGTCAAGATGGAATCTTGCACTTCACCAGAAGTGCGCGGTTTCTGAGAGCCATCCACAGGGGAAACGCCAGCGACTGTCGCGCCTCATTAGGGAGCGGTGGTGGGACCACGCCATGGTGCATCTGAGCACCGCATACGCGCTCGCCGTGCTCTCCGCGGGAGCCGCCGTCTTGGGCTTCTGGGGCCTCGGCCGCGTTTCCCTCCGCGTCGTGGCCCGTGATCTCCCGGAAGACGGACTCACCTTCCTGCTCTCGTATGGCCTGGGCGCGTGGATCACCTGGATGGCCATCCTCCTTCTCGGTCTGGCCGGCGGCTACCAGCCGTGGGTGGTCCGCGTCCTGTTCGCCCTCAGCGCCGCCGCCGGGGCAGCGGAGTTACGACGGGTGCGGCCCCAGCCCCGGAAATGGATCGCCCGGTGGCTGGCTCACGAAAGCCGATACGAGCAAGCGCTCATGCTGCTCTGCGGCGCGATCGTGGCGCTGGCCCTGCTAGGGGCGCTGACCCCACCGGCCGCGCAAGATGCGCTGGTCCACCACTTGGTCGTGCCGAAGGCCTTCATCAAGGCCCAGCGTTTCATGGAGCTACCGTACAACTACTTCTCCTATTTTCCCGCCGGCATGGAGATACTGTTTCTCTACGGGCTCCTGGTCTCGGGTCCCGGAATGGCCACCCTCCTTCACCTGAGCTTCGGCCTCGCTACGGTGGTGGCGATACTCACCGGAGGCCGGCTGATCGGACTGCCGCTGCGCGGGCGCTTGCTAGCCGCCACGGCCTTCGTGAGCGTGCCGACGGTGTGGATGGAAATGACTTGGGCGTACGTCGACCTCGCGCTCACGTTTTACGTCACCTTGATGGTTCTGGCCGCCTTGCGGTTCCGGCAGAGCGGGAACGTATGCTGGCTGTATCTCTCTGGCTTCGCGCTCGGCGCCGCCCTATCGATCAAGTACACCGCGTTCGTCTTCGTGCCGATGTTCGCTGCCTTCGTTTTCCCCGCCATCCGCGGGGGCGCCGCTGGGCGAACGGCCCTGCTGGCACGGCGGTTGGCAGCCGCGCTGGCAATTGCGCTCCTCGTCAGTTCACCCTGGTTCGTGCGCAACACAATATGGACCGGCAACCCCCTGTTCCCGTTCCTGCTCGACCTCATTCCGAGCCACAACCCCGGCTGGGACCCCGGACGAGGGCAACTCGTCGTCAGGGCACTGCGGCGGTACGGCGGCGAGGGCAAGACCCTGGTCGATTACCTGCTGCTTCCCGTCAAGCTCTCGTTCCTGGCGCGGTACGAACACGCCGAGCGCTACGACGGCGTCCTGGGCCCGTTCTATCTGCTCAGCATTCCCCTGTTGGCTGCGGCCCGAGGGCTGGGCCGCGAAGCCCGCTGGCTTCTCGGCTTCGCCGCCGCGTTCTTCCTGTTTTGGGCCCTGTCGTCGCAGCAAGTGCGATACCTGCTTCCGGTGCTTCCCGCACTCGCCTTGGCGATCGCCGCGGCGGATCGGTGGATGGCGGCGAAAACGTCTGCGGCGAGCAGCTCCGTCTGGCGTCGCTTGCATGCGGTGGGCCTGTTCGTCGTCATGGCGATCTTCCTCGTCAACTCGGGTGTCATCGTCTACTACTTCAATCGCTTCAACTACGCGCAGGTTTTCTTCGGCAGGATCACAGCGGCTGAGTATCTGCGGAACAAGTTCGACTATTATCGCTTCTACGAGCACATCAACGAGCACACCCCACCTGACAGCCGCGTCTTCCTCGTCCTCGCCAGCAATCAGCCCTACTATCTGGAGCGCGACTACTTCAGCGACTCGGTATTCGAGGACTATACTTTGGATCGTCTCGTGGCAGCCGCGCACACCCCTCGCGATGTCTTCACGCGGCTCCGCGGCATGGGGCTGACACACATCCTGGTTCGCTCGTACATCCTCTTTGGCCCGAGGACGACGCCCTTCAACGAGCACGAGAAAGCGCTCTTCCTCGCCTTTCTAGAACACCACTGCCAGCCGCTGCTCCTCGACCAGCACTTCGCGCTTTTCGAACTTGCGCCGTAGGGCGCGTTTCTGGGAGTACGTGCTCCCGTCACTATGGCGCCGGCCGCCCGGCTTGGAGCGCTGCCGACACGTGGCCCGTCTTGATATCTACCACCTCGAAGGTCGCAACCACGTCGCTCAAGTCTGAGCCCATCACCATGGCGAAGTAGCCGGGGGAACCTCCGCGAGGGCCGCCCCCCCCGACACTGTAGGTAACGCTGGTGCTGTGAAAGAGCCGGGTTGCCTCGACCATGCTGGCTTGTGTGTCGCCATCCAGATCGAGAATCGCCAACTCGAGGGTCCGTCCAAGGTCGCCTAGGTTCACCGCGTTGAGGCGGACCGTCTGCCCCCTCGCCACATGGAGCGCGCCGAAGACGATCCGCTCCCCGTCGCTGGTCTGCGCCTGACTCGGTGGCCCCAGAACGAGCACCGCAATCCACACGAGCGCGGGGGTCGCGAGCGTCATGAGGATCGTCACCAACTTGTGGCGTTTCGAGAGTCGTTTCATCACTAGACCTCCTTGCACCGGCCGAACGTCGCCTCGACTATCGATGCGCGCGTACTATCACAATCAACACTTCGCAATGCAATGAAAATCGTCTGCCGGTCAGTGGGCTAGCGGGCCAGTTCCTCCTTGAGAAAGACATCTGCCGGCGCCATACAGCACGCTCACCCCCTCAGCACGCGAGTGTGTGGTCAGCGCGGGGGCGGGCTTCGAGACGGCCGCCTGGATCTCGGCGTACAACGGGCACTCGAAGAGCCGTTCGTCGGTAGCATCAACCTCGGCGCTCGGTTGCTTCAGATCGATGCCATGGCGCGCAGCTGCACGGCGATGGCGGGGTCGCGCCCTGCGACGGGACGTTCTTCAAAGAAGACGATTTCGGCTTGATGAACGCGCGGCGCTTTCGCGAAGTGTGGAACAACGACCGCTGTCAGGAAGCGCGCCGTTTGTTTCGATCCCGGCAGCAGTCCGACGAGGCGCGCCGCCTCATTTGCTACAGTTCCTCTAGGCGACGCCCGCGCGCAGCCCGATCGCCTCCTCCCAGCCGGGGATGGTGGCGATCGGCCGCACCTCGACCGAGCCGTACTGCGCGTCCGGGATCTTGGCGGCGTACGCCATCGCCTCATCGAGGTCTCGGCATTCGAGGATGTAGTAGCCGCCGAGCACCTCCTTGGTTTCGGCGAACGGGCCGTCGGTCGCCAGCGTCTTGCCGTTGCGGACGCGCACGGTGGTCGCGGTCGCCCGGTCCTGGAGGGCGTCGCAAGTGACGTACGCGCCGCGTGCGCGCGCCTCCTGCGCAAACGCCACGTGCTTCGGAACCATTACGTCGGGCCCCGGGTCGGACCCGTTCACATAAAGCAAGAACATGTACTTCATCGTCATGCCTCCCTTCTGGGCGAGTGCGACGCCCTTTCAAAGTGCCGCCCACCCCCTAGTCGAACGAGGACCCGAAAGATCGACACCCTGCATTCGCGACCCTCGCGCCTTCACGAGACGAGGTCGGGGATCCGCTGGAAGGAGAAGCCGACCATGAAACTCTATCTCAACTCGCTGAGCCCGTTCGCTCGGAAGGCGCCGCCGACCTACGCTCCCTGCGGATGAGCCGGCGCGGGGTCGAGACGCGCCACACTCGACATGCCGCGCTGCATTCGCGGCTCGGCCATCACATCTCGGTCCTCAAAGACGAGAACCGCGCCGCCAGGGCGGCGAGAGTTCGGTCGCGCCGGGCGCGTTCGCCCGGTGCGTACAGACGCGCCCTGAGCGCCTCCTTCGCGGCGCGCAGGGCGCGCCGCGGCACGGACCAGCCCGGTCCGGTCGCGTCGACGGCCGTGACCATGTCCGACGAGCCATCCCAGTTCAGTGTCGCCGGCAGTCCATGGGCCACCAGAGGTGGATCCCACGTGATGTCCACCCGCAGCGGTCCGGCCCATGGCGTAAGCACCGTGAGGCATTCGTGGACCTCGAGCAGCGACGTGCCGTCCCGCAGCTCCGGAGCGTCGGCGAGTTGGCGCGGGACCAATGGACCCACCATCAGCAGCGGAAGACTGGCGACACCCAGTGCTTCGAGCTCTTCGGCGAGCAACGCATGCTTCGAAGCGCAGGTCCCCGCCCGCGCCTGGCGCGCTGCCGCAGCATCCGGCGGTCCGGGCCACAGGTACGGCAAGCACTGGATCTCCGCCACGCGCGCCGTAGTCTTGATCCGATTTCCTTCCTGAGTCATCGATCCCCTCGACGAGGCGAGCGCGGCCAGGTGAAATCGACTCGGTCCATCAGTGGACTTTCGCACTTTTTCGGGATCGAGTCACTCTCGGCTCTCGGCAAGC
>CAZCGA010000119.1:0-19233 GCA_964498075.1 uncultured Binatia bacterium (SeqCode) | reverse complement strand
CGAACCGCTGCTGGCTCACACACCGCCGCTCGCTCGCACCCGGAAATGCCTCGCCCTTCTCTACCGCGCCGCGCCACCGCACCATGCCCCGGCCAGGGCGAGGCATTTCCATTCCGACTCGCGGCGCTCGACCACACGCTGGCGGCGCGTCGTTCCGTAGCTGCCTTCCATGCGCGGCCGGAAATGCCTCGCCCCTACACAACCCCAACGCAGGCGATTCAATCAAACACTTGCCCACACTGCGCCACTGCGGTAATCCCTTCCCACAGCCTTCGGCCGCACGGCCGAGCGAGGGAGCACCGCATGGATCTCAGCTACAGCGCAGAGTACGAGCAGTTTCGCACCGAGGTGCGAGAATTCCTGAAGGCGAACTGGACGCGGGAAGACGCGAACAGCGCGCCCCCACCCGACGGACGCGCCGCACTCATGGGCGCGATCATCCGCACCGACGAACGCGCTACAACGTTCCGCCTCAGGGCCATCGAGCGTGGGTATCTCTACCGCCACGTCCCCAAGCGCTACGGCGGCGGCGAGCAACCGCCCGACCCGTTGAAGGCAACGATCATCGCCGACGAGTTCCGCAAAGCGCAGGCGCCCGGCGAGTTGGTCGGCCAAGGACCGAGCATGCTGGTGCCGACGGTCGTCGAGCACGGGACGGAGGAGCAGAAGCAGAAGTTCATCCGCGACACGCTGCTCGGCAAGATCACCTGGTGCCAGGGCTACAGCGAGCCCGGCTCGGGCAGCGACCTCGCCTCGCTGCGCACCCGCGCCGTGCTCGAAGGCGACTTCTGGATGGTCAACGGCCAGAAGATCTGGACCTCGAACGCCGATACTGCGGACTGGATGTTCTGCCTGGTGCGCACCGAGCCCGACGCCCCGAAGCACGACGGCATCAGCTACCTGCTGATCGACATGCGGACGCCCGGCCTCGACGTGCGCCCGCTGCGCCAGATGACCGGCGACGCCGACTTCAACGAAGTCTTCCTCGATCACGTCAAAGTTCCGGCCAAAAACCTCGTCGGCAAGCGCGGCCAGGGCTGGATCGTCAGCCGCTCGACGCTCAAGCACGAGCGCGCGCTCATCGGCGGAGGCATGCTCACGCGGCGGACGCTGGACGGAATCATCATGCTCGCCCAAGGCCTGCACCTGCGCGGCAAGCCCGCCATCCAGGACCCGATGATCCGCAACCGTATCGTCGAGCTCGAGACCAAGGTGCTGGCGAACGAGTACCACGGGTTCCGCTTGCTGACGATGCAGGCGCACAACCAAGAACCCGGTCTCGCCGGCCTGGTGAGCAAGCTGTACGGAACGGTGCTGGGCTACGACATCGGCAGGCTGGCGATGGATATGCTCGGGGATCGCGGCATGCTCGCTCCCGGTGAAGACAGTGCGCCCGCCATGGGCATGTTCGTCACGGCGTACATCTGGTCACTCGGCGTGCTGATCGCCGGCGGCACGGCCAACGTCCAGCGCAACGTGATCGCCGAGCGCGGCTTCGGCCTGCCGCGCGATGCCGCCGCCAGCCGGCGCTAGCAGGCACTTACGACCATCGACGAAGGGGAGAGGGATGAATTTCGGTCTATCGGAAGATCAGGTGCTCCTGAAGAGCACCATCAAGCGCTTCCTCGAAGAGCAATGTCCGACGACGCGGGTGCGGGCGATCATGGAAAGCGACAGCGGACACGACGACGCGTTGTGGCAGGGGTTGGTTGATCTGGGGGTCGCGGGCTTGATGATCCCTGCAGCATATGGCGGCTCCGGGCTCGAGTTGCTCGATCTCGCGCTGGCGGCGGAAGAGTTGGGCTATGCGGCCACACCTGGTCCGTTCCTCGGATGCGCCATGGCGACGGTCGCATTGCTCGAAGGCGGCGACGCCTCGCAACGCGAGCAATGGTTGCCACGCATCGCAGCGGGCAAGGCACGGGCAACCGTCGCCTTGGGTGAGGCGGACAGTGAGTGGGATCCGAGGAAGTACACGACGCGCGCGAGCCAGGGACGGCTCAGCGGAACCAAGCCCTTCGTGCCATACACGGCGACCGCCGACGCGATCATCGTTGCCGCAGTCGACGACAACGGTCCGGGCCTCTGGCTGGTCGAGCGCGGGGCGCCGGGTCTCGACGTCACGCCGCTCAAGCTCGTCGACATGACGCGACGGGTCGACACGGTCCGCTTCACCAACACGCCGGCGACCAAGCTGGGCGGCAGCCCGGCGGCGCTGCAACGGACCATCGACGCCGGCTGCGTCTTGATCGCCGCAGACGCCTACGGCGGTTCGCTGCGCTGCCTCGACATGACGGTGCAGTACGCCAAGCAGCGCGAGCAGTTCGGCCAGCCCATCGGCGCGTTCCAGGCGGTGAAGCACCAGATCGCCAACATGGCGTGCGAGATCGAGCCGTCGCTGTCGCTCTACTGGTACGCGGCGCACGCCTTCGACCGCATCCGCGACAAGTCGGAGCGCCATGCCGCCATGGCGAAGGCGCATCTGACCGATCTCTACGACCGCATCACCCGCGATGCGACCGAGCTGCACGGCGGCATCGGCTTCACCTGGGAGTTCGACTTGCACCTGTGGTTCCGGCGCGCCGTCTTCGACCGCAGCTTCCTAGGCGAAGCGGCGGTGCACCGAGCGCGGGCGGCGGATCTGGCGGGATGGTGAGCACGGAATTGACGATTGGGTGATTGAGTCATTGGGTCATTAGAAGAGGAGGAATTGCAATGACGACCTCGCCGATGCGCAAGACGTTTTCGGTGTTCGACTGCGACGCCCACATCAATGATCCGTTCGAGATCTGGTCGCAGTACGTCGAGCCTGAGTACCGCGAGCTGGTGAAGCGCAGCTACTGGCAAGACGAGAAGCAGGCAATCCTCAACGGGCGCACGGTGTGCATCGGCGGCGCCAGCTACAACTTCCCGGGCTACAACCCGATCTGCATCGCCGGGCCGGGGATGAACAAGAAGGTCATGCGCAAGCTCCAGCAGACTCCCCTGTCGCCCGAGCAGAAACGCTACCTCGAGCATCGCGGCGCCTACGATCCGCAGGCGCGGCTGCGCGACATGGACCTCATGGGCATCGACCAGGTGATGATCATCCCGACCATGTTGGTCGCCAACTTCCCGTACGTGGAGAACGCCGAGGGCGCTTACGCCTTGGCGCGCGCCTACAACAACTGGGTCAGCGACTTCTGCTCCGCGGCACGCGAGCGCTTGTTCCCCGCGGGCTGGCTACCGTTGCAGAACGGCGAGTATACGGTGCAAGAGCTGGAACGACTCGCCAAGAAGGGCTTCCGGGTCGCGCTGGTCCGGCCGATCGATGCCCGCGGCAAGTATCCCAACCAGATCTTTCCGTCGCTGGCGGCGGGCACCATCCGCAACACCATGGACAAGATCTACCGGGCCTTCGAGGAGACCGGCGTCGTCGTCGGCATGCACACGTTTCCTGCCCTCCCCGCCGAGCCCAGCCCGATGGTCGTCTCTCCCGGCGAGCTCATCGGGCGCACCGGCGACATGCAGCTCGGCGGCCGTATGGTCGACGTGCAGACGCTCAGCTTCATCTTCGAGGCCATGACCTGGCTCGGGCAGATCCTGCTGTCGGGATTTCTCGACATCTACCCGAAGCTGCAGATGGCCATCTTCGAGTCGAACTCGAGCTGGCTGCCGCAGCTCCTGGAGCATTGCGACCGGCTGTTCAAGCTCTACGCCAACGAGCGGCGCGTCAAGACCGACCGCCTGCCGAGCGAGGCTTTCCACCAGCAATGCTTCATCGCCTTCGAGTCCGATGAGGTGCCGACGTTCCGCCAGTGGGACCGTTTCGAGAACGTCGGCCTGTGGTCGTCGGACGCCTATCACCACGACGGCGCCGACTCCTGGAGCGCCATGCGCGAGATGAATGAGGTGGGCGTGCCGGCGGAGGTGCAAGCCAAGCTGTTGGGCGCCAACGCGCGCCGGCTCTACAAGATCGAAGGCAAGCTCTTCGTCACCGAGGAGCCGGGGGAGATCCCGCGGCCGGAGTGGTGGCCGAAGCCCGAGGAGCTGCAAGAGTTCGTCGAGCTCCAGTCGAACCCGCGCGCCCACGGTCGGCCGCTGCTGGACGTCGGCAAGATGGACCCGCGTTTCATTCTGGAGATGCTGCGCACGTTCTAGAAGGAGCTGAGCATGGCGGCCAAGAAGCTGCGCGTCATCGACTGCGACAGCCACGTTCTCGAACCGACCGACATCTGGACGAAGTATCTCGACACCGACTACCGGGTGATTGCGCGCTCGGCGTTCTGGCACGAGGTCGACGACCTCGGCGGGCCGGTCACGATTCTGAACGGCAAGCAGGCGCGTGAGATGAACCCGAGCGGCATCAACCGCCACGCCGTGTGGAAGCCGGGCATGAAGCCGGAGGACATCGGCGCCCTCGACCCGACGGTGCGCCATCCGGTGAACCCTGGGGCGTATGATTCGCAGGTGCGGCTGCGAGACATGGATGCGATGGGCATCGATCAGCAGCTGCTCTTCCCGACGCTGTTCGCGGAGTACTTCCCGTGCATCGAGAATCCCGACGCCGCGTCTGTGCTGGCGCGCGCCTACAACGACTGGATCGCCGACTTCTGCAGCGCCGCCCCGACGCGGCTGTTCCCGGTGGCCGTGCTGCCAATGCAGGACGTCAGCTTCGCCGTGCGCGAGCTGCGCCGCGTGGTGAAGAAAGGATTCCGCGCGGTCTTCATTCGGCCGGCGTTCGTCAATCAGCGTTTTCCGAATCACGCCTATTACACGCCGCTCTGGCAGCAGCTGGAGGCCCTCGACGTAGCGGCGTGCATTCATCCATCCGTCGGCAACACCAACCCGGAGTGGACCTCGCAGGGCTCGTACGTCGAGCGCGTCGCCAGCCATCTCCGCATCGGCCACCACGTAGCCGAGTCGGTGGCGCCGCTCATGGACAACGCGATGTTCCTCAACGCCTTGTGCTTTTGCGGGCACATGGAGGAGTACCCGAAGCTCAAGCTCAGCTTCCTGCACTCCGGCGCCGCGTGGGTGCCGCTGGCGTTGGAGAAGGCGGAGACCTACCTGTGGCTGATGAGCAGCACCCAAGACGTCAGCCTCGAGCCCGAGCACGTGTTCTTCGCACGGCCCTCGCTGGTGAGCTTCAACAGCTGGGAGTCGAGCGTCGCGCGCATGCCCGACGTCTTCAAGGACATCGCGGCGTGGGGCTCACGCTACCCGCAGCACGACGCCTCGGACGTCGCCGAAGCGCGCGCCACGTTGGCGCAATGGAAGGTCGCCGACGACGTCGCCGCTGCCTACCTCGGGGGCAATGCGGCACGGCACTACGGCATCGACGGCCGCTGAGGCGTTCTCGATGCGTGGCCGCCCGCTGACCTGCGCGTTGTGGGTTGCGGGCGTCGTGGCGATCTATCTCCGCGCTCCCTCCCTCCTGTCCGCGCCGCGCTTCTGGGCTGAGGAAGGGTCGGTGTACTTCGCATACGCGTACGCGCACCCCTGGCTCGACACGCTGGTAACGCCCCACGGCCTGTACCTCTTACTGTATACGAATCTCGCCGCCATCGTTGCCGCCCGCGCGGTCCCCCTCACCTCCGCACCCCTGGTCACGACGCTCTGCGCCTTCGCCGTCCAAGCGCTCACGCTGGCACTCATCCTGTGGAGCCGGTCTGCGCTGTGGCGCAGCGACACTAGAAAGGTCGTCGGTTGCCTGATCGTTCTGCTGACACCGATCAGCGGCGAGCTGTGGCTCACCACCACCAATAGTCAGTTCTATCTGTCCCTCGTGACGTTCTTGATCCTCGTGGATCGGGTCGACGGGGCGTCTCGCTTCCGCGTCCACGCGTACCGCGTCCTCCTGGTGCTGGCGGGACTCACCGGTCCGGTCTCGTGTTTTCTCGCGCCGTTGTTCTTGCTCAAAGCCTGGCGAGAGCGGCAGCGCGAGGATCGGATTCACACCGGCATTCTTCTCGCCTGTACACTCGTGCAACTCACCGTGCTCTGGTCGCTGCGCCACGAGCCAGCCGTCGCGCGGCGGTTCGCTGTCGTCGACGTGCCAACGCTGGCCTCAATCGTGTGGACCAACACGATCGTGTGGCCGTTCGGTGGCTTGCCTCTCGCGCAGGCTTTCGCGGACGTGATCTTCCGCGCCTGCAGCGGCGGCCGCCTCCCGTTCGTCGTTCTGGGGCTATTGCTGTTGTGTCTGGAGGTGCTCCTCCTGTGGTGTATCGCTGCGCCTGTGGAAACCTCAGCGCGCCGGGCGCTCCTCGGGAGTTACCTGCTGCTGACGGTCCTCTCGATCATGGCAGGCACCAGCTCGCTGCCGGACAAAGCCGCGCTCATGCAGCCCGGCTTGGGTGGGCGCTACTTCTACGTGCCGACAGTGCTGCTGCTGTTGTTGCTGCTCGTAAACATCCAGCGCGATCTCTTTGCGAGTGCGCGTTCGCTCTTCTGCCTGGCCTTGCTCGCGGCGGCTTTGATCTGGGGAGCGAGAGCCTACCAGCCACCGCCGGCAACGGGCCCGGACTGGCCGATGGAAGTGCGGCGTTGGCAGGAGGACGCGGAGTATCGACTGCACATTTGGCCGCCCGGTTGGAGCGTCAGCCTCAAGAAGCAGTAGGCCTCGCGTTGCAAACGATATGCAATCTACGCTCTGGAATCTGCAATCCGCGCCGTTCGCATCATCCGCCACCCCAGCCACACCGCCAGCCCCAGCCAAGCCGCGTGGGCGAAGTAATACACCGGCGTCAGCGGCTCGATGAAGTTGACGTAGTACGGAAAGAAGTTGCCGAGTGCGATCTTCTGGAAGAAGGGGTAATGGTCTTCAAGCCACAGCAGTACCTTGCACGGACGCGGGTCCGACCAGTTGTAGCTGAGGATGGGATTCAGCAGGAACGCCGCTGAGATCGCACCGGCCCACACGGTCGCGGCGCGGAAGTACCACGTCAGCACGCGGCCGCGCGCATGCACGAGGGCGCGTGCCAGAGGCAACGTCAGCAACGGAGCGATGGGCAACATGTAGCGTGCCGGCGGGCACCATTCTCCCCACCAGCGCGAATAGTCGGCCACCATTAGATAATACGGCCCCATGACCGCCAGCGACCAGATCAGCTCCGTATCCCACATGGGATTGAGCCAGCGCCGCGCCACCGCCAGCCGGAACAGCCAGGCGATTGGGATGAGGTACACCGGGTTGTACATCAAGAGCCCGTACTTCTGGTCGAAGAACAATCCCAGCAGACCGACTGGGACCATCAACGGACCGTTGAAGGCGTTATGATCCCCCGAAGGGGGCCACGGTACGCCGTACAAGTAAACGTGCCGCGCCACGTACAACGCCGCGAATGTGATCACGATCAAGACAAACGCGACCAGCCCACCTACTCTCGGCGCACTCGTGCTACCGCCTCCACCCGCCAGAAAGCCGTGGACCGGGCGCCGGCCGCCGACGAAGAGAAAGACGAGCAGCGGCACAGCCAGCATGATGTAGAGGCTATGCAGCCAGGGCAGGATGCCGAGGCACAGCGCCACGACGACCAGTTGCACGGCGCTGTTGGCCGGAACGGCGAACGCACCGCCCGGCCCGTCGCGCAGCCGCGCGTTCGCCGCGCAGCGGGCGCGGCGGAAGGCGTACACGACGCACAGCGCCCCGACCGGCTGCGGGAAAATCAGGTACGCATAGCTGAAGATCGGTGCGGCGAAGCTGAGCGCGGCCCAACACCACCAAGCGATCCGGCGTCGCCCCGAGGCCTCCCACGCCAACTGGAAGATGTTCAACGCCAGCAACGCCGCAAGCCCGTTGAGCAGCCACACAACGGCGCGGCGCCGCCCGAGCGCGTACGCCGGCGCGATGATGAACGACAACCCCAGCCCGTGCTTGGTGAAGGTTCCCTTGCGCCGCGTGTGGGTGCTCTCCGGCTGCAGCCGGCTGTCGGCCGAGCAGGGAATGCCCGGCGGCCCGAATCCCTTCCAATCCCGGGCGTGGAACTCCGCACAGGTCGGGTAGTACTCCAGCCAGGCCTTGTCAGCGAATTGATTGGCCTCGTCCAGGTCGTGATCGCGCACGATGCTCTGCGCCGTGATCAGGTAGAAGACCTCGTCACCCGTGGGCGGCTTGAGATAGTCGAGGAAGCGCGGCGCGCAGGCGGCGAATACGAAGAACGCCAGGCCCCAGGCCGCCAGACGTTCGCTCAGCGCTGGACCTGTGGTGGTGTGTGGCTCTGTCGCGGCGCTGATCACCCCTCACTCCAACCAAGCAGCCGACGCCATTCACGCCGGCGGAAGAGAATCGCACTTTGCATCTGCGCTCCGCAAGCTGGACGGGCGACAGCCGATTCGACGTGAAATAGCTGCGGGCCCTGTGCTAAGGACGGATTGTGTCCGTCATCCGTCGCGTTCCCCCTCGGCTCCTGCCGCCCGCCCTGCGCTCGGTGTTGGAAAAGAACCCCAACCTCACGCTGCGGCGGCTGTTCAACGCGATCCTCAACAAGCTGGAGATGCGCATGGGGCGCACGTACCTGCTTTCCCGCCCCTACAAGCTGACGATTGACGTCAGCAACAAGTGCAACCTGGCGTGTCCGTTTTGCCCGACGGGCCGGCATGAGAACGGGCGCGCCAAGGGCAACGTCTCGTTTGACATGTTCGCGTCGATCATCGACGAGCTGGCGCCCTACGCGTTTTCGCTCGACTTGTTCGACTGGGGTGAGCCGTTCTTCAACCCGGAGCTGCCCCGCCTCCTGGAGTACGCGCACCGCCGGGGACTCGTCACGACCGTTTCCAGCAACCTCAGCTTTCGGTTGACCGATGACTTCATCCGCTCGATCATCGCGGCCGGCCTGACGTATCTCACGGCGTCGGTGGACGGCGCGGACCAGCGCTCGTACGAAGCCTATCGCCGTGGGGGCAAGTTCGAGCTGGTGATGGAGAACCTGCGGAAGTTCGTACGGCTCAAGCGCGAGATGGGCAGCGACACTCCGCGCATCACCTGGCAGTACCTCGTCTTCGCACCCAACGAAGATCGGGTGGAGGACGCGCGGCGACTCGCGCAGGATCTCGGCCTCGACGGTTTCAGGCCCTTGGCCGGTACGTATGACGACCCGAGCTGGGAACCCAAGGGCGACTACTCCATGGACTATCTGCACGTGCACGAGAACCGCTGCGTCTGGTTGTGGAACTCCGCCGTCTTTCACTGGGACGGCGGCTGGGCATCCTGTTGCATGGGCTTCTACAAGCACGACGACTTCGCCGAGTGGAAGCCGGGAGCGTTCCGGCCGCTGTGGAACAGCGAAAAGTTCATCACCGCGCGACGCATCTGGACGGAGAAGGAGTCTCCCCTTCCGGAGGGGCACTTCTGCACCGAGTGCGACAAGGTCCGCTTCTACCGCGGCCTGCCACAGAACTCGAAGACCAAGCCTCGTCCTGATCTCGACAAGATCGCCGATAAACTGGCGGCGGGCTCTTAGAGATCTTGCGAAGGTTACCGAGGCGGAGGGACGTTATATCCCAAGGCCCGCAGGCGCTGGCGCGTCGCCTCGTCAAGCTCGGCGGCGGGTACGCGCTGGTCGACGTCGTGGCGCACCAACTGCGGGCGCAGCGACTGACATTCGGCCTCGTGCTCCTGTAACTGCTTCCGAGCCGCTTCGCCCTCTGCTCGGCCATCGATGTTCAACTTCGCCGTCTCCCCCGGGTCACGGCTCAGATCGTACAGCTCGACGCTTGCGGGGTTGTCCTTGTCCCGTTCAATGAGCTTGAGGGTGTTGGTTCGCAGGGCTCGCCACTGATCCCCCAGCTCGCAGATGACGGGCGCGGACTCCTGCCCCTCGCCCGCAGCGATCAGGGATGCCGCACTGCGACCCTGTGCGTGCTCCAAAGGCGGCAGGCCGAGGATATCGAGGAGCGTCGGTGCGAGGTCAATCAGACCGATCTGCGCGCGGATGCGCCTGGCCGTGGGAAGCACCCCCGGCGCGTGCCAGACCAGCGGTACTCGTAGCTCCGGATCGTAAAGGGTCTGGTTGTGGCCGAAGACGCCATGCTCGAAGAAGGCTTCGCCGTGATCCGAGGTCACGATCAGCAATGTTCGACCGGTGAGTTGCAGCCCGTCGAGCGTCTTCACCAGCCCGCCGAGCGCCGCGTCGGTGTAGGCGATTGCCGCGTCGTACGTCGCCAGGAAGTTGTCGGCGGTCGCGATCGCGGGCGTCACTCCGTCGCCGACGAAGCTCTGGCGCAGCGTGTCGTACGGCGCGCCCGGAGCGCTGCGCTGGTGGACCTGATAGGTGTGGAGAAAGAGAAGGAAGCGGTCCTGTTGGTGGCGCTGGAGCCAGGCTGACCCCGACGCGAAGACCTTGGCGGCCTCGCCGCTGCTACTGCCGGCTACCGGCGCCCCGTCGATCGGGTGTTGCACCACGTGTGGGCCGCCGGTCACCGGCGGCAGAAACTCCCGATACGTATCGAAGCCGCGGGTGAAGCCGACACTCGCCATGAGCAACCCATCTTCCGTGAACGCCGCGGTCACGAAGCCGTGCTCCCGCAAGACCTCGCTCAGGGTGATCGCCCCGCGCGGCAACATCGCCCCACCCCACTTCATGATGCCGATGCGGTGCACCGACGGATACAGGCTGGTGAACAACGTCATGTGCGATGCCGAGGTCTCGGGCCACGCGGCGATGACGTTCTCGAACACGGTGCCCTGCGTTGCCAGCCGATCGATCGTCGGGCTGACCGGCCGCCGGTATCCGTATGTACCAACGTGGTCGGCGCGCAGCGTATCGATGGAGACGAGAATCACACCCTGGATCGGCATTCCGCGAATGGTGGTCACGACGGCCGGTGTGCCGATCACGGCCCGAGGCGGCGCGATGGGTGCTCCCTCCGCTGAGAGGCTCGTCTTCACGCCGGCCTCGAATCGAAGCCGGACGCGCTGGCCTTCGTAGGACAACAGCGGCGCTTCGACATCTTCCCAGGTCGGCGTGTACGTCGCCGACATCGTCGAGACATCGCGTACGTACAGCGGTACCGCGGTCTGCCCGTCGCGCACGACGGAGACGCGATAGTGGGCGCGCGCCGGAATCGCAGAGCGCACCGCGATGCCGAAACGCAGTCGGGCGGTGGCCGGCACTACGAACGGGGCCGTCACTGCATCCACGTCGGCGGGAGGACCCCAACCGTTGATCGCGACGTCGAGTGCCTGACCCACATCAGACTCGGTAAACTGCACGGTCACAAATCGCTGCTCCGGCGAGCCTACGACGTGCACGTCGCGCGCTTGCGGCGCTTCATCGCCTCGGCGCACGGCCGCCTGCACCGTCGGCAGCAAGCCAGCCAGTCCGTCCAGCTGAGGAATGCGAAACGACTGCGGCCCGGCCTGCGTCGGCTGTACGTTCGCATGTGCCAGCGTGAGCGCCTCGGCGATGATCGGCCGGATTTCGCTGTCCATTGCGATGCTGGCACAGCCCGCAGTGGACAACCCGTCGCGCTCCTCCTTGGGGCGGAGCAGCTCGTCGAAGCGCTGGCTGACGGAGAGGGCGGATGGTTCCTGGCGGCAGCCGGCGAGCAACATGGGGCTGAGCAACAGGATGCGAACCAGGCCCAGCGCCTTCTTCCGGCAGTGCCTCACCGGCACCAGCAATGGCGTAAGCCGGCCGAAAAAGCAATTGACTAAGCGCGGCGGAGCCACTAGGCGGACTATGGAGGGCACGTCTTGTGGGTTTCTTGCACGCGTTGATTGTCGTTCCGTACTACTTCGTTGCGGCGCTCGCAGCGCTTCCGTTCCTGATACTCGCCTGCCGCGTGCTGCGCCTGAAGTTGTCGATCAATCCGCTGGTGGGAATCTCCATCGGCGTGTCACTCGCGGCCATCGTCGTGCCGCTTGCCTGTGATTGGGTCGACCTCACCGCCTTCACGGGCCGGCCGTTGCTGGTCCTCATCCTCGCCTCATTCCTCTTTGCCGCCGTCGACACGGCGCTGGCTGACCGCCTGCCGCTGCCGCTCGACGACGAGCTACGCGACCTTTGAGAACGGTCTCTGACCCCTGGGTTTCTGGTCTCTGGTTTCTGGTTCCTATCCCCTCCTCCAGTGAGCACCTCCGCGAACGGAGGAGGCTAGCGAGGAGGCGCGCATCGATGCGGCGCCTAGCGATCCAGTAGGCTCGCCGCAACCTCGCTGAGCGCCGGCGCTTCGGGCGCGTAGCGAATGCACAGGCTCTGTGCCCGTTCGGCGTGATAGTGCAACGGATGCTCGATGACGTAGCCTGCACCACCGTGCAGGTGATGCGCCGCGAGTGTCAGGCGCTTGAAGGCCTGACCGACGAACGCCGCAGCCATCGCTAGCTCCTGCCCTTCTTCTGTACCGGCAGCCAGCCGTGTGAGCGCTTGCCATACGAGATGGCGCGCTGCGGTGAACGCCGTCGCCATGTCGGCGATCTGATGCTGCACCGCTTGAAACACCGCAATCTTCTGTCCGAACTGCTCACGCTGCTTCACGTAGGCGACGGTCATCGCCAACACCGCATCCATGCCGCCGATCATCTCGGCCAAGGCGAGCGCGGCTTGCTGGCGCTGGATGGCGGCGAGCAGCGCGGCGCCCTGCCCGGCCGTACCGAGCCGCTGTACCACGGGTGCACGGTCGTAGCGCAGCACCGTTTGCTGCTCTCCATCGAACGTGCGGAGCGGTACGACCTCCGCGTGCTCGCGGGACGCCAGCACCAACGACACCCCCTCACCCTCGCGGGCGGCGACGATCTGCAGCTTTGCATGCGCGCCGTCGGCGACGTACCACTTCTCACCCGTCAGCCGCGGCTCACCCCGTTCCACCACCAGCCGGGTGGCGTAGGCGCCGGCATCGCGCGCATGCTGCTCGTGCAGCGCCAGGGTCACGCTGGCCTCGCCACGCGCCAGGGCTGGAAGCTGCGCGTTGTGGGCATCCAGCAACGCCAGCGCCAGGCTGCCGCGGATGGCATTGATCACGGCGTGTGGAATCAGTCCCCGCGCGCACTCTTCCAGCACGCACGCAACCTCGACGAGGCCGAGGCCGCTGCCGCCGGCCGACGCCGGCAGGCCCAGCCCCAGCCACCCCAACGCGGCGGCGGCTTGCCAGCACGCGTCATCGACGCCGCGCGGCAACTTCTCCCACGCCGCCAACCGCTCCGGCGTGACCTGCTCGGCGCAGAAGCGGCGCACCGCGTCTTTCAGCTCCTGCTGTTCGGGCGTCGGCGACAGGTGCATCGATCACTTCCTCGGCAACCCGTAACCCAGCATCGCGATGATGTTGCGTTGCACCTCGTTGGTACCGCCGCCGAAGGCCAGCAGCGGGGCGGTGCGATACAGCCACTGCAGGCGGCCGTGCAACGGCGCGCGCGGCTCGTCGGGATGCAGCTGGCCGGCCATGCCGAGGATCTCGGAGCCGACGTCGGCGACCCGTTGTGCCAGCTCGCTGACGAAGATCTTGGCCATCGACGACTCGGCGGCCGGCACCCGACCCTGGTCCAACGCCCACGCCGTCTCCAGGCCGAGCATGCGGGCCGCTTCGATGTCGACCGCCAGCCGCGCCAGCCGCTCGCGCACCCACGGCTGCGCCCGCAGGGGTTGGCCGTCGACCTTCATTTCGCGGACGACTGCCACCAGCTCGCGGAAGTAGCGGCGGGTCATCGCCACCGAGCCGATGCTCAGGCGCTCGAAGTTCAGGGCCATCGCCGCGTAGTAGAAGCCCATGCCGCGCTCGCCGATGAGGTAGTCGCGCGGCACACGCACGTTGTCGAGGAACAGCGCGTTGGTGCGCAGTCCCGGCCAGACGTAGATCGCCTGCACGCTGACGCCCGGCGCATCCATGGGCACGATCATCATCGAGATGCCCTTGTGCTTGGGGGCGTCGGGCTCGGTGCGCACCGCCAGCCAGTTGTGCGTCGCCATGTGCGCCATGGTGTTCCACATCTTCTGCCCGCTGACGACCCAGGTATCGCCGTCGAGCACGGCGCGGGTGCGCAACGCCGCGAGGTCGGTGCCGGCTTCCGGCTCCGAGTAGCCGAGCGCGAACTCCACTTCAGCGGTCTTGATGCGCGGCAACCAGGTTTGCTTCTGCGCCTCGCTGCCGACGCGCATGATGGTCGGCGCCACCGAGGTGACGGTCAGCGGCAGCATCGGTGCGCCCGCACCTTCCAGCTCGTCGACGAACATCCACTGTTCGATGGCCGAGCGGCCGAGCCCGCCATACTCCTTCGGCCACGGTAAGCCCCACCAGCCGCGGTCGCGCAGCGTGAGGACGAAGGCGCGTGCCAGCGGCCCTTGCCCTTCGTTGCCCGACTCGCGCAGCTCATCCAGCAACGCCGGTGTCAGGTGCTCGCGGATGAACGCCCGTACCTCGTCGCGCCAGGCGAGCTGTTCGGGAGTGAAATCGTACCTCATAGCGGTCAGCGATCAGCGGTCAGCATTCAGCCTCTGAATGAACGACGCGAGCATTCGCTTGACCTCAGCAGTCTGCTCGCCCAACCGCTGGTAGTCGCCAGCGCCCAGGATCTTGAGATCGTGAGCAAGCAGAAGGTGGTACTCCACCTCGCTCGCGGACCCCATGGCGATTTGCAAGAAGCGAGCGAACTCCACATCTCCACTCCTACAGCAGCCCTCCGCGATATTCGCCGGGATGGACGCGGATGCGCGGCGGAGCTGACTCGTCAGACCGTACATCTCTTCCTTCGGGAAGGCCCGCGTCGCCTCATACACGGCGAGCGTCAATGCATGCGCCTTCTCCCAAACCTTGATCTCTCTAAAGTCTCTCATTTCGAGCTGAGAGCTGACAGCTGAACGCTCCTTTCACTGCCAGCGGCGGAGCTCGCGCCGGGCGATCGTCATCTTATGGACCTCGTCGGGACCGTCGGCGAGGCGCATGGCGCGGCCGTCGCGCCACATGCGGGCGATCGGCGTGTCGTCGGAGACACCCATGGCGCCGAACACCTGGATGGCGCGGTCGAGGACGGTCATCATCATGTTGGCGGCGATCACCTTGATCATGGCGATCTCCTGACGCGCTTCCTTCTTGCCGACCGTGTCCATCTTCCAGGCGGCGTGCAGCACCATCAGGCGGGCCGAGTCGATCTCCATCCGCGACTCGGCCACCCAATTCTGAATCACGCTTTTCTCCGCCAGCAAGCTGCCGTGCGTGTAGCGGCTGTTGGCGCGCTTGCACATCAGCTCGATCGCCCGCTCGGCGGCGCCGATGCAGCGCATGCAGTGATGGATGCGTCCCGGACCGAGGCGTGCCTGCGCGATGGCGAAGCCACCGCCTTCGACGCCGAGCAGGTTGGTCGCCGGCACGCGACAGTCCTCGTAGCGGATCTCGCAATGGCCGCCGCCGCCGGTGTGACCCATGACCGAGACGGCGCGGATGAGATTGAACCCCGGCGCATCGGTCGGGACGATGATCATGCTGGCTCGCCGATGCGGCGGCGCGTCGGGATCGGTCACCACCATGGCGATGGCGAATGCGGCGCCGTAGGCACCGGACGTGAACCATTTGTGGCCGTTGATGACGTAGTCGTCGCCGTCGCGCACGGCGCGGGTCCGCAGCAGCGTCGGATCGGACCCGGCCGTCTCCGGCTCGGTCATCGAGAAGCAGCTGCGCATCTCGCCCGCCAGCATCGGGTCGAGCCAGCGCCGCTTCTGTGCTGGCGTACCGAACTCGGCGAGGATCTCCATGTTACCGGTATCCGGCGCGGCGCAGTTGAAGACGCGCGACGCGATGTAGCTACGGCCCATGATCTCGCAGAGCAGGCCGTACTCCCAGTTCTTCAGGCCCGCACCGTACTCTTCGTCGGGGAGGAACAAGTTCCACAGACCCTGCGTCCGCGCCTTCTTCTTCAGCTCCTTGACGATCGGCGGTTCGCTGTGCTCGTCGCCCGATGCGTGCACTTGCTCCGCCGCCACCTTCTCGGCGGGATACACGTACTCATCCATGAAGGCGATCAAACGATTGCGGAAATCCTCAACCTTGGGCGTTGGTGTGAAGTCCATACTCTCCTCCGCGTGTGGCTCAATGTGCGTGCTGCTGGCTGCTTATCGCACCTGCGGGTGAATGGAAATGGGGTTGAGTGGCCGCGCCCGAGGTCTCGTGGTAAGGGCGGTGTGATGGAGCCCAAGACGGCGCTCGTGGTGATGGCCCGCTACCCCACAATCGGGGAAGTGAAGACGCGGCTGGCGCGCGCCATCGGACCGGAACGCGCCTATGCGCTCTACTGCGCGTTCCTGCGGGACATCGAGACGCGCTTCGCCCGTGCGTCACGCCCCCTGATCTGGGCTTTCCATCCGCCGGACTGTGACTTCGCGGCCGTCGTCGCCCCGGGCGCGCGCTGTGTGCCGCAGGAAGGCGCGGACCTCGGCGCGCGCATGCACAATTGCTTCCGCCGCTTATGTAGCGAAGGCTTCGCGCGTCTCCTGATGATCGGCTGCGACAGTCCGCATCTGCGTGACGAGTGGCTCGACGAGGCGGCGGCACGTCTCGAGACCGCCGATCTGGTGCTCGGACCGAGTGAAGACGGGGGGTACTATCTGATCGCGATGCGCGCCCCGCACGACGTCTTCAGCGGTATCGAGATGAGCACCGCGCGAGTGCTGGCGGACACCCAACGCAAGGCGGAAGCGGCGGGATTGCGCGTGTATTTGTTGCCCGCAACTTTCGATATCGACGAAGCCGCTGATGTGGATCGGTTGCGCGACCTTCTCGTGCGTGACGGCTACGCGGATCGGCTCCCTGCAACCGCGGTAGTTCTCAAAGGCTGGACGACGTGATTCTCGTGGTCTGTGTGCGACACCGTTGGCGCGCGCCCGGTTGTGAACTGCACCAGATCCTTCGAGAACAGAAGATCGAGGGTCCAATCCAGGGCGACCCGGACTCGCTTCTCGAAACGCGGCAGCTTGCCGAGGTAGATCGTGCGCCACAGCAACCAGGCGATGAATCCTGAGAAGTTGACTCCCAGAATGTTGGCGACGCCGGTGCGCTTGCCGATGGCCGCCAGTTGCCCGAGGGTCGAGAACACGAAGGGCTTCTTCTTCCCGCCGCGGACGGCCGCCGTGATGTTCTGCGCCAGCACCTTGCCCTCGCGCAACGCGTGTTGTGCCGTGGGCGGATACGGCTTGCCGGTCTTCGGGTCGGGCACCAGAGCACAGTCGCCGAGCGCCCACACGCCCGGCCAGTCGGGAACCTCCATGAACTCGTTCACCACCAAACGTCCGCCCTGCTTGGTGCACGGCAGCGGCGCCAGCAGCGGGTTCGGCGAGGTGCCGGCGGTCCACACCAGCGTGTGCGTCTTGATGATCGTGCCGTTGCTCAGCGTCACCGTATCGGGGGTAACACCAACGACCTTGGTGCGGGTATGGATCTCGACCTTGCGCTCCGCCAGCTTCTTCTGCGTGTAGGCGCCGAGCTTCTCGCCCAGCTCCGGCAAGATCACCTGCCCCGGATGCACAAGGACGACCCGGACCATCGACTCGTCCAAGTGCGGGTAGAACTCGACGGCGTCGCGGACGAAGTCGTTGACCCCGGCGATCGTCTCCACGCCGGCAAATCCTCCGCCGGCGACGACGATGGTGAGCAGCCGTTCCCGCACCGCCGGACAGCACTCGAAGTCGGCCTCCTCCAAGCTCTCGATGAGGCGGTTGCGCAGGAAGATCGCGTCGCCCAGCGACTTCATCGTCAGGGCGCGCTCTTCGAGTCCCGGCAGATTGAAGAAGTTGGTGATCGACCCAAGTGACAGCACCAGGTGATCGTACTGCAGCGTGTGCTGGTGCTCCTCGTCGCCGTGCGAGACGATCACCTGCTGGGCTTTCAGATCAACCGACACGACGTTTCCATTGAAGAAGTTGACGTGTCGCAGCAGCTTACGAATCGGGTTCACGATGTGCGTCAGGTCGATATCACTGGCGGCCACCTCGTGGAGCATCGGCGTGAACAGGACGAAGTTCTCCCGGTTCACCAGCGTCACCTCGACATTCGGGTCGCGTGCCAGCGTCCGGTCGAGGTGCATGGCCGTGTACAAGCCACCGAACCCGCCGCCGAGGATAATGATCCGCTGCCGTTCTTTCGCATCCATGGTTCTCACCCTCCTTCACGGTTTCCTGACGACTTTGATGCCGCGCCGGTCCGTTGGTTTCCAACTACGTTGGCTGGGCGGACCGCTTGTAGCTGCGCGGGGTGTACCCGTCCGTGCATGGGCGCGGCCAAGCCTTGCAGTGGGCGGAGATAGGCTGCGAATTCTTGCAAGGGTTGCACGGGTCGGTGTATAGCGCGCGGTAGTTGAACGCGTCGAGTGGACGTGCGAAGCGCGAGGGCTAAGCGACGCAAGGTCCCATTCTTCGGAGACAGATGCTAGCGTGGGAGCATGAAGTTCGAGGTCAAGTTGGTCCCCAGCGCCGACGAGGACTTGGACTTCTACGAGAGCCGGGACCAGCGAGTAATCTTGGATGCTGTCGAAGAGTTCCTTGGGGTAGGCGCCGATGTGGAGAGCAAGCGACGCAAACCACTTCGCCCGAATCCACTCGCGCCGTGGGAGTTGCGGATCGGGGACCATCGCGTGTTCTACGAGATCACAGCGGAGCAACTGGTCAGAGTGCTGGCAGTGGGGCACAAGGTCCACAATGATTTGTTCATCCGCGGACGGAAGGTTGAGATATGAAGACGATCGATCTTAGGAGTGAGCAGTGTTCGTTGAGCGAAGTGCTGACGCTTGCAAAATCCGAAGCCGTTCTCATTCGCTCGGCCGGTGGCGAGGACTTTCTCCTCGAACCGGCTGACACGTTCGACAAGGAGGTGGCATCGTTGGGCAGTAGTGAGCGATTGATGTCCTTTCTCGCCGAGCGGTCGCAAGAGACCGGTGACTTGCCTCTGAGCGCCGTGCGACAGAAACGCGGCATTTGAAGCGGGTAGCGGGTCTTTCTGCTTGCACATCGGCGTGCTGACGGTGCGGCTCTAAGAAGTGCCTCGCCAAATTACGAGCTATCAAGTTGTGTTCAGCTCGCGTCGCCGGATGAGGGTTTCGATCACAGGTTTCCACTCCGCAGCGGGATAGAGAACCGGGATGTTGCCCTCTTTGGCCCAGGCCTCGGGGGTCTCCTCAGGCTATTCACGCAACAATCCTGGGACCAGGGGTCGACCTATCTCCAGATAGGCGCCGAGGGTTTTGTTGGGTTCTCAGCAAGCACGGCGACGCTTCGGACGGCCCTTAGTATTCGTTGGCATAAATATGGCAACGTATTATGGTTGCGCGAGTCGGAC
>CAZCGA010000118.1:0-19581 GCA_964498075.1 uncultured Binatia bacterium (SeqCode) | reverse complement strand
GCGTGATGCGGCGCGTGGGCCGTGCCCGTCGCGTAGTAGGCGAGGAAGGGCTTGCCCGGCGCGGTCGCGTGCTGCATCCGAATCCAGTTGATGAGATGGTCGGCCATGTCATTGTCGAAGAAGTAATTCTTCGCGTCATGCGGCGGCTCGACCGGTTTCGTGCCTTCGAAGAGCGCCGGATTCCACTGGCTGGTGTCGCCGCCGATGAAGCCGTAGAAATACTCGAAGCCCAGACCGGTCGGCCACAGGTCGAACGGTCCGGCCTGGCTGGTCATCCAGTCGGGGACGTTGTGGTTCTTCCCGTACCAGGACGTGTTGTAGCCGTTCTGCTTCAGGATCTCGGCGAACGTTCCGTTGCTCTTCGACATCAGGGAATTGTAGCCGGGAAATCCCGTGGCCAGTTCCATGATGACGCCGGTGTTGGCGCTGTGATGATTGCGTCCGCTGAGCAGTGCAGCGCGCGTGGGCGAGCACAGCGCGGTGGTATGGAACTCGGTGTAGCGCAGCCCGCTGTTTGCCAGCCGGTCGAAGGTTGTCGTGGGAATCGGCCCGCCAAACGGGCTCGACGCGGCGAAGCCGACGTCATCAGTCAGGATGAGCAGGATGTTCGGCGCGCCCTTGGGTGCGTGGATCTCCTTGGGGAAGTCTTTCACGGATTCCTTGACCGTGCGGCCGATCTTGCCGCCGAACGGTTGTTCCGGCCGGGGCAGGACGTCCTGTGCCCCTGCGGTTGGCGCACACACCGCGCCCAGCGCGAGGCTGAGGGCGGCGAATAGGGTGGGGTGCTTCATGGCTGCGGCCTTTCTGTGTCTGATTGGTTTGGTTGTGCTACATCGGGCCGCGCCAGAGCGGTGCGCGGCGCCTCCGCAATCGGCCGCACCGTCGTACGCGCGCAACCGCCGGCCAACAAGAGAGCAACTGTGGCCCACAATGTCCCTCGCCTGCGTACGTCATTCATGATCGTTCCTTTCTCGTGTCCTCGATGAGATCCAGCCCAGCCGTATCGCCGGCGGCCTGATCCTCGCTCAGCCAGCGGCGCGGGGCGATCGGAAACGAGCCTTTTCGAATGCTGACAAAGGCCAGCTCCGGGAGACTGAAGACCGCGCCGCTGAGGCCTGCACGAAGCAACGCGCCGGAATCCGCCGGCAGCAGTACCAGACCGGCCACCCCGGCGGCGACCGAGGTGGCGAGGTTGATCATTCCATAGAGCGGGCGCGCGAGCAGCACGTCATCCGTGAACAGCAGAAAGATCGGGTCCTCTTTGTTGCGGTGATAGATGCGTGATGTCAGGACATTCGCTTCGCGGAGATACACCGTCAGCGCATTCTCGTGTGCGTAAGACTCGTCCAGTGCCAGCCGCCGGTACGACAGCTGCTCGCTGGTGGCGACCACGTGGTAAGTGTGGCCGACCGACCGGACGGCAACGAACGGTATGAAGCTGAGCAGCCCGTCCGGCTCATTGCGAGAGCCGCGCGGTGCTGCGCCATCGGCCACTGCCGACGCCAGGGTGCGAAGCAGCTCGGTGGCGCAATTGCGCCGGAACAGATTGTAACCATACAAGTCGTGGAGTGCCTCGCTGTACATGCGCTCCCGGGCGCGGGCCGCCGCGATGGCGGTCTTCAGTGCCGCGGCGGTCAGCGCCGGGTACGGCCAGCCTGAGCAATGAGCGGCCTTGTTCGGAACCAAACGGTCCGCGTGAACGCGCAGGGGCACGTGCCGGCGCGTGGCGCGCGCGAGCTCCGCGAACAGGTTGCCGGCAGTCTCCAGCCGGCTCAATCGCGCTTCGCTCAGATCTTCGTCGTCGAAGAACGCGCGGCGCGCGGCGCGGAAGTCATCGTGACGCTCCGCGAGCAGCATCCCCAGGGCTTCTTCATAGCTCGACAGGTCTGCAACTGGCAGCGTGTCCGCCGCTTCCGAGAACGTGTCCAAAAGCACGAGGGACCGCACCGACACGGAGGCTTCGAGCGCCAGCAAGCGGGCCATGCCGACCAGCATCGGATAGCCCCAGTCGGGACGTGGCGATCCAACCAGCCGCAGCAGATCGTGCTCCATCACGATCATCCGCTGCTGCAACGCGGCGACCTCAGTATCGGCGAGGGCGAACTCGGGAGCGCGCGACGCAACCCAGCTCCCTGGGCGAAGTCCCCGCGCCTGGCGCAGCACAGCGATCGCGAGCCATCCGCTGAGCAGCTCGCGGTAGCGGTCTGCAAAGCCGGCGAAGGCGACGGGCATGGTCCCAGCCTTCGGCAACGCGAGCCCCTCGGGCGCGTCGGGGCGCACCTCACTGATCGCTGCCTGCAGCTCCGATGCGCGCCGCTCGAGGAAGTCGGTACCGTACGTGGCGCGTATGCGCTGCGCCAGCGTCGCGATCCGCGATGCGCCGATGTGCGGATCTGCGCCGGCCGTTTCTGCGGCGCGCGTACCGGGTTCCTCATCCGCGAAGAAGTAGCCGGTTCCCGGCAGCCGCGGCGGGCGGCTCGCCAGGATGTTCCCACGATCCATTCCGCGGAGGTACTCGAGCAGCTGCCGGTCGGCATTGAGCGACTCGCGAACCGCAAGCTGGTGGCTCTGGACCCGATAGTAACCCTCGAACTCCTCGACGACGCGTGCGTAAGCCTCGCTCGCGAGCTGCGCGCGGCGCGCGTGAACGGTTCGGTTACCCAGCACCCGGTAGGCGAGCTCGAAGCGGCGGCGACTCTCCTTTTCCAGGCGCAGCGTTCCGTACCCGTCTTGTTGGAAGTGGTAGCACTCCTGATCGAGGCAGAGCGCCGCATGGCCGCCGCTGGATCCGCCGGCGTTTGCCTCGACGTGCAAGAAATCGAAGTACCGATTCGCAGCGCTTGCGGAACGCAGTGGGGCAGCCGCCATCGCCACAACGACCAGGCCGGCCAACGTGACCCAACTTTTCTTTTTTCGCGACGGCATTACCGCGCCGCGTCGTAACCCTTTTGCAGCCACGCGCGCTGCTCTGTGGTCTGGGCGAAGTTGTTCTTGAAGGCATCGACTTGGACTTGGCGCCAGCCGGCTTCGGCGAGCCCCGCACCAACGGCACGGTAGGTCGCCTCGCTGCGTTCCCAATCGGTGATGCCATGCTTCTCCGCGAGCTTACCGATCTCGCGGATCAGCCCGTCGGCCGTTCCGCCCGACTGAACGTGCGCGGTCGTGAAATCGCGGACATCTTCCTCGTACGTTTCCTCGGGACTGCCGCTAGCGGAGCTCGACTCGAGCGGGCTCGAGACGATCTTCGAGATAATTTCCGAGCTCGTGGAGAACGAACAGCCGACGGACGCCAACATCAGGCACAGCATGAGCGCCGTGGCACGACCGATTGAGTGTGTCATCTGGATGAGCCTCCTCTTTCTGTTTGGGTCGCAATCAGCATCGGCCTTGACGAGAAGCACCATGACCGCAGCGATCTCCCGATCGGAGGTCTCCTTCGTGGTCGTCTTTCGGGGGTTGCTCTTAGCGGAATCACGGCGTTCGCTCCAGAGCCGCGAGGAGACGCTGCACCTCGGGGTCGTCCGGCAGGACCTCGGCGAGCTTCCTGGCATAGTCGAGGGCGGCCGTGGCGTCGCCGGCCTCGCGATTCATCGAAATCAGCGCGTTGAGAATTTCGAGATCATACGGGTGGCCAGCGTCGGCCGCTCGCAACACGGCCAGCGCCTCGCTGCGCTTGTCGGTCGAGTGGAGCCCCACGGCGTAGACGTAGGCGTAGCGGGCGTCGTCAGGCGCGAGCTTCGCCGCTTCCGCGAGCTGCTGCAGTCCGCCGGTTTTGTCGCCTTGGCGCACCAGCAGCAACCCCAGCGCATGGTGCAGTTCCGCGGCGTGCGGCAGCACCGCGAGCCCACGGCGCAGCACCTTCTGACCCTCGTCGTCGCGTCCCTGTTGGCGGCGTGTGTCGGCGAGGTTGACGTACGCCCCGGCGAAGCGCGGGTCGAGCCAGAGTGCACGTTCATACGCCGCAATGGCGTCGTCGGGATGGCCTTGACGCAGAGCCAGGTTGCCGAGATTGACGTTCGCGGCCGGCCAGTCGGCGTCCAGCCGCAGCCCATCCACGTATTCCTTCAACGCGCCGTCGCGCGCCGAACGTTGCTCCGGCGCGAACGCGCTCTCGGGCACGTCGGCGAGAAGCCGTGCGGCTTCCACACGCACGCCGCGAATTGGGTCGGCGAGCAGCGCGGCGGCGGCCGGCACGCGGACGGCCGGATCGAACGGCTCGAGCAGGCCCAAGGCGGCGATTCGTACCGAGGGATCGAGGTCTTGTAGCAGCGACCGCGCCGCCGCCACGCCCTCCGGTCGCATCTGCGGCTGGGCAAGCGTCGCGGCGGTTGCGCGGACGATTGCCGGCTGCGCCGAATCGCGGGCGAGATCGAGGAGCGCCGGCAGTGCTTTCGCTCCTTGGGTCGCACCGGCGTGCAGCGTCTGCCCGTAATGCGGCCGCGCCCTCCACGTCGCACCGTACCACCTGTCCATCGCCGCCGCGGCCCACTCGGGCTTGCGGTCGGCGTGGCACATCGTGCAAGCGTTCGGGCTGCCGAGTGAGAGTGAGAGATCCGGACGCGGCACGCGGAGGCTGTGGTCGTGCCGCGCATCGATCACCATGTAGTTCTGCGCTGGCATGTGGCATTCGACGCACTGTGCCCCCTTCGTGCCGACCTTGTGGAAGTGATGCTTCGTCGTGTCGAACACAGCGGCGTTGTGGCAGCGCGCACACAGCGTGTTGCCTGGCGCGCGGAGCTTCAGCGCATGCGGCTCGTGGCAGTCCATGCAGGTGACGCCGCGCTGGGACATCTTGCTCTGCAGGAACGAGCCCCAGGTGTACACCTCGTCGCGCTGCTGCCCGTCGGCGAAGTAATTCGGCTGGGTGAGCATCGCGGGGCGATGGGTATCCTCCAGCGGCGCGCCCGGCAATCCGTCCTCGGCGATCGTCGAGCGGCGCGCGTGGCAGGCCCAGCAGACGTTCATGAGCGCCTCGGCGGCGGGCTGGTCGCGCTGGGCGTAGCTCGCGACCGCGGCGGGAAAGCGCCAGGCTTCGTTCCAGCGGCTCTGCAGCCGGACCACCAGGCCCTTGTCATCACCTGGTGGATACGGTGCCTTCGCTTGCTTCGCCCACTCGATGTGCCGCGAGCCCGGGCCGTGGCACGCCTCGCATGAGACGTTGATCTCGCTGAAGGTCGTCGTGTAGGTGTTCGTCGCAGCGTCGTAGCCCTTACGCAGGTTCGTCGAATGACAGGCGGCGCACTGCAGGTTCCAGTTCTGGTACAGCCCGGTCCAGTGGAGTTGGTCCGTGTGGTCGACGTTCTCCTTCGGGTAGAGATGAAACCAGCGCTGTCCGCCGGCGCTCTTCGGCCGGGTGTCCCAGGCGATGCCCAGCGCCTGTTGGCGTCCGCCGGGAAACGCGATCAGGTACTGCTGCAAGGGGAACACCCCGAACGTGAAGGCCACTTCGAACTCGGCGGGCCGCCCCTTCGGCCCATCGGTACGCACGAGATACTTGCCGGCGCGTTTGAAGAAGGTGGACTCGACGCCGTGGTACTTGAACGTCGCGTTCTCGAAGTTGCCCAGCACGGTAGACGCGTTCGCGACCTGCATCGCGCGCTGGTGGTCCGAGCCGCTCCAGGCCTTGAGGTCGGCTGCGTGGCAGGGGTGGCACGCGGCCGCCCCGACGTAGTCCGTGCGCACGGGCGGCCGCGGCGTCTCAGCCGGCGCCGCCGACCGCGCGGCCACCGTCAGGCTGACGGCAAGGAGCAGACTCGTGTGGCGCCCTCGTCGTTTCACGTCATTCGCTCTCGGCGATCAGGCGTGCCGAATCAATCCCATGAGCGGCGAGTCGTCGACACCCCGCGCGGGTCCGCTGCCGCTCACCTGCTCAAACCGCTCTCGTCGCCATCCAGTCGTGGAACAAGTTGTACGCAATCGCCAACAGCGTCGGCCCGATGAACAACCCGAGGAAGCCGAAGGCGAAGACGCCGCCGACGACACCCAGGAAGATCAAACTCATCGGCGCCTGCACGCCCTTGCCGATCAGCAGCGGGCGGATCACATTGTCGCTGCTGCCGACCGGGATGAGGCCCCAAAACACCATGAAGATGGCCCAGCCGGTCGCCCCGTTCGCCTTCAGCCAGAGCGCAGCCGGCACCCACAGCAGGGCCGGACCGCCCGGCACGATGGACAGAAAGCACGTGGCCACACCGAGCAGGAATGCGCCCGGGACACCTGCCAGCCAGAATCCGATCGTGGCGAGAATCCCCTGGATCGCGGCTGTGCCGATCAACCCCTTGAATACACCGCGCACGGTGGAAGCCACCACCGCCACTTGTCGGCGCCCGCTATCGCCTCCGAGGCGCTCGGCGACTTGATCCACCGCGGCGCCGAGGTCGTCACCCCAGACATAGAGCAGGCCGGCGATCAGCAGTGCCAGGGCGAATTCCAGGATGCCGCCACCGACGCCGGCGGAAAACGCGATGAGAAAGTCTTTCACCGGTTTGACCAACGGGAGCAGATCCTGGTTGAGCCGTTCGGGGTCTTCAGCGGCCGACTGCCAGTAGGCGGTCGCGGACTTGCCCACCAACGGCACTCCGGCCAGCCAGTCGGGAGGCTGCCGCACGCCTGCAGACACCAAGCCGGTGACGCGCTCGCTCAGCGCCGGCCACTGGCCCGCCAGGCTGAGGCCCAGCGTCGCGATCGGTACCAGCAGAATGGCCGCCAGGCTCAGCGTGGTCAGCATGGCCGCGAGGCCGCGCCGCTGCCCGAGCCAGCGCAGCAGGCGTGCGTAGATGCCGCGGGTCGAGACGGCGATGATGCCGCCCCAGAGGAACGCCGTCAGAAACGGGCGCACCACCAGGTAGCAGCCGAGCACCAGCAGCACGAGTGCGGCGGCCGCCGCGTAGCGTTCGAAGTCGCGCGATACGTCCATAGTTGTCCCCGCCGCACTCACGCGCGCTCGTTCGGCGCGCAGTGCGGCTTCCTCCTTTGTCCCGGGCATTGAGCTGCTTCGTGCTCTCTCTCTGCGGCCCTGCGTCTCAGAGTGAGCCCCCGTACCACCCGGCGCTCGGCGACATCGGCCGTCCCCTCGTCGAGCTGCCCGCCACGTTCACCATACGAGCGAGAGCCCCAGAGTAAGCCACAAGCTGTTGCGTTGCGCCCCAGGGGCCGGCTGATTGTTGTACTCGTCACGCAGCAGGAACTTCGCGCTGACCGGATCGATGAGAGGCATCGTCAACCCGCCTTCGGTACGCAGCAGATAGTTCTTCGTGAAGCTGTCGACGGCAGGCAGATAGTCGAGCCGCCAGTCGAAGTGCGCGCGGTAGGGTAAGTAGTAACCCGCGAGCGCGCCGAACGCGACGGCGTAGTAGTCGCGGTCCGAGCCGCCGAAGTACTTTTCGTACACCCAGCTGCCGCCGACTTCACCCTGGAGGAAGTTGCGCCGGTACTCGTCGAGCGTCTCCTGCCAGAAAACGTAACCGACGCCGAGCTTGGGTACGCCGCGGATGCTCAAGCGCTGAATGCCGTCGTAGGTGGCGTCTGCCGATGCAAACCCGTAGATGCGCGGCGTGAAGCTGTAGTCCTCGCGGACGAGGCCGAGCAACTCATCCTGCGTGGTACTCTTCGATTGCCCCTGCTTCTTCTCCGTGCCGTAGCGATAGCTGGCCGCGAGGATGAACTTGTTCGGAGCCTTCGTGCGTACGGTGCCGAATCCGAGGAGAAAGCCGGTCGTGTCGGTCGTGCTCTGCTGCACGTTGAGGCCGAGATCGAAGTATCCGTCCCAGTAGCGCCATGCGCTGCGTATCCGATCGTTGAACGACGGACCGCCGGCGCCGATCGGCTGACCTGCCTGGATCGTCGCCACATCGACCGTCGTCGCACCCACCGACAACTTGCCGTTGCCGAATCCGTGCAGTGGCGCGTCAACCTCCTGGTTGTCGCCGTAGAGCACCTGGAACGGCGCCTCGGTCTTGATGTTCTCGATGCTCTCCCACGTAATCGCCAGCGCGCCCTTCCCGTACTCGGGCTCGAAGCTGATGCCGCCGCCGCTGAGGCCCGTGACCTTGCCGTGCAGGACGGTCCCTTTCGAGGTCACCTCGTCGGCACCCGCCGCCGCCGCGTGCACCAGCAAGGCGGCCGCCGCGAGCGCAAGCGCCGCACCGGAGCGGCATCGAATGACCGGACATTTTCGTCGTGTGCGCATGGTCCTCCCCTGTCGGCCGTCATCCTGTAGACCCGAAGGCGGTCGTTGCCAAGTAGCCAACCGCTCCACGCGGGCAGGAAGGACAAAACCACCCGCATAGGGCTCTGACCACGGCGACTATGCTGCGTCGTCTGGTTCGGCGTGTCCGTACTGCTCGAGCTTGCGGTACAGGGTCTTGCGCCCGATGCCTAACACCTGCGCGGCGAGTGTCTTGTTGCCGCCGACCGCTTCCATGACCTGCAAGATGTAGCGGCGCTCGACCTGCTCCAGCGGCGCGAGCTCCGTTGGGTCGTCGCTGGTCACGAGGACGTGCGAGCGGTGGTACGCCTGGATCTTCTCCGGGAGGTCGTCGACGGCGATCTGCTCGTACTGGGTCAGCGCGACGGCCCGTTCGACGCAGTTCCGGAGCTCGCGCACATTGCCCGGCCATGTGTATGCCAGCAGCCGTCCGGCGGCGGCCGGGGAAAGGCCGCTGACGGACTTGCCGGCCTTGGCCGCGTCGTGCGCCAGGAAATGCTGCGCCAGCAGGAGCACATCGGTGTTGCGCGCCCGCAGCGGCGGCAGGGTGACGTAGATGACGTTGATGCGGAAGTAGAGATCTTCGCGGAACCGCCCGTCCTCGACGGCACTGTCCAGGTCGCGATTCGTCGTTGCGATCAGGCGGACGTCGAACGGGATCTCATCGTTGCCGCCCACCGGGCGGACCACCCGCTCCTGCAAGGCGCGCAGCAGCTTCGGTTGCAACGACAGCGGCAGGTCACCGATCTCGTCCAGCAAGAGCGTCCCGCCGTTGGCCTGCACGAAGAGCCCCGTGCGCGGCACGTGCGCGTCGGTGAACGCGCCGCGGGCATGGCCGAAGAGCTCGCTCTCGAGCAGCGTCTCGGGCATCGCGGCGCAGTTGATCGCCACGAAGGGCCCGTGACTGCGCCGCCCGCGGCGATGCAGGGCCTTCGCCACGACCTCCTTGCCGGTGCCGCTTTCGCCGGTGATGAGCACCGAGCTGTCCGAGTCGGCGATACGCGTGAGCAGCTCGTGGACCTTGCGCATCGCCGCGCTTTCGCCCAGGACCTCTTCGAAGCGCTGCGTGTCGACCACCATCTGGCGGAGGCGCTTCACCTCTTCGCGCAACGCGCGGTGCCGCACGGCGCGCTCCAGTGCCAGCGCGAGTGCGTCGATCTTGACCGGCTTGGTGATGAAGTCGTAGGCGCCGGCGCGAATCGCGGCCACCGCCGTGTCGAAGCTGCCGAAAGCGGTGATCACCACGACCGGCACGTCCGGACGGTTGGCAACGATGCGCTCGCACAGCTCCAGACCAGTCAGGCCGCGCATGTTGAGGTCGGTGAGGACGACGTCGAACTCGGTGGCGCGCAGCAACTCGAGGGCTTCGGCCGCCGTCGTCGTCCACTGGGTCGCGAAGCCTCGCGGTGTAAGGCCGGCCTCGAGCGCCTCGCACATGCTGCGTTCATCGTCCACGATGAGGATGCGACCGGACATCACGCGACTCCCACGTCCATGGTGTTGCCGGCCTCAGCGGTTGGCAGGAAGATCGCGAAGCGGCTGCCCCTGCCCACCGTGCTGTCGACGGCGATCCATCCGCCGTGCTCAGCGACGATGCCGTGGGCAACCGCGAGACCGAGGCCGGTGCCTTCGCCGACGCCCTTGGTGGTGAAGAACGGCTCGAAGATGTTTTTGAGATGCGCGGGCGCGATGCCCGCGCCCTCGTCCTCGACGGTGATACACGCGTACTCGGTGTCCGGCGCCATGGTATCGTTCAGGGGCTGCGCCCGCTGCGTGCGGATGGTCACTCGGAGACTGCCGCCGCTCGGCATCGCTTGGATACCATTGAGGACGATGTTCGCCACCGCCTGCTGCATCTGGTTCTGATCGATCCGCACGAGCACCGGGGTGTCCGCGGCGGCGCTCTGAAGCTGCACGCGTGCCTTCTGGGCGGCGGTGGAGAGTAGACCGAGGGTACGCGTGACCACGTGGCGCAGATCGGTGAGGCCGAGGGCGGTGCCGCGCCGCCGCGAGAAGTCGAGCAGCTGCTGGATGATGCCGGTCATCCGATCGCACTGCTCGCCGATGACCCGCGCGTTCTGGACCACGTCGGGACGGGGCAGCTCCGTCGCCGCAATCAGCTCGGCGCGCGCCGACACGACGTTCAGCGGCGTGCCCAGCTCGTGGGCCACGCCGGCCGCGAGCTGGCCGACGGTGGCCAAGCGATCCGTATGGCGCAGCTGCTCCAGCGCGGTGATGCGCGCGTCCGTCTCCTCCGCCAGCTTGCGGTTGGCTGCCGCGATGCGCTCGCACATGGCGTTGACCTCGCGCGCCAGCTCGCCCATCTCGTCGTTCTGGCGCAGCTCGAGGGGCCGTGAGAAGTCGCCCTCACCGGCGCGCCGGGCCTTGTCGCGCAGCAGCTCCAACGGCTTGCCCACGAGCTTGTACTGCAGCCCAGTGGCCAACAGCCCGCACAGCGTGACGATCGCGAGCGTCGCCGCGGCGATCGCCAGATGGCTCATCTTGATGAACGTCTGCTCCTCCTGCATGGGTTCGGCGTACTCGACGACGGCGGGCTCTCTTCCGGGCACTCGCAGTGGGATGTACACCTGCCGCCACTCGCCGCCGGCGTCGTCCTCGTGAACCCGGCGCACCACCTCGCCGGCGACCAGCGTGCGCAGCTCGTCACCCGACAGCTCGCCACCGGCACCGCTTGCGTCGAGCGGCAGGATGCGCAGGGTGATTTCCTGCGCCCGTTGCATCGCGCGCGCGACCAGCTCGGAGGCGCGCGCCGGCCCCTCGCGCTCCATTACCGCTTCGATCATTCCCATCGACGCCAACCCGATGCGCTGCGCCCGTAGCAGGTCGGCTTGCGACAAGACGATCTCCTGTCGGAGCTGAAAGAAAGCGTAGGCCGCCATCACGGCGAGGATTCCGCACACCAGGGCGACCGTCAGCTTGCGCGCCAGTCTCATGCATCTGCTCCTATTGGCCGAGTGACCGCACGTATTGTGCCACAAAGCAGGAAGCCACCTCCAGCCGCCGGCACACTCGATCCGGATCCGACCCGCCGTGTCGTTTCGATCCGCGCATCAAAACGACACGGCCGCGCTTCTCGCGACGCGCGTCGAGCGCCTCCGGCCGCTCTCGGCGAAGGCGTTTCCTTCTGACTCGCTCGCTGCGCTCCGCGGCTGCCGATGCGGTAGCCGATTGTGTCGCGGCACGTGGCCTGCACTGCGGTGGTGCAGGCAGCACGCTGAAGGAGGACACATGAAAAGGAATCTTGCCCGCGTTTCGCGTGGCCTCGACGGGCCCGACGACACCGTTGGGCTCATCAGGAACGGAGAGGTGATCGCCACCGAGACGGCTCATCATGGCAGCGAGACCGGCGAGCAAGCGCTGATGCGTGCCGTGCTACAGGACGCGATTCTCTGCCTGCAGGGCCACGCTACGGGCGTGCCGCGGCGCGACCTTCAGCGGGCAGCCGCGCAGGCGCGTCGCTGGATCGTCGCGTGCGACTTGACGTGGCTGTTCTCGTTCGAGAGCATCTGCCACGTGCTCGGGCTCGACCCAGACTGCCTGCGCGGGCGGCTGTTGCGCGCGTCGCTCGTCGCCACGGACGCCGCGGCGTGCGGCAGGCGGGTCTGGGACGAAGGCGGCATGGTGAGCATGCTGCGCGCCGTCCGCATGCGCGGGAACCAGCAGAGGCGCCGACTCACGCTGCGGCGGTACCGCCGGCGGCGCGCCGTCCAACCGTCGCCGCAGCTGCGCGACTCGCACACCGGCAGCGACCCTAAGGGCGACGGCGTCGTCACCCGGCGAGGGAAGGCGCTGGGCACTACTCACTATGGAGCAGCCGGGTGATCATCCGCACCAGCTCACCGTGCGGCTGGCAGCGCCACTGCGATCTTGCGTACCGGCATCCAGATTGAGAGCACCTCATCGAAGTAGTCGATCTCACTGGCGCGCAGAGCGGCGATCGCTGCGTCGATGGTGTCGAAGGTTCCCGCCGGTCACGCCATGAGCTAGGGCGCTGGGCCTCACGGCCGTTCCCGCAGGAAGTATGCGCACTGGCGCGCGGTCAGCGTGACGCGCGCCCCGCCGGGGCGTGGCGCGAACAGCTCGCCGTCGAGTGTGTAGCCGCTGTCAAAGGCCAGGTACACCTCGTCGGCGTTCACGCTACGATAGCCGCGCTCCGGACGCAGGAATGTGCTGGGCTTGCCGCGCAGCAGGGGAACGATGGCGCGCGGCAGGTTTTGCGGCGCATAGCTCAACGAGCTGAAGCGCAATGGCGCGGCCCCGGCTCCCCAGTAGGGCGTGATCCCGAGGAACTGCCGATCCATCGTCGAGGTGAGGATCCCGAAGTACGGCTCCGCGGCGAGCCGCTCGCCCTCGATCCGGATGGTGGCGTGCAGCGGTGGAAACAGCGTCCCCCGATGCCGTGACAGCACCTGACTCACAAACTTCGCCAGCGTCACCCCGGCGCCGAGTTGGCCGCGGACACCGTGGGCATGGACGCGACGGCGCGCGAACACGATCCCGTGGTAGACCGCGCCGGCGCCGAACAGCATGGCGTATTGCGACTCGCCCTCCGTATCGGCGCGAAGCACCGCCCGCCGCTCGACCGTTCCTGCGAGGGTGCCGTGCGCGGACTCGGCCAACAGCCGCTGGAGCGCACGCAGCGGGCGCCGGCTGTACCCGACGTTGCGCGCCGTGGTGTTGGTCGATCCGCCGGGCAGCACCGCCAGCAGCGGCAGGCGCTCGGTTGCGGTGCGCAGCAGGCCAGTCAGCACCGCCTGCACGGTCCCGTCACCGCCGTTGACGACGATGACCTCCGTCTCTCGTTGCTGGAGCTCCCGGACGGCCGCGATCATGTCGTCGAACGTGTGTGCCTCGAAGTGTGCAACCTTCGGGTGGGACCGCAGCACTTCGCGTACGCCGGTGAGCTGGCCGTGACGGGCGTTTCGTCCGCTCACCGGGTTGTTGATCATGCCCACGCGCAGCGGTCGCCGCTGCGGCATGCCCTCGGTGATCTGCGGGAGGAGCGGCTCCGCAACGAGGTCGGCTTCGAGCCGGTGAGCTGATGCTGGCGGCGGCACGCGCGGTCTCCTACTGCCGGTGAATCGTCTCTGCCCACATCACGCGGCCGCGGTGGCGCCGCGCGCGCGGCTGAGCTTGCGGTCGCGCGTGATGCGCGCATAGAGGTCGATCTGCGGGTCGAAGAGAAACTGCAGCAGCACCCGCGTCCACGAGCGATGCGCGTGCAGATTGTCGTAGAACTCCGGCGCGATGGCCTTGACCTTGGGCAGATGCACCCAAGGGACCTTGGCCAGGTCGTGGTGCTCGTTGTGGTAACCGATGTTGAACGCGATCCGGTTCACGATGCCGTAGTACGAGTAGGTCTCTTGGCCCTCATAAAACGTGTAGTGCTCCTGGATCCAACGCGCGCCGACCGGGTGCAAGCCAACCCCGGCGACGGTGGACAGAATCACGTAGCCCAAGCCCAACCAGCCACACCACCACCAGATGAGAAAGTCGGTGCCGGCGATGACCGCGGTGTTGAGCACTGCCCAGCGTTCCGCGAACTGTCGCTGGATGCGCAGGGGACGAATGATCTCGACGGCCGCAAACAGGAAGAGCCACACCGCCTTGCGCAGCGGCGAGTTCTTCACCAGCCGCGCTTCCCAGTCGAACGCCAGGTCCGCGTCGTAGAGATACTCGTCGAGGTAGTAGTGGTGCAGCAGGTGATACGTGCGGAAGGTCATCGCGCTCGGAAAGCCCTGGCCGATGTTGCAGAGAATGCCGAAGAAGCGATTGGGCAGGTTCCCTTTCACGATGAGATTGTGGCTGGCCTCATGGATCAGCACGAAGAGTGCGTGACTGACAAAGGCGCCGACGAGGTACGCGCACAGGATCATCCACAGCCAGCTCGTGTCGCGGAGCAGGTAGGCGATGCCCATCTGCAGCCCGACCACCCCCGTGATGCAGACGGCCGTCAGCGGGTACGTCGTGAAGTACCGCCGCACCTCCGGATGGAGCTTGATTATCTCACGACCGCGTTGGACGTGCGGATTGGCACCGTCCGTCAACGCAAACCCATTTCTCATCCAGCCACCTCTGCACCGCAAAATGTGTCACCGATCTCGGCGCGGGCTCGGAGACTGCGGTTCAGAGCACGCCGCGTCCCGTTCCCGCCTCATCCCTGGTGAAGTCGGTAAATCCCCCTTGGACCTTTTACTCATCGGGGCGAGCAGGTCAACCCCTGGGGTCGTGCGGCGGGTGCGCGGGCGTCCGTCACGCGCCATGGAGCGCCTTTGCGACCTTGGTGGAAACACGCTAGGAACACCGCCGCATGGGTATGACGTTTCTCACCGGAGCGTCCTCGGGAATCGGGCGCAGCCTGGCCCGACGCATCGCCATCGACGGCGAGCCGGTCGTCTTGGTGGCGCGGCGTCAGGCCCTGCTCGACTCGCTGGTGGAGGAGATCGAGGATGCCGGTGGCCGTGCCCTCGCCATCGGCTGCGACGTGACGGACCGGGGGGCCGTCCACGCGGCGGTCCGCCGGGCGGAGGCGCACTTCGGTCCAACGACGACACTCATAGCGAACGCCGGCGGCGCATCGGCCACCGACGCGACACACTTCCAGGCGCAGCAGATCGTCGACGTGGTGAGTCTGAATCTGTTCGGCGTGGCCAACTGCATCGAGGCGGTCCTGCCCGCAATGCTCGAGCGGCACGCCGGTCATCTTGTCGCCACCGGCAGCCTGGCGGCGTACCGCGGACTGCCGGCGGCCGGCGCCTATTCCGCGGCGAAGGCGGCGCTCACCAACCTCATGGAGAGCTTGCGTATCGACCTGCGGTCCACCGGAATCGACGTCACCGTCGTGGCGCCGGGGTTCGTACGGACCAAGCCGGGCAAGACGAAGAACCGGCCCTTCCGTCTGGAGCTGGAGGCGGCGACGGCCCTGATCCATCGCGCCATCAAGCGGCGCACGCCCTACTACGCCTTCCCCAAGAGCCTCTTGGTGCTCATGTGGTTGGGCTGGGCCTTGCCAGCACCGCTGTACGATCGCGTGCTCGCCGGCCGCGGGCCGAAGGTGAAGTCCTCAGAACTTGGGGCGACACCATCATGGTAGAAGCGGCGACAGGCGCCGTCGTGGTCACCGGCGCGACGGGTGGCATCGGGTTCGCGACGAGTTGCGCGTTGCGCGCGCGCGGCCTGCGTGTCTACGGCGCCTTTCTGCCAGGTGAGGATACGACGGCGCTCGCAGCGGCGGGCGTGTTGCCGGTACCGCTCGACGTCACCGATCCACGCAGCGCCGAGGCGGCGCGCGACGAGATCGCCGGCGCGCTGCGCGGCATCCCGCTCGTCGGTCTCGTCAACAACGCCGGCATCGCAGACGGTGGCCCGATCGAGCTGCTGGACCTCGATTCCGTGCGCCGCCAGCTGGAGGTCAATGTCTTCGGCGTATTTGCCGTCACCAAGACCTTCCTGCCCATGCTGCGCGCCTCGAGAGGGCGCGTCGTCAACATCAGCTCGTTGTCCGGCCGGCTCGCCGTGCCGTTCCTCGCTCCGTACTGTGCCTGCAAGTTTGCGGTCGAGGCGCTGTCGGACTCTCTGCGCCGGGAGATGCACCCGTTTGGCGTCGGCGTGGTCGTCATTCAGCCGGCGATGGTGCGCACGCCGATCTGGGACCGCGCCGCCGATATCGACCTGGAGCTCTACCGCGGCACGCCCTACGAGCGGGTCGCGGGCAAGATGAAGCGGCGCCTGCTGAAGGGACGCACGAAGGGACTCGACCCGGCGGTTGTGGCCCAGGCGGTCGTCCGCGCCGTGACGGAGCCCAATCCTCCGACACGCATTCCGGTGCTGAAAAAGCGGATGCGCTACATCCTCGCCGGCTGGCTGCCCGACCGGATCACCGACCGGATGGTGGCGCGCCAGATCTGGGATTGACCCGTCGCAGGCGTCGCAGAAGGGTCCCGATCACCCTCTTGCCCCTGAACTGACGCGGGGTGAGGTAGCTGTTCAACGCCGCATCGTCGACCGCGCAGGGCGCTCCGGCTTCGGGAACCGGCAACCCCGCCGACCAGAGGATGCCATTGACCATCAGTTGGCGGACTCCAGGCACCGACCAGGCCGAGTGCGCGTCGAGGCCGGTAAACGAGAATGACCTGCCCCCGTCGGGCCGCTCGTACGTCCAGGAAACCACATCCGCCGCACCGCCCTCACTCGAGCCCCGATTACGCTTGCTCGACCAGACCAACGGAGTGACGCCGGTCATTCCGTCGACGAACTGAATCTGGTTGAGCCAGCCATCTTTGATCTTCCACGGCCGCACTCCGCGCGTCACCGGATGCTGGGGAAATTCCCGATGGTGCGTCTGCCAGTGACCTCGACCCGATTTCTCCGGCACGTGCGCTCCGCCGATCCAGGCTCTCGCCTGGCTGGCGAGCTCGGTCGGGCAGCGCACCGCCTGATGGACCATGACGATCCCAACGCCCTGCTCGACCAGCTCCTGGACGCGCTCGATGCGCTGCGCCGACTCGAGGCATGCGTGCTTGCTGCCGCCACCGGTGTAGACGACGAGCGTCCGGGCGGCATCGAACACGCGTTCGTCTTCGGGCCAGCCGTCTTGGACCGCGACGGCTCGCACACCCGAGGTCTGCTCGAGCAGGAAGGCGAGCAGCGCACAGCCGGCACGATAATCGTGATGGCCAACCTTGTCCGGAATCGTCACACTGCCCGAAAGCAACACGATCTTCATAGCGGTTCCGGTCGTGTCGGGCTTGCGACGCTCCTGCGAGCAGCGGTCACGCCAGCGAGCGTCCGCTCAGCCTCTCGAGAATGCGCAGCGACGAATGGTTGGGATTCCTCATCCCCGCGGCAGGCAGAAAGAACGTCTGGTCGAGACTATGCTGCCCGGACATCGCGCCGTGCGGCACGAGATCGGTGATCGCGAACCAGCACGAGCCCGTAGGAAACTCGATGATCTCCCGAGGCGCCGTTCGCTGATACTCCTTGTCGCGCTTCGCCAGGTGGCGGATGTCGGCAATCATCTGATCGTACATGGTCTTCGATCCCCGCACGATGCCCAGGCGGCCTAGCAGGGATGCAGTCCAGTGCGGTCGTCGCAGCTGCACCGACGGGATGAAGCGCCGGACGAACGGCTCGAACGGCTCGCCGACCTGCCAGACCCGCGGCCGATTCTTGGGATCGACGTTGCAAAACAGGCGGAACATCCCGCGACCCTGAGTCGGATAGCCGTAGCTCGAATCGATGTGCAGCGGTTGCCGGCTGCCGCGTTCGTAAGGCCGATAGGTGACGCGATCCGGAACCAGTACCGGTCCGTAGCTGGGGAACAACGTGGTGACCATGCCGTCCACCCAGGTGCAGAAGCGCGCCATCATCGCCTCGAGCTGCGGGCGGCATTCACGCCGCACATGGGCGCGGACCATTTTCCCGTGCACGTTGGCGTAGTGGTGCGTCTTGATCTTCCCGCGCCACGGATCGAAAATGATCGTCGGTCTTCCGTTGGGGACTTCCGGCTCCTTGAACCCTGCCAGCAGCGCCTGGGGGTTCGAGATCATCTCGCGCTCGGTCGCGGTCAATTCGAAGCCGGACTCGGGCAGGAACACGACGCCACCGTTCTCCAGCTCCTCGAGGGCGTCGCGTCGCACCTCGGGTGCCGAGAGGTCGAGGCGCGCGCCGAGCGTCAGGACCTTCACCGTGGGTGGCTCGTCGATCGAAGACTGGTTCATCGAAGAGTGGTTCATCGCTTCGGCCCCTCCAACAGTTCGTCTGAATCTCGGCGACCCATCCGGTGTCGCGCCTCCGCGGCCCGATGCAGGTGGAAGGCAATCAGCGCTCCAAAGCGCGAGTCGCCGAGCGGCTCGCCATGGGTTCGCTCCACGATGTCGACGTCCGCCCCCGCGTTGCCCTCGATCAGGACGGGGCCGTCCTTCAGGATGGCCACGTCCCAGCCGATCACGAGGCGATCCGAGAACGCGGCATGGGCTCGGCTCGTGAGCTCCAGCGTCTCGGGCCAGAACGGCAACACGCGACCCAGGATCCGCGCCTGCGTGTCCGGATGGCTGGCGCACCAGCCGCGATCCGGACGCAGGCCGATGTCGGTTGCGCGGCCCAGCTCTCCGCTGCGCAGGTCGACCTTCGCGGCGATGCCGCCCGCATGGAAATTGTCGACGGTGGTGTTGTTTCCCACCGCCATTCGGAGAACCGCGTGCGTCGGCTCGAACTCTCCGCGTTCGTTCTCGATGGTGAGGATGCGCACGGTCGACAGCGCCCCGTTGCTCAGATCGGCAATGTCGGGATGGTTCACCAGGCGGGGCTGCACGATGCAGCACTCGACGCGAGACCGTTGCCGGATGTGCGCCAGCAGCTCCGCCGTCGTCAGAACGCGGCCGTTGCCATCGCCGTACCGCCCGGTTCCCTCGATGCGCCAACGCTCGGCGCCGAAGCCGCCGCGGCCGCCGGCCGGCTTGACGAAGAGGTCGACCTCGGGCACCCGCAACTCGGGATCTCCGCCCGGCTTGCACTCGCGTAGGAACTCGCCCTTTTCCGCCGTGAGGAGGACCGGAACGCTGGGGAGGCCGTGCTCGCGGCACCGCGCGGCGAAGAGAAGTTTGTCGCCGAGCGGAGTGCGGGTCGCGTCGCGCGGCGTCCGCTTGAGGAACCTGAAGATACCGCCTTTGGTCTCGAACCGATGCAGGTATCCTCCCGCACGGCGGCGCTTCGCGTCGTCGAAGAGCTCGAAGATGTAGTACCAGGGCGGCAGCACGTCATGCACAACCACGACGTACAGCTGCTCGAGCATCTGCCGAGCGATCCCTTTACCAGTACGGCTCTTGATCGCGGCGCCATTGAGCCAAGTGACCCACGCCATCGTGCTCAGAGTAACGACCGGCCAGACGAGCAGCGCGGCGAGCAGCCGCAGGCGCGCCCAGGGGCCGCGCTCGCGCCAGACCTCGCGCACGTAGAACTTGTGGAGGAAGGAGGCTGGCGAGCCATCGCCCGGCAGAAAGCCCCAGAGAAGACTGAGCGGCGGGCAGTAGAGAATCCTCATCTCGTAGTGCCCGCGCCCGCGCTTCTCGTCGAGCAGCTTGGCCAGGAGGCGGAACGTGCGGCTCGACCGCCCCTGCGGCGAGCTGAAGCCGCGCCGCAGCTGGCCGATGTCAGCGCGCAGGACGTCAGTCAGATCCGGCACACGGACGACCATGCCCTGCGGCATCCTCATGGGTTGCGCTCTTAAGCGGCGCGCTCCCCCTTGTCAAGCTGGTCGTGATTGCTGGTCGTGATTGCTGGGACGCAGGAGGGCCCGCGGCGGCCTCGGGCGAGCACCTCGATGCATCTGCGGCCGCTGGTACGTGTGGCGCATG
>CAZCGA010000117.1:0-19681 GCA_964498075.1 uncultured Binatia bacterium (SeqCode) | reverse complement strand
CTTCTTCACCCATTTGCAGACCGAGCCGCTGCGCTACCATGAGTGGGCGACGCTGATCCTCGACGGCCCGCGCGCACCCACGCCACCGTTCGAGCAGTCACCGGGGTATCCTTACTTCGTGGCCGCTACGTATGCGCTGCTCGGTCGCAGCGTGGCGGCGGTGGCGTTGCTGCAAGCGGTGCTCGACGCGATCACCTGCGGGCTGATTGCGCTGGCGGGGCGATCTTGGTTCGGACCACGCGCCGGACTGATCGCCGCCGCACTGGCCGCGGCCTACGGCCCGCTCATATATTTCACCGGCGAGCTGTTGCCCGCGACGCTTTTCGTCTGCGTAGTGATGGCGGCGGTCACCACGAGCGTGGTGACCGCGACGCCCGCGCCGCGTGCGTGGACACTCGCCGGTTGCTGGTGGGCGCTGGCGCTGCTGGTGCGCGCCGAAGTCGTCCTCGCCCTTCCACTTGTCGTCCTCGATGCGTGGCAGCGGGGCGGCCGGCGGGCCGTGTGGCGGACTGCGGCACCGGTTGCCGTGTGCATCGCTGCTTGCGTGGCGCTCAATGCCGCCAACAGTAGCCAGCCGGTGCTGTTCACGACGAGCGGAGGGGTAAACGTGTGGCTCGGCAACAATCCGCACGCCGACGGCGTGAACCCGTTTGTGTTCGGAGCGCTCGAAGCCACCGAAGCTGCCGTGCGGGCGCGCGCCACCGAAGCCGCCGACGCCGACCGGCAGTTCGCGCAACAAGCGGTGGCGTTCTGGCGCGAACAGCCGCGCGAAGCGGCCCGCTTGCTCTGGAAGAAGTTCCTGTGGACCTGGACGGACCGCGAGCTGCCGAACAGCAGCGACATCGAGTGGCAGACATCGCAGAGTTGGGTGTTTCGGCTCCCTGTGTTTCCGCTGAGCTTCGGTATGGCCCTGCCCGGCGCGCTTGCCGGCGCGCTGCTGCTCGGCCGGCGGTGGCGCGGGTGTGCACTGCTAGGCGGGCTGCTCGCTGTAGCGACCGGGACATCGTTGATCTTCTTCACCAACGCCCGCTTCCGCCTGATCATGGTACCCTCGGTGCTGTTGTTGGCGGGCGTCGCAATCGACCGCATGCCGAAGACTCTGAACGGCTGGCGTTCGCAACGGCCTCTGTGGATCATGCCGGCACTCGGAGCCATCGCCGGCGTGATCGCTGCGTGGGGCAATCCGTATGGCGTTCGCAGCTATCGCATTCCACAAATTGCGGTGAACACCGGGACGTTGGAGCGCGAGGCCGGGCACCTCGACACGGCGGTCCGTTATCTGCGCGCCGGCGTCACCGACAATCCGAAGGACACGATCGGTTGGATACACCTGGCCCTGGCCCTCGAAGAACGCGGCGACCCACGCGCCGCATTGCAAGCGTACTTCGACGGCCTGGCAATGGTCCCCGACGATCCTGAGCTGCGCCAGATGGCCGGCAGCTTCTTCCAGCGTCATCGCCTGGATCCGGGGGTGCTGCAGACTTATTTGACTGCCGATGGCCGGACCCAAATCGAGGTCGCGCAGCAGGCACTTCAAGCATTGCGGCCCTCGGGAGCCAGGTGAAGGCTGACGCGCCCTTCACACGGGAGCTCGCCGGTCGCGTCAACCGCGACCGCTGATCCTGACTTGACTCCTCGGCGGAAACGTTCTTCCCTCGTGCCGCCAACGGCAGCGTAAAGGAGGACGTCACATGCGGGCGATGGTAGCGACGGCCTGGGGTGAGCCCCGGGACATGCAGCTCATAGATCTACCGGATCCCGAGCCGGGACCCGGCCAGGTGGCGATCGACGTACGCGCGATCGGGTGCAACTTCTTCGACATCCTGATGGTCCAAGGCAAGTACCAAGTGCGGCCACCGTTACCGTTTTCGCCCGGCGGCGAGATCGCCGGCGTCGTGCGCGCCGTCGGTCCGGACGTGAAGGAGCTGGCAAAAGGCGATCGGGTATTCGCCATGCTGGCCTGGGGAGGGTACGCGAGCGTGGCGCTGGCGCCGGCCGCAACTGTGGTGCGCATGCCCGACTCGATGTCGTTCGAGCATGGTGCGGCCTTCGGCGTGGTCTACCAGACCTCGTACTTCGGTCTCGTCTACCGCGCCGATCTACGGCCGGGCGAGGTGCTGCTGGTACACGCAGCCGCGGGTGGCGTGGGCCTTGCGGCCGTGCAGATCGGTCGCGCCCTCGGAGCACGGGTGCTCGCCACTGCGAGCTCGCCGGCGAAGCTCGCCGTCGCCAAGCAGCACGGTGCCGAGGACGCCTACGACTACACGAACCCAGATTGGGTCGACCGCGTCAAGCAGGCCACGGGTGGACGCGGCGCCGACGTCATCTACGATCCTGTCGGTGGCGAGATCTTTGACCTGTCCACCAAGTGCGTTGCCTTCAGCGGCCGCCTGCTGGTGGTGGGGTTCGCGTCCGGCCGTATTCCGACCATCCAGGTCAACCGGATCCTGCTCAAGAACATCGCGATCGTCGGCTTGCACTGGGGTGCTTACCGGCAACACGATTCCGGGAAGATCGGTCAGGCGATGGCCGCCCTCTTCGAGCTGTACGAGCGCGGCGCGGTGACCCCGGTGGTCTCGTCCGTCCGCCCGCTGCCGGAGGCCGCGGCGGCGCTCGACGAGATTGCATCGCGGCGCAGCATCGGCAAGGTCCTGCTCATCCCGTCACCGGCGATCCCGTTATCAAATTAACGACAAGCCTGTTCCCATCATTCGATGATTGTACGGATGGCGCGGCCGCTGAGCTGGCTTTGTAGTCGGTGTCGAGGCTCGCACCTGGCGTGCGTTTTGCTCTAGCCGACGAGGGGAGGGTCCGTATGGATATTACGCAACTGCTGACGTTTGCACACCGGGAAGGCGCGTCTGACGTGCATATCTCAGCGGCGGAACCCCCGATGGTGCGCATCCACGGCGACATGAAGCGGGTCGAGCATCCAGCGCTCACCGCCGAGGAGGTGCACCACATGGTGTTCGACCTCATGAGTGACGCGCTGCGCAAGCAGTTTCAGGAAACCAACGACGCCGACTTCTCCTTCGAGCTCGGCAACATCTCCCGCTTTCGCGTGAACGTCTTTCGCACGCGGCGGGGCGAGGCGGCGGTGTTCCGCACCATTCCGACGAAGGTGCTGACGATGGAGGAGCTGGATTTGCCGCCGATCATGAAGGAGATCTGCAACAAGGAAAAGGGGCTGGTGGTGGTGACCGGACCTACCGGCTCGGGTAAGTCGACCACGCTGTCGGCCATGATCGACTACATCAACGAGGGCTACGAAGGGCACATCCTGACGATCGAGGATCCCATCGAGTTCGTCCACCAGTCCAAGAAGTGCTTGGTCAACCAGCGCGAGGTCGGGCCGCATACGGAGTCCTTCAACTCCGCGTTGCGCGGGGCGCTGCGCGAAGATCCGGACGTCATCCTCGTCGGCGAAATGCGCGATCTCGAGACCATCGCCCTGGCCCTCACCGCCGCCGAGACCGGGCATTTGGTGTTCGGCACCTTGCATACCTCGAGTGCGCCGAAGACGGTCGACCGCGTCATCGACGTGTTTCCCGCGGGGCAGCAAGGGCAGATCCGGACCATGTTTGCGGAGTCGATCCAGGCGGTGATCACGCAAAGCCTGCTCCGCAAGCGTGCCGGGGGTCGCATTGCCGCCTTCGAGATCCTCATCGGCACGCCGGCGGTGCGCAACCTCATTCGCGAGAACAAAATCCACCAGATCCCATCCAGCATGCAGACCGGCCAGAACGTCGGCATGCAGACCCTCGACATGGCGCTGATCGAACTGGTCAACAAGGGAATGGTCACCAAGGAAGAGGCGCAATCGCGGACCCTGACGCCGAACCTGTTTGGCTCGGCAACGCCTGGCGTCGACCCCAAGATCGCGCAGCAGCCGAAAATTCCCAGGCCGGTTGCCGGCCGCGGGGCGTGAGCCATGGATATTCGCACGCTCCTCGCCGAGATGGTGACGCGCGGCGCGTCCGACATCTACCTCACGGTCGACAGCCCGCCGATGCTCCGGGTCGAAGGCGTGACCCAGCCTTTCGGCGCCGACGTGCTCAAGCCCGCCGACGTCGAGAACCTGGCCAATTCAATGATGAGCGAGCGCCAGCGTGCCGTCTTCGAAGAGAAGCTGGAGATGAACCTGGCGATCGCGTCGGACCGCCTCGGCCGCTTTCGCATCAACGTCTTCCGGCAGCGCGGCGCAGTCGGCGTGGTGGTTCGCCTCATCAAGAGCCGTATACCGACGCTGGACGAGCTGGAGCTCCCTGAGATCCTGAAGATCATTGTGGTCAGCCGGCGCGGCATGGTGCTGGTCACCGGCGCCACCGGCTCGGGCAAGTCGACGACACAGGCCGCCATGCTCGATTACCGCAACGAAACGACGACCGGCCATATCCTCACGGTCGAAGACCCGATCGAGTTCGTCCACAACCACAAGAAATGCATCGTCAGCCAGCGGGAGGTTGGCTTCGACACGGTGTCGTTCAACGAGGCGCTGCGCAACACGTTGCGCCAGGCGCCGGACGTGATCCTGATCGGTGAGGTGCGCGATCTCGAAACCATGGAGGCCGCGATCACCTTTGCCGAGACCGGTCATCTGTGCCTGGCCACCCTGCACTCCAACAACGCCAACCAGGCGATCGAACGGGTGATGAACTTCTTTCCCGTCGCCCGGCACGCCGAGATCTACCTGCAGCTGTCGTTGAACCTGCGCGGCATCATCTCGCAGCGGCTGATTCCCGGGGTGGACGGCAGGCGCGTCGCCGCGTTGGAGATCCTGGTCGACACGCCGTGGGCGAAGGATCTGATCAAGAAGGGCGAGGTCGACACGCTCAAGGAGGCCATCGCGCAGAGCACCCTGGAAGGCGGGCAGACCTTCGATCAGTCGGTCTTCGCACTGTACGCGGCGGGACGGATCTCCGAAGAGCACGCCCTCGCCAACGCCGACAGCGCCAACAACCTGCGCATTCAGATCAAAAACCTGGAGCTGTCGCGCAAGACGCCGCGCGAGCGACGCGCCTTGGCGCTCGATGGCGATGAGTTCCGCATCGAGGGCGTCACGCCGGCGCCGAACCTGCGGCGTCTGTAGCGTCGTCTACGCGCCCGGGCGGTCGGTCACGCCGCGGAGCCAATCCAGGTACGCCTCCGAGCCCGCGGTGATCGGCAGGGCGATGACCTCAGGGGTCTGGTAGGAGTGCAGCGCGTGCACCCGCGCCGCGACCTCGGCAAACAGCGCGGCGCGGGTCTTGATGATGAGCAGCAGCTCCTCATCGCGCTGCACGACGTTCTCCCAGCGGTAGATTGACCGGATCGGTCCGACGACGTTCACGCAGGCGGCCCGCTGCTCGCCGACCAACGCCTCGGCGATCCGCTCGCCCTCCTCCCGTGATCCAACGGTGACCAGGACGATGATGCAGTCAGTCACAACCGCCTCCTATCGCGCCGCGCGCCACTCGGCGACGAGCGTCTCGTAGTTGATGGCCGCGTGCACCGCCGGTGCTGGAGCGGGCCGGGTACGCAGCCAGCGGGTCAGTTGGTCCCACAACGAGAGACGGACCCCGTCCCGCGCGCGTTGCGGCAACAGCTTTCGGGCGCGCAGGTACTCCCGCACCGCAATCGTGCTCGGCGGTTGCAGATGCCCGCGGCGGGCAATGTCGGCGAGTGAGTTCGCCAGGCGATGCGGCGTATACGCCGCCCCCGTGATCAAGCTCTCCGCCACCTGTGCCACCGCCGGAAGGGTGAGGTGGCTGCTCTCGAACAAGCACGCCGCGGTCTGGAAGTAGTTGAACGTCGGCACCAAGCGCGGCCCGAAGAAGCGGAAGCTCGTCGGCGGCGTCCGGCGTTCGAGGTTGATGTAGATCTTGCTCACGACGTCGCTACGCGCAACCGCGGCGGCCAGCTCCGTCGCCTGCGCCGTCAGATTGGGGTCGACGCCGATCGACTTGAGCACACCGCCCAGCTCGCCGCTGGCCATGCGGCCCGCCAGGATGTCGGCGTACAACGAGTAGATGAGCGGATCCGACTCCCAATCGTCACCGAACAAGACCTCGTCGGAGTCGGGCGGCACCGTCGGCCGACTCTTCAGCAGCTCGGTGAGCTTGAAGCCGACTTGCTCGCGCAGGTTGCGAAACTTGCCGCGCACCAGGTGGTGCAGCTGGTTCTTGAACACGATGCCGTCGTACTCGATGCCGTCCAACGCCAGCTTCTCTTTGATCGCTTTGGCGATCTGCGGTGGGCTGGCGGACACGAAGTAGACCCGCACCTCGCGGCCGGCCTGCGCCGCCCCCTCGCGCAAGTTGCGCATCAACGGAACCACACCGGGGACGGTGACCTTGTCTTCCGGCTTCTCGAAGCCGATGCGGATCAGCTCGCGCAGCGAATGGAACTCGCTCTGCAGATACGTCTTGTCCAGATCCCAGCGAAACACCACGGGCCGCAGCGGCGCGGCGTCACGTTTCGGTCGCCGCAGCGCCATCACAGCTGCTCGATGGCGGTCGCGATCTCGCGCGTCACGCCATCACGCACGGCCTTCGCGGCCACCTTGACGCCGTTCTTGATGGCGCGGGCGTCGGATCGGCCGTGCGACTTGATCAGCAGATGCTCGAAACCCAGGATCGGTGCTCCACCGTAGGCGGCATAGTCGGTCAGATCGCGCAGGCGCCCGAAGCCGCCGGCGAGCATCATCAGCCCGAGCTTCCACCGCCAGTTCTCACGTGCCGCCGTTCCCGCCAGGTCCACGACGACCTCCGCCAACCCCTCCAGCAGCTTGAGCACGACGTTCCCCAGCAGGCCCTCACAGACGATGACGTCGGCCTTGCCCTTGGCCAGATCGTTACCCTCGATGTTGCCGACGAAGTTGATCCCCGAAAGGGTCTTGAGGCGGCGGTACGCATGCGTGAGCAGCTCACCGCCCTTGGTCTCCTCGACACCCATGTTGAGGAGCGCCACACGGGGGCTCGGCACCTTGGAGATGTGCCGCGCGTAGGCGTTGCCCATGAGGGCGAACTGCACGAGCTCGGTGGCATCGCACCGAATCGTGGCGCCCACGTCGAGGAGCAGCGCCAGTTGGTCTTGCCCGTCGTACTCGGTCTGCCGCGGGTAGACACTGGCGAGCGCAGCTTTGCGCACGCCGGAGATGGTCTTGAAATGGTGCGCGCACGCCAACACGGCCGCACCGGTGTTGCCCGCGGTCACCAACGCGTCGGCTTGCCCGGCGGCGACGAGCCGCGCCGCAACCAGAATCGAGGCGTTGCGCTTGGAGCGGACGGCTGACTTCGGGTCTTCCGCCATGCCGACGAACTCGTGGGTGTGATGGATGGCGATGTGCTCGGGGTTGTATGGGATGGCGTTGAGGATGGCCTGAATCTGCTGCTCGTCTCCCACCAGCACGCAGTCGATGTCGGTTTCGAGGGATGCCTGGGCCACACCCCTGACCACCTCTTCCGGGGCGGAGTCGCCCCCCATCGCGTCAACCGCAATCGTCGGCATGCGCTCCCACTTGTGCCCTTTGACTTTTGCTTTTTGACTTCTGACTTCTCATCCGTCGTGTGGTTCGAGCCGCAGCCGCTTGCGCAGCTCGCGTTCGGTCAGCCGGTACTTGAACGCCTTGCGGCCGTTGACGAGCAGCACGGGGATTTCCTGGCCATAGCGCGTCTCCAGGGCCGCATCGCCTTCGATGTCGATCTCATTCAGGGTACAGCCAAGGTCTCGCGCCACCGGCTGCACGATGCCCTTCATGTCATCACAGAGATGGCAACCGGCCCGGCTGTAGAGTGTCAGCGCGATCGGCCCCATGGCCCGTGTGCATACCGTCGGCGGGCTCCGTTGACAAGCTGGCGTCCTTCTTCTACTTAACCACGTTCGTTCCTCTGGAGAGCGTGCATGAGCTACGCAGTCATTCGAACCGGCGGCAAACAGTATCGCGTCGAGCCGGGAGACGTCATCCGTGTGGAGAAGCTCGCGGGCGATCCCGGGGCCGAGGTGGAGTTCACCGAAGTCTTGATGACATCCACCGAGGGCGCCGTCAGCCTCGGCAACCCGCTGGTGGCGGGGGCGCGCGTCACCGGTCAAGTAGTGCAGCAGGGCAAGGCCAAGAAGATCCTGGTGTACAAGAAGAAGCGGCGCAAGAACTATCGCCGCCATCAGGGACATCGCCAGCAGTTCACCGCCGTGCGAGTCACCGGCATCGAAGCAGGAGCGGAAGGTCATGGCGCATAAGAAGGGACAAGGCAGCACACGTAACGGACGCGACAGCCAGGGGCATCGACGCGGCGTCAAAGTGTACGCCGGCCAGCTCGCCAGGGCAGGCCATATCCTGGTGCGCCAGGTCGGCACCCGCATCCACCCCGGCAAGAACGTCGGCATGGGCCGCGACTTCACCTTGTTCGCCCTGATCGACGGCATCGTGCGCTACGAGCGCGTCGGCAAGGACCGACGCCAGGTACACATCTTCCCGGCGTAGGGGTCTCTAGTTTCTGGTTTCTGGTCTCTGGTTTCCGGCGAACCAGAGACCGGAAACTAGAAACCAGAAATCAGTAGTAGTCCATGAAGTTCATCGACGAAGCCGACGTTCACGTACGCGCCGGCGACGGCGGACGGGGGTGCATCAGCTTCTTGCGCGAGAAGTACCGGCCGCACGGCGGGCCTAGCGGCGGCGACGGCGGCGACGGCGGCGATGTCGTGATGGTCGTCGAGCCGGGGCTCACGACGCTGCTCGACTTCAAGTTTCAACCGCTCGTCAAGGCCGGTCACGGCGAGCATGGCCGCGGCAAAAACCAGTACGGCAAGCGCGGCGACGACCGCGTGGTGCGCGTGCCGCAAGGCACGATCGTACGCGACGCCGACGCGGACGAGGTGATTGCCGACCTGCAGGAGCCCCAGGCGCGCTGCATCGTAGCGCACGGCGGGCGCGGCGGCCGTGGCAACATGCATTTCGCGACGTCGACCAATCAGGCGCCGCGCTTCGCCCAGCCGGGCACACCGGGCGAGGAACGCCGGCTGCGCCTGGAGCTCCATCTCATGGCGGACGTGGGGCTCGTCGGCTACCCCAACGTCGGCAAGTCGACCGTGATCAGCACGGTCTCCGCGGCGCGCCCGCGCGTCGCCGATTATCCCTTCACCACGCTGGTGCCGCACCTGGGCGTCGTGCGTTTCCACGACGAGGGTAGCTTCGTGCTCGCCGATGTGCCCGGCCTCATCGAAGGCGCGCACCGCGGTCTTGGTCTCGGCCATCGCTTCCTGCGCCATCTGTCGCGGACGACGATGCTGATCCACCTCATCGACATCAGCGGTCTCACCGGCCGCGAGCCGCTGGCCGACTACGACGCCATCAATCATGAGCTGCAGGCCTTCGACGCGACGCTCGCCGCGAAACCGCAGATCGTGGTGGCCAACAAGTTGGACCTCAGCGAGGCGCGCGACCGATTCCCTGCGGTCCGCACAAGTCTCGCCGAACGCGGCGTCGAGCTGTGGGGCATCTCCGCCGCCACCGGCGAGGGCGTCACGGCACTTATGCGTGAGGTCGGCCGGCGATGGAAGGAGCTGCGGGGCGCGAGCGGTGTCGATCAGCCGGCACGAGCGGAGCAGTCGTGAACCAGCAGCTTCCGCACAAGCAGCGCTTGCTGCGCCGGGTCCGCCGCGCCGTGGTGAAGATCGGCAGCAGCATTCTGTCGCGGCACGACGGCATCAATCGCCAGCGGTTGCGATCGCTGTCCGCGGAGATCTGCGGCTTGCACGCGCAAGGCACCGAGATCGTCGTGGTCAGCTCCGGCGCGGTCGCCGCCGGGATGGCGCGCCTCGGGCTGAAGGAACGCCCGCGCACCGTGGTGCAGCGGCAAGCCGCCGCCGCGGTCGGCCAGATCGATCTGATGGCGCTGTACGTGGAGTACTTCGCTCAGTTCAAGACGCAGGTCGCGCAGATTCTGCTGACGCACGACGATCTCGCCAACCGCAGCCGCTATCTGAACGCTCGCCACACCATCGAAACGCTCATCGACGCCGGCGTCGTCCCGGTCGCCAACGAGAACGACACCGTGGTGGCCGACGAGCTGATGAATTTTGGAGATAACGACAACCTCTCGGCGCTCATCGCCGGGCTCGTGGAAGCCGATGTGCTCGTGCTGCTGAGCGACGTGGCCGGGCTGCACACGAAGAACCCGCGCACTCATGCGGACGCCGAGTTGGTCAGCGTCGTCGAGGATGCCGACCGCTCCGCGTCGAAGTTCGTGATGGATGGGCGCGGGGAGTTCGGCACCGGGGGCATGGCGTCGAAGTTCACTGCCGCGCGGAAGGCGTCGGCCGCCGGCATCCCGACCGTCATCGCCGACGGCTTGCACGACGGCGTGCTGCCGGCGGTGTTCGACGTGCGGCAAGCCGTGGGCACGCTCATCCTGCCCAAGGGCGACCGGCTGGCGCGGCGCAAGCATTGGATCGCGTACACGCTGAAGCCCACCGGCACGGTCGTTGTCGATCAGGGTGCCTACGAGGCCATCACCCAGCGCGGCCGCAGCCTGTTGGCGAAGGGGCTGAAGGAGGTGCACGGCAAGTTCGGCACCGGTGAGTGCGTGCGCTGCGTCGACCCGCACGGGAATGAGTTCGCCCGCGGCCTGGTCAACTACAGCGCCCCCGAGCTGGAGAAGATCAAGGGCGTGCACTCCGCGAAGATCGAGAGTGTCCTCGGCTACAAGCTCACCGAGGAGGTCATCCACCGCGATGATCTGGTGCTGACGAGCGCGGAGACCGTCAGGACTTCTTCCTGAACTCCGGCTTGCGCTTCTCGACGAAGGCGTTGCGACCTTCCTGCGCTTCCGCCGTTTGGTAGTAGAGCTCCAGCGCGCTGAAGCCCATCTCGGTGATGCCGTGGATGTGGTCGGTGTCGGCGTTGAACGAGTACTTGGCCAGCTTCAGCGCCGTCGGGCTCTTCTCCAATAGCTCGCGGCACCATTGCTCGACCTCGGCGCGCAGCTGCGCTGCCGGCACCACCTTGTTCACCAGTCCCATCTGCAGCGCCTCCTGCGCCGTATATTGCCGGCACAGGTACCAGATCTCCCGCGCCTTCTTCTCGCCGACGAGGCGGGCCAGGTACGCGGTGCCGAAGCCGGGATCGACGCTGCCGACCCGCGGCCCCGTCTGTCCGAAGATTGCCGTGTCGGCGGCTATCGACAGGTCACAGAGCACGTGCAGCACGTGCCCGCCGCCGATGGCGTAGCCGTTGACCATGGCGATCACCGGCTTGGGAATGTTGCGGATCACGCTGTGCAGCGAGGCCACGTCGAGACCGATGCCGCTCTTGCTGCCGCCGTAGCCGCCGGCCTCACGCTCCTTCTGATCGCCGCCGGAGCAGAACGCCTTGTCGCCGGCGCCGGTAAGGACGACGACGCCGACGTCGCCGTCCGCCCACGCATCGCGAAAGGCCGCGACCATCTCGTCCACGGTGCGCACCCGGAACGCATTGCGCACCTGCGGCCGATCGATGGTGATCCAAGCGACACCGTCGGTCTTCTCGTACAGAATGTCCTCGAACGTCATGCTTCGACCCGCACGCCGCGCCAGAAGGCGACGTGTCCCTTGATCTGCTGCGCGGCGTCCTTCGGGGCGGGGTAGTACCACGCCGCGTCCTTATTGGTCTGCCCGTTCACCACGACGTCGTAGTAGCTCGCCGTCCCCTTCCACGAGCATACCGTGTGCGTGTCGGACTCCTTGAAGTGCGCCCGGTTGATGGAGTCTGCGGGAAAGTACTGGTTGCCCTCGACGACTTCGCAGCGATTGCTCTCCGCGATCACGGCGCCATTCCAGATTGCCTTCGGCATTGCGGTCTCCTTTCGTGCTGGCCGCAGCGTAAACACATTCCTCATCCGACGCCAGATTTGTTTGCCGCCACCGAGTCGGATATCGTGCGGCGGTGCGCAGCCGACGGCTCTCCTTGTGGACGCTCACCATCGGCATTGCGGCAGCGCTGACGGGCTGCTCGCACCGAGACGAGCCGCGCCTGTTGCGCTTCGCCATCATTCCCAAGGCGCTGCACATCCCGGTGTTCAACTACGCCCGCATCGGCGCCGAGCGCGCCGCACGCGCGCTCGGGGGCATCGAGGTCCTCTGGCGCGGCCCCGAGAGCACCGACGAGATCCGCCAGAAGGAGATCCTCGAGTCGTTCATTGAGCAGCGCGTCGACGGTATCGCCATCTCCTGCCTGAATGGAGATCTGCTCACGGATGCCATCGACCGCGCCGTGGACGCCGGCATCCCGGTGATCACCTGGGACTCCGACGCGCCGAAGAGCAAGCGGCTGGCGTTCTATGGCGTGAACGACGTCGAAGCGGGGCAAGCGCTCGGTGACGGGCTGGCAAAGCTCCTCGACGGCCACGGCCGGGTCGCGCTCATCACCTCGCTCGGCGCCGACAACTTGCAGAAGCGCCTCGACGGCGCGCGCGCCGCGTTGCAACGATACCCCGGAATCGAAATCGTCGAGGTGTTCGACGTCCGCGACGACGCCGTGCGCGTTGCCGAAGTGATCGCCTCGGCGGCGCAGCGTTATCCGGATCTGGATGGCTGGTTGTCGGTGGGTGGCTGGCCGGTGTTCGTGCGCAACGCGCTCGATCCGATCGATCCAACACGCACCAAGGTGGTGGCCTTCGACACCATTCCTCCCGCACCGGATCTGCTCCGCAGCGGCAAGGTCCAGCTGCTCATCGGCCAGAAGTACTTCGGCTGGGGCGAGCAGTCGGTCCGCCTCCTGCAGAGCATCATCGCCGGCATCCGGCCGCGTGAGGTCTATCAGTACTCCGGGATGGACATCGTTTCGCGCGAGAATCTGGACGCCTACTTGGAGCAGTGGAAGCGGTGGGAGGCCGGAAGCTGACACGGCACGATCCGGCGTACGCGGGAGGGCGAGCTGTAGCCCACCTCACTCCTCCGGCCGCCCACGCGTCGGCGCTGCCCGCAGCAACGGGTAGCGCCGATGCACCTCGGTACGCATCCCGCCGACGATCTTGGGCAGCGATCGCTTCGCCATGAAATCTTCGACGAAACGCGGCACCGACCGGCCGCTGTCGATCCAGGTGCGGTATCTGACCAGGGTCTCCTGCCCGTCCTGCAGGGGCAGCACCGTCCACGAGCCCGTCGTGTCCGCAATGTCATTGTGCGCACTGTGATCCAATGTCCACGTGACCGTGCCGAGCTCCGGTTCCAGCGTGGAGATCACCACAAAGCGGACATTGATCAGCAGCACGCGCAGATGCTCGGAGATCCACAGTCGATTGCCGTCGCTGCGCAGGATGCGAACCTCCTTCGAACCGGGAACGAATTGGGGACGCGATTCAAAGTCGGTGACCACGCTCCATACCTGTTTGGCCGGGTACGGAATGATGGCCGACGCCTCGAAGCTGCTCTGCTCCCCGCCTTGGGAGCGCCACTCGCCGACCTTCGTAATGACAACCTCGCCGCGTTTGAGCGTCTCCCAATCCTGTTGAGAGTAGCCGCTGCGAATCTGTTCCGCATCCGCCCGACATCCGATACACGCAGGCGATGGGACCGCCGACGGAAGCGCAACCTCCGCCAGCGCCGCGACAAGGAGCAAGGGCCAGAACATCAACAGTGTACCGCCATCTCCGCTGTGTGGAACTCCGGCGGGCTCATGGGGCCGCGGCACGGGCCACATACGTCTGCAGGGCCGTCAGGGCTTCGGCTTCGTTCGCCGGCAGGCTCACGCCCGTGAACACCCACCAGTCCTCGGAAAATAGGAACTCCTCGCCCGGCGCGATGGTCGTCAGTGATCCAAGATGTTCGAGCTCGAGGAACTCTTGGCTGGAGTACACTTCAATGGTCGCCCCGCCGTCGGGGTACTGCCCCTTCGCATCGTGCGGGAAGCGCTTGAGGAAGAGCGTCCCATCGAGAAGGTAGGCCTCCCACCCTTGCGCCGAGTCGACGCCGATCTTGCTCTCGTCATCGCGCCGGCTGGATTGCCCGGCCGGCGGCGGCGCGACTTTGCTGTGATCGATCTGGATCAACCGGTCGCCGAAGCGGTAGCGCGGGTCGGAGAGCTTCGTGTAGCTCCAGAGGGTGAGGCGGCGGATCGCGTCGAAGGCGGTGAGTGGGCCGACATCGAACGGCACGAACGCGCGGCCGCCCGGGCGCAGGACGGGAAGACTCCACGCCGCGTAGGTGACCGGGTGATCCGCAATGTTCTTGAGGCGCGACGTCAGCCGGAGACGCGGCTCGCCAGGCGTCACGGTCACGTCGACCTGTTTCTGGATGCCCGCCGCCGGCTGGGGCGGCCCAGTGACACGCAGGGTCGTGTCGCCGACGATCTCGGCCTGACATGCGGAGTTGTCGAGCACGTAGGTGGTCTCGGTGCGCTCCGGTGCGATCCACAGCCGCCAGCCGCCACGGAAGCTCCACGTCGGCTCGCCGCTGCCTCCGGCTTCCGATTCGCGCACGTAGAGCAGGTTCGCACCTCCGGCGGCGTGCACGTCCATGATGCGCGGGCCGATGTCGGTGACCACATGCGTCTCGATCACTCCGTTGCTCAACCGGTAAGTGTTCGGCCAGCCGTGAAACGATTCCTTGACGATCCGCACCTCTGGCATGGCGACCTTTCCCGATTCGGCATCGAGCGCTGATTCCTCCAGCGCTGCGACTCGCGCGGGGCAGCTCAGGCCCAACAGCGCCAAGATGGAGGCCAGACTCCGGACACGCGCGCGTAGATCCATGCGAGGTCTCGATGGCCGCGGTGATACTACAGTGTCGGAGGGAGCGCGAGCGGCATCAGCGAGCCGGCGTCGCGGCTTCCTGCAAGCCGGTGAGATTCAGAACCGTTACCGCCTGCCGGCTGTAGCGGATGAGCCTCTCCGCCATGAGTCCGGCCATGGCTTTGCTGATGCGTTCGCGCGACGCGCCGACCATCTCCGCCAGGTTCTCGTGCGTGATCGGCAGCGCCACGCGCACGCCGTCGCGCTCTTGCACACCAAAGGTGGTCGCCAGATCCACCAGCGTCAATGCCAGGCGGCCGCGCAGGTCGAGCGCGACGCAGTGCACCAGGCGCATCGCGAAGCGTGCCTGGCGTTCGAGCACCGTGTTGAAGAAACGGATCACGACGGCGTGCGGTAGCGCTGCCATGACGCGTTCGAACTCGCGCCGCGGCACCAGCGCCACCGTCGCCGCAGTGAACGCCTCCGCGGCGCTCCAGCGCGGCCGTTCCGTTTCGACGATGGGAAACCCGAACAACGCTCCCGCTTGGTTGAAGGCACAGAGGATGCGCTGCCCGTTCGGCAGCAGCACCGACACGCTGACGACCCCGTCGAGGACAATGAACAGGCTGCCGCGATGCGTCCCTTGCGGATAGATGGCGTTGCCGCGCGGAAAGCGCCGCACGGTGGCGGCCGCGAGCCAGGCGTCGACGGCGGCGCGCTCCAACCCCCATTCCACCGTGATGGCAGCACGCACCTTTGCCTCGGTCGGCGATTCTGCTCTCTGTGACATCGGTCACGGACGTCAATTCGCGCTTCACCTAGTTCATACCAAACTCGATCGCAAGGAGGGTCATCGCCTATGTCGTCCAAACAACTCATCTCCGCCGACTCGCACGTCGTCGAGCCGCCGGATCTCTGGGAGAAGTGGCTGCCGAAGGAGTTCCTGCCGCGGGCACCCAAGCTCGTGAAGGATTCCGAAGGCGGCGACGCCTGGCAGTATCGCCCCGGCACGCCGCCGGTGCCGCTCGGGTTGGTCACCACGTACCCGGGCCGGACGTACGAGCAGTTCAAATGGACCGGGGCGCGCTACGACCGGGTGAACAAGGGCGCCTTCATCGGCGCGGAGCGCGTCAAGGAGCAGAGGATCGACGGCGTCGACGCCGAGGTGCTGTATCCGTCGCAACGCACCATGCGCCACTACATGCTCGACGACGACAACGAGTTCCACAAGCACGGCATCCAAGCCTACAACAACTGGATGGCCAAGGAGTTCATGGCGGCGGACCCCGCGCGGCTGATCGGCTTGGCGCAGATGCCGAACCTCGGTGTCGAGGAGATGGTCGCCGAGATGCGCCGCGCCAAGTCGCTGGGCATGCGCGGCGTGATCCTGTCGAGCTGGCCGAGCGGCGGAACCTCGCCGGCACTTGAGGACAACGCCTTCTGGGCCGAGGCGGAGAAGCTCGATATGCCGGTGAGCATTCATCTCGGCGTGGCGTCCAAGCAAGCCGCGAATGCCAAGCAGGCGGCCATCACCACCGGCATGCTGGAAGGCGGCGGCCTGCTCAGCAGCGGCGCCAAGACGGTCGTGGGATACTCCTGCGCCGGCTTGGACAACATGCCGGTGATCATCGCCGAGACCATCCTGTCCGGCTTGTTCGACACGTTCCGCAAGCTGCGCTTCATCTCCGTCGAAGCCGGCGCCGGGTGGGTGCCGTACTTCCTCGAGCAGATGGACGATCGCTACTTCCGCAACCGCGGCTGGGCGAAGGTGGAGCTGGAGATGCTGCCCAGCGCTTATTTTCACCGCAACTGGCAGGTGACTTTCGTCTCCGACTTTTACGGCGTCCGCAACCGCCACTCCGTCGGCATCGCCAACATGATGTGGTCGACCGACTACCCGCACCACATCTGCGACTGGCCGTACTCGCGCAAGCTGGCCAACGAGATGTTCGCCGGCGTGCCGGAAAGCGAACGTCACCAGATCTGCGCCGGTAACGCCGCAGCGCTGTACAAGCTGAGCTAGAGCGCAGGCGGCCCCCCACCCTGCCCCTCCCCCGTGGCCGGAAATGGCCACAGGGGAGGGAACCCTCGTGAAACGGGCTGGAGACTCGGCCGCGCATGGACGCCACCGCGCGCATCCGATAGAAGCACCGCAATGCAGGACCTGATCGACCTCTTCGGCGGGCACTTCATGACCGAAGTGTCGGACCCGTACCCGGCGTACGCACGACTGCGCCGCGACGCGCCGATCAAGCTGCTCGATCTCCCCATGGGACCCGGCTACCTGGTCACGCGCTACGACGACGTGCTGACCGTGCTGAAGGACGCGTCGCTCTACTCCTCGCGGGCCAATGCCAAGGGCATCGGCCTGGTGATGGGCCGGACCATCCTCGAGATGGACGGCAAGGAACACACCCGTCACCGCAACATCATCTCGGGGGCGTTCGTGCCGAAGGCCCTGCAAGGCCGGCTGCCGGAAGTGATTGCCCGCATCGCGCATCAGATGATCGACGGCTTCGCGCGCGACGGGAGCGCCGATTTGGTTGCGCGGTTCACTCGGACCTTTCCGCTGCGGGTGATCGCCCACATCATCGGCGTGCCGATCGAGGACTATGAGACCTTCAAGCGCTGGTCCCTCGATCTCATCGGCTTTGCGGACGATCCGCCGAAGGGATTCGAGGCGGCGACCAAGCTCGTCGACTACCTGCGCCCGATCGTCGAACGCCGCACGGCCGAGCCCCCCGGCGCCGACCTGCTGAGCACGATGACCCACGCGGAGGTCGCTGGCCACCGGCTCAGCGACGAAGAGATCTACAGCTTCCTGCGCCTGCTGCTCCCCGCCGGCTCCGACACCACCTACCGCCTCATCGGCAATGCGCTGTTCGGGCTGCTCACGCATTGCGATCAGCTCGATGCAGTGCGGGCGGACCGCACGCAGATCGCTGGGGCCATCGAGGAGGCTTTGCGCTGGGAAGCGCCGGTGCAGTTCGCCGCGCGCGAGACGACGGCCCCCACAACGCTCGGGGGCGTCGACCTGCCCGCTGAAGCGCAAATTCTCACGGCGCTCGGCTCGGCAAACCGAGACGACATGCACTATGAGGATCCGGCGCGCTTCGACGTGCACCGGCGGGCCGACGATCACGTCGCCTTCGGCTTCGGCAGACACTTCTGCCTCGGCTCGCATCTGGCGCGCTTCGAGGCGACGATCGCGCTGAACGCCCTTTTCGATCGCTTGCCGAACCTGCGCCTCGATCCGGTCCAAGAGTGCGGAGTCGTCGGACTCGCGTTCCGCTCACCGAACCGGCTGCCGGTGATGTTCGACGCGACACGCAGCAAGAGTTGAGTCTGCCCGATCCGCGCAGAAGGGAGGGACGACAATGCCCGAATTCCAGACACTGCTGTACGACGAGAAGGACGGGGTGGCCTGGGTCACGCTCAACCGCCCCGACGTGCACAACGCCTTCAACGCCCAGATGCAGCGCGAGCTACGCGATCTGTGGCACGGGCTGCGCCGCAACGACGACGTGCGCGTGGTCGTGCTCACCGGCAGCGGGGACAAGGCGTTCTGCACCGGCATCGACCGCACCGAGACCATGGGGGAGTACCCCAAGTCGGGCGAGCGCGTCGTGGGCGCAGCGTCGACCCCGTTCATGTTCGACGATCCGGGCGCCAACATCGGGCCGAAGAGCTGCGATCTGTGGAAGCCGGTGATCGCCGCCGTCAACGGGATGGCGTGCGGCGGCGCCTTCTACATGCTCGGCGAAGTGGAGTTCATCATCGCCGCGGAGCACGCGACCTTCTTCGACCCGCACGTCACCTACGGCATGACCGCCGCGTTCGAGCCGATGCACATGCTCCAGAAGATGCCGTTCCACGAGATCATGCGGATCTCGTTGCTCGGCAACCACGAACGGCTCTCGGCGAAGCGCGCCCACGAGATCGGACTGGTTTCCGAAGTCGTCGCGGCCGACAAGCTCCGCGAAGCCGCCGCCTGGGCGGCCGCAGCGATCGCTTCGGCACCGCCGCTGGCGATTCAGGGAACGGTGCGTGCCATCTGGGCGGCGCGCGAGCTGTCGCGGTCGCAAGCCCTCGGGTTGGGATACGCCTTCGTCGGCCTGGGCACCAACCGCGAATCGATTCAACAAGGGCAAGCGACGTTTGCGTCGGGCAAGCGCGTGAAGTGGAAGCTGCGGTGATATCGTGAGTCGTGCTCGTGAATCGTGCTCGTCAAATGATGGCTTCTACCTTCCCACGAACACGATTCACGAGCACGAACACGATCCGTTCACGCACACGACTAGAACTCGAACCCTGCAAACGGGCGTGCGCTGCGTGAGCGCATGATCCCCTGTTCTTTGCGCAATGCCTCCATGCTGACGAGCTGACCGGTGTACTCCGGCGGCTGGCGCAGCATCCACAGCACACCCTCGGCTGGCACCTCGGTGGGCTCCCACGAGGAATGGTCCACGTGCGGCAGGTTGGCGACGAATCCCTCCGAGGCCACGGGGACGTCGATGCGGAACGTGTTCACGGCGATGCGGCGCCGGCGCAGCTGCTGCGCCGCGTCGATGCTCAGCCGTTCGAGCGCCGCCTTCGACATGCCGTAGACCATCAAGCCCGGGAACACGTACAGGCCCGCAGCTGACGAGAGGTTCACGATGCTGCCCCCACCGTGCGCGGCCATGTGCGGCGCCACTTCGCGAATGGCCACCAGCGGCGCACGCACGTTCACGGTCATCATCAGGTCGTAGCGCTTCAACGGCACTTCCAGGTCGCCGGGGAAAGTAATGGCGGCATTGTTGATCAGGATGTCGATCCGACCGAAGTGATCGTGGACGGTGCGCACCATCTGGATCACCTCGTCCTCCGCCGCGAGATTGGTGGGCACCGCCAGGCCTCGCCCGCCGGCGGCCTCGATCTCACGCACCGTCGCGTCGATCGTACCGGGTAACTTCAGCGGCGCGTCCTCGGTCGCACGCGCCGCGCACGCAACGTCC
>CAZCGA010000116.1:17218-20149 GCA_964498075.1 uncultured Binatia bacterium (SeqCode) | reverse complement strand
CGGCCGCGAGGCGCTCGGCAAAGTCGCCAAGCTGCACTTCAAGACGACGCAGCAGCTCTGACTTCCGGTCGGTGGAGGACCGCTATGATTTCGTGATCTCGGCGTCGTTGGCGCTGGCGGAGACGACGTCGTCGTCTTCGAGCAGCTGGCGCACGAGCTTGCCGCTGCCGCGGACGACGACGGCACCCAGCTTGGGCATGAAGCGCACGTGCGCCGGCTGCTGCTTCAGCCGTCGGGTGACGCGGTCGAGTAGCCGCCCGCCGGCACCACGCTCGTCGGCGCTCCCGGCCGCGGCGTCGTCGGCCACCAGGACGACGGCTTCCACCTGGCCCTCGTCTCCGGCAGCCTCAATCTTCTCCAACAGGCGCGGGTCGATCGTCGCTTTCATACCCAGCTGTGTGGCCACCCTAGGGCAGCGCCTGCAGCGCGGCGCTCGGGTCGACCAGGCCGAAACCATAGCGCAGCGGCGATTGATTCGGCAAGGCGATGCACGTCGACTGGATTGCCTTCTCGACCTGTGCCACGCTCGCGCCGGGCTTGGCCTGGAACAGCAACGCCGCCACCCCGGCCGCGTGCGGCGTCGCCATCGAGGTGCCGGACATGGTTTGCACGCCGCCGCCCGGCTTCGCCGAGACTACATCGACACCCGGAGCAACCACGTTGGGCTGATCGGGCTCGGCCGGCCGCTGGAACGTGATGCTGCTAGAGAACCCCGCCACCTCATCCTTCCGGTCGATGGCTCCAATCGATAGCGCCTCGGCGTAGTTGCCGGGCGAACGGCTGGTGCCGACGCCCTCGTTGCCGATGGCGAACACCGGGAGCACGCCGCGGTCACGCAGCCGCTGCGTGACCGCCAAGAAGAAGGGCGTGAAGCCACGGAAGCCCAACGACATGCTCAGCACCCGGACGTTGTTCTCCAGCGTCCACTCCATGCCCGCCAGCACGCGTAGCAGCGCGTTGCCGCCTTCGATCACCAGGCCGGAGTACAGCAGCGCCTGCGGCGCCACCCCGATGGCCATACCGCCGACCTTGCCACCGCAGATCGTGCCGGCGGTATGCGTCCCATGCTCATCGGTGTCGTGCGGGCTGCTGCCCGGCACCGGGTCGCCGTTGAAATCGAACTCCCTGAATCCGGCGATGCGCTTCTTCAGCGCGGCGTGCTTGCCGTCGACCCCGGTATCCAGATGGCCGACACGCACACCCTTGCCCGTGAGCCCTTGCTTCCACAGCGCTTCGATGCCCAGACGCCGCAGGCCCCAGGTCACCGTCGACTTGGGCTTGGCGGCCGCCACCTGCACCGGACGGATGAGCGACAACACGTCCCCTTGATACACCGCGTCGACGTCCACGCTCTCCGCCAGACCACGCACGCCGCGTCGGTCGGCGTACCCCAACGCAATGCCGAGCCGCGGGAACACCCGTGCGGCCGGCGTCGTGCCGCGCGCCGCCCGGCGCCGACTTGTCGCGGCGGCACCCACGCTTTCCGGCAGGTTGCTCATGAAGTGGCCCAACACCGTACTCTCCGCCGCCTTCTTCGCGGCCTTCACATCCGCGGCCTTCATCCCCGCGCCTTTCCCGTCCTTCAATACCACCAACACCTGGGCAAACCCGAAGTTGGACAGCGACCGCTCAATGACCGGATCGGTTTCCATAGCTCCTCCTCGACTGGCTTCGGACGTACGCGAGTGACAGGTCACACCCACGATTGCTCGACCTTGTATCCCAGAACTTGTAGCGATGGCAAGCCCATGTACAGACAACTGGGGTGTCGCCTGCAGGCGTTGCTCGTGCATGCTCCGCACAGCACGCGGGTACACCCGAACAAGCCGCGCACCGACGCGTCCACTCGCTGCGGCCCGCGTTTTCACTCTCCCGCGCCGCCACTGGCAACGCCTACGGAACTGGAGTAAGAAGACCTCGACGACACTCGAGTGGGCGCGTGGACGAGAGGAAGTGAGGGATGAAGATCTATCTCATTGCACCGAAGAATCCCGAGTCCTTCTGGACCTTCGACCGCATCCTGCCCAGCCTCAACAAGAAGTGCGTCTTTCCAAACCTGTCACTGCCCACCGTGGCCGGGATCACGCCGCGCGAGCACGAGATCGTGCTCTGCGACGAGAATGTTGAGCCGGTGGATTTCGATACCGACGCCGACGTCATCGGCCTCACCGGTTACGTCATCCACGCGCAGCGCCTCTTCGAGCTGGCCGCCGAGTTTCGCCGCCGCGGCAAGTTTGTCGTGGCCGGCGGGCCGTTCGTGTCGCTGTGTCCGGAGCAGCTGCGCGACAAGGTCGACGTGCTCTTCGTTGACGAGGCCGAGTACACCTGGCCGCAGTTCCTCGCGGACTACGAATCGGGAGAGTGGCGCAGCGAGTATCACCAGGACGAGAAGCCGAGCATGCACGACTCGCCCCTACCGCGCTTCGATCTGCTGAAGATCGATCGCTACCGCACCATGACCATTCAGTTCGCCCGCGGCTGCCCGTTCAACTGCGAGTTCTGCGACATCATCGTCATGTACGGCCGCCGCCCGCGCACCAAGACGGTACCGCAAGTGATGGCCGAGGTGCTGGAGATTCACCGCCTCGGGCTGCGCAACGTCTTCGTCGTCGACGACAACTTCATCGGGAACAAGAAGGAAGCCAAGCAACTGCTGCACGCCCTCGGCGAGTGGCAGCAGGCGAACGACTACCCGATCGAGTTCATGACCGAGGTGACGCTCAACATCGCCCAGGACGACGAGCTCCTGCAGCTGATGCGCCAAGCCAACTTCACCACCATCTTCATCGGCATCGAGTCGCCGCGCGCCGCGAGCTTGCAGGAGACGCACAAGACGCAGAACCTGCGCGAAAGCATCCTCGACTCGGTGCACCGCATCCAGCGCGCCGGCATGGAGGTGATGGCCGGCATGATCGTCGGCTTCGACCACGA
>CAZCGA010000116.1:0-17208 GCA_964498075.1 uncultured Binatia bacterium (SeqCode) | reverse complement strand
GACCCATCGATCTTCGACGAGCAGTTCGATTTCATCCAGGAGGCGCGCATCCCGGTGTCGATGACCGGCATGCTCAACGCCGTGCCCAAGACGCCGCTCTACGAGCGGCTCAAGAAGGCGGGGCGCTTGATCGCCGAGTCGGTGGGCGATCAGTTCGTGTTCACCAACATCATCCCGGAAGGCATGTCGCGGCTGCAGTTGTACGAGGGCTACAAGCAGCTCCTGCAGCGGCTCTACAGCTACCGCAACTACCGGCGGCGCGTCATGCAGTTGATCCTCAACAAGGGCACGCAGTTCGAGACCCGGCTGGTCGCCAGCGGGCAAGACATGCGCATCCTCGGGCGCGTGTTGTGGCATTGCATGCTGCGGGCGACGCCGCGGCGTGCATGGCTGACGTTGTCACTGATGATCGAGACAGCGCTGCGGCGCCCGCGCGCGCTGCGCGACGCCGTCACCTTCGCGCTGATCCACAAGCACCTGTACGAGTACATGCGCGACACCTGCAAGCAGCTCGACCAGCTGGCGCATGAGCTGCGCCAGTTCCCGGAGGAGCTGCGCATGCTGCCCGGATCGCCGCCCGCGCCGGATGCAGCATAGGGCGACAGCGCACCCAGCCCAGACAATAGACACCAGATCCTACGGGTGTTGATCGGCGACGTCGAGGCGCAGCTCCAGCGGCGGATCGAAACGGAGGAGCCACTTACGCCCCGCTCGATGGTGCGATGAAGCGATCGGTGGCGAAGAGCAAGAGCCGTGACGCGTACGGCGGACTCCTCGCCGGAGTCGTCGATCTGCTCGAAGAGGCAAGGCGAGCAGCAGCTCGCTCGGTCAACGCGGTCATGACGGCTACGTACTGGGAGATCGGGCGACGAATCGTGGAGTTCGAGCAAGGCGGCAAGGCGACGGCCGGCTACGGAGAGAAGTTACTCGGTCGGGTCGCGGGAGATCTGACGGCAGGCTTCGGGCGCGGATTTGGTGTCGACAATCTGCAGCGCATGCGTCTTTTCTACGGCGCATGGCCTGCGGAGCGGATTTACGCGACACTGTCGCGTAAATCCCCGCTCGATGAGATTCTGCGGACGACGTCTGCAAATTCGCGGGCAGCGGAATCGGCGCGAAGACGGCCGACAGTGCCTGCGAAATCGCCGTTCGAGAAATCCGCGACGGTGTCGCGTAAATTGGATCTGTCCGACCTCGGCCGGGCCTTTCCGCTGCCCTGGTCGCACTACGTCCGCTTGCTATCCGTCGATGCCCCGGAAGCCCGCGCGTTCTATGAGGCCGAAACCCTGCGCGGCGGCTGGTCGGTGCGCCAGCTCGATCGCCAGATCGCGACGCGCTTCTACGAGCGTACAGCCCTCTCACGCGACAAGGCTGCGATGCTGACGAAGGGGTCCAAGCCAAAGCTCGGCGACCGCTCAAGGCGCTGGAGCAGGTCTCCACGCTGAGCGGAACCAAGTCTCTCGCGCGCTGCATCTCTGGGAGGCGGTCCTGGACGCTCGCCGCTACCGCGAACCGTAGTAGATGCGGTGCAAGCGCGCCGGGGACGCGCCGAAGAAGTACAGGGCGCGCAGCGTCCACATGAGCAAGATCGTGCGCACCACGCCGTGCTGCTGCCAGCGGCGCGCCGAGGTGGTGACGCGGTCGCGCAGGCAGGCGACCCTTCCGGCGCGCTTCATGCGCCGGGTGAGCTCGATGTCCTCCATGAGCGGGATCTCGGGGTAGCCGCCGAGCCGGTCGAACACCTCGCGTCGGACGAAGATCGCCTGATCGCCGGTGGCAATGCGTGTCAGCCGCGAGCGCCGGTTGATGAGCGCACCGGTGAGCCAGAGCAGGAAGCTCGACGGAGACAGCTCGACGTCGAAGCGCCCGCCGACGACACCGTTCTGGGCGCACGCCACCGTGACCGCCTCGGCAAAGCCGTCGGGCAGCCAGGTGTCGGCGTGCAGAAAGAGCAGGACGTCGCCCGTGGCGCGGGCGGCGCCGGCGTTCATCTGTGCGGCACGGCCGCGTGGCGCCGCGAGCACCAGGTCGGCCAGCGGTACGGCGATGGCGCGGGTGGCATCGGTGCTGCCGCCGTCGGCAACGATAATCTCATGCACGCCGGGCTGGCGCGCCCGTTTCAGCGTCGCCGCCAGCGCGCCTTCTTCATTCAAGGTCGGGACGATGACGGAGACGGTCACGGGCGCCGCAGCTCAGAGTTTCAGGAAGATGTCTTTGCCCGCCTCGCTGGTCAGCTGCGAGATCGTGGTAATCCGGTCGCTGAAATCCTTGAGCGCCCCCAGCGAGCTGGAGCCGACGTCGATCAGGACGGAGAACAACGAGAAGCCCAGCTGGTCTTTGGCGCGCTTGAACTCGCCCAGCCACTCGGCGTCGACGCGGCATTCGCCGTCGGTAATGAACACGATGTCGCCGCGCTTGTAACGCGCTTCCCGCAGGCAGTCGAGCGCGGCGCTCAGGGGCTTCTGGAAGTCCGTACCGCCGCCCGGGAAGTACTCCGCCAGCTCGAAGACCTTGCTCATCTCGGCCACGTAGCGCTGGCGCCGATTGAGATCCAAGACCTGCAACGGCGTGTCGGCGGACGAGAAGCAGATGGATCGAAACAGGCGGCGCTGCCGTTGGGCGATATCGAGCAAGGTGAGGGACACCGCCTTCGACCAGATCTCCTTGTCGCCGGCCATTGAGGAGCTGCCGTCGATGCACACGATCATCGGCCCCCTGCCCTTCTCCTCGATGGCCCGCAGGGCGTACTGCAGCAGCTGCGCGTCGAGGAATCGGCGCCCGAAGTCGCGGCGCAAGAGCGGATGGCGCAGCGCCAGCAGCTCGTGCGGCAGCAGGCGGCTGAGCTCGGCGCCCGTGCCCACCTCGTACATCTCGGCGTTGGCGCGCTCGAACAGATGACGCCGTAGCGCCAGCGCGTGCGTGCGCATGCGTCCGACCATGTGGCCGAGCTTCTTCAGCTTGGCGTTGTCGGCCAGCTTCTTCCCCAGCTCGATCTGCGCGCCTGGCGACGAGCGCTCGCCGCTGCCGACGTGCAGGCTCCAGCTGTCCGCCTCCATGTTCGCCTGATCGAGGTCGTTCAGGACGTGCTGTGCCTGCGCCTCGAGGCGGGAGCGATTGCGCTCGGCGCTCTCACTCATCGTCGCGTGGACCTGCCGCGCCTTGTGTTGCAGGCGGCGTTCCGCCGCCTCCGCGTCGCGCCGCATGCGCTGCGCCAGCTCGTCGAGCTGTCGCTGGGTCGCCGGCGCCGCCCGTTGGCGCAGATCGCTCGCGGTGTCGGCCTGCGCCTGCCCGTCAGCAATCTCGTTTTCTTGGTGCTCCAGGTTCCAAAAGTCGAGCATCTCGGCGCGTGTCAGAATGCGCTCGGACTTGAGCAGCGCCAGCAACCGCTCCCCGAGCAGCAAAGTCGCCAGCCCGGCGCGCGTCTCGTCGAGCACGGTCTGTTGCCGCAACGCTTCGATCGCCGGCGTGGCGCGCAGGTGATCGAGGATCAATCGGCAGAAGGAGGCGCTGGGCACGACCTCGTCTTCGGCGTAGAGGACGATGTTCATCTTGAAGAGCAACGCAAAGAGGTCGAGCACGAAGCCGTCGAAGTGCGGCAGCAGCTTGCTCCCGCTGTCCTCGAGCGCCTGGATCGACGCGGCGTCGGCTGTGAGCTTCGCCAGCACGGCGCGATCGTAGGAGTCCGATTCGATCCAGTGCTGCCGCAAGGCAGCGACGGCTTTCGGCGGTGCTGCAGCGTTCACGTGGGTCCGTCCGGTCTGGCCATGGTGGGGCGTTACAGGACCTCCAACATGCGCTGCTGGATGGTTTCAATTTCATCCTTCACGGCCTGCACGGTGTCGACCGGCCGACCGACGGTGCGGGCTTCTTCCAGGATGCTGGTGACCTTGGCCAGGATGTTGCGGATCTTGGTGTGCGCCTCGACCACGGCGCGGCCGCGCAGGTCGCTGTTCTCCCACTGCCGGTGGGCGTAGTCGCGCAGCTCTTGCGTCTGATACAGGAGCGCCTTCACCTCGTCCTCGTAGCCGCGCAGCAACTGATGGATCGTGCTGCGCACTTCATTGCGCTCGTTGGGATCGTGCCAGAGCACGTTGTCGAGGAAGAACACATCGTCTTCTGCCACGGCGTCGCGATCATTCAGGAAGGCGTGCGACTGCAGCAGGACCACGGCTTGGTGGTAGCGGCGGTCGGACGCCACGATCTGCTTGCGCGCCAGCTCGCGCCGGATGTCGGTGAGTGAACGAAAGACATGCTGCGGCACCGACACCCGGCGGGCGGCGTCCTGCAAGTCGCGCAGATCGGCGAGCGACAGGGTGGTCCGCGTGCTCGCCGGTTTGCCCTGCAGCATGCGCAGGAAGCGAAAATCGTCGGCGATGTACCCGACCACGAAGCGCAGCAGGAAGCGATCGTAAAGCGCTTGCAGCTCGTCCTCTTCCGGCAGCTCGTTGCTGGCCCCGAAGAGTGTGATGAGGGGGACGTCGACGGGCTCGCGCCCGTTGTGGAAGCGCCGTTCGTTCATCAAGGTCAAGATGGAGTTCAAGATGGACGAGTTCGCCTTGAACACTTCGTCGAGGAAGGCGATGTGCGCTTCCGGCAGCTTGCGGGTGGTGACGCGGCGATAGTCGTCGTTCTCCAGGCCGCGCAGCGACACCGCACCAAAGAGCTCCTCGGGCGTGCTGAACTTCGTCAGCAGCCACTGGAAGTACGCGGCGGCTTGCAGCCGGCGGCACAGCTCGTCGGCGAGCATGGACTTCGCGGTTCCCGGCGGGCCGATGAGCAGCACGTGCTGCGCGGCGAGCAGCGCCGTCAGGGCGCCGTCGATCACGTCTGAGCGCTCGAGGAAGGCCTGCGCCAGCTCCTCCCGAATGCGTCGCAGGCGATCCCGGGCTGCCATAGGCGTCGATGCTAAAGATTGCCGGCGCGGGATTCAAGCGTGAAACGGCCGGTTGACGCGGGTCCCCGCGCCCGCGATCGGAGCGTGGCAGCCCTCCCGGGCTCTTGACAGGGAGAAAGTGACATTTGTATGAGCAACACCGTGGCGCGGAGAAGACGGCAAACCGAGGCACGGGAACCCGAGACGGTGCTGCGATTCACGGGCGAGCACCTGTGGGTGCGCACCGACGGCGAGCGTGTGCACGTCGGCCTATCGGAATACGGAGGGGACGAGCTGGGCGAGATCATCGCCGTCGAGCTGCCTGGCGTGGGTGAGGCCATCGAACGGGGTACACCGTTCGGGGAGCTGGAGTCTGTGCGCACAGTGCAGGAGCTGATTGCGCCGGTAACTGGCACGGTGGTCGCGGTGAATGCCGAGCTGGACGACCACCCGGGGCTGGTGAACGAGGATCCGTACCACGAAGGTTGGCTGATCGAGGTCCAGCTGGACGACGACGGCGAGCTGGAAGACCTCATGGTCCCCGACGAGTACGAGGAGTCGCTCTCCGGCGACAAAGAACGATAGGAGGGAACCGCGCGCGGCCGCTCACGGCGCGGGAGTCGGCGGCATCACGCGGTACACGATCTCCCCCGGCTTCACCCAGCCCAAGCGTTCGCGCGCCAGCTTTTCCAGATAGCGGTCGTCAGACTGCAACCGCCGGATGCGATCGCGCAGGCGTTCATTGTTGTGCCCCAGCGCGAAGACGCGCTGCTCCAGCTCGTGCTGCTCGGCATGCAGACGAAGCAGGTGAATGAGGCCGTGATCGCCCCACACCGCGGCGACCACAAAAAGCAGTAACGCCACCACGCAGGCAGCCATAGTACCTTTGTATTTCTTCGGTGGGCGCGGTAAGAGGGCCTTCATTTGTCCTTGGCGGGCGCATCTTAGTCGAGGCGTGGTAGGTTGGCAAATCGAGGTGGACGCCAGTGAGAATCCGTAGCGTGGTTGGGCGCGAGGTGCTCGACTCGCGGGGCAACCCGACGGTCGAGGTGGACGTGGTCTTGAGCAACGGCGCGCTCGGACGCGCCGCCGTTCCGTCCGGCGCATCGACCGGAGCGCACGAGGCCGTGGAGCTCCGTGACGGCAAGCGGCGCTACGGTGGCAAAGGGGTATTGAAGGCGGTCGATCACATCACCCGGATCATCGCCCCCGCCCTCCGCGGCCGCGACGCGCGGCGGCAGGAGGACATCGATCGTCTCATGATCGATCTCGACGGCACGCCGAGCAAACGCCGGCTCGGAGCCAATGCCATCCTCGGCGTCTCTCTGGCCGTTGCCAAGGCAGCCGCCGCGGCGGCCAAGCTGCCGCTGTTCCGCTACCTCGGCGGCTCGCGCGCGACGACAATGCCGGTGCCGATGATGAACATCCTGAATGGCGGAGTGCATGCCGACAGCTCCGTTGACCTGCAGGAGTTCATGGTGGTGCCGGTCGGCGCGCGCACCTTTGCGGACGCTCTGCGCATGGGCGCCGAGACGTTTCACGCCCTCAAGGCCGTACTCAAGGAGCGGCGGTACTCTACTGGAGTCGGCGACGAAGGTGGCTTCGCACCGCGGCTGGAGTCCAATCAAGAAGCGGTCGAGGTCATTCTGTTGGCGATCGAGCGCGCCGGCTACAAGCCCGGCCGGCAGATTGCGCTGGCGCTCGATCCTGCGTCCAGCGAGTTTTTCGAGAACGGCGCGTACGTCTTCCGCAAATCCGACGGTAGCCGTCGAGCCAGCGCGGCGATGGTCGAGTTCTACCGCCAGTGGGTAAGCACCTATCCGATCATTTCGATCGAGGACGGTCTCAGCGAGGATGACTGGGACGGATGGAATCTGCTGACGCGCGAGCTCGGACGCACCGTGCAACTCGTGGGCGATGATCTGTTCGTCACCAATCCGCAGCGCCTGCAGCGCGGCATCGACGCGGGTATCGCCAATTCGATTCTCATCAAGCTGAACCAAATCGGCACGCTGACGGAGACGTTGGAAACCATCGAACAGGCAAAGCACGCCGGCTACACAACGGTCATCTCGCACCGCTCCGGCGAAACTGAGGATACGACGATTGCGGACCTCGCCGTGGCGGTGAATGCCGGACAGATCAAGACGGGGAGCGCCTGTCGCGGCGAACGAACGGCCAAGTACAATCAGCTGTTGCGGATCGAAGCGCTGCTGGGCCGCCGCGCAGTGTACCCGGGAGGCGCGGCGTTCGCGACACGGGCATGACGGGCGCCGACGGAATTGAACAGAATCGACGGACTGCGCTGTCACTGGCGGCGGCCAGCGCCGGGCGCAGACTTTGCGTGTGCTGCACAGGCATGAGCCGACACCAAGCTGGAGAATCTGCGTCACCGGCTGAGAGGAGCAACTGATGGCTACCGTGCTGTTGATTCTCATTCTCGTCGCGGTGGTGGCAGCGATCCTCACCTACAACAACCTGGTCAGCCTGCGGAACCAGGTGCAGAATGGCTGGAAACAGATCGATGTGCAGCTGAAGCGGCGCCACGATCTGATTCCCAACCTCGTGGAGGCCGTAAAGGGAGCGATGCAGTTCGAGCGCGATACCCTCGAGCGCGTGATGCAGGCCCGCGCCCGCGCCGTCGCCGCTACCGGCGTGCGCGAAGCCGCGGCGGCGGAGGGCGCCCTGTCGCAGTCACTGGGCCGGCTGCTCGCGGTCATGGAGAACTATCCGGTGTTGAAGGCCAACGAGAATGCGCTGCAGCTGCAGGAGGAGCTGACGACGACGGAGAATCAATTGGCGTTCGCGCGCCAGTTCTACAACGACACCGTGATGCAGTTTAATACGCGCCAGGAAGTGTTCCCGGCGAACTTCATCGCCAATTTCTTTGTCTTCAAGCCGGCGGAGTACTTCACCGCGGCCGACGAGGAGCGCGGCACGCCGCGCGTCGACCTCTCCTTGCAGAAGTGACGCGGGGTGGCCACGGTCGATTTCTACTCGCGGCAGCGCCTCAACCGACGCCGCACCCTCGGTCTCCTCATCAGCTTTCTCCTCTTCTTTCTCGTCCTCGGGCTTGGGCTCGACGCGATCTGGGCGGGCTTCCTCACTCCAGGCGGAGAGCCACTGCCCACCGTCACGCTGGTCGCCGGCACAGTCGCAGTCGTGATGAGCATCAGCGCCTACTTTGGCGGCGCACGGATCGTGCTGGCATCGCTACACGCGCGCCCGTTGAACCTGGAGGATCCACAGCAGCACCAGCTCTACAATATCGTGACCGAGATGGCGCTGGCGGCCGGCTTGCCGCAACCGCGTGTCTTCGTCATCCCCGACCCGGCACCCAACGCCCTGGCAACCGGACGCGACCCCCAGCACGGCGTGTTGGCGGTCACGCAAGGGCTCTTGAACCTACTGGATCGCGAAGAGACACAAGGCGTGATCGCACACGAGATGGCCCACATCGGCAACCGCGACACCTTGACGATGACTTTCGTGGGCGTCCTGTTCGGCGGCGCGGTGATGCTCGCGGACTGGGCCCGACGCGCCCTCTATCTGGGCAGCGACCGCCGTCGCGTCAACCCACTGCTGTTCCTGCTGGTCGTCGTGTTGGTCGCGGTCACGCCCTTGTTGTCGCGTCTCCTGGCGATGGCCGTGTCCCGCCAGCGCGAGTACATGGCGGACGCGACGGCGGTTCAGTTCACTCGCAATCCGACCGGTCTAGCCAGTGCGCTGGAAAAGATCGGTGCGGCAACGTCGCCCCTGCGCGCGGCTACGCGCGGCACCGCCCATCTGTTCATTAGCAACCCGTGGCCGCGCCGCGTCGATCTGCAGCAAGGTCGGCTCGCCGATCTGCTGAGCACGCATCCGCCGCTGCTGCAGCGCATTGCGATCTTACGCGCCATGGTCCACGGGGCCTGAAGCCGATGGCGTTGAAGTGCCCGCAGTGTGGCGCGGAGATGCAGGAGGTCAAGGCGGAGGCTACGAGCGGCTACTGCGTCTTGCTGGATCAGTGCCCCGAGTGTGGCGGCGTCTGGTGTGATCGTTGGGAGCTGTTTCCTGTGAGCGCCGAGGCGGCGCAGCGGCTGGATCCAGTTGCTCAGGAAGACCTGTGGAAACCGGTGCAACCCGCGGGTGATGTCCTCACTTGTCCACGGTGCCGGGCACGGCTGAAGCGGTTTGGTGATCCCACGCTGCCGCCCGATGCACGCATTGAGCGCTGTCTGAACTGCGAAGGCATGTGGCTGAACCGCGGTGAACTCCGCCGTGTCAAGAGTCAGAGAGCAACAGCCCGAACTACGAATTCAATGTCGGAGTTCGATGTGGATCGGTTGGCTGCGCGGGCGAGTGGTGATCCGAAGCTGTGGCCCACAGTCGCTAATCTGGACTCCGCAATGCAGGCTGACGCCTCGCCCGCTGAAGCAGGGCCGGTCGGCAATGAGCTGCTGGCTGGGGCGGCGTGGCTCATCGCGCGCGCAGTGCTGCGCTTGCTCTTGCACATTTGAGACTGTGGACAGTCCTCGCGGCCGTTGTGGATAGCTCTCTAGAACGTTCTGCTATGGTCGGAACGGCGGTAGACTCACCATCATCTTGCAGCTGGAATTTCCCTAGGATTAGATGGAAGTGCGGGTTTAAAAAAAAATTTCCAAAATGCCATTCTTCTATTGACATGGGCCGACCGTCATTTCTATAATCGCCGCGAAACTGGTGGTGGGTGGCTGGTCGAGGTGGAGGCAGTCTGAGGGAAGGGGAGCACAGCAAGTTGATGCACCAAACAGATTCACAAGGAGGTCTCTATGGCTACAAAGGCCAAGAAGAAAGCCCCTGCGAAGAAGAAAGCCGGCGGCAAGAAGAAGAAGTAGCTACGCTTATTGAGGCCATTCACTAGGCCAGAGTTTTCTCCCGACCCTCAGACATTCACTGAAGAGGCCCTCCGATCCTGGAGGGCCTCTTCACTTTTCGGCGGCAGAACCGGATGGCATGCAACGTCGTGTCGGCTCGGTGAGCATCGAGACAGTCGCCGCGGAGAGCCCCAAGTTCACCGCACCGATGCTGTTGGTCCACGGTCTATGGTGTACCGCCGCGGTGTGGCGCAAGTTCATGGGCTACTTGGCGCATCGCGGCTGGACATGTCACGCCGTGAATCTCCGCGGCCGCGGCGCGGCCGACACCGGCGCTAGACTCGGTGAGGTCAAGCTGCGCGACTATCTGGATGATCTCCGCCAGGTGATCGCCGCGTGCGACGCGGCACCCGTTCTACTGGGTCATGATCTCGGTGGTTTGCTGGTCCTGCATCAAGACGTCCCGGCACCGCGAGCCGCCGTGGCACTGGCTCCGCTGGTTCCGCGCACGCTGGCAACCACACCCAACCGCGCCCTTACCCATTGGGCCACGCGGCTCGCCATGCTGCGCGCGTGTCCGGTGCCCGCTCCGCGGGGCCAGCTTGGCGACGACTACTTTGCACGTGAGGGGCAAGGTGGCACCACCGACGACTCCGGAGTCGTCGTGCGAGAGTTGACTCGTGAGAACATCCCTCTCGCAGTGGAGCGATGCGTTCCCACACTCTTGTTGGCTGGAGAGCGCGATCCATTTTGCCCGCCCGCGGACGTCGAGCGGCTCGCCCACCACGTGGGCGCAACGTTTCGGTGCGTCCAGGGTGCGGGTCATGCTATGCCCTGGGAGCCCGGATGGGAAAAGCGCGTCGGGGAAATCCACCGCTGGTTGGTGCAACAGCTCGGTGACGGCCTGCTAGCAAGCCCGGATGAGGAGGAGCAATAGCGAGCTGACCACCTTCAGCGTAACAACACGATCGGTGACACGACCTTCTCCTCCAGCCAGCCGGAAAGATCCGCCAGACTGTCGGCGTTGATCTCGTGCCCCATGTCGAACTCACGGTAGGTCACCGGCACCTGCAATCGGCGGAGGGTCTCGACCGATTCGCGACCACGTGCCGCGTCGATCAACTCGTCGCTCGTCCCGTGATGCACGAGCGTGAGCAGCCGCTCACGTGGCCGCGGCAGCAGCGTCTCCGCCAATGAGGCCGGCAGCCATGAGCTGAGGGCAATCAGGGCGGCAAAGCGCTCCGGCTCGGCGAGCGCCAACGCGTACGCAATCACGCCACCTTGACTGAAGCCGAGTAGCGCGAGCTTGTTGGGATCCACGGGATAGCGACGCACCGCAACGTCCAGGAAGCGCCGGGCATCGTTCACGCCCGCCGCAAACGCAGCCGGATCCGGCGGCGCTCCCATGGTGAGCGGGAACCACCCATATCCGACCATCGGACCGAGCGGGACTTCAACACTGCCTTGCGGGCAGAGCACGAGGAACTGACCGCCCGCGACGTACGGCGCCAGTCCGAGCAAGTCCATTCCGTTTGCGCCCCACCCGTGCAGGGCGACGATGGTCGGATGCGGGCCATCACCGGCGGGTTCGTACACCGTATGCAGGAGATGCACGCTTACAGCTCCGTGTCTTCCAGCTGCTCGTAGAGCTGGCGCCATTTGGCATACGGCGCTTCGTAGCGCTCGCGCTGCGCCGCATCGGGCTCCATGTGATGGTGCCGCACCATGGTGCGCACTGCCGCGTTCATCCCACCGCTGCCGCCGTTCGCCGCAATCAAGATGGCGCAGCCGAGCGCCGCGCTCTCCGGCTCGCCTACCCGCACCGGCCGCCCGACCACGTCGGTGATGATGCGCGTCAGCACGGCGCTCCGCGACATCCCGCCGCTGAGCGTCAGCTCCGGACTCGGACGTTCGGTGATCGCCTCGATCTGGCTCAGGTTGGCGCGCAGCACGTAACCAACACTTTCCATGAAGGCACGCACCAACGTGCCGCGGTCGGGGCGCACATGCAGCGCCGGGAACGGAAAGAGAATGCCGCCCGGCCGGTTGAAGCGCATCTTCATGAGGTTGAACACGGTGGGACCGACGAACATCATCGTCGGCGGGCCGAAGCATTCGGCCGCAAGCCTCTCACCCAGCCGGTACAGCTCATCGCGCGGCAAGCCGCCGTTCACGAGATCCAGCAGCCACAGATAGGCGTCGCCGGTGTCCCCGGCGTTGCTTTCCAGCACCCAGCGGTCCGGCACCACGTGGCAGCCCGCCCAGAGATTCGCCTGCCGGTCGAACACGACACTGCCAACCACCGCTTGCACCGGTGTGGTCGTACCGAGCGTCGCTGCCGTCGCTCCCGGCTCGATGGCACCAGCACCGAGCAGCGAGCACTGCGTATCGGCACCGCCGACGAATACCGGCGTTCCCGCCCGGAGTCCCGTGGCAGCTGCGGCCGCCGCCGTCAGCGAGCCAACGCGTTCGCCCGACCGACGCACTGCCGGCAAGATGTCGCGCGGAATGTGGAACGTCGACAGGATTTCGTCCGACCAGCAACGGCCCGTGAGGTCGAAGAGCATCGACTCGGTCGCATTCGACGGCTCGGCAGACAACTCGCCGCTGAGCCGATAGGTCAGCCAATCGTTGATCATCAGCAGATGCGCCACCGCCGGCGTGCCGTGCTGGCGAAACCACAGGTAGCGCGCGATCGGAAAGATGAACGGCGCCGAGTGCCCGGTGATCTGGTACAGGCGGTCCGCCCCCAGGCGGTTCAGCACCTCGATCCCTTCGGCGAAGCCGCGCGCGTCGAGGTTCGGGCCGGCGTAGATCTCGCGGCCGTGCGCGTCGAGGAATACGCATCCCTCCCGCTGGCTGGTGGCCGCGATCCCCACCACGTCGCCGGGAGCGACCGCGGCCGTGCTCAGCGCCGTCCGCACGCAGCGACAGAGAATCTCCCAGAACCCGGGTGCACTGAAGGAAAATTCCTTGACGAAGGGCAGGTCCGGGTTGATCCGCAGTTCGTAGCTCCAGGGCTCGCGATGCGCACCCAGGGTCTCCCCCGTGCCGCCGAAGATGACACACTTCCCGCCGCCGGTGCCGGCGTCCAAGGTCACGAAGGCGGGCATCGAATCGAACCCCTCAGAGCTGCGAGCATCGAACACACATTCGCGCGCGCATCATCCCTTCTTGTCGAGCACCTCGGGATTGACGATGTGCGCCGGCCGCTCGCCGCGCAGGTACGCCTCGATCCCATCGACGATCAAGTCGGTCTGATGCCGAACGACGTCGCGGGTCGCACCGCCGAGGTGTGGCGACATCAGCACGTTCGGCAAGGCAATGAAACGGTTGTCCGGCTGCAAAGGCTCGTCGCGGAAGACATCCAACGCCGCACCAGCCAGGTGCCCATCGCTCAGCGCGGCATACAAGGCGTCCTCGTCGACGACCGCCGCACGCGCCAGGTTCAACAGGTAGGACCCGGGCTTCATCAAGCGAAGCTGCTCGGCGCGGATCAGCCCCTGGGTCTCCGGCAGGTCCGGGCAGTGCACGGTGAGGATGGCGGCCTGCCGTAGCACGTCGTCCAACGAGACCGACTCGACGTGATGTGCCGTGAACACCGCGGCGCTGACGTACGGATCGTACGCCACGATGCGCGTGCCGAATCCGTGCAGCCGCTTCGCCACGGCCCGCCCGATCGCCCCGAACCCGACGATCCCTACGGTCACGCCACCGAGCTCGAAACCGCCGTAGCGCTCATAGACCGACAGATAGTCCTTGGTGCTTTCGAAGCGCATCTGGCCTTGCTTGAGCAGGGTATTCACCGTGAAGACGTTGCGGGCCAGATCCAGCATGTACGCAAGGGCCAGGTCCGCCACCGCGTCGGCGTTGCGCGCCGGAGCAAATAGCACGGGGATGCCGCGGGCGGTGGCGTGCTCAATACCGATGTTGATGGGGTCGCCGCGGCAGCAGCCGATGAGCTGCAACGCGCAAGCGTCGATCACCTCTTGATGCACCAGATCGGCCTCGACGATGACCACGTCAGCGCCGGCGGCCTTGATGCGCGCCGAGAACTGCTCGGCGTCGAAGTAGATCCGCTTGCTGGTGCGCCAGTCGTCGTACTCCACCTGCATGTGACGCCGCAGGCGCGCCAGCCCGTCGGGGTGGAATGACGCCGTGACCAATACCTTCATGCGGGGTTCTTCAGGTGTTCCCGAGCAGTCTCTGCACGAGTCGGATGATGTGGGCGCGCACGCGCCGCCGCACTTCCGGCGAGTGCACACTGCCGCCGAGCAGACTCGTGAAGTGACGGCTGTCGAGCAGGAAGAGTAGCAACACGCTGTGCACGGTGAGCATGAACAGCTGCGAATCGACATCCTTCAATCGGCGGCCGCTGAACTCTTGCGTCCACCCACCGAACACCTTCCACGCCGGCACCAGGATGTCACGCTCGATGTCAACGCGGCTGTCCTCGTTCTCGAGCAACCGGCGCACCAGCAGCTTGGGAATGTTGGGGTGGTTGGCGAAAAAGTCGAACAGCCCGCCCATCGCCTGCTCCACTACCTCACGGCCCGCCCCCGTGGTCTCCGGACCGTCGGGGATGGAACGCCGAACCAGGTCGAGGATGCGATCGTAGATGTTTTGGAAGACGGCGAAGTACAGGGTCTCCTTCGACTCCCAGTGGTAGTGCAGGCTCGAAATGTTGACGCGTGCCTTGGCGGCAATCTCGCGCGTCGATGCGCCGGCAAAGCCCTTCTGCGCAAACACCTCCTCCGCGGCGGCTAGAATACGCGCCTTGGTGGAGGACGGAGCCTCACGGGCCTTTTTCAATGCCGATTGCATCTGCGGTCGCAGCGATTAAATCAATTGACCAACTCCTGTAGGGACAGGGGGCAGGCTTGTCAAGGAAGCACCTCCGGTTTATTCGGATGACGATGATGTCACGACGGGCACGGCAGTACCTCCTGACCATCACGTGCGCCTTGGCTGCCGGGTGCGCCGCCGTCGAGCGGCCTGCGATGCCACCCGCCGCGGCTCCCGCGGTCGTGTCCGCGACCACTCCCGAGCGATGGATGCGCGTGCGCAAGACCGAGCGGACCTTGTCGCTGTACGAAGGGAGCCAGCTGGTCAAGACGTACCCCGTGGTCCTGGGCAAAGACCCCGTGTGGGCCAAGCTGTACCAAGGTGACCACCGCACCCCGGAAGGCGAGTACCACATCAGCAAGAAGTACTTTCATCCTTTCTGGTCGCGCTTCATGATGCTCGACTACCCAACGGAGGCAAATCAGGAGATCTACACGTGGAGCCGGGAGAACGGCCTGCTCCCGGCGCGCGGCCGTGGCGGGCCAGGTATCGGCGGCGCCATCGGCATCCACGGCACGGAAAACGAGAGCCTGAATCGGCGCGGCGTCAACTGGACCGAAGGGTGCATTTCGCTCTTCAATCGCGACGTGGAGGAGCTCTACGACCTGGTGGCGGTCGGCACGCGCGTGCTGATCGAGCGCTGATCGCCGGCCCGCACCTCGACGGCCGATGCCCGCTCTTCTATAATTCGCCGCGTGCTGGAGGATGGTGATGCGGCGGACCTCGATACTCTCGACCCCTCAAACCTGAGACGATGAAGCAGAAGTACACCGCGAAAGACATTACGGTCCTCGAAGGCCTGGAGCCGGTGCGCAAGCGGCCCGGCATGTACATCGGCGGCGTCGACACTGTCGGGCTCCATCACCTGCTCTGGGAGCTACTCGACAACTCGGTGGACGAGGCGATGAACGGGCACTGCGACAAGGTCACCGTAACTCTCCACAAGAACGGGCAGACGGTGACCGTCGCCGACAACGGCCGCGGCATCCCGGTCGACATGCACCCGAAGTACAAGCGGCCTGCCCTCGAATTGATTCTCACCACCTTGCACGCGGGCGGCAAATTCGAGAACCAGAACTACTACCACTCCGGCGGCCTGCACGGCGTCGGCGCCTCCGTCGTCACCGCCCTGTCCGCGCCGCTGGTGGCCAACGTGAAGCGCGACGGCTTCCACTGGGAGCAAAGCTTCGCGCGCGGCGTGGCCAGCGGCAAGCTGAAGAAAGTCGGGCCGGCGCGCGGCACCGGCACCACGGTCACCTTCACACCCGACGGCCAGATCTTCCCGAGCACGATCTTCAAACCCGCGATCATCCGCGAGCGGCTGGAAGCCCGCTCGTACCTGCACCGCGGCCTCACCCTGGTGTTCGAGAACGAGGTCGACAAGCAGACGGAGACTTTTCATCACGACCGCGGCATCGCCGAGTACATCGAGAAGCTGATCGCCGACGGCGGCAAGCCGCAAATCGCCGAACCCTTCTACGCCGAGCGGCGCGACGGCCTCGTTGTGGAGTGTGCGCTGGCGTGGACCGAAGCGACCGACGAGCGCATGCTCTCGTTCGTCAACGGCATCCCGACACCGTCCGGTGGAACGCACGAGAACGGGGTGAAGAACGGAGTGGTCAAAGCCGTGCGCAACTACCTCTCCGTGCAGAACTTGATCCCCAAGGGCCTCAGCATCGCGGCGGAGGACATCCGCGAGGGCGTGGTGGCGGTGCTCAGCGTCTACATGCAGGAGCCGCAGTTCCAAGGGCAGACGAAGGACCGGCTCAACAACGCCGAGATCGCCGCACCGATTGACAACTTCATCCGCACTGGGTTGGAGAACTATCTGCTCGGCAACCCGACGCAAGCGAAGGCCATCGCCAACCGCGTCATTCTCTCCGCTCGGGCGCGCACGGCATCACGCGCAGCCGCCGAGAGCGTGCAACGCAAGAGCGCTGTGTCGCACCGGCTCAATCTGCCGGGCAAGCTTGCGGACTGCAGCTCCACGGATCCGAACGACAGCGAGCTGTTCATCGTCGAGGGCGACTCCGCCGGCGGCTCGGCGAAGCAAGGGCGCGATCGCGAGTTCCAGGCCGTCCTGCCGTTGCGCGGCAAGGTGCTCAACGCCGAGCAGGCGTCGATGAGCAAAGTGATGTCCAACAAGGAGCTGAGCGACCTCATCTCCGCGCTCGGCTGCGGCACCGGCAAGGACTTCAATGCGGCGAAGCTCCGTTACGGCAAGATCTGCCTGTTGATGGACGCCGACGCCGACGGCCATCACATCTGCACCTTGCTGCTGACGTTCTTCTACCGGCAGCTGCCCGAGCTGATCCGCAGCCACCACGTCTTCATCGCGCAGCCGCCGCTGTACAAGATCGAGATCGGCAAGGAGGTCCACTGGGCGCTCGACGATGCCGCGCGCGACCGCATCCTGGAGAAGGCCAACGGCAAGCCGTTCACCGTGCAACGTTTCAAAGGCCTCGGCGAGATGAATCCCGGAACGTTGAAGGAGACCACCCTCGATCCGGCCCACCGCACGCTGCTGCGTGTCGAGGTTGCGGACGAGAAGAAGACCGAAGCGACGATCCAGACCCTGATGGGCAAAGAGGTCGAGCCGCGCTTCCGTTTCATCATGGAGCACGCCCCGAAGGTGGAAGAGGTCGACGTGTAGCG
>CAZCGA010000115.1:17015-20226 GCA_964498075.1 uncultured Binatia bacterium (SeqCode) | reverse complement strand
ATGCCCTCGAAGGGCTCGGCCGCCTGCGCACCCGCTTCGACCGGTCGCGCGCGCGTGGCCTCTCCCGCTTCGTCGGCCGCGACGGCGAGATGCGCGTGCTGGAGTCGTCGCTGGTGCGCGCCGAGCAGGGCGAGGGCCAGGTGATCGCTGTCGTCGCACCGGCCGGTACCGGCAAGAGCCGTCTCTGCTTCGAGCTCGTGGAGCGCTGCCGGGCGAAGGGTCTTGCCGTGATCGAGGCGCAGGCGCTCGCGCACGGCCGCTCGATCCCGCTGCGACCGGTGCTCGAGATGTTCCGCCAGCGCTTCGGCATCACCGAGCGCGACAGCGACCTCGCGGCCCGCGAGAAGATCGCCGGCGCGCTCCTCCTGCTCGATTCGACGTTCGCGGAGATTCTGCCGGCGATGTTCGAGTTCATGGGCGTTCCGGATTCTTCACGGCCCGCCCCAAAGATCGACCCGGAGGCGGCCCGGCGCCGGATGCTCGAGCACTTCCGGCGCATCGTGCGAGCCGACAACCGCGACCGCACCGTGGTGACGCTGATCGAGGATCTCCACTGGCTCGACGACGCCAGCGACCGCTTCGTCGCCGAGCTGGTGGAGATTGCCCCGGCAACCCGCATCCTTGTCCTGCTGAACTTCCGCCCCGAGTACGCGGCGGAGTGGATCAAGCGCTCCACCGTCCAGCAGATCGCTCTCCAGCCGCTCGGGCCCGAGGCGGTTCGCGAGATGCTCGCGGCTGCAATCGGCGACGACCCAACCGTCCGCGGCTTGCCGGAGCGGATCTACGCGCGCACCGGCGGCAATCCCTTCTTCGCCGAAGAGATCGTCCAGGCGCTGATCGAGGACGGCAGCCTCGCCGGGGCGCCGGGTGCGTATGGGCTGACGCGCGAACTCGAGAAGGTACCGCTGCCGGAGACGGTGCAGAACGTGCTCGCCGCGCGCATCGATCGCCTCGAGCCCCGCGAGAAACACGTGCTCCAGACGGCAGCCGTGATCGGGCGCGAGCTGCCGCGCGCGCTCTTGGCCGCGGTGTGTGACGTCACCGGGGCGGAGTTGGACGAGGGGCTGGCCGCGTTGCGCCGCGCCGAGTTCCTCTTCGAGACCGCGCTCTACCCGCAGGTCGAGTACGCCTTCAAGCATCCGCTCACGCATGAAGTCGCCTACCAGTCGCAGCTCGCCGCCCGCCGCACCGCTGTGCATCGCGCCGTGGCGCAGGCGATGGAGACCCAGTACCCCGAGCAGCTCGACGAACGCGCGGCGGAGATCGCCTGGCACTGGGAGGGGGCCGGAGCGCGCACCGCGGCGGCACGCTGGCACGCTCGCGCGGCGAGCTGGGTCGAGCAGCGCGACCTGCGCGAGGCGATGCGGCATTGGCGCGCGGCGTACGAGATGCTGCCCGGGGTGCCGGAGGACCGCGCGGAGGCGGACCTGCTGATCCAACTCTGCCAGCGCCTGCTGTTCTTCGGCGGCTTCTCACTCGGACAGACGCAGGAGGAGTCGAGCATGCTGCTCGAGCGCGGCGTGCGGGCGGCCGAGCAGCACGGCGACATTGGCGCGCAGGTACGGCTCTCCTCCGCGTATGCGAACAGCCTCCTCACGCGCGGCCGACTCTCCGAGTTCTTGCAGCGCTCGCGAGAGAACGTTCGACTTGCCGGCGAGAGCGGCGACGCCGAGCTGTGCGCCCTGAGCCACCTCGATCTGGCGGCTGCGGCGGGCTTCGTCGGCAACCTCGACGAGTGCGAGCGAGCCCTCGACGAGTTCTTTCGCGGTGCCCCCGTCCGCAACGCCTTGACCGGCTGGGCCACATCCCCAATCGCCCACGCGTGGCGCGGCATTGTGCTCTACAGCAGAGGGTGCATGAAGGAAGCCGCGGAGAGCTGCGCGCGAGCGCAGCAGCTCGCCGTCTCGGCCGATCCGCTGACGCAAGTCCTGGTCGCCAGCGTGGTGTTCGGGTTTGGCACAGCATGCGGCGAGCTTCCGGGCGCGATCGATCTGGCGGCACGCATGACGAAAGTGGCGGAGGAGTTTGGCGCGGCCAATCTTCGCGTGTCGGCCCGAAGCGGGCTGGCACGCGCCCACGTGCTGCGCGGCGAGTGGCAGGAGGCGGCGCGTCTCTTCGAGGAGGGTATCGCGCTCGCCAACGAGCACCGCGTCTATCTCGAGAACGAGGGCGAGGAGCTGGCGTACCTCGCCCAGGCCTATGTCGAGGTCGGCGAGCCCGAGCGCGCGAAAGCAACAGCCGAACGCGCCATCGTCCTGGTGCAGGAGCGGGGCTCGAAGATCCAGGAGCTCCCCAACGTAGTGGCGCTGGCGCGCGCCGAGGTCGCCCTCGGCCACGACGACGCCGTCGACCCGCTGCTGGTGCGCGCCGAGACGCTCATCGCCGACATGGGTGCCGTAGCCTTCCGTCCCCATCTGGCGGAGGTCCGGGCCGAGCGTGCCCGCCGGCACGGAGACCAAGCGGGGTGGCGAGCCCAGCTCGCAGAGGCGCACCGTCTCTTCATCGAGACGGGCGCAACCGGACATGCGGCGCGCGTCGCACGCACGCTTCAGGAGTACGGCACGTGAGCTTCCTCGAGACGGTCGAGCGGGCGCGCACCTTCCTGGAGCGCCATCGCCGCGTATCCCTGCGCGCGCTCCGCCGGGAATTCGATCTCGACCCGGAGACACTCGCCGAGCTCAGCGACGAGCTGGTACAGGTCCAGTACGTTGCCGTCCTGGAGGGCGACGTCCTCGTGTGGACGGGCGAAGAGCCTCCCGCAACTCCGCTCGTCGACGCCCTACACCCTACACCCGACCCCCGTTCTTACACCCCCAAGCACCTCGCCGACAAAATCCTCCAATCGAAGTCGGCCCTCGAAGGCGAGCGCAAGCAGGTCACCGTACTATTCGCCGATGTGAAGGGCTCGATGGACCTCGCCGGCCAGGTCGATGCGGAGGAGTGGCACGGGATCATGGATCGCTTCCTCCAGATCCTCGCCGAAGGCGTGCATCGTTTCGATGGCACCGTCAACCAGTACACCGGCGACGGCATCATGGCGCTGTTCGGCGCACCGATCGCGCACGAAGATCACGCGCAGCGCGCCGGCTACGCCGCGCTGTACCTGAATGACCGGCTGCGCCTCTACGCCGAGGAGCTGAAGCGTACGCACGGGCTCGCCTTCTCCGTGCGCATGGGGCTCAACTCCGGCGAGGTCGTCGTCGGCAGGATC
>CAZCGA010000115.1:15168-17005 GCA_964498075.1 uncultured Binatia bacterium (SeqCode) | reverse complement strand
TGGCCCAGCGCATGGAGCAGCTCGCCGAGCCGGGGCGCATCTACTTGACCGAGCACACGGCCAGACTGGTACGCGGTCTGTTTGCGCTGCGGGACTTGGGCGACTTCACGATCAAGGGCGCGCTGGCGCCGCTGCGCGTCCACCAACTCGAAGGCGTCGGAGTGTTGCGCACGCGCCTCGATTTGTCGCGGGCGCGTGGCTTCTCCCGCTTCGTCGGCCGCAGCACCGAGATGGCAACGCTCGAGGCGGGGCTCGACCGCGCGCTCGCGGGCGATGGTGCGGTCGTCGGCATTGTTGCCGAGGCAGGCGTCGGCAAGAGCCGGCTGTGTCTGGAGTTGGCTGAGCACTGCGGCGCCCGCGGCCTCGCGGTGCGCGAAGCGCGCGCCGTCGCGCACGGGAAAGGGACGCCGCTCCTGGTCGTCCTCGATCTGCTGCGCGGCGTCTTCGACATCACCGCGCGCGACTCCGACCGTGCGGCACGCGAGAAGATCGCCGGGCGCGTCGTCCTCCTCGACCACACGCTCGAAGACGCACTGCCGCTCTTCTTCGACTTCCTCGGCGTCCCAGACCCCGAGCACCCCGCGCCGCGCGCCGATCCCGAGGCCATGCAGCGGCGACTTTTCGCGGCGCTGCGGCGCTTGTTGCACGCCCGCAGCCGCCGCGAGCCTGAAGTGGTCCTGATCGAAGACCTGCACTGGATGGACGCGGCGAGCGAGGCGTTCATCGCTGACCTCGTCGAGTCGGTCGCCGCCACGCGCACACTCGTGGTGGTGAACTTCCGGCCCGAGTATCAGGCCACCTGGATGCAGAAGTCGTACTATCAGCAGGTGGCGCTCGCGCCGCTGGGGCCGGCGGCGACGGAGGAGTTGTTGGACGACCTCCTGGGCCGCGACGTGGAGCTCGCGCCGCTGCGCGTGCTGGTCACCGAGCGCACCGGCGGCAACCCGTTCTTCATCGAGGAGATCGTTCAGGCGCTGGCGGAGGAAGGCGTGATCGTGGGTACGAGAGGTGCCTGCCAACTGACGCGGCCGATCGAGACCCTGACCGTACCGCCGACAGTGCAGGCACTGCTCGCCGCGCGCATCGACCGTCTCGCCGACCGCGACAAGCGTGTGTTGCAGACGGCGGCTGTGATCGGGCGGGAGTTCACCGAGCACCTGCTGGCTTCCGCGCTCGGCGGCGAGCTCGACGGCGAAGCACTGGGCGCTGCGTTGCGTGCGCTCGTCACGGCCGAATTCCTCTTCGCCGTCGAGTTGTGGCCTGAGGCGCGCTACGCGTTCAAGCACCCGCTCACTCAGGAGGTGGCCAACCGTTCCCAGCTCGCCGAGCGGCGCGCGCGGGTGCATGCCGATGTGGCCCGCGCCCTGGAGCAGGACGATCCCGCTAAGTCCGACGAGCGGGCGGCGCTGCTGGCATACCACTGGGAGCAAGCGGGGGATCCCCTACGCGCGGCGCAGTGGGAGGTGCGTGCAGCGGCGTGGGTCTCGGCGCGCGACCGGGAGGCCATGTTCCGCCACTGGCACAGAGCGCGCGCCTTCGCCGACGCGGCACCCGACTCCGACGAGGCCTTGTCGCTGCGACTGCGCGCCCGGGTGGGGCTGCTGGCGACGGGCTTCCTCATCGGCCGGCAGGACGAGGAAACGACAGCACTGCTCGAGGAGGGAATGGACCTGGCGAGACGGCTTGGCGACCGGCAGCTCCCGGTGCAACTGTTGATCGGCTACGGTTTTGCGCGTCACTTCGCGGGCGAGGTCGACGAGTCGCTGGCCATCGCGCGGGACGTCGTGCAGCAGGCCGATGCCGACGGCAACGCGCATGTGCGCGGGAATCTCGGCGT
>CAZCGA010000115.1:0-15158 GCA_964498075.1 uncultured Binatia bacterium (SeqCode) | reverse complement strand
GCCAGCAGGCCGATGCCGATGGCGACCCGGGCCTCCGTTGTCGAGCCCGAGCGCTGCTGGCGCGCGCGCTGCTCTCGGCCGGACACCCACGTGAGACCGTCGCCGTAGTGAACGACGCCGAGCCGCTTTTCGGTGTGGGTGACACCGCCGAGATGTTCGGCGTACGAGCCGAGGTTCTGGCCCGCTTCTTTCGCAGCGATGCGCTCGTCGTGCTCGGCCGCCTTGCCGAAGGCGAGCAGGAGATGCGGCGTGCACTCGCTGCGGCGCAACGCCAGGGAAGCGACGACGCGTTCGAAGGCCATCACCAGGCTCTTGTTCTGTGGGCCATCCAAGCCGGGTTTCCCGATCAGGCCATGGCGCACGCGCGGCGCGCCGTCGAGATGGCCGAGGCGCTCGGCGGCAACTTCATCCGCATGGCAACGCAGCTCACACTCGGCATGGCGCTTGTCCACGCGGGTCGGTTCGCTGACGCGGTGGCGGCGCTGCACCCAGCGGTTGTTCTCATGCGGGAGCTGCGCACCGGTCTGTTCCTCGCCGCCGGCGCGCTGGCCCATCTCGCGCGCGCCGAGCTGGGCGTTGGCAACGTCCCCCAAGCCCGCCAAACGGCCGAAGACGCCGTCGCGGCGGCGCGCCGCTATGGCACGCCGATCGCCGAGATCGACACGCTGCGTGCCCGCGCGCTCGTCCGGCTCGCCAGCGAGGAGCCGCCGGTCGCCGTCGAAGACGACCTGCGCGCGGCGGAAGCCCTGGTGGCGCGCACCGAGGCGCACGTGTACGCGCCTCTGCTCCACGAGGACCGCGCCGCGCTCGCGCGCCGGATCGGTGATGATGCTGCGAGCCAACGTGAGCTGGCCGAGGCACACCGGCTGTTCACCCAGATGGGTGCGGTCGGACACGCGGAGCGGCTGGCGAAGGAGCTAAGGTGTTGACCCGACCGCGTTCCGTACCGGCCTGCAGCCTTCCCGCCGCCGCTGTGGTATAGGCGCTCGGCGCCGTTGGCCTGCAGTCGGCTCGCCGCAGCCAACGGTGCGGAGCGGGGATGGATCAGGAACGACTCACGACTGTCAGCGCCACAGCCGTCATGGTGCGCGGCTTGTTCCGCATCAAGCCGCTGGACGCGATTCTCGCCGACGCGGAGCGGCCGGAGTATCAGCTGCGCCGGGTGCTCGGGCCGTTGCAGCTGACGCTCCTGGGCATCGGCGCGATCATCGGCGCCGGGATCTTTGCGACCATCGGGACGGCGGCGGCCCTCATGGTTCCTGCTCGTGCCCTTGGCATTGAACGCGACGTGCCCGACGATCATGCGGCGGGCCTGGCGAGTGTGGCGGCACGGCCCACCAGATGCGGACGCGGACGCTGCGAGGACGAGTCTGATCCTGGGCGCGGCCCTCCAGCTAGCGATCGTCACCTACGTGCTGCTCGTGATCGCACGAGCGTAAAGTTTCTGAGCGCCGCCCGAGCCGCGCACCACCTTGACTCACCTACCCTCGCACGGTATACGCGTGACACCTGTCTGCGGGAGCGGCTTCTTGGTTGATCATGCGTAGTTCGAGCGACAATTGGCGTACGGAGGATGAAAAAACGGCTTGAGGGGCTGCTTCAGCACGCATTGGAAAAAGCTACAAGGGGGGGAGCGCTGAAGTTGGAAAGCCTCCCCCCCTTGATTTTTGAGGTGCCGAAGGATCCCGCCTTCGGCGATCTGGCCTCGACGGTGGCTTTGGGCCTGGCGCGCCAGGCGCGCCGCGCGCCGCACGCCATCGCCGAACGCATCGTGGCGCACATCGAAGATCCCGAGGGGATGCTGGCGACGACGGAAATCGCCGGTCCTGGGTACATCAACTTCCGCTTCTCGTCACGCTTCTGGCAGCAGTGCCTGGCAGAGATCGAGCAACCGGACTTTGGTCCGGCGCGATTCGGGCAAGGCCGCAAGGTGCTGGTGGAGTTCGTCAGCGCCAACCCTACCGGCCCCTTGACCGTCGGGCACGGTCGCAACGCGGTGCTCGGCGATTCCATTGCCCGGCTGCTCGAAGCCACGGGCCATGCGGTCACGCGCGAGTACTACTTCAACAACGCCGGGCGGCAGATGATGCTGTTGGGCGAGTCCGTGAAGGTGCGTTACCTGGAGCAGCTCGGCGAGCAGCTATCGTTCCCCGAGGAAGGCTACCGCGGCGAGTACATCACCGAGATCGCGCGTGCCCTGGCGGCGGAGCAAGGGGATCGGTTGCGCGGTGAGCCGGCCGCCGGCCGCTTCAAGGAGGCCGCCGAGTGCACCATCCTCGCCGACATCGAGGCTGCGCTCGCCCGCATCGGCATCCGTTTCGACGCCTACTTCAACGAGGACTCCCTGTATCGCGGCGGACAGATCGCCGCCATGCTGGAGGAGCTGCGCTCCCGTGACCTCGCCTTCGATCACGAAGGCGCGGTGTGGCTGCGCGGCGAGCGCCTCGGGCTGGGCAAGGACCGGGTATTGGTGAAATCGAGCGGCGAGCCGGCGTACCGGTTGCCCGACATCGCCTACCACAAGGAGAAGTTGCAGCGCGGCTTCGGTCTGCTGGTCGACGTCCTCGGCGCCGATCACATCGCCGAGCACGAAGAGGTGCGCGCCGCTTTGCAGGCGCTGGGCTACGACGTCGAGAAGCTCAAGGCAGTGATCTACCAGTTCGTCACCCTGACGCGCGGCGGCGTGCAGGTGAAGATGTCGACGCGCCGCGCGGAGTACGTCACGGTCGACGAGCTGCTCGATGAAGTGGGCAGCGACGTAGTGCGCGTCTTCTTCCTGACGCGCAAGGCCGACAGCCATCTGGAGTTCGACCTCGACCTGGCCAAGAAGCAGTCGGCCGACAACCCGGTCTTCTACATCCAGTACGCTCACGCGCGCGTCTCGAGCTTGGTCGAGCAAGCCGCGAAGGCGGGCGTGCACCTGGCGCCGGCCTCCGCCTCGCATCTCGACACGCTGATCGCCGCGGAGGAAGTGGCCGTGGTCAAGTTGCTGGCGCAGTACACGGACACCGTGGAGGAAGCGGCGCGCGCGTTGGAGCCGCATCGGCTGGTGTTCTACCTGATCGACCTGGCAAGCGAGTTCCATCGCTTCTACAATCGCCATCGGGTCCTCACGGACGACGCGCAACGCACGGCGGCACGGCTGTACTTGGCCCATGCGGTGCAGCTCGTGGTCCGCAACGGGCTGAGTCTTCTCGGGGTACGTGCCCCGGACAAGATGTGAGAGCCGGAGGCATGGCGCGGCACCGGGAATCGAGCGGGCTGGGACTCGGGCAGCTCTTCGTCCTCATCTTCGGCTTCCTCATCAGCTCCGCGCTGATCTTCGTGTTCGGCATCTGGGTTGGCCGCGACGTGGCGGAACGGCGCCTGGCACAGGAGGAACGGGTGGTCCGCATGCCGATTCCGGCAGCGCCGACGCCGCAGGAGGACGCGAAGGACGCCGTCGATCTCTCGTTCTACGAGAAGATCAAAGAGAAGGCGTACCAGCGCCTGCAACAGACCGCGTCGCCGGCCACGCCGGCCCGCGTCGCGCAAGTTCCCACGCCGACGAGCGCACCCACGCGGGCGGCAGCGAAGCCTACCTCGCGACTGCCTACGCCGGCGCTCGGCGCGTTGCGTGCCGAGCCGACTGCCCGCGCCGAGGACTGGGCCGATGCCGGCTGGACGGTACAGGTCAACGCCACCACGAATCCGCAGCAGGCCGCCGACTTGGCGGCCGTGCTGCGCACAAAGGGTTACGACGCGTACACGGTGCAAGCACCGATGCGCGGTCAGACGTGGTATCGCGTTCGTGTCGGCCGCTTTTCGAGTCGCGACAAGGCGAAGGAGTTGGAGACGCAGCTGAAGAACAACGCGGGCATGGAGAACGCCTACGCAACACCGCGGTGACCTGAAGGGTTCAACAGACAGGATGTACACGCCCGACTTCGACGAGTTCTGCTCGCTGGCACGACAGGGAAACTTGGTGCCGCTGTATCGCGAGATCCTGGCCGATCTCGAGACGCCGGTCTCCGCCTTTCTGCGGATTGATGACGGCGGCGACGCGTTTTTGCTCGAGAGCGTCGAGAGCGCCGAGAAGTGGGGACGGTACAGCTTCCTGGGTGTCGCCCCGGAGCTGGTGCTGCGCAGCAAGGATCGCCACGTCGCCATCGGCCGGCCGGGCGCCGCGGCCGTACCGCAAGAGGTCGCCGACCCCCTCGCGGCGGTGCAGGAGCTGCTCGGCCGCTATCGCGCCGTTCCGGTGAAGGGCGTGCCACGCTTTTCGGGCGGCATGGTCGGCTACGTGGGCTACGATCTGGTGCGGTTCTTCGAACGCTTGCCGGAGCGCGCCCACGACGACCTCGATCTGCCCGATCAGTATCTCATGCTGGTCGACACCTTTCTGCTGTTCGACAACGTCGCGCAGAAGATCAAGGTCGTCGCGCATGCGTTCCTCAACGACGAGACGGACCTGCGCACGGCGTACGACGCCGCCTGCGCCAAGATCGACCGGCTCATCGATCGCTTGAACCGGCCGGTCGACGTGCCGACGCGCCGCCGCGTCCCCGACGGCCCGCCGCAGGTCCGATCGAACGTGACGCAGGAGCAGTACGAGGCCATGGTGCGCCGCGCCAAGGAATACATCGTGGCAGGAGATGTGATTCAGGTCGTGCTGGCGCAACGCTTCGAGTGTGCGCTGCGCGCGCACCCGTTCAACATCTATCGCTGCCTGCGGACCGTCAACCCGTCGCCGTACATGTTCTACCTCCGTCTCGGCGGGCACACCCTGATCGGCTCGTCGCCCGAGGTGATGGTGCGCTTGGAAGGCCAGGAGATTACGCTGCGCCCGATTGCCGGCACGCGCCCGCGCGGCACCGAGGAACGTCGCGACGTGGAGATGGAGCAAGAGCTGAGCACCGATCCGAAGGAGATCGCCGAGCACATCATGCTGGTCGATCTCGGGCGCAACGACGTCGGCCGCGTCGCCGCGATCGGTTCCGTGCAGGTCAGCGAGCTGATGGTCGTCGAGCGCTACTCGCACGTGATGCATCTGGTGTCGAACGTGCAGGGTGAGTTAGCCGCGGGCAAGGACTGCTTCGACGCCTTGCGCGCCACCTTCCCAGCGGGCACGCTGACAGGCGCACCGAAGATCCGCGCCATGGAGATCATCGAGGAGCTCGAACCGGTGCGCCGCGGCGTCTATGGCGGCGCGGTCGGCTACTTCTCGTTCTCCGGCAACATGGACACCTGCATCACGATTCGGACGATTCTGGTAAAGGACGACACCATCTACGTCCAGGCCGGCGCGGGAATCGTCGCCGACTCGGACCCGGAACGCGAGCATGCGGAGTGCGTGAACAAGGCGCGCGCCCTGATTCAAGCGATCCGCTTGGCGGAGGGCATGTAGAACCGATCGCGGGTCGAGCTGGTGGTGAACCATGCTGCTGATGATCGATAACTACGACTCGTTCACCTACAACCTGGTCCAGTATCTGGGCGAGCTGGGGGCGGAGGTTCGGGTCTACCGCAACGATGCGATCACCGTCGATGCGATCGCTGCGCTGCGCCCCGAACAAATCGTTATCTCACCCGGGCCGTGTACGCCTGCGGAAGCCGGGATCTCCGTCGACATCATCCACCGCTTCGCCGGGCGCATCCCGATCCTCGGCGTGTGTCTTGGCCACCAGTGCATCGGCGCCGCGTTCGGTGGGAGCATCGTGCGCGCCGGACGACTCATGCACGGCAAGACGTCGCCGATCCATCACGACGGCCGCACCATCTTTCGCGGCTTGGCCGAGCCATTCGACGCGACGCGTTACCATTCGCTGCTGATCGAACGCGCCACGCTCCCGGAATGCCTGGGGCTCACCGCGTGGACTGTCGAAGGCGAGATCATGGGCGTGCGTCATCGCCAGCACCTGCTCGAGGGGATCCAGTTCCATCCGGAATCCATTCTGACGGTCGAGGGGAAGCTGCTGCTCGGGAACTTCCTCGAGCTGACGCGCGGCGCCCGCGGGTAGGTGCGTGGACATCCGCACGGCCTTGGCCCGCGTCGTCGCGGGCGATTCGCTCACCGAAGCCGAAATGGAAGCAGTGATGCGCCAGCTCATGGACGGCAACGCCACGCCGGTGCAAATCGCTGGGTTGCTGATCGGCCTGCGGATGAAAGGAGAGACGGTCGAAGAAATCATCGGGGCCGTACGCGGCATGCGGGCGTATGCGGCGACGGTGCAACCGCGCGCCGCGGTGATCGTTGACACGTGCGGCACCGGGGGCGATCGGCGTGGCACCTTCAACATCTCCACCGCCGCAGCACTGATTGCCGCGGGCGCGGGCTTGACGATCGCCAAGCACGGCAACCGCGCCATGTCGGGGTCGGTCGGCGGTGCCGACGTGCTCGAAACGTTGGGCGTGAAGATCGACCTGCCACCGGAGCGTGTAGCGGCGTGTATCGACGAGGTGGGGATCGGCTTCCTCTTCGCCCAAATCTTTCACCCGGCGATGCGGCATGCCGCCGCTCCGCGTCGCGAGCTCGGCGTGCGCACGATCTTCAATCTGCTGGGGCCATTGTCTAACCCCGCCGAGGCGCGCCACCAGGTCGTCGGCGTGTTCGCGGCTCAGTGGACTGAGCCGCTGGCGCGCGCCCTCGGACGGCTCGGCAGCGTGCACGCGCTGGTGGTGCATGGGGAAGACGGCTTGGACGAGATTGCCCTCGCCGCAGCAACGCAATTGTCCGAATGGAAGGACGGTGAGCTGCGCACGCACCGCATGACTCCTGAGGAGTTCGGGCTGCCGCGCTGCCGTGAGGGCGATCTCGACGGGGGTGACCGCGATGCCGCGGCGAGCATCATTCGCGGCATCGTGGCGGGAGCCAGCGGTCCGCGCGCCGACATCGCCGTGCTCAACGCCGCGGCGGCGATCTACGTCGGTGGTCAAGCTCCCTCCATTGCCGCCGGCATTCGGGTTGCGCAAGAGTCCATCCGCAGCGGCCGCGCTCGGCAAAAGCTGGCGCAGCTCATCGAGTTCACCAACCGATGATCCTCGACGATATCGTCCGCGACAAGCGCATCGAGCTGCAGCACGCCAAGGCGACGGTGTCGCTGAGCGAGCTGCAGCAGCGTTCCCTGTTCCGCGCGGCACGCCGAGATCTTCGCGCTGCGTTGGCGGCGCGCCGGCGTGCGGTGATCGCCGAGGTGAAGAAGGCCTCGCCCTCGAAGGGGGTCATCCGCGCCGACTTCGATGCGGTACGCATCGCGACGTCGTACGCGGACAACGGCGCGGCGGCCATTTCCGTCCTGACCGAATCACGCTACTTCCAGGGTCATCTCGATTTCCTGGCGGCGATCCGCGCCGCCGTCAGTGTGCCGCTGCTGCGCAAGGATTTTCTGTTCGACCCGTATCAGCTGTACGAAGCGCGTGCTCACGGGGCGGATGCGGTGTTGCTGATCGTCGCGATTCTCGACGACACGCTGTTGCAGGAGCTCTTGTGGCTGGCGGAGGAGTTGAACCTGGCGGCGCTCGTGGAGGTCCACGATCGGATCGAGCTGGAACGTGCCGTACGGGTCGGGGCGCGTCTGCTCGGCATCAACAATCGTGATCTGCGCACCTTCCACACGACGCTCGCCACGACGGAGGCGCTGATGCCACTGGTGCCGCGCGAGGCCGTCGTGATCGCGGAGAGTGGTATCGACGCACTCGTGGACATTGAGCGCCTCGAACGCGTTGGCGTACAGGCCTTCCTCATCGGTGAGGCTTTGCTGCGCGCGCCCGACCCGGGCGCACGGCTCGGCGAGCTGTTGGGTGGTCGCGGAGCGGGGGTCTGACCGCATGCCACCGGCGGTACGTGTGAAGATCTGCGGAATCACGAACCGCGACGACGCCGCCGCCGCGGTTGAGGCGGGCGCCGCGGCGCTGGGATTCAACTTCTATCCGCGCAGCGCGCGCTTCGTGCAACCCGACGTGGTCGCCGAGATCGTCGCGCGGGTGCCGCCCGGTGTCTGCACGGTCGGCGTATTCGTGGATGAAACGCGCGCCCGCGTCGCAGCGATCGCGGCGCAGGCCGGCGTGACGGCGCTGCAGTTCCACGGCACCGAGAGCCCGGAGTTCTGCCAGGCGTGGGAACAGAAGGTCATCAAGGCGCTGCGCGTGGGTGACGCCACGGCGGCACGTCACGCAGCGCGATACGCCGTTGATTTCATCCTTGCCGATGCATATGTGGAGGGGCAACCCGGCGGGACCGGGCGGCGCATTGTCCCGGAGCATCTGCACGGCTTCGAGCGGACGCGGCTCATCCTGGCGGGCGGCCTGAATCCGGACAACGTTGCCGATGCGGTCCGCGCCGTCCGCCCGTTCGCCGTCGATGTGGCGAGCGGGGTCGAATCGGCGCCCGGCCAGAAAGACTGGGATTTGATGAGGAGGTTCATCGCGCATGCACACGCTGCCTGACCCTCGGGGTCATTTCGGGATCTTCGGCGGGCGCTACGTCGCCGAGACCTTGATGCCGGCCTTGCTCGAGCTCGACGTCGCCTATCGGCGGATTCGGCGCGATCGAGACTTCCGTCGAGAGTTGACGCAGCATCTGACGCAGTACGTCGGCCGGGAGACGCCGCTCTACTTCGCGTCGCACCTGACGGCGAAGCTGGGGGGAGCGAAAATCTACCTGAAGCGCGAGGATCTGTGCCACACCGGCTCGCACAAGATCAACAACGCCCTGGGACAGGTGCTGCTTGCCCGGCGCATGGGCAAGCGACGCATCATCGCCGAGACCGGCGCAGGACAGCATGGCGTCGCGGCGGCGACCGTGGCGGCGCTCTTCGGCCTCGAGTGTGACGTCTTCATGGGCCGCGTCGACGTCCAACGGCAGTCGCTCAACGTGTTTCGCATGAAGCTGTTGGGGGCTCAGGTGCGGACGGTATCGTCGGGCAGTGAGACGCTGAAGGACGCGATCAACGAAGCGCTGCGCGATTGGGTGACCAACGTGGAGCACACGTACTATCTGGTGGGATCGACGATGTCGGCCCACCCCTACCCGATGATGGTGCGTGACTTCCAGTCGGTCATCGGCCGCGAGGCGCGCCGCCAGATCCTGCGCCAGGAGGGGCGCCTGCCGGATTGTTTGATTGCCTGCGTCGGCGGCGGCAGCAACGCGATGGGCCTGTTCTATCCCTTTCTGGACGACGCCGATGTGCGGCTGGTCGGGGTTGAGGCGGGCGGCGGCGGCATCGAGTCGGGACGTCATTCCGCGTCGATCAGCGCCGGTCAGGTCGGCGTGTTGCACGGCAAGAAGACGTACATTCTGCAGGATGAGCTCGGACAGATACGCAGCGCACACTCGATCGCGCCGGGGCTGGACTACCCGGGTGTCGGTCCGGAGCACAGCTACCTGCACGACAGCGGGCGCGCCGAGTACCTCTCGGTGACCGACCCCGAAGCGGTGGACGGGTTGAAGCTCCTGACGCAGACCGAGGGCATCATCCCCGCACTGGAGAGCGCGCACGCCGTGGCGCATGCCGCGAAGCTGGCGCCGCAGATGCGTCGCGATCAGATCATCATCGTGAATCTGTCCGGCCGCGGCGACAAGGACATGAACACGGTGGCCGAATACCTGGGCGTTACGTCGTAGAGCATGAATCGCATCGACCACACGTTTCGCAGCTTGGCCGAGCGTCGTCAGGCCGCGCTCATCCCGTTTCTCACCGCCGGGGATCCGAGCTTGGACATCACAAGGGAGTTGATGCGGGTTGCCGCAGAGTCGGGAGCGGACCTCTTGGAACTCGGAGTGCCGTTCTCGGATCCGACCGCAGACGGCCCGGTGCTGCAGCGCGCCGCGGAGATCGGGCTCGCCGCGGGGGCCTCGCTGCCGCGCGTCCTGGAGCTGGTGGCGGACTTCCGCGGCGCCTCGCAGCTGCCGCTCATCTTGTACGGCTACTACAACCCGATCTTTCACTACGGTGTCGAACGCTTCGCGAAGGACGCGCATCAGGCCGGCGTTGACGGCATCCTCGTCGTCGACCTGCCTCCCGAAGAGGCCGATGAGCTGCTGGTCTGGACGCGGCCCGCGGGAATCCATTTCATCTTCCTGCTGGCGCCAACGAGCGGCCCCGACCGTGTCCGTACGGTGCTGCGACACGCGGCGGGCTTTGTGTATTACGTTTCGGTGACCGGTGTCACAGGGGTACGGCCCATGCTTGCGGAGTCGGTGCGCCCCGTGGTGCAGCGACTGCGCCGATCGACGGATCTGCCGATCGGCGTTGGCTTCGGGATCTCGACGCCGGCGCAGGCCGCGGCCGTGGCTGAGTTCGCCGACGCCGCGGTCGTCGGCAGCGCCATCATGCGCGTGGTGGACACCCATCGCGGCTCGCCGAGCGTCGTGCCGGAGGTCGGACAGTTCATCCGCCAACTCCAGGACGCGATGCAGAGCGGAACTGCACCAAGCCGTGCGTCTTGAGGCGCAACGCGACGATCATGCCAACGAGCGAATACGCAGAGATCCTGACCTGGCTCTATACGCTGGAAGCCGCCAAGGGGATGGACTTCAAGCTGGAACGAGTGGCACTGGCACTGAAGAGCCTAGGCGAGCCGCACAAGCAGTTTGCGGCGATCCACATTGCGGGAACCAACGGCAAGGGATCGGTGGCAGCGATGCTGCACGCGATGCTCAGCGCCGGCGGCTACCGTGTCGGATTGTACACGTCGCCGCACCTGGTCAGCCTTACCGAGCGCATCCGGGTCGGGGCGGAGGAGATCGGCGAAGCAGCGGTGGTCGCACTGGCACGCGAGATCCGCACGGCGGCAACGGTCCGGGGCATTGACCTGACTTTCTTCGAGTTCGTCACCGTCATGGCGTTCCTGCACTTCGCCCGCTCCGGCGTCGAGCTGGCGGTCGTCGAAGTCGGGCTGGGTGGCCGGCTCGACGCGACCAATGTCGTTGATCCCGCGGTGGCAGTGATCACCGGCATCGGGCTCGACCATCAGGAGTTCCTGGGTGACACGCTCGGCTCGGTGGCGCGCGAGAAGGCGGGGATCATCAAGCCCGGTTGTCGGGTGGTGATCGGTCGGGTTCCGAATGAGGCACGGGCCGTGCTCCAGCACGCGGTGGACGATTGCGGTGCTGACGCGCAGTGGGCCGGCCGGGACTTCTCGGTCGGTGGTGCGCCGCGATTCCGGTTCACCGGGTGGGCTGAGGTGGTCGACGACGTGGAGCTGGCCTTGCGTGGTGCGTACCAGCGCGAGAACGCCGCCGTAGCGATCGCCGCGGCCATGCGGGTGCGAGACCGGTTTCCGATTTCCAGCGCGCACCTCCGGCGCGGATTGGCCACGGTACGCTGGCCGGGGCGATTGGACGTCGTGCAGAGCGCACCGCTCGTGGTGCTCGACGGCGCGCACAACGTCGACGGCATCACCGCGCTGGTGCGCGAGCTTCCGGCCGTTGTGGGCCGGCGGCGCGTGCACCTGCTCTTCGCGGTCATGTGTGACAAACGTTGGCAGCCGATGGTCGAAACCCTCGCGCCACACGCCGCCAGTGCGACGGTCACGACCATACTCCCGCCGCGTGGTGCGGACCCGGACGTACTCGCGCCCGTCTTCGCGCGGTTCTGTCCCACATCCATCGTGTCAGAGCCGGTCGACGGGTTCGATCGCTTGCGGCAGTCGGTCAGCGGCGACGACGCGATTGTGGCCACGGGTTCCCTCTTCCTGCTGGGGGCGATCTATCCTTCCGTGCTCCGCCGGCGTGGGCAGGACCGTCTCTTCAGTCCCGCCGGTGCGACGCTGCATCCGTAGGCGGCGGAAGGCGTGAGGGACATGCGTCTGCTCGCCGCGGTGTTCCTGATTGCCATCGCTCTACCCTTGGCCGGCCGGGCGCAGCTATTCGAGAGTCCGCTCACCGACGAGGAAGAGGTAAAGATCGACGCTGAGGAAATCAGCTATGATCAGAAGACAAATACCATCCTGGCTCGCGGCAAGGTGGTCATCAACCGTGGTGACATGGAGCTGCGTGCCGATGAGGTCCGTTTCAACAGAACGACCAACGAGGCGGACGCGCACGGCAACGTGACAGTCACCGGCCCGGAGGGGGTGATCTTCGCCGAGGCGATCCGCATGAACCTTGACGAAGAGACCGGCTTTCTGGGAGGGGCCGAGGTACAGTCGCGGCGCTTACAGTACTCGTTGTGGGGGGAGCGCATCGAGAAGGGACTCGGCCAGAGCTATCACATCGAGAATGGCCGTTTCACGACGTGCCAGTGCGCCGACGGGCCGCCGAGTTGGAGCATCAGCGGTCGTGATCTGCGGATAGACCTCGAAGGGTATGGACGACTCACGCGCGGCGGCACCTTCAACGTGCTCGACGTCCCTATCCTGTACCTTCCGCGCGCGATATTCCCGGTGCAGCGGGAGCGGCAAAGCGGCTTCCTGCTCCCGCGCTTCGGAGCCTCGAACCGACGTGGCTTTCAAACGCTCTTGCCGTTCTATTGGGCGATCAGCAAGAGTCAGGATGCAACCCTCGCCTTGGACGTTGAGACCAGCGCGCGGGCCGGCCTGCTGGGCGAATACCGCTACAAGTTCAGCCGTGACATGCACGGAACGCTCAGTGGATCCTACTTCAATGAGTCGTTCCGCGGCGCGACAAGCACTCCGGTGAACCGCTGGAGTGCCGTGGTCGAGCATGACCAGCAGCTGACGGTAGGCGCCCAGGCGTATGCCGACACGCTCCTGGTGAGCGATGACCGGTTCTTACGCGAGATCAATACCTATGCGTTCGATCACTCCCGCGGTGTGGCGATCCGGACCTTGCCGTTCACCCTCTCGCGCGTGGGTGTCGTCCAATCATGGAATCGTGTCGGCCTGAAGGCGGAGGGCATATACTATCAAGATCTGACGGGCCCGGATTCGCAAACGCTGCAGCGGGCCCCCGAAGTCGATCTGCTGGCGCAGACGGGTCTCGGCGCGTATGCGGTGGGCGAGTTGGCCGCGTCGGCCGTCGACTTCCAACGCGGCAGCAGCGCTGATGGACTCCGTATCGACATCGAGCCGGGCGCGACAGTGCCGCTCCCTCTTGGGCGTTTTGCGTTTGGTGCACTGCGGGTTTCGCTCCGCGAAACTGCGTATCACCTGACGGAACCACAGGTGAGCACCACCGAGGATTTGCCCAGCGATAGTTCGCGCGAGCTGGTGCAGGTCGGCGCCGACGTCAACACTGCCTTCAGTCGCGTCTATCCGGTGGGCTGGATGGGTCTCGAGAAGATCAAGCATACGGTGGAGCCGGAGCTCACGTACTTGTACATCCCCGCCGTCTCGCAGACGGATCTGCCCTTGTTCGACGGAACGGACCGGGTGAATCGGCGCAACCTGATCACCTACGGCCTCACGAGTCGCTTCATCGGTAAATTCTCCGACGACGTCGCGGACGACAATGTCGCGAGCGACGCCGTCGCCACGCGGCCGCTGCGCACCGCATCTCAGGAGAGCTCTGTGCGCGAGCTCGGACGCCTGTGGGTGCAGCAGAGTGTCGACATCGCCCGTGACATCGACCCGCTGCAGACAGGACGTTCCGCCGACCACTTCTCCGATATCGACGTTGGTGGCCGGTTGAATCCGAGCCGGGCGTTGTCGCTGCGCTTCCTGACCAACTACGATACCAGCAACAACAACCTCTCGGCGGCTCGAGTTGGAGTCTTCGTCCAAGACCCGCGCACCACGTCTGAGTCCGAGGGGCGACGCCTGGACACGCGCACCAGCGCGGGCGTGTCGTACCGTGTCCTGACGCAGAACCTCCTGCAGGAGATCGACGACAATATCGTGCTGCGACTCACAGACTGGGCCGGGTTCTTATACTCGAGCCGCTACGATGTGGTGACGAATCGCTTCCTGGACAATTTCTTCGGTCTCAGGCTCGTCTCGACGTGCGACTGCTGGGCGCTCGACGTCGCCGTGACGGACCGAACGAACCCACAGGAGATCGAGGTGCGCGCGCAACTGACGCTGGTCGGGTTCGGTTCGAGCAAGCACCAGCGCCGCGTCGCGGCGGCGCCATAGTTAGAAGGTGCTGGGGATCACGTAGACGTCGGCCTGCAGGTTGCCGCCGATGAAGTGCAGATTCAGGGCGCTGCCGATGCGGCGCCCATCGCGGAACTCCTCGGCGATGGCCAGAACCCCGTGCCCGCGGCTGGTACTCGCATCGAGCACCGGGCGAATGCGCGTCTGCCCCACCAGGGTCCCTTGCGAGGCGAAGTTGAAGATCGAACGCTCCCGCTGCGTCTTGCCATCAAGGGCCGAGAGTGCGACATCCGAGAAGCAGTTCAACGTGGTGCTTGCGGACAAGCGTTGCTCGAACTCGTTCAACACCTCGAACTGCAACGTCGCCGTGCCGGGAACTGTCTGTTCCAGATCTGCACTGCAGGGCACAAACGTGAGGCTGGACTGAATGGTGATCGGCGCATGCAGCACGGGATCGGGGGCATCATCAAAAAAGTGGTTCAGGAGCAGCACGCGGGGACATGAGCTGTACTCGACGTCATTCAGCAGCAGAGTGTTGTCGCCGTTGTTCTGCGGCAAACCGGGTATGGCAATTGCCTGGTACTTGCGAGTGGAGTGCGGAGCATTGCGATCGATCAAGGTGGCCTCTCCCGTAAGTGCGTTCCGCGACACGGGGCTCTCGCTTTCGTTCACCACCACGCATCTGAGCTCACCCACGAAGCCGAGACCAACTGGCGGAACCGGTCCCGGGTAGAGGTCGCGCGGTCGGTCCGGCGGCACGGGAGGCAACCCGTCGCCCGCCACCCAGACCGTCGGTTGAAGGCGGGTCAATGTGATCTGAAAGTCCGTCAGCCGCCATAACGGTTGGCCGGTCTCGGGATCCGGCGCGCCATTCGTGTAGAAGCACCGAGCGAACGCCCGCGACCCCGTCGCGTTGGTAATTTGGATGATGGTTTCTTGATTCTCGTCGCTCACGACCTTGGGGAACACCAAGATGGCGCCCGGCTGATCCGTCGAGACTTCCGCATACGTCGGTAGCGGCAGGCTCAGGAGCGCCGCAATGAAGCAGACCAGAATACCGGTCGAGGCGTTGCGCGACATCTAAGCTTTTGAGAAGAGATCGGAGAAGCAATTGCAGCAGAAACAAAAAAGCCTCTTCTCCAAAGCGTGTGGGTAGATTTTCACCATGATGCATCGGTTGATCG
>CAZCGA010000114.1:0-20560 GCA_964498075.1 uncultured Binatia bacterium (SeqCode) | reverse complement strand
CGTCGCCGCGATGCTGATGGTCGGCACCATCACCGGCATCCTGATGGCCCTGTTCCTCAACAACAGCGGCGGGGCGTGGGACAACGCCAAGAAGTACATCGAGAGCGGCATGTACGGCGGCAAGCGTTCCGACACGCACAAAGCAGCCGTAGTGGGCGACACCGTCGGCGACCCGTTCAAGGACACCGCCGGACCCAGCATCCACGTGCTCATCAAGCTGCTGAGCACGATCACGCTGGTGCTGGCGCCGCTGTTCATTTGATTGTTTGCAGTGACCGTGCCGCTCGCGGGGCAGCGCGCTCTTGACTATGCGCTAGCACGGATGAAAGAGACCGAGCATGGATTGGTTGCCCGCGCTCCCGTTCGCCGGAATCTTGCTGGGTATCGCCCTCCTGCCACTGCTCGTGCCGCATCTGTGGGAGCATCCCTTGGCGCCCGTCGTTCTGGTGTTCACGTGCTCGGCGCCGGTCATCGCACTGGCTCCGGGGCCGCACGAGCGTCAGCTGCTCATCCACGGCATCGAGGATTACGTCGCCTTCATGGCCCTTATCTCGGCGCTCTACGTCACTGCCGGCGGCATTCACATCTCCGGCAATCCACGCGGCACTCCAACGGTCAACGTGGCCTTCCTGGGCGTGGGTGCGGCGGCGGCCAGCTTGATCGGCACCACCGGGGCATCGATGCTCCTGATCCGGCCGCTGCTCGACGCAAACCGCGAGCGCCGCATCAAGACGCACATCGTCGTCTTCTTCATTCTGATCGTATCAAATGCGGGCGGTCTGTTGACGCCGTTGGGTGACCCCCCATTGTATCTCGGCTACCTCAGGGGCGTGCCCTTTTACTTTCCGCTCACCCTCTGGCCGGCCTGGCTGCTGGCCGTTGGCTTTCTGCTGACGGCCTTCTGGTTGTGGGACCGGACGCTTTACGCGCGCGAGTCGCCGGAAGACCTGGCACTCGACGAGGCGCACGAGACCGCAGTCCGCGTCGACGGGAAGATCAATTTGCTGGTCGCCGTCGGCATCATCGTCTGCTCGGCCGCGGGCATGGTGAGCCCATGGCGCGAGGCCACGTACGCCGTGCTCATCGGGCTTTCGCTGCTGCTGACGCCGCGGTCCGTGCGTGAGGCCAACACCTTCCATTACGGTCCGCTCAAAGAGGTCGCCATCCTCTTTCTCGGCATCTTCGTCACCATGGTGCCGGCGCTGCACGCGCTGGAACGGATCGCCCCGCATCTGCCGGTCCACACACCGGTCGGCCTGTTCCTCATGAGCGGCGGGCTGTCAAGCGTGCTCGACAACGCGCCGACGTATCTGCTGTTTTCCAGCCTCGCCGCGGCGCGCGCCGGCTACGCTGGGGATCTCGGCGCGCTGGCGATGCACGCTCCCGTGCTGCTCGCCGCGGTGAGTATCGGATCAGTCTTCATGGGCGCCAACACGTACATCGGCAACGGCCCCAACCTGCTGGTGAAGGCGGTCGCCGAGGGCGCCGGGGACGCGCGCGTGGAGATGCCGAGCTTCCTCGGCTACGCGGTGCGGGCCACCGTCATCCTCGCGCCCGTCTACATCGCGGTTGCGTGGTTCCTCTTGTAAGACCGCGGGCGCGTGTGGTGCGCCCGGCGTTCTGCGGCACGCCTACTGCGGTGAGGGCGGGGGCGGGCCGACGGCACGGCGCATGCGCCGGTGCTGGTCGATGTCGGTGAAGCGGCAGGCGAGGTTGTAGACCCCTTCTTCGAGCTCGCTGCGCAGTGGGGAGTAACACTTGTGGAACAGGTGCAGCATCCGGGCGTTGGTGGCCAACACCTGCGCGGTGAAACCGGCGATGCCGCGCGGCTGTGCGATCTCCTTCAGGTACTCGAGCAGGAAGCGGCCGATGCCCAGGTTCTGGTAGTCGTCGTGCACGGTAAACGCGACCTCGGCCATGTTCGTCTTCGGATCCACGATGTAGCGACCGACGGCGATCATCTCCTCGGTCTCGTCGTGCAGGAGCAAGCCCGCGATCGCCATGTGCTGGTCGTAGTCCAGCGTCACGAACTCTTGGATCTGCTTGAGCGACAGCTTCTTCATCGGCGTCAAGTAGCGCATGTAGACGGTCTGCTCTGAATGCGAGTAGAAGAGGTCGCGCAACAATCGCTCGTCGGTGGGTTTGATCGGCCGGAAGAACACATCCAGTCCGTTCTTCAAGCTGACCCAGCGCTCCAGCTCCTTGGGATACGGACGGCCGCTGGCCGGGAAGGGGATCTGCTCCATATACACGAAGTGCCGCGCTTTGGCGGCAGCCAGCAGCTCGTTGCGGAAGTCGGGATGCGCGATGCTGACCAAGGCCAGGGTGCGCTCACGGACGCTCCGGCCCCAGAGGTCGGCCACGCCATACTCGGTCACCACGTAGTGGACGTCGGCGCGTGTCGTCACGATGCCGGCGCCCTCGTTCAACACCGGAACGATGCGCGACACGGTGCCGTCCTTGGCGGTCGACGGGAACGCGATGATCGGCTTGCCGCCGCGCGAGCGCGCGGCGCCGCGGATGAAGTCGACCTGGCCGCCGATGCCGCTGTAGAACTGGTGGCCGATCGAATCGGAACAGACCTGGCCGGTCAGGTCTGTCTGCAGGGCCGAGTTGATGGCCACCATGTGGTCGTTGCGCGCGATCAGCATGGGGTCGTTGACGTAGTCGCTCGGATGAAACTCGAAGGTCGGGTTGTCGTCCACCAGATCGTACAGACGCCGCGTGCCCATGCAGAACGACGCGATGGTCTTGCCGACGTGCAGCGTCTTGCGGCGGTTGGTGATCACGCCGCGCTCGATCAGGTCGATGATGCCGTCGGTGAACATCTCCGTGTGCAGCCCGAGGTCTTCCTTGTCCGTCAGCTGACTCAGGACGGCACTCGGGATGGTGCCGATCCCCAGCTGCAGCGTCGCGCCCGGCTCGACCAGGTCGGCGATGAAGCGGCCGATCTGCATCGCCACGTCGCCCGGCTGTTCCGGCGTCAGCTCGAGCACGGGTGCGTCGCTGTCGACGAAGTAGTCGACGGCGTCGGCGTGGATGAAGCTGTCGCCGTGGGTGCGCGGCATGCGCGGGTTCACGGCAGCGATCACCAGCTTGGCGCTCTCGGCGGCGGCTTGCACGACGTCGACCGACACCCCGTAGCTGCAGTAGCCGCTGCGATCGGGGGGCGAGACCTGGATAAGCGCGACGTCGATGCGCACCCGGCCGCTGCGAAACAAGCGCGGCACCTCGGAGAGAAAGATCGGTGTGTAGTCGGCTTGTCCCAAGCGGACCGCCTCGCGGACGTTCGACCCGATGAAGAACGCGTTGTGCCGGAAGCGCCCGGAGTACTTCGAGCTGGTGTACGGGGCGATGCCGAGCGTGAGGATGTGCAGGATCTCGGTGTCCGTCAACTCGTCGCCGCGCTGCGCCAGCGCCGACACCAAGCCCTGGGGCTCGGCGCAGCCGGAGCCGACGAACACGTGATTGCCGCGGTTCACCTTGCGCACGGCGGTTGCGGCATCGACGACCTTCGCGGCGTAGCGCTGCTGCCACGGCTCCATGGCGCGCATGCTACCCCTCCGGGGCTCGCTCCTCCACCCCTAGCCGTGGGCCCGCGGGCGCGCGTTGACAATCCACCGAGCAAGGCCCTATTGGGGTGGCCGTGCGGACGCCGACACAACGCGCGGCGGCTATCCTCGTCGCGCTGGGATGGCTCTGCGGCGGATGTACGCAGCCGCCAGCGCCGTCAGACGGACCGCACCTCCCAGCGGGTGAAGCGGGCAGGGTGCTGGCGCGCGCGCTGGATGCCGCCGGCGGCTGGAAGCGCTGGATGGCGCTGCGTGACGTGGGCTACGTCAATACCCTTACGCTGCTCGACCCGGTGGGCAACGTCACCTCGGAGAGCATCGGGCTGTACAGCGCCCGGCTGCACCACGGCATGGAAGCCCGTCTGGAATCGATCGGCCTGGAGAGTGAAGTGTCGCTCGGCATCAAGGACCGCGAGACCTGGGGCCTGCGTGACGGCGAGCCGATCACCGAACCGGGGCGCCTGGAGCTGGCGCGCTTCAATCTGGTGAGCAATCTGTTCTGGTTCTCCTTGCCGTTTGCAGTGGCCGAGATGGAGGCAACCGTGACCGATCTCGGCGAAGCGGGCGAGGGCAACGTCCGCTGGCACCGGCTCAAGGTCGTGTTCGACGCCCGCAACCCCGGCGTGCCGGGCGAGTGGTTCGTCCTCTACATCAACACCGAGACCAACCTCATCGATCGGGTGCACGCGCGCATCACCGCGGAGTTCCTGCGCCAGGAGCTGTGGGTCGGCAAGTGGCTCGGCTACCGCGACTGGGGCGGTTTAAGGAAGGAGCGACGACGCAAGTTCTTTCCGGCCGACGACAACGGCGTGATCATCGGCAATCTCGTCGTCGACCAGCTCGTCGAGCACGTGCATTTCAACAACGGCTACGGCCCCGAGTTCTTTCATCGACCGCCGAGAGCCGCGGGTGCCGCGCCGGCCCGCTGGGCACCGCAACCGTTCACCGTGCGGCCGCGGCGCTCCGCTGTGCACGCGGCCGCAGTGTTCTGAGCGCGTCCATGGCCACGCTGGCGACGACCATCTCCGAGTCCATCACGCGCCGGGCTGGCGCGACTGCCCTGCTGTACGACGGACAGGAGTACTCGTTTGGCGACCTCGGGGCGCGCGCCGCCGCGCTCGCCGCCGGCTTGGAGCGCCGCGGCGTGCAGCGCGGCGACCGCGTCGCCGTGGGCCTGGCAAACTCGGCCGACTTGGTGGTGAGTATCTTGGGCGTCCTCGACGCCGGCGCCGTTCTGGTTCCGTTGAATCCCGCCTACACCGCGGAGGAGGTATGCTACGTCGTCGAAGATGCCGGGGCGCGCGCCGCGATCGTTGAAGCGGAGCACGCGGCGCTGTTGACGGAGAGGCAGCTCCCGGAGTTGTCGCTGATCCTCAGCGACGTAGGCGCGTTGGCGGACCCGCCGCGGTCGGTTGAAACGGCGGATGCCGAAGCGCCGGCGCTGATCGTGTACACCTCCGGGACGACTGGCCGTCCCAAGGGCGCGGTGCTGTCGCATCGTGCCCTGCTGAGCAACCTGACGACGGTGGCGCAGGCGTGGGGCTGGACCGCAGCGGATCGCTTGCTGCTCACCTTGCCGTGCTTCCATCTGCACGGCCTGGGGTTGGGGATCATCACCTCCATGCTCGTCGGTTCGACTATCGTGTTGCGACGCCGCTTCGTTGCAGAAGACGTGTGCGCCGACCTCGAAAGCAGCGCGGCGACGATGTTCTTCGGCGTGCCGACGATGTACAACCGCCTGGTCGCGCTGCCCGAAGCCGTGACGACCGCGCATGATCTGCGCCGCATGCGCCTGTGGGTTTCTGGATCGGCACCGCTGAGCGCCGTCACCTTCGAGCGCTTCCGCGAGCGCTTCGGGTTTGCGTTGATGGAGCGCTACGGCATGACCGAGTGCGGCTTCGTGCTGTCGACGCCCTATGCGGGAGCCCGACGACCCGGGGTTGCCGGCATGCCGCTGCCGGGCATCTCGGTGCGCATCATTGATCCGGAGGCCGCCGGCGCCGGCCGTCTCGTGGATGTGCCGGACGGCGTCCAAGGCGAGATTGCCATCCGCGGCCCCAACCTGTTCAGCGGCTACTGGCAGCGTCCCGACGACACCCAGCGTGCGCTGCTCGACGGATACCTGCGCTCCGGCGACCTCGCGGTGCGCGAGCCCGATGGGATGTTTCGCATCGTCGGCCGCAGCTCGGTGGACATCATCAAGTCGCGCGGCTTCAAGATCGGCGCGGTCGAGATCGAGGACTGCCTGCTGCGTCATCCCGAGGTCCAAGAAGTAGCCGTCGTTGGCGTGCCCGACGCCGACCAGGGCGAGCGCGTCGTCGCGGCAGTCACCCCCCGCCCCGGTGCCAGGCTCAGCGAAGACGCGATCCGCGCCTATGCGCGCACCCATCTCGCGCCGCACAAGGTGCCGTCGCGGGTGGTGTTCATCGACGAGATCCCACGCACCGGTCCGGGCAAGTTCAAGAAGAAGGAGCTGATCCGCCGGCTCACGACAACCGCCTAGCTCGGTCTCATCGGTCACGACTGGCGTCGCGGGCGGCGACGAGTCGCTTGGGCGCGCTGCGCCGCCAGGCCTCCTCGAGGAGCTCGCGGAGATCGTCGGGATGAACGGCCGAGAGCCGCACCAGCATCGCCGGATAGTTGCGATAGTGGTCGGTGATGTAGAAAGCCTCGGCGCTGCCCGAGGCGCTGCACGGCCGCAGCCACACGCTCGAGATCACGCTCCCGCCGCTGGCGATCGTGGTGTTCAAGGGCAGCGGGGGTTGATCGACAACGCCCAGAGACCACTTTCGGAGTCCGAGCCACCGCTTCGGCTGGTTGAGTTTTGCCAAGCTCGCGGCCCTAGCGCGAAGCCGTCACGCTGGTTCGTTTCGAGGGCGGTAAGCTTGCGCTCACTGCCACGGGCACCGGCGAAGTCGTACGCGCCGAGTGGAACATGCCGAGAACAGCACCATCGCGCCCGCCGGTTTCGTCTCTCGTTGCGTTCACCCACAGTTCCTCCCAGGGTTTTCTTTTCGTGGCGTACAAGAACGTCCCCGATCGCATCATTTGAGAATTGGTCTGCAGATTGTTGACAACTAGCTGGCTTTTGTGCCTTCGTGCTCGGTCAGGGGCAGACGGCTCTAGAGGTATATGGTGGATCACACGCACTCGCAGGTGCGGGGGAGGACAGAGTGCTGCGTTGGCGCGGGCCAGCGTCATTGACGCTGACACTGCTCCTTGGCCCTCTAAGCACCCAAGCTGCAGCGGGTACCACTACGCCCTCACCTTCGCAGACAGCCAACCCGACGCAACAAAGCGCACCAACTCACTCAGCGACTCCGACGCCTCAGTCGCCACTTGACTGCTCCTCGCGCCTAGTCCCGATCGATTGTGGTGAAACGGTCACGTGCACCTTCTCTCGCTCGGGTGAAGAACAGGTGTTCATTTTTGGCGCGCAATCCGGAGAGGGGGTAGCCATTGCAGTCACGGAAGATCCAAGGGGTGGCCTCGCACCTTGCTGGCAGCTTTTCGATCGGAATGGCGTAGCCGCGAGCGGGAGAAACTGCAGTACAGAGTCCGTGGTGCTGCCGGCGGGTGGCGGCCCTTTCACGATCCGAGCGACAAACCGCTACATCGACAACACCACGTACAATCTCAGTGTGCTACCGCTGAGCGCGACCTTCAACGGGCAGCCGAGCTGTGCGCCGGCTATCGGCTGTGGGGAAACTGTGCAGGGAACTCTGGAGGGGTACGGCGCCGCAGACGCGTATCAGTTCACCGCGCTTGCCGGGGAAGTGGTAGCTATCGCAGCCGCGACGGGCGACTACCTCGGCTCCCCCCCTTGCTGGCAACTCTTCGATCAGAATGGCGCGCCCGTGGGCGGGGAGAACTGTTTCGGTGACCCAAGTCGGGTGGTGCTACCGGCGGGTGGCGGCCCCTTCACGATCCGAACGAGGAGCAAATCCTCCAGCGGCAACGCTACGTACAATCTCAGTGTTGTGCCGGTGAGCGCGACCTTCAGTGGGCAGCCGAGTTGCGCGCAGGCCATCGGCTGCGGCGAGAGGGTGCAGGGGACTCTGGAGGGGCAAGGTGCTGCAGACGTGTATCAGTTCGCTGCGGTTGGGGGGGAAGTGGTGGCGATCGCGGCAAGGCACGCTTGCTGGCGACTTTTCGACCGGAACGGTGAGCCGGTGGGCGAAGAAAACTGTGACTCCGACTTAAGTCCCGTGGTGCTGCCGGCGGGTGGCGCCCCTTTCACGATCCGAGCGACAAACCCCTACAACACCACGTACAATCTCAGTGTGGTACCGCAGAGCGGGACCTTCAACGGGCAGCCGAGCTGCGCACAGGCTATCGGCTGTGGCGAGAGGGTGCAGCGGACTTTGGAGGGATACGGTGTTGCAGATGCCTATCAGTTCAGTGCGCTTGCGGGTGAAGTGGTAGAGATCGCAGCCGCGAACGTGGCGGGCTACGGCGGCCCTTGCTGGCAGCTTTTCGACAGCAAGGGCGAGCCTGTGGGTGGGGAGAACTGTAGCGCAAGTCGCGTGGTGCTGCCGCAAGGTGGCAGCCCCTTTACGATCCGGGTGAGAAACAGCTACACCGAGGGCTCCACCGGCGGCACCACCTACAACCTCAGTGTGGTACCGGTGAGCGCGACCTTCAACGGGCAGCCGAGCTGCGCGCAAGCCATCGGCTGCGGCGAGACTGTGCAGGGGACTCTACAGGGGTACGGCGCGGCGGATGCCCATCAGTTCACTGCGCTTGCGGGGGAGGTGGTCGAGATCGCAGCCAACGCTTACTCGCAGCTTTTCGACCAAAATGGCGAGCCCGTGGGCGGGGAGAACTATAGCGGTGCCGCAGGTCGTGTCGTGTTGCCTGAGGGCGGGGACCCGTTCACGATCCGCGTGAGAAACGGCTTCACTGGCAACACCGCGTACAACCTCAGTGTGGTACCGGTGAGCGCGACCTTCAACGGGCAGCCGACCTGTGCGCCGTCTATCGGCTGCGGCGAGACGGTGCAAGGGACACTAGAGGGGTATGGCGCTGCAGATGTACATCAGTTCGCTGCGCTTGCGGGGGAAGTGGTAGCCATTACCGCCAGCCAAGGATGTTATGAGATCTTTGACCGGGGTGGGGCGTCGGTAGTCGGAAGCTGTAGAGCAGCCAGTGCTGTTGTGCTACCCGGGAGCGGGGGTCCCTTCACGATCCGCTCGGCGTCCGGCGCTGGCCCGTACACCCTCAGTTTGGTACCCGTGAGTGCGACCTTCAACGGCCAGCCGAGCTGTGTGCAGGCCATCAGCTGTGGCGATGCGGTGCAGGGGACTCTCGGCCACACCAGTGCCGCCGATGGCTACCGATTTGCAGGGCACACCTTCGACATCGTGGAGATCACCGTGCTGCCTCGAGCCGGCGACCTCCTGTTTTCGCCTTGCTGGAAACTCTTCTCGGCAAGCGGTGTTGAGATCGGCAGCGGCTCCTGCCTCGGCGCGGCAGAACGCGTCATCCTCAGAGGCGACAGTCCGTTCGCCGTCATCGTATTCGACACGAAGTGGACAACTGGTGGTGAGTATACGCTCGCCCTTCAGGGCGTCCCATCCTGTGCGGTCTTGACTCCGACGGCAACCACTTCATCCGCTCCGTCGCCTACGGAATCATTCACCCCCACCGCTGGTGCAACACCGACCTACACTCACACGCCAACGCGAACAACGACCACAACCACGACTCCCTCGCCGACGAGAACCCCATCCCCAACGGGGCCTCCCCCACCCACTCCCACGCCGAGTGCAACACCAACCCCCACGCCCACGCCCGCGATCCTGGGTGTTTCGCCAGGTCGAGCCAGCAACCAGTCCACCATTACGCTCATAGTCCTGGGCAAGGGTTTTCGCCCCCCTGCGGACGTCAGGCTCAGGAAGGGCGACGTCGAGATTCGGGCAACGGATGTTTCTGTCCCGGAGTCTCGCATTGTCAGCGCCTCACTCGACCTGAGAGGCGCAGCCGCGGGTTTCTATGATGTGATCCTGTACGTTGCGGATCAGGCGCTTGTAGCTCAGTGGGCATTCGGCGTGTATGAGGTGTCCTCGCCACTCTCCGCCGCGCTTCACAGTCGCCAAGCTGGGGCGCTCGGTAGCCTCGACTTCTCGCCCGACGGCACGCGGCTCGTTGCGGCCGGCGGCAATCGTGCGTTCATCTGGGACGCCCAGACCGACCAACTTCGAGCCTCGTTCGACGGGCACAGCGCGTCTATCGACACCGTAGATTTCTCGCCGGCGGGAGACCAAGTGCTCTCGGGCGCGCGCGACGGCACGGCGCGCATATGGGACGCCGCAAGCCGCCAGCAAGCCCGTAGCTTCCCGGCGGTTGTCGGACAACCAAATCCTGCCGTGTACTCGGCCGACGCTGCTCGAGTGCTAACTGGCGGCGGGCAGAATGCTAGCCTCTGGGACGCCGTCTCTGGCGCGCAACTCCAGGTCTTCGCCGGCCACACCGGCACCGTGCAGGCTGTCGCGCTGTCAGCCGATGGATCGCAGGCGCTGACCGGAAGCGCGGACAGGACAGCGATCATTTGGGACACTCAGACAGGGGCTCGCCTCCTGACACTCTCGCGCCATAGCGATGCAGTCACCTCGGTTGCTTTCTCACCCGACGGCACCCACGCGCTGACCGGCTCCAACGACGGAACAATTCGCTTATGGGATGTTTCTTCTGGCGCGCAAACCGCACTCCTCCCACAGGGCAACTCGGTTGTCGCGGCTGCATTTTCCCACGACGGCAAGTTCATTGTCTCCTGCGGCGGACAGCCGGGAACGGGCTATCTGTGGGACGTCTCGGGTGCGTTAGTGCGCACCTTCACGCCAGGGGGCGGTGACCTCAGTGCGATAGGTGGAATAACGATATCGCCCGACCAGACGCTGGTTGCGACCAGCCATTCCGATGGGCAGGTCCGCCTCTGGCACTCGGGACTCGATGCCATTCCACTGTATCCAATCACGCCCTTACAGTTCGGATCGGACGTGTTTGCAACGCTGCGATCTCACGGCTTGTACTACTTCGAAGTGGACGCCGCCGAAGCCAGGGATTTTGTGATAGCAGTTCGAACCACGCCAGCGGGCGGAGCCTCCGGGCGCCGCGCGAGTCGCCGCGCACAGCCGACGCCATCGCAGCCCAGGTTTGCAAATCTCGGCCCGCTGCCGAAAGGAGAGCGCCTCGCTCGCGGGTCCGGTGCTGCGGCGACGCCGATCGACATCACAGCGGTTCGTGTGGTTGTGAGCGGAGGCCAGCTCCCCACCCTTTTCGACTACGACTATTTCGCGCAGGCGCCGCTCTCGGACCTGCACGCCGAAATCCCAATCATACAGTCGAGCCCGGCCAAATATTATGTGCTCGTCTTCGCTCCGTTCCTATCCGGCGGCACCGTCGAGCTTGCAGTTCGGGCCGAGTACGCGGATTTTCGCATCAGTAGCGTTTCTCCGAGGACTGCGGGGAATGCCGGCACCATCACAGCGCAGTTTCGGGGAACAGGATTTACGGAGACCACAGTAGCGCGCCTGGTTGGGTCGGGAGGCGAGCGCATCACCGCTGCGGCGCCTGTGCTGATCGACCCGTCGCAAATGTTCGTCGCGTTCGACCTGCGTGGTGCCGCAACCGGGCTCTACGACATCGAGATCGAGAGGCCCGACCTTGGAGGCATTACTTGGAGCCGCGCTTTCGACGTGACAGCCGGGGTGGGCGCGCGACTTGAAGCGCGCGTCGTCGCTCCGCCGCAGGTTCGACCGGGGCAGAGGTATACGGTGTACGTGGAGTACCAGAATACCGGCGATGCGGATATGTACGCGCCGGCCTTCTACCTTTCTAACGCGGTCGGTGTTTCCATGCAGATCGGGACCACAGGCCGAACGAGCAGCGTCGGCCTGGCTCTGCTGGGAATTTCCACCGACGGCCTCGCGGGTAGGCTGGTGCCTGGCCGGCAAGAGCGTATTCCCATCTCGTTCGTCGCGCCGAGCACAGGTGCAATTGAGTTCCGCTTGATCGCCAACCAAGGCGACGACACGTCTCTAGACTTCCCGACGCTTGAGACCGTACTGCGACCGCCCAATGTGACCGACGAGGAATGGGCCGCTTACTGGGTGCAAGTCAGGGCTCATCTCGGTTCGACTTGGCACGACATGCTGAGCTCGTTGGCTGGGCTCTACGTCGACGCGGATACGGAGCCCGAGTTGGCGTCGGATCTGATCGCTGTGGTCGGGTACTTCATCGGTGTTTCTAGCGGTGTCTCCAATGGGCCCTCGCAGGGGCTCTCTGAGCGTGTTGCGGGCCGTTCCGCGGAGTTCGACCCGGCGAGAGACGTGCACGTTTCCCTGGACCGCCTAGATCCTGCGAACTGCTGCACGTACGTCATCTCCCACGGATGGAATGCGAGTGCAGCCGACCTTGGCCCACTTGCGGGAAAGATTATGCAGCACTGCCCAGCCTGCAACGTTGTAAGGGTCGACTGGGCCAACGGAGCCGATACCGGTCTGCCGGTAACCGCCGCGAGCCGGATACCACAAGTGGCAGGCGAGGCGTATCGGCAACTATCCTATTTCCTGCCGTCCGATTTTGATTGGAATTGCGTGACTTATGTTGGCCACAGCTTTGGCAACAACGTAAATCTCCAAGTTGCTGATCAGGCACCGCGTCGGCCAAGCTCTTGCGGCTGCATGGGTTCGCGTGGCGTAGTTCTCGACCCGGCAAACCCGCTTGGCGGTGCCCTCCCTGACTTCGCCGGGCAGTACGCGGGCGGAAGCCTGTCTGTGAACACGGGTGACTTCGCCGACGCCGGCGCCTGTTCTCCCCCCACTAGCCGCCGGGGTGATCGGCAGTACTATCTGCCCAGCTTGGCCGATCTCCTTCCCATACCGGGCATTAGCCATGGGACTGCTCTCCACTGCTTCGAGAAACAGATCCCCAGCGACGACGACGACCACTGCGATAATCCCTGGCTGACGGGAACGCTTAACACCTCCGGAAACCCGGCCGGCTGGTACGACGGCATCATGAACTGCGACGGGACCTACTCGTCGTTCGCTTTTCCGACATGCGAAGATGCGGCATTGCCAGTTCCCGGCCAGCAGATTTCATCGGGTGCTTCGAACGTCGTGCGTCCCTTTGACCCCAACGAGAAGGTCGGGCCTGCGGGGACCGGGGCAACCCACGTCCTGTCAAGAGAAGACCTTCTCCAGTACACCATCAACTTTGAAAACCTCGGGGCAGCCACAGCGCCGGTTCAGGAGGCGGTGGTGGTCGACTACTTGGACTCCAACCTCGACTGGACCACGTTCCGGTTCTCTGACGTCGCGTACGGCGACCGGCTCATCACCGTTCCGGACGGTATGATTGACTTCTCGACGCGCGACTTCCCGGCGCCACCGACTATTACCGGTCCAACCCAAGGCGCGATGGCTATCGACATCACCGCGTCCTTGAACCCTCAAACCGGCCGCGTGGAATGGCGGCTCAAGGCGATCGACACGGCGACAGGCCTGCCACCGGAACACCCGCTCGCGGGCTTCTTACCGCCGGAAGACGGGACGGGCAGCGGTCAAGGACACGTGAGTTTCTCGGTGAAGCCGAAGGCCACCATCCCGGCCGGAACGAGCGTCACCAATGGTGCCAGCATCGTCTTCGATACCAACGATCCGATCCAGACGAATGAAGTATCGAACCAAGTCGGCAGCGAACCGACGCCAACCGACACGCCGATGCCAACACCGACTGTTGCTCCGACCTCGACTCCTGCGGCGACGGCCGTACCGACGCCGACGCTGACCCCCCAAAGCACTTGCGTTGGCGACTGTGGCGGGCTTACGGTTCACGACCTTGTCATAGGCGTCAACATCACGCTCGGAACCGCACAGGTCGATTCCTGCCCGTTATTCGATTCTGACAAGAACGGCCGTGTCACCATCGACGAACTCGTCAAGGCCGTGAGCAACGCTCTCACCGGCTGCCCGCGGTGACCGGGGCCCCGCGCCTGGTCCCGTATCGTGACTTGGCATTGCGTTTCTCGGATTGCCGAGCGCTAGTCGCGGTCGTCGGCGTCCCCGATGCGGACCAGGGCGAGCGCGTCGTCGCCGCGGTCACGCCGCGCCCCGAGGCCGCACTGACCGAGGAGGTGCTCCGCGCCTACGCCCGCGAGCACCTGGCGCCGCACAAGGTGCCGTCGCGCGTCGTGTTCGTCGAAGAGATTCCGCGCACCGGGCCGGGGAAGTTCAAGAAGAAGGAGCTGATCCGCCAGCTCTCCGATTTCTTCGCGACTGAGTAGATGGCATTCGTGGTGGAGCCGGACGCCGGCGTCGCGCGGCCGTCCACCGGCGAATCACTTCGACGCCATCTCTGCCAGCACCCTCGTCGAAAGCCGAGGATCCAACGGTGACCTCGAACATGACTCCGTTGGGGTCACTGAAGTAGATCGACAAGCACCCGCCGCCATGGTCCTCCTCCCAGAACTCCACCGCGTGGGCGTTCAGCCGCTTCTTCCAAACGCCGAAGTCTCGGCGCGACTTGACTGCCAGCGCGACGTGCCGGATGTCCTTCGGCAGCCCGTCCGGCTTGGGGCGCCGCATACCGTCGAGCGCGAAGAAATCGAACGTTTGACCGCTCTGATTTGCAAAGACCATGAGCAAGTAGGGCTTGTTGCCCCAGGCTTCGCTGACGCCCTGCATGCTCGCCGCGAGTCGAAAGCCCATGACCTTCGTGTAGAAGCGATAGGTCTCCGCCGCGTCGAAGCTCGGGAAGGCGAGGTGGTCGATGCGAAGGTTCATCGCGCGCCCCGTTGGCTACTATAGTGTCGGTAGTACCGCAACCTCGGTAGGCACCCCGTTCTCGGCTATTCTGGGCAATGCGTGTGGCCGGTCTTGACTGTGCATTCAGAATATCCTAAATATACACTCCAGGCGGGATAGCTAAGGAGGCCGAATGGAGCGCGAAACGGGGATCTTTGTGGCCGGCATCGGGGCGGCAGCGGCTACGTCGGGTGTGCTCTCGCAGCTGCAAGGGCGGATCTTCGCCGTCCTCTACCTGCGGGCGCAGCCGCTGACGCTCGAGGACATCGCCGCCGAGCTGGAGCAGAGCAAGAGCAACATCTCGGTCAACATTCGAGGGCTCGTCGACTGGCACCTCGTGCGGCGTACGCCGATCGGCGGCTCGCGCAAGGATCACTACGAGGCGGTCACTAACTTCTGGCGCGCGATGCAGGAGATCATGGAGCGGCGCTTCCGCTGGACGGTGCGCCAGGTCCTCGCCGCGGTCACGGAGACGGAGCGGGCCGCGGGCCGCGAGGCTGCGGGCCGCGAGGCGACGAGGTTCTTGGCCGAGCGCCTCGCCGGGCTGAGGCTGTTTTTCACGGCAGTCGACGCGGCCATCGGCGCATTCACGCAGGGGAAGCAGGTCGACGCGGAGAGCCTGCAGAATGTGATCCCGTTGGCAGCGCCGGCGTCGCGCCACCGGCGGTGAGCGATCGACGAAGGAGGTACGTAGATGGAACCAGCAATCACCGTGGGCTTGCTCTGGTTGCTCTTCGGCGGCATGCACATCGGGCTGGCAACTCGCCGGACGCGCGCAGCACTGGTCGCGCGTCTCGGCGAGGGCGGCTTCATGGCGCTGTTCTCGGCGCTTGCGTCGATGTCGTTCGCCGGGCTGATCGCGTACTACGCCGCGCATCGCTTCGACGGTGCGCCGGGCCCAGCGCTCGGGAGCGTGCCCGCGCTCAGATGGACGCTGATGGCGCTCGTCGTGATCGGGATCGCGCTCATCGCCGCCGGGTCGGTCGCCTATCCGGGGTCGCCTTACGATTCCTTCGGAGAGACAACCCGGCCGCCGCGCGGCATCGAGCGCGTCAGCCGTCACCCCTTCTTCGCCGGCACCGTGCTCTTGGCCGTGCCGCACGCGCTCCTGGCGACCCACCTGGTTGGCACCGTCGTCTTCGCCGGCTTCGCGCTCCTGGCGATCCTGGGCGCCTGGCACCAGGACGCGAAGCTCCGCGGGCGCCGCGGGAAACCCTACGCGGACTACCTCGCGGCGTCGTCGGCGCTGCCGTTCGCGGCCATCGCGGCGGGACGGCAACGCCTCGACTGGGGTGAGCTCCCGTTCGGGGCGCTCGGCGTGGGCATCGCGCTCGCACTCGCGCTGCGTGCGGTGCACGACTCGATCTTCGCGCATGGCGGTGCGTGGGTGATCATCGCGGTCGTCGGCGGCGGGGCGATACTCACCTGGCAGAGCTGGCGGCGCGCGCAACGCGTCGGCGTCTTGCAGGCCTCGGCGCGCGCCTAGCCGGGGATGCACGATGAGTCGGTTGGCTGAGTGCGATTCAGTTCCCTCCTCCGCAGGCGAGCCCTAGCCGGGCGGCAGGATCGCCACGTTTCGGCACTGAGGTACAAATGTTCAGAATCCTCGCAGCACGCAAACATTTCCCAAGTGATACCATCCGTTCGTCCCGAGTAGCGCCTTCTTCTGGCGCGTATCGAGGGACGTGGTCGGTGCTGCCGCGCACCCCTCGATACGGAGCCAAAAGAGGGCTCCTACTCGGGGCGAACGGATTTGCTGCTCGCCATTGGGTTGCGGGCGTCAAACCGCACTGAGAGGTAGGCCATGATTCCGAGCGGCATCGTCGCGCGCCTCGCTTACATGCTATCTGTCGCGTTGACCATACTAAGCGCTCTGCACGTCTATTGGGCGTTCGGCGGCACTTGGGGCCTCGCCGCGGCGTTGGGGCGGGAGGAGATCGCAGCGAGCCGCGGCCTTCGAATCAGCGCGGCAGCAGTCGCAATCGCACTTCTCATCGCCGCAGTGGGTGTGCCCGGTCGCGTCGGCCTCTGGGGCCGCTTCCTTCCCTGGCCGCTCTTCTCATGGGGGACATGGGTGCTCGCCACCGCACTCTTCGTAGCTTCGTTGGTCAATCTCACCGCTCGCACATGGATGGAGCGGCTCGTGTTTGCACCCATCGCGCTCGCCCTTGGCGTGCTGGCCGTGATCGTCGCGAGATCCCCGCGCCCGTAGCTCTGCTCGATCGAAACAGGAGGTCGCCATGGATCAGAAAGAGGTTCGCTTCTACTTCGCCTACAATAGTCCCTACTCGTTCCTCGCGAACAGCCGGCTCGCGAAGGAGCTGGCGCCGTTCGCTGTGCAGGTGGAGTACAAGCCTGTCTACTCCCCGCGTACGGGGGGAGGTCCCGACCTGAAGTCGCCGAAGCTCAAGTACCTCTTCGAGGACGTGCGGCGGTTCGCCGAGGCCTACGGTCTCGCGCTCAATCCCGGTCCCTTCGCCGATAGCAAACGCGCCTGCCTCGGGTTCTTCTTCGCGCAGGAGCAGGGACAGGGGAGGGCGTACCATGACGGCGTGTACCGTTCGCGCTGGCTCGAAGGGAAGGACATCGGCCAGGAGGAGACGCTCGCCGAGATCGCCGCGCGCGCCGGTCTCGATCGCGGGGAGTTTCTCGCCGCCCTGCGGGATCCACGCTACGAGGCGGCCCTCGACCATAGCAACAAGGACGCTCAGGCGGACGAGGTGTTCGGCTTTCCGTTCTTCATCTGCGAGGGCCAGCGGTTCTGGGGCAACGATCGCATCGAGTGGCTGGTGCGGGAACTCAAGAAGGGTTAGAACGCCGCGGCTCAGGCGCGGCCACCAAAACGCGACGCCACGATTTCATCGAAATGCCTCCTGGGCGGCCGTAGCCTGCAGCCGGGGCCACGTCACCCCCGTGGTGTACACGTGTCATTCGCGCCGCAGTGCGGCAAGGCCGGCGCCTGCGGCGATGAGCAGCCCGCCGCCCAGGCGCTCGACTACGATGCGGAAGCGCGGCGCGGCTCTGCGACCGGCGCGATCAGAGACAGCGGAGTACACGGAGAGAACCGTGAACTCGATTGCGAACGAGCTGAACGCGAGAATGGCCACTTGTGAACCGAGCGGGGCGCTCGGGTTGATGAACTGCGGCAGGATGGCGGTGAAGTAGACCAGGAGATTCGGGTTCGCTCCTTGGGTGACGAAGCCCTGCCAGAAGGCACGTCCTCCGGAAGGCGCTGCCTTCGCGGTGGGAGCATCGCCGCGCGCTCGGAAGGACTGAGCAATCATTCGAGCGCCGAGCCAGATGAGGTAGCCGGCGCCGAGCCACTTGATGGCGCGGAACGCCTCCGCCGACAGAGAGTGCACCGTCGCCAGGCCGGTGGCCGACAGCGCGAAGTAGACCGCGTTGGCAACGATCACGCCCGTGGTGGCCAACACCCCTGCAGCCTGGCCACGGGTCATTCCGAGCGAGATGACGAGGAGTGCGGACGGACCGGGGTTCAGGCAGAGCAGCGTCTCGGTCGCGCAGAACAGAGCCCATGCCTGGAGTGTCATGCCGTCCTCTGCGTCCCCCACCCATCGAGCATGTCTATACAGGTCTCCGTTTCGTCAAGGGAAGAACAGCAGCATGCCCGTCGCGGCCGCAACGAGCGGCAAGCCTTGCGCCATTTCTACGCGCTGCGAACGCGTCGGGATCGGGGTCCCGCCTCCGTAGTACACTTCGAAGTATCGGAGGACGTGCGTCACTCCATGAATCCCATAGAACACAATGGCGACGGCGATCACAGTAGTGCTGCTCGCGGGGTCGAGGGCGGCGAGACCGAAGAGCAGCGCAAAGGCGAGGTTGTAAAAGCCGAAGTCCTGCGACACGCCGTGATAGGCCGGATCAAAGGGCCGGCCGTTCTGTTCGGCGAACCACTGCGGCCGAAAGATGTTTGAGAAAGACCCCTGTCCTTCGCCCACCGCCATGAGGAGCAGAATTCCCCGCAGTACGTGCAGCCGGATCGACCCTTCCGAGATCGCACAGCGGGCGATCGCCAGCCCCACGAGTACGCCCGCCCAGACGAGTACGAGTCTGGTTACCGTCGGCTTCGCCGCGCCGCTTTCCTCATGCGAGTTTTCCACTTGCGCTCGAGGTTGACTGACTTGGCTGATCGTTTCCCGATTCATTCGGCCTTCCTCCTGGGGGAAGAAGGTTAGCGCCGCCTCGCCGGCGCGTCTTGAACGAACCTGCTGACCTGCAGTGCGTCGGAGGGCGTGAACCCCAGCATCCGGCGGAACGTGCGGCTGAAGTGCGCACCATCGGCAAAGCCCGCGGCGTGTGCGGCCTCGGTGATCGACGCACCGCGCGTCAGCTCCCCGATGGCGTCGCGCAGCCGCAACCACAGCAGATACCGCCGCGCCGGCAGACCCATCTGAGCGCTGAGCAGATGCGCCAGCCGGCTCGGAGAGAGCGCGACATTCGCCGCGACCTCTGCCAGCGGCACCCGCCTGCCAGGCGCGGAATCGAGGATCTCACGGGCGCGTGCAACGCGCGGGTCGATCGCGGGGTGCGGACTCTGATTCAGCGCTAGAGTCTGCACCACTTCGTCCAAGAGCTCTGCCGCTTGTTGCGACGTGTAGCGGTCATGCCAACAATCGAGAAGCCGGGGAACGACGTCGCCGAGCTTCGGCGGCTCAATGGACAGGATGGAGAAGTCAACCCCAGGCGGCACGAGCCGTTGAGCTGCGGTGGCGTCAGGTTCGAGCCAGAAGCTCGCGATCAGCGCGATGGGCACGTCGGTCTCGTGGGGCTGATCGGACTGGATCACCGCTCCCTCATAGTTCCTGCAGGGCGCCCGCCCCGTTCCCAAGCGAGCGGGGCCGGACAACCCGATACAGACTTGGACCGCATGGTGGGCGTGGACGGTGGCCACTGCGTCCGGTCCAATATACAGGGCGCGGTCGCCCCAGAAGTAGAACAGTCCAAGCGAAGGTTGGATCTCTGGCCCAGGCTGCCGGGCGGCTTCCGCCGCCGACAGTTCACTGAAGACCTTCATTGCGTGCGCGATTATCTCAGAAACCGCCACATTCCGCCACGCCGTCCGGCGAGGGGTTGATCTCAAACCGTCCTTCCAGACTGAACGCTGACAGCTGCTCACAAACGCGCACCCTCACGCGGTGCCGAACAGCATGCTCACGGATCCTTTGTCGCCGCCGGCCCTTCGGGCTGTTGCGTCGCCGGCACGACACCGCCACAATCAATGCGCTCGAAGGAGCGCGTGAATGAACAGGACAGCTGTGTACGGATCCCTGCTCGTCGCTCTCGGCTTGGCGGCAAGTGTCTCGCGCGGATGGTGGGGCGGACGAGGCCGAGTTGAGCCCGTGGAGCGGCGCCTCGGAGGTTCGGCGTCCGCATCCGGGCAGAGCCCCGGCGTTCGTGAGACCGAGAGCGGCAGCGATCGGCACGCCACGCGGCTGGAGCGGCGGGTCGAGCTGCTGGCGTCGAAGCTGGCGGCGGAAGGGGATGAGAGGCGCCGCCTCGAGGAACGGCTCGAGGTGCTTGCGACCGAGCTTGCCGCGCTGCGTGGCAGCGCCCAACAGACCGGACAGGCGGCGACGTCAAAACCCGAGCCCGTAGCGGCCGCGCCGCCGACGGACGCCGCGCCGAGCGGCGCAGCCCGCCCGACGAGCGCCGAGGAAGGCATCACGACAATGGAGCGCGCGCTGGTCGCCGCCGGCATCGACGCGACGACCACGGCCGAGATCAAGCGTCGGCAGGACGAGCACGCGCTGTCCGAGATCTACCTGCGCGATCTGGCGGCGCGGGAGGGATGGCTGGACACGCCTCGCTTCGCGGAGGAGATGGCGGAGATCGAGCGGCAACGCACATCGATCCGAGACGAGATCGGGGACGAGGCGTACGACCGCTATCTCGTCGCCCTCGACCATCCGAACCGCGTGGCAGTCGACGAGGTGCTGCTCGAATCACCGGCGGCGGTGGCCGGCCTACAGGCCGGCGACGTGGTGCTGCGCTACGGCGAGACCCGCATCTTCTCTCCCAGCGAGCTCGTCACCGCTACCCGCGGCGGCATCGCCGGGGAGACCGTGCGGGTCGAGATCATCCGCCAAGGCCGGCGGTTCGAGATCGAGGTGCCCCGCGGCCCTCTCGGTGTTCGTATCGCGGCCAGCCGGGGCGATCCGG
>CAZCGA010000113.1:0-20840 GCA_964498075.1 uncultured Binatia bacterium (SeqCode) | reverse complement strand
CGATCAACCGATGCATCATGGTGAAAATCTACCCACACGCTTTGGAGAAGAGGCACTTTGCATACCCACAAAGCTACGCCGGCGCATTGTGGGTGCAGCGGTCGCAATCGGGAGTGCTCGACGTAGCGGTATTCACCTCACCGCTGGCCAACAACTCATCGCCGGCCGCGACCATCCCGCTGACCACCGCGCCCGGCTTCACGGGCTATCCGGTGCTCGGCTGCCCGGGCAGCCCGGGTTGCACCTGCGGCGGCAGCGGCTGCTCCGGCGGGCAGATGTACGCGAGCAACGCCGATGGCCTCGACTTCGCGCCGAGTGCCGGCGGCGACGAAGTGTGGGTGGCCGACCGCTGGAACAACCGCGTCTTTCGGATTGCCAACCGCCTCGGACTGAGAAACTCCAATCGCGGACCGTTCGTCGACGTCGTGCTCGGGCAGCCCAACCTCGCCGGCACCGCCTGTGTCGCACCCACCGCGTCCAGCCTCTGCTATCCGTACGACGTCACTCTCGACGCGCGCGGCGATCTTTACATCGCCGACAACGGCGGTGAAGCGGGCTCCAACAGCCGCATCCTCGAGTTCGATGCCAACCGCGTCGCCGTCGCCGCGACCGCGACGCGCGCCAAGTTCGGCCTGGCAGCTTCGCGCGTGTTGGGCACCGGGGGCGACTTCAATGCCTCAGGGCCCAGCGCCGCGAGCGATCCGCTGATCAGCCCGTTCAAGCCGGTGTTCCACCAGCGCGGATACATGACCGTGGGCAACAACCCATACATGACCCAGCGCTTCCCGGTCGTGTACCTCAACCCGCTGGCAGAGCAGCTGCCGCAGATGATCCTCGGAGACTTCCTCTCCTATCCGGCCGGCAGCTCGTACGTCGACCCGCAAGGGAACCTGTACGTCACGGACACCAACTGGTCGCGCGTGCTGATCTACAAGCAACCCTTCGCGCAGCTCGACTTCGGCGGCGGCCCGCTGTTCTCGTGCACCAGCGGGTTGCTCATCGACAATCCGCGGCTGCGGGTCTCGAAGAACCTCGCGCCCCCCGGCGACGAGAAGCTGCGGATGAGCGGCCGCTTGCAGTTCGCCGCGCTGGCACCGCCGCTCGATCCGATCGCCAACGGTTTCAGCTTCAGCGTCACCGATCCAAACGGTACGGCGGTCTTCGAGCGTGTCGTGCCGCCGGGCCTGGCGGCGACACGGGGGGCTCCCGGCTGGCGCCGCAACCGAACCGGCACACGGTGGACCTTCACCGACGGCAGCGGCACACTGGCGAGCGGCATCACCCGCGTCGTGATCTCCACCTTCCCGCAACGTGCGCCCGGCCGTGTCACCTTCGCCGTGCGTGGCAGTCGGGCCAACTTTCAGGTGCGGCCGGACCAGATACCCGTGCAGATGCAGGTCGTACTGGGCGCGCCGGCGCAAGCCACACTCGGTCAGTGCGGTGGACGCACGTTCAATCCACCGGGCAGTGCCACACCGAAGTGCACGCTGAGCCGAACCGGCGCGACGCTGACCTGCCGCTGAGCGGCAACGTCACTCCACCCGGACCTGGCTCGGACGGCTCTCCCTCACCACCGCCGTCGTCTCGCCGGTGATTTCGAAGCTGCCCGTCAGCCGGATGTCCTCCGATGAGCTGCCCACGGTCACCTCGATCGTGCCCGGCTCGACGACGAAGGCCATGGTGCGGTCGTAGAAGGCGAGCTGGTTCACTGCCAGCTCGAAGGTCAGCGTCTTCGTTTCGCCGGGTGCGAGCGTCACACGCTTGAAACCCTTCAGCTCCTTGACCGGACGCGTCACGCTGGCCACGACGTCGTGGACGTAGAGCTGCACGACCTCGTCACCGCTGCGCTCGCCAGCGTTCGTGACCTCGACGCCGATGCGCACGGTGTCTCCCGCTGCGACGCGGTCCGGGTTGACCCGGAGATTTCGGTAATCGAAGCGCGTGAAGCTCAGGCCATGGCCGAACGGGAACAACGGCTTGGCGCTCAGATCGGCGTAGTCACCCTTCCAATGCGAGCGGCCGCCGGACGGTTTGTGGTTGTAGTAGACCGGAACCTGGCCAACCGTCCGCGGCAACGAGATCGGCAGCTTGCCGCCTGGGTTGTAGTCGCCGAAGAGCACATCAGCGACCGCGGTGCCGCCTTCCTCGCCCGGCACCCACGCCTCGAGCACGGCGGGGACGTGCGCCGCGATCCACGGCAGCGCCAGCGGCCGGCCGTTGATCAACACCACCACGACGGGGGTTCCAGTCGCCACGACAGCCTCCACGAGCGCTTGCTGCTTCCCGGCCAAGCCGAGATCGGCGCGGTCGATCGACTCGCCGCTGGTGCAGCCTTCGACCAGACCCGACTTCTCGCCGACCACGACGATTGCCACCGTCGCACTGCGGGCGGCGTCGACTGCGTCTGCAAAGCCCGTCGTGGAGTCGCCCAGAACGTCGCACCCCTGCGCGAAGTGAATCGCCGTCCGCTTCGACACCTTCGCTCTGATGCCCTTGAGCACGCTCACCATGCGCACGAAGTGCTGGGCCAGATTGATAGCACCGTCCGGCCGCGGTGACAGGTCGCCCTCCTTCACCGCGCCGAACATCATTTCGATGTGCGCCGGATAGTGATAGTCGCCCTGCAGCAACCGTATGCTGTCGGCGCTCGGACCGATGACGGCGATCGACGGCAGATCCTTGTCGAGCGGTAGCAGGCCGCCGTCGTTCTTCAGGAGCACCATCGACTTCTGCGCGAGCCGGTGTGCGAGGGCGCGCTGCTCGGCGGTATCGAATACCGCAGCGGCCGCATCCGCATCGACGTACGGCTGCTCGAACAGACCGAGCTGAAACTTCATGCGGAGGACGCGGCCGACTGCGGCGTCGACGAGCCCGGGATCGACGGCTCCCGTTTCGAGGGCATGGCGCAGTGGCGCACCGTAGCAGTGGAGTGCAGGCAGCTCGACGTCGATCCCCGCTTCGAGCGCGAAACGCGCCGCCTCTCCCTCATCGCGTGCAATGCGATGATACTGGTGCAGCGTGGCGACGGTGAAGTAATCGCTGACCACGACGCCGTCGAAACCCACTGTGCCGCGCAAGAGATCCACGAGCAGCTCCTTCGAGGACCCCAACGGCACGCCGTCGATCTCATTGTAGGCGTTCATGATCGACGCCAACTTGGCCTCTTGGATGACGGCGGCGAACGGCGCGAGGTACACCTCGAGGAGCTCGCGCCGTGGAATGTGCGCGGGCGCCCAGTTCATGCCGCCTTCCGACGCCCCGTAGCCGAGGAAGTGCTTGCCGGTGGCGACGATGCCGTGGGCCAGATCCGAACCCTGCAGGCCGCGCACGTAGGCGATCCCCATCTGCGAGATCAGGTACGGGTCCTCACCGAAGGTCTCTTCGGTACGGCCCCATCGCGGATCGCGCGCCACATCCAGAACCGGCGCCAGCGAATGATGCGCACCGACGGCGCGCATCTGTGTCCGGATGACGGTGGTCATCGCTTCAACCAGGTCAGGCTCCCAGGTACTCGCCAGGCCGATCGCCTGCGGGAAGCAAGTGGCGTCCCGCGCCAGGTATCCGGCGCAGCTCTCCTCGTGGATGATCGCCGGGATACCCAGCCGCGTCTGTTCGATGAGGAACTTCTGGATCGTGTTGGCGAGCGCCGCGCTCTCGGCCGGTCCGAGCACGGTCGCTCCGCCGATGCGGGTCAAATGCCCTGTGCCGTGTGCCAGCTTCTCCCGCGCTCGACTCTCTGAAAACACGCCATCGTCGAGCAGGCTCGAGGACCATACGCCGCCGATCTGTGCGAGCTTCTCGTCGAGCGTCAGGCGCGACAGCAAGTCGCGGACGCGCGCCTCGACGGGTTGCCGTGAATCCAAATGCGGAAGATCGCCCCTGCGCGCCGCCACAACCGCACCCCTACGGCACGCTCACACGGCAGCGTCCTGACGTACGAGCTCGGAGACTGGCACGCCGCGGCGGAAGCGTTCGACCAACTTCTCGGGATCGAAGTTGACGCCGATCGGGTTGCTGGCGAAGGCGCCGGAGCGGAACCACGCGTGCAGGTCTGCGGTGCGCTCGAAGTTGTCGATCTGCAGCTCGACCTGATTGCCGTCCGGATCGCGGTAGTACAAGGACGTCGTCGGGCCGTGATTGATCGTCCAATACGGCCGGATGTCGAGCGCCTTGAGCCGCTCGTAGGTGTCGACCAGGTCGCCGAGCGTGCCGTAGGTGAAGGCGATGTGCTCGAGACCCACCGATTCGGGCGAGCGCGGCTGCAGGTGCGGCATGTTGACGATTGCCACTCGATGGTGCTCATCGTCGTACGTCAGGAACGCGATCATCGGATTCTCGAAGGCGACCTGTGCCTGCAGCACGGTCTGGTACCACTGGTTCATCTCCTCGAAGCGTGCCGTCTTGAACACCACGTGTGCCAGCTTCGCGGGCGGCACGGCGCGTGGCGTCGTCGCGGTAGACGTGCTCATGGGACCCTCCTCATGGATGTGCGCCACCAATACCTCGTGCGCGGCGCAGTGTCGACCAACTTCACGTATCGACGCGGTAGCGCCGCAGCTCCGGCATGCGCGCCGCAACGATGGCGAGCACGATGAGACAGCCGATTCCGCCGCTCACCACGGCGAAGGGCGCGCTCGTCAACGCGGCGACGAAGCCGGACTCCGTCGCACCGAGCTGGTTCGAAGCGCCGATGAAGAGGAAGTTCACCGCACTGACACGGCCGCGTAGCTCGTCGGGGGTGGACAGCTGGATGGCAGTGCTGCGCATGACCACGCTCACCTGGTCCGCCACACCCGCCGCCATGTACGCGATCACCGACAGGGGGAACGAGCGGGACAAGCCGAACACGATCGTCGCGAGGCCGTAGAGACCGACGGCGACGAGCAAGGCGCGGCCGGCGTGCCGGATCGGTGGCAACGTCATGAGCACCAGCGAGGTCAGCAGCGCCCCGAGCTCGAGCGAGGAGGTCAGCAACCCGTAGCCGCGTGCACCGACGTGCAAGATCTCGTTGGCGTAGATCGGCAGCAGCGCCGTCGCTCCGCCGAAGATCACGGCGAACATGTCGAGCGTCATGCATCCGAGAACCACCTGCCGCCGGCGCACGAACGCGAGGCCTTCGCGAATCGCGTGGAGGCTCACCGCGCGGCGCTCGCCGTCTTGCGGCCGGGGGTGGATGAAGAGCAGCGCGGCGAGCGATCCAGCGAGGAGCGCCGCGTACACGGCGTACACCGCGCCGACGCCGGCGCTGGCAATCACCAAGCCACCGGCGGCCGGCCCGGTCACGAAGGCCAATGCCTGGTTGGTCGAGCTGATGGTCACGGCCCGCGGGAAGAACTCGCGCGACACCAGCATCGGCAACAGCGCGGCGCGCGACGGGTTGTCGAACGCCGCGGCGATCGCCACCAGCAGGATGACCGTGTAGAGCAGCGGAAGCGTCGCCGCACCGCGCTGGGCGGCGACGAACAGCACGGCGGCACAGCCAAGTGGGACTATCTGCGCGAGCATCATCACCTTGCGCCGATCGTAGGTATCAGCCACGGCGCCGCCGACCAGCATGAGGCCCAGCGCTGGAAGAAACTGCACGAGCCCAATCAAGCCCAGATGGAAGGCCGAGTGCGACAGATCGAAGACATGCCACGCAATCGCCGCGCGCATCATAGTCATCGCGGCCGCCGAGCAGAAACGGCCGATCAGGTAGAACCAGAAGTCCCGGGGAAGGACGGCGGACGCCCTCCCCCCCAGCCTCGGTCGCCGATCACGGTGTGGCGTGGCGCCCAATCAGCTGCTCCGCAACCAAGACGAGGTCATAGGTTTCCACGCACGCTCTTTATCCCAGAGCTCTGGCTGGAGAAACCTGTCGAGCCACCCAGTGGACATTCCGCGCCAAGTCCGTTTTGATGGCACGCGAGTCCGCCCGCCCAGCTATGAATGAGTCGCTTCGCAACAAGGTCGCGCTCATCACCGGCACCAGCCGGCTCGCTGGAATCGGCACCGCCATCGCACGCGAGCTGGGCGCGGCGGGGGCGAGCTTGTTGCTCGCCTTTTATCGACCTTACGATCGGTTGATGCCGTGGGGCGTCGGGGCGGATGAACCCGAATCGCTGGTTGCCGAGCTGCGACGCGCCGGCACGGCGGTCGAGGCAGTCGAGATCGACCTGGCAGACCCCGGCGCGGCGCGACACTTGGTCGAGCACGCCTACGCGTCGTTCGGCGCGCTCCACATCCTGGTGAACAACGCCGCCTGTTCCGAGGCCGGTAGTGTCGACACCCTCGATGCCGCCCAGCTCGACCGGCACTACGCCGTGAACCTGCGCGCCACGGCGTTGCTGTGCAGCGAGCTCGCGCGCCGGCATCCGGCAGGACAACCTGGGCGCATCATCACCATCACCTCGGGTCAGGGGCTCGATCCGATGCCGGAGGAGCTGGCATACGCGGCGACAAAGGGCGCCCTCGGCGCACTGACGCTGAGGCTCAGCGCCGCCTTGGCGCCCCGCGGGATCACGGTGAACGCCGTCGACCCGGGCCCGACGGACACCGGTTGGATGTCCGATGATCTGAAGCGGAGCCTCGAGCAAAGCGCACCCATGGGACGCGTCGGTCAGCCCCTGGATGCCGCCCGCTTGGTTCGCTTCCTCGCCTCGGACGACGCCGGTTGGATCACCGGGCAGATCATTCGGTCGCGCGGCGCTCTGTAGCGAACAAGGGGATCAGACCCCGCCCCCTTGCGCCCCGCTGCGCTTCCGGCGTAGTGACTTGCATCACTGCACCGATTCAGGAGGGCACAATGGCCAGTCAAGAGCTCAACTTCGTCGTCGACCTGATGCGGGCGCGCCCGATGTCGCCCGATGCGAGCGCCCAGGAGATGCGCGCCGGGCTCGAAATGCTTGCCGGTATGATCTCACTGCCGGAAGACGTGCGTTGCGAACCGGTGCATGCCGGCAGCGTCCCGGCGGAGTGGGTCGTCGCCACCGGGGCAGCTGCGGGGCGCGTGATTCTCTACTTGCACGGTGGCGGCTACGTCGTCGGCTCCATCAATACGCACCGGGATCTGGCGGCGCGATTGTCGCGCGCTGCGGCCGCACGCGTGCTGCTGATCGATTACCGGCTGGCGCCCGAGCATCCCCATCCAGCCGCCGTCGAGGACGCTACGGCGGCCTACCGCTGGTTGCTGTCGACGGGCGTGCATCCCTCCCGACTGGTTATCGCGGGCGACTCGGCCGGTGGTGGGCTCACCATCGCAACGTTGGTGGCGCTGCGCGACGCCGGGGTGCCCCTGCCCGCCGCCGGCGTCTGCCTGTCGCCGTGGGTCGATCTTGAAGCCACCGGCGAGTCGATGACAACCAAGGCCGCGGCCGATCCCGTCGTCCAACGTGATCCACTCCGCAAGATGGCCGCGATGTACCTGGGCGGGCAAGACCCGCGCACGCCGCTGGCCGCGCCCCTCTACGCAAACCTCTCCGGCCTCCCGGCGCTGCTGATCCAGGTGGGCACCGCGGAAACACTCCTCGATGACTCGACACGCTTGGCCGAACGGGCGCGAAAAGTGGGCGTAGAGGTTCACCTCGAACCTTGGGAGGATATGATCCACGTCTGGCAGGCCTTCGCCTCGATGCTCCCGGAGGGGCAACAAGCCATCGAGCGGATCGGCGAGTTCGTTCGACAGCGTGCTGCTGGCTCTTGAGCCATCGAAAGTCGGCGCTCGCTGTTTGATCACCCGTGATTGTCGGCACCCCTGAGTTTCGTGCGACCGCGGTGGGCCTACCGCCCGTTACATCCGTGTGCTTCTTCGCACGCCGCGACACGGAATTGCCAGACACCGAGGGGGCCGGCTCGTCTCCCAACCCCCCATTCTCTGTGGCATTGCGCTTGCGACCACCAGCCGCGTGCAAGCCAGCCCAAAGCCTGTCGCGCCTGCGGCCCTTGAGGCGGCCGAGCGGTTGTTGGTCATCGGCGCCCTGCTCGCCTCGGCGTACCTGCTTGGGCATCTGATCGCGTTCGACTACGGACGGGATCAGGGGATCTATGCTCTCGTTGCGGACGGCATGCTGCATGGGGAGCCGCCGTATCGCGGGGTGTGGGACTTCAAGCCGCCGGGAATCTTTTTCATCTTTGCCTTGGCGCGCGTGCTGTTCGGCGCCGGTGTCCATGCCGTGCGCGTCCTCGAGGCAATCGCATTCGGGTCCCTGATCTACGCGTTCGCGATCTTTTCGCGTCGACACCTGGGGACGGCGCGTCCCGGCATCGTAGGCGGTGCCCTCGCGGTGTTCGTCCATGTACAGCTGGAGTTCTGGCATACCGGGCAGCCTTCGAGCTTTGCGGCGGTGGTGCTGGCTTGGGCGCTGGTTGGTGGCACCTACGAACCCCGGGAAGGTGACGTATGGGGGCGGTGTAAGCAGCTCAGTACGTGGGCGCTGATGGGCGTCCTCTATGCCGGATTGCTCCTACTGAAACCGCCGCTCGCCGGCGCCGCGGTCGTGAGCTTCGGCGTGCTGGCCGCGCGCCTTTGGCGTGGCGGTGCGGCGGCCGGCGGACGTCGCCGCTTCTTCCACCTGACCCTCGCCTTCGCGGTGGGTGCGTTGCTTCCGCTGCTGTGCACCCAGCTGTACTTCGTTGCGGCCGGCGCGCTCGCCGATATGTATGATGCGCTGTTTCTGTTCGCGCCACAGTACACCGGGATCAGCCTCGAAGGCGACGCGTTCATCGTCCTCTTGGCGCGCGCGGTCGAAGAATGGTTGTTCGAGTTCTCCCTGGTGAGCACGGTCGGCCTGGCCCTGCTGTTCGCCCTGCCGATCCTCAGCCCACGCGAACGTGAGGGCGCGCTCCACGTCCTCGGCATCGTCGGCCTACAGCTCGTTGGTGTGGCGGTCCAGGCGAAGTTCTTTCCGTACCACTACGGATCGGCGCTGCCGCTCACCGCCTTGATCGCCGCATGGGGGTTTTGGAAGCTGTGGACCACCGCACCGAGAACGACCGCGGGTATTCTCGCCGCTGGGATGCTGGTCTGTCTCCTTCGGGAGAGTGGGAGCGCAGCGGCCTGGGCCCCGTACTCCTTCTGGGAGCGCAGCCAGCTCCGGCTGGCGGCCTTGCTGGACCCATCGATACGCGAGGAGACCAACGATCGGCTCTACAGCAGCGGCGACGTCAGCGCCCGTGCCAATCGCAAGCTGGCCGAATGGCTGTTGGCCAACTCGCCGGCGGACGAGCCGGTGTACATCTGGGGATTCGAGCCCGCGATCTATCAAATGGCGCAGCGGCGGCCGGCGAGCCGCTACGTCTACAACGTAGCGCAACGCGCTCCCTGGCTGCGGGCGGAAAGCCGTCGCATCTTGCTCGGCGAGCTGGATCGCTCGCCGCCGGCGGTGATCATCGTCGAGCACAGCGATGTGATCCCATGGGTCACCGGCGACAATCTCGACAGCGCCGCGGCACTGCAGGATTTCCCCGAGCTGACAGCCCTGATCCGCGATCGATATCAAATGGCGACCCGCATCGAAAAGTTCGACCTCTACATCTGCAAGCGCGGGCAGGTGTGCCGCGGCGATCGCACCGCCGGCGGCGGCCTCCTCTAGTGCCCATCGTGGCGACCACGCGTGCCTGCAGCGACGACTCGCCCCGGCGTGGCTGGGCGTGGTGCCTGGCCGTTGGCTTGTGTCTGCTTGCGGCCTGCACTCACGTCGACCGAGCAACACCCCCGAACGCCCGCAAGCACGTGCTCCTGCTCACCGTCGATACCCTGCGGGCTGATTACCTGAGCTGTAACGGGTACGACCGGCCGACCACGCCGTTCGTCGACTCGCTGTTGGCGCGCGGTGTCCACTTTACGCGTGCGGTCACCACCATGCCGCGCACGACCCCAGCGCTCGCGAGCTTGCTCACCGGATGCTACCCGCACACGACCAAGGTGCGCAGCTTGGTCGATCCGCTGAGCCCCGAGGTGGCCTCGGTTGCGCAGCTGGCGCGCCGCGCCGGCTACCGGACGGTGGCGGTCGTCTCGAATCACGTCCTCAGCCCAGCACGCCGTCTGGACGCCGGCTTCGACGTCTACGATTTTGCCGACGACGCGCGCGACGCGGCGGCGACGACGCAAGCCGCGCTGCAGCGGATCGGCACGTTAAAGCCGGATGATGCGCTGCTCCTGTGGGTGCACTACATCGATCCACACGTGCCCTACTACCCACCGCCGGCGTTGGCCGCGCAGTTCGATCCCGGCTACGCCGGCCGTTACCCGCTGCACTTCGGCGACGTGAAGGGTGGCGTCGGTGACCGCGCCTATCCCGAGGATCTTCCGAAGATCAAGGCCGTTTTCCAGAATCGATTGCCGGATGACGTCAACGCCCACATCCGCCGCCTGTATGCCGCCGACATCCGCAACACGGACGATCACATTGCCCAGCTGGTCACGGCGCTGCGCGCGCGGCTCGGCGACGATTGGCTGATCGTCTTCACCGCCGATCACGGGGAGAGTCTCGGCGAGCACGACTACTTCTATGACCACGGCGATTATGTCTCCAACGCCGAGCTGCGGGTTCCGTTGGGCTTCGTCTTTCCACCCACCGACCCGATGCAGCGCGGCGGTCGGGTCGACGCGTGGGTCTCCCTGGTCGACGTGATGCCAACGTTGGTCGAGCTGCTCCGGCTTCCGTCGACGGCGCACGGCGGCGCCGGCGTGGACGGGCGATCCCTGGTGCCCTACCTGCGTGGAGAGAGCTTGCCGCCGCGCGCGGTGTTCGCCGAGTCCGGCAACAGCTACTTTCCGCAGATGGTTCGCAAGCGCGTCAGCTTCGACGTCGCCGGAGAGTTCCGGGCCGCCCTGCTCGGCGATTGGAAGCTCATCTGGACCCCGGGCCAGGACGGCGACCGGGAGTTCGAGCTGTACAACGTGGCCGTCGATCCCGGGGAAACGCGCAATCGCTACACCCCGGGCGACGTCGACGCCGATCGTCTGCACACCCTGCTGCGCTCGTGGCTGAAGGCGTCGGACGATCGGGTGCACACCGTCAGCACACGCGACTTGGAAATCCTCAGATCCCTCGGTTACCTTCGCTAGGTCAGCGTCCCGCCGGCGCCGGCCGGCACAACAACTGCCCGCCACCCGACGCGAGCAGCTGGCCGTCGGCGGACCAAATGAAGGCGTGGCCACCAATCAGCCCGTTCGCCGCCACCGGCGCGGCGGCATCGCACAACAGCCACTCGACGGTCGGTGCCAGACGGTGGAAGCGCACCGCCACCTCGATGCTCGGGGCAATGTAGGGCTTGTCGTCTCCATACGCCTGACAGGTTGCGGGCCAGAGCATCGTGTCGACGAGCACCACGGAGCGCGCCGCGTCGACGAACGGGTCATCGAACGCCGCCCGTGGCCGAAAGCGATACCATTCCGCCAGACGGGCGCGCCGGGTTTGCGCTCGCGCCAGGGTATCCAGTTGATCGGCCGCGACTCGAGGTTCTGCCAAAACGGGTAGCTGTCCGTCAGATCTTCCGGCGGCACCAGTTCCGTAAGCGGCTTGAGAGCGCCGGGCGCCGGAACGTCGGGCATGACACCGACATCGTGCTCGAGGCCATCGACGTCACCCACCACCCAGGCAATCGCCTCGAGGATCGGCCGATCCTTCTGCGTCATCGACACGCGCAGCGAAGCCGCGCGCTTGGTGGCGCGCAGCGGCGTCACCCGCAGGTCGACGACGTCGAAATCGGCGACGTTGAGGAAATGGCAGGCGAAGCTCGCGGGACGGCGCAGCGGTGTCGCAGCACCCGCAGCACGCAGAGCGATCGCCGCCACATAGCCGCCGTTCGGCCCCCAGATCGCCCAATCGCGCGAGAGGCATGCACGGTAGTGTCCGTCCTGCCCCTCGACGGCTGTGTCCGCTGCGAAGTCGCCCACGCGTGCATTGCGCCACAGAGCGGCTGTCGATTGCAAGCGGCGGAATCGGACATTCGTAGAGCGACGTTACGCGGGGCAGTCGGGAGTCGGGATGATGGTAGTGGGCATCGCACGCGGCTCCTGCCCCAACACGAGCGCGATCTTCGCCGCTTGCCAACGCGGCAGCCACGGTCGCCGCAGCCGTCGCGCAGTACGCTGGGCTGGACGTCCTGTGCAACATCGCCGGCGTCGGTACCTTCGAGCACACCGCGAGCGTGACGCCGGAGCAGTGGACCCGCGTGCTCGCCATCAATCTCTCGGGTAGACCACGCCGGTCAGACCGCGGGGACCTTCATGCCGCGCTCCACGGCGGGGCGCGCTGCCATTGCATCGAGCCAGCGCTGGACGTTGCCGTAGGCGCCGACCTGATCCGGCATCATCGTCCGGAAGATCGGCCAGCCGGCGGCGACCCACGGGTACGTCGCCATGTCGGCAATCGAGTACTCCCCGCCGAGGAAGTCGCGGTCGTCGAGGCGCGTATTCAGCACGCCGATCAAGCGCACCGACTCGTTGATGTAGCGCTGGATCGCAAACGGGATCTTCTCCGCGGCGGTGTTGGCGAAGTAGTTCGCCTGCCCCATCATCGGACCGATGCCGCCCATCTGGAACATCAGCCACTGTATGGCCTCACTGCGCCCGCGAACGTTGCGTGGCAGGAAGCGCCCGGTTTTCTCGGCGAGATACATCAGGATGGCCCCCGACTCGATCACCGTCAGAGCGCCGCCGGGGGCGTCAGGATCGACGATCACCGGGATGCGTTGGTTCGGATTCAGCGCAGTGAACTCCGCCGCAAGCTGCTGCCCCTCGCGCAGGTTGACCGGACACACCTCGTACGGCGTTCCGGTCTCTTCGAGCATGATGGATACCTTGCGGCCGTTCGGCGTGGTCCACGTGTAAAGATCGATCACTATACCCTCCTATTCCAGCTTGGCCGAGCCGGTGAACAGCGTCTGGTCGTCCACGAAGCACAGCGGGTTGCCGAAGGGATCGCTCACGTAGAAGCTGCGCTCTCCCCACGGGCGGGTCTGGATGCCCCAGCCGACGTCGGCGTCGGGCAGTGCCACCGCACCGGCCTTGACGGCGCGCTCTAAGGCGCTTTCGAGATCCGCGACGGCGAAGTAGATGAGGTCCGGATTCGGACGGAACTTGCGACCGTGCTCGGACGGATCGACGAGCGCGAGGATGGTTCCGCCACAATGAAAGTAGTATCGCGTCGGCACGATGCTCTCTCCGGCAATGCCGAGGACGTTCCGATAAAAGGCGATGGCCGGCTCCATGCCGGGAACTGGAACAACGACCCGGTACAGTCGTGTCATCTCTGACCCTCCTTACGCCGCGAAGGCGAGAAGCGGTAGCCGGCGCCAGCGTGCATGGCCACGTCTGTAGTTCAAAGCCGACGCTCAGTCGAGGTGTCTGCTGGACTGGCCTGCGGGCGACGAAAGCAACCTCCCGTGCCCCCTCCTTGGTAAGGAGGGGGTTGAGCTAATCGATCAGATGCGCTTCTTCGACGCGCGTGAACAGGGCCAGCGTGATTGCGGCGATGCCGAAGACGATCATCGCCGACGTGATCGACCAGTCCGCGAGCAGGCCGGCGATAGGGTTGATCACGGCGCCCGCGAGGGTGCGCAGCATCGAAATGGTCGACAGCACCGTCGCGCGCTGCTCCGACGGGATGTACTTGTTCATGTAGCTGATGAACAGCGGCGGCCGCGACATCCCGAACACCGCAGCTACCAGCACGCCAAGGACGACCACCACGACGTGACTCGACAGCCCGACGATGATGAACGCCACGCCCGGCAGCACGGCGCTCACCAGCAGGTAGCGTTTCTTGGAGCCGACCAGCGCTTCGAGGCGCTCGATGTTGCCGAGGAGAAGGATCTGGCCGATGCACATCGCCGCGTGCATGGCGCCGAAGAATGCCAGATCGACGCCCACTCGTTCGAGCTGCGGTTGATACATCCAGACGATCAGCCACGCGAGCGCGGCCGTGCCGACCATGTCGAAGGCGAGCACCCGCAAGATGCGGTGACTGCGGAAGTGGCGGATGCCGCCGCGCAGCAGCTGCATGTACGTCGTCGCTGGCGCGCGCCGTGCGCCATCACCGGGCTCGACCAGGCTGAGGGCAAGCACGCCGGCGATCAGGCACGGTGCGCCTTGCACCAGCATCGGCACGCGCAGGCCGAACCCCTTGGCGATGAGACTGCCGCACAGCGCCCCGGTGACGATGCCGGCGAGCTTGAACGACTCCAGCCGCGCAAAGGTCCGTTTCGATGCGTCGCTCCGATTCAACTGGCCGAGGGTGTCGTACACCAGCGCCTCGTCGGCCCCCGACATCAGCGTGAAGGCGACGGCGAAGAGCACCTCGCCGCAGAGGAAGACGACGAACCGCGGCGTGCTGGCGTAGACGAGCGCCGCCACCGCGGCCACGAGGCAGCCGAGGGCAAGCGAGGTCTTGCGCCCGAAGGTGTCGGCGACCGTGCCGGTCGGGACCTCCAACAGGAAGTTCCACAGCATGAACCACGCGTTGAGGATGAAGATCTGCATGTAGGTGATGCCGCCCCAGTCGCGGAAGAACGGCACCAGCACGGCGGCAAAGAAGTGCATCCAGAAGAAGAACCGCAGCGCGCTCATCTTCCACAAGTTGTTCTCCAGCGTGTGCGCGCACCACCGAGGCATCGGCCCTGGCTATCGCGCCCGGCGCCCGTCGGCAAGCCGGCCCGAGGCTCGCAGTGCCCCGGAAGGAACCGCCGTTGACCTCTGTACCCTCGTCGCATCACTCTTGACTGCTCTGGGCGTGTCGGATCTAACGACGCCGATGCAGTTCGGCCTCTTCTTCGAGCTCTCGGTGCCGCGCCCATTCACCCCGGACGCCGAGCGCCGCGTCTTCGAGAACGCACTCGAGCAGGCGCGCGTCGCAGATGAGCTGGGGTTCGATTTCCTCTGGGTGGTCGAGCACCACTTTCTCGAAGAGTATTCGCACTGCTCGGCGCCGGAAATCTTCCTGACCGCCTGCGCCATGCAGACGAAGCGCATCCGCCTCGGACACGGCGCGGTGGTGTGCGTGCCCCAGATGAACCATCCGGTCCGCGTCGCGGAACGTGCCGCCATGCTGGACATCCTCTCGGGTGGCCGCCTCGAGTTTGGGACGGCGCGCTCGTCGACCTGGACCGAGCTGGGCGGCTTCCAAGTGAATCCCGACGACACCAAGAAGACCTGGGACGAGTACGTGCGCGTGCTGCCGAAGATGTGGACGCAGGAGCGTTTCGCCTACGAGGGTGTCTCTTTCTCCATGCCCGAGCGCGCCATCGTTCCCAAGCCGCTGCAGAAGCCGCATCCGCCGCTGTGGGTGACGGTGACCAGCCCCGGCACCGAGTTGGACGCCGCGGACCGCGGCATCGGCTGTCTCGGTGTCGCCGCGGCCAGCTACGCGGAGCAGGAGCGCCGCACCAAGGAGTACCGGCGCCGCATCACGCAGTGCGACCCAGTGGGGGCAGTGAACGAACGCGTCGCCACGCTCAACTTTCTCCATTGCCATGAGAACCCGAAGTCCGCGGCAGCGACTGGCCTGCTCATGCTGGGTGTCTTCAGTCTGCTGAACGCGCATCTGCTGTCGACGCGCGAGGCCTATCCGACGCGCGCCTATCAGTCGCTCGGCAATCTCGCGCCGCGCCCGGCCGGCGACGACGGCAGCCCGGGCGACCGGCGGGCCGTTCCCGAAGGCATCGCGATCGGCAACCCCGAGCAGATCGTCGGCGCGGTCAAACGCTGGGAGTCGATCGGCGTCGACAGCATCAACTTCATCATCAACGCCGCGGAGATCGTTCCGCAGGAACAGGTGCTGGAGAGCCTGCGCTTGTTTGCGCGCGAGGTCATGCCGGTGTTTCGCTGATGGCGAGGCCAGAATGCTGATCGGAACCGCGAACCTCGAAGAGCTGGCCGCGCGGGCGCCGGTCATGGAGCGCTTGGACGCGGAGCCGGCCGCCTGCGAGCAGGCCGAGGTGCTTCAGGTGATGTACGAGCTCGCCACGCCGTACCGCGAGGCGATGTTGCCGCCGGCATTGCACCCGACGGATCCGCCCGTCGTGACGTGGCTCTTCTACCGCTGTCCCACGAGCCCGTGGGGGAGCTTCGCCATGGCGCAGACACGCATCGAGTGCCGCAGCGGCCTGCGCTTGCGCGCCTATCTCGTCTCCGCCGTTGTCGACAACACCGCCGCGGCGGTAGCGCTTGGCAAGGGCTGGGGGTTCTCAACCCAGGTTGGTCAGATCACGCTGCGCCGTCACTACGACTCGATACGCGCCGCGGTCGTCACCAACGGCCGCACCATCCTCGACGTCATCGTTTCGGATCCCGATCCGCTGTCGCCCGTGGACGTCCAGTACGTGGCGAACATGCACCTGGCGCACACGCCGCGCGGTCTGCGGCTCGTACAAGTGGATGCGCGCTACCAAGTCCACCGCGTCGAACGCGGCCGGCCGCGTGTCGTGGCGTTCGACGGCGGCGCCTGGGGCGATCCCCGCGTGCAGCCCGTCTACCCCGTGTCAGCATCGCTCGCCGTGGCGGACCTCACGATTGCCCGCGTCCGCTTCATATGCCGTCCCGATGTCCTGGCGTTCGAGGGCACCGAGCCGGTCAGCTGATGGGCGGCGGGAAGGAGCCGCCCGCAACGCCTTGAGCCACCCGTCACGCGTCGCGTCCCACCCTTGGGCCGTGCGGAGGAGAGCCGTCATGACAACGCTGCGCCATCAGGATCGGGATCGCGGGCTGAGGCAGTCGAGAGATGTCCGCGCGCTACTTGCGGTCGCGGTGGTCGCGCTCGCGGTCGTCGCCGGACGCACCTTCGTCTGGGCCGCGAGCGATGCGCAGGGCGGAGGTGGCGGCGCGCACGTCGACCCGTTTTCGTTCGTCTTGCTGGAGCTCGCAGCGATCATCGTCGTGTCGATGATCGGACGCTGGGCGGCAGCGGCGGCGAATCAACCGTCCGTTCTGGGCGAGCTGCTGGTTGGTGTCGTGATCGGCAACCTGGGGTACTGGCTGGGCCGCCCGTTGTTCATCCTCGTCATGCACCTCGGTGAGACGCAACCGCTGTTCGCGCAGATCTGGACGACCGGATTGCCTATCCGTGAGGTCGCGACGCGCGTCTTCTCCGCCGCGCAGCTCGCGCCCGGCGGCCTCGGCGCGCAGGTCGTCAGCATCCTGACGGGCCCGGAGTCCTCCGCTCTCGTTGTCATGACCGTCGCGCTGTGGCTGTTCTCCAATCTCGGAGTGATCCTGCTGCTGTTCATGGTCGGCCTCGAGTCGACCGTGCACGAGATGCTCGCCGTCGGACCGCGGGCTCTCGCGGTCGCCATCATCGGCATCGTGGCGCCGTTCGCCCTCGGCTTCTTCGCCACGGAGGTACTGCTGGCCGGCGCCGGGGTAACCGTCGGCTTGTTCATGGGGGCAACGCTGTCCGCAACCAGCGTCGGTATCACCGCCAGGGTCTTCAAGGACATGAACAAGCTGCAAACACCGGAAGCGCGAGTCATCCTGGGCGCGGCGGTGATTGATGACATTCTCGGCCTCATCATCCTGGCCATCGTCGTCGGCATCGCTGCCAGCGGTGGCATCCAGCTGGGCGCGGTGGCGCGTATCGCCGTGCTCTCGGCTGCGTTCCTCGGCGTGATCCTCGTGTTCGGTGAACGCATGGTGCGGGCGCTCATCCCGCTGATGACGGCGCTCGACCGGCGCAATCTCAAACTCCTATTCCCGCTGGCGTTGGCGTTTGCCCTGTCGTGGCTGGCCAGCAAGATCGAGCTGGCCACCATCGTCGGCGCGTTCGCCGCCGGATTGATCCTCAACGAAGAGCACTTTGCCAAGGAGAACGGCAAGCCCGGCGGCACCATCGAAGCGGTCGTTCATCCACTCGAGGCGGTCTTTGCGCCGGTGTTCTTCGTGCTCATGGGCATGCAGGTGAACCTCGCGACCTTCGCGTCGACGGAAACGATCGGGATCGCCTTGGCGCTCACGGTTGTGGCGACGGTGGGGAAGCTGCTTGCCGGCCTGCCGGCTGGCAAGGGCGTCGACCGTCTGTCCGTCGGTATCGGCATGGTGCCACGCGGCGAGGTGGGCCTTATCTTCGCCAGCATCGGCAAGGGGCTGGGCGTGGTGGACGAAGGGCTTTTCTCCGCCGTGGTCATCATGGTGATCGTCACGACGCTGCTGGCACCGCCGCTGCTCAAGTGGTCGATGGCGCGGCGGTAGGATCTTCCGGTCGCCTGCCGGCGACTGCGTGCGGCGGACTACTCGTCGGGCGCTTTCTCCGGAGCGTCCTCGCCGGCTCCGAGGTTGCCGGGCGCTTGCCCCGCAGCGTCGGCCGCTTTCTTCTTCGGGCCGCCCACGACCTCCTGCAGCGCCGCCGCGCCGCCCTTCTTGGTGGCCGCGCCCACACTGGCGCCTTTCGCAGCTTCATCGATAGCCGTGTTCGATCCCGTGGCGGCGGCCCCTTTGAGCGTGTCCACCGTTCCTGCAGGATTGTCTGTGGCGCCTTGCGCAGCGTCCGCCGCCGCGGCCCCTTTCTGAAGTCCTCCGGCGGCATCGCCCAGATCGATCGCGAGCGCCAACGGCGCCGTTGCGACGATCGACAGCATGCCGGCGGCAACCGCCAGGACACGCAATGACCGGGAACCGGTTCTCCTCACGCGTTGAGTCATGGCCTTCCTCCTTTGCTCAAGGTCATACCACATCCCGCCAAAGCTGAAACCGGTTCACCTGTCCCTGCGAGAAGGCCGGCGGTACCATAACCGCTTCGGACACCTGCTTCTCGTTCACAGCGTGCGATCTTGTCGCCACGTTCTGGTTGGAGTAAATGATCGTCAGCGCAAGCTCCCCACTCTTCACGATGGGTCAGTGCGCCGCCAACCGACGGAGTGAGCCAAGATGAGCAAGGGCAGCCAGATTCGATCCTACGACTACGTGAATCATCCTTATGAACAGGTTCGCAATGCACTGACGGGCGACGCGCGCGCCGTGTTCCAATCTGCGACCAAGGCCGCCGCTTCCCGGGCGCGCTCCGTAGCCGCGGAGCTGCGCGTGAACATCGCCGGGATCGAAGTAGCGACCGACATCGCGATATCCGTCAAGAACATCGAGGAGCGCGTCCAGGGAGCCACGTCTGTTCCCGCCACCTGCTTGCAGCTGGAGTGGGAGGCTGCGAATTCGCCACGCCTGTTCCCGTTCATGCGGGCGGAGCTGTCCATCTATCCATTGACCGCGACCGAGACGCAGCTGGATTTCTCCGGCTTATACGAACCACCGCTCGGAGCTCTCGGAAGCGCCATGAACGCACTCATCGGCCACCGCATTGCAGAGGTATCGGTTCACCGGTTCGTCACCGAGGTGGCGGGATACCTCAGAACGGCCCTGGCAAAGACGTCCGCAGGTTGATCCCGTTGAGAGAGGATCACGCCCTTTGCGCCGGCAACTGGCGTACCGCTTTCTATTGCCTCGGTCGTCGAACCCGACGCGCCGGCGCATCCAGCTCGGGATAGCACCGGAAGATCCCCATCTGGTTGAACGGCTGCCGCCGCTTCGATCTCAAGTACGCCGCGATACGCGGCCTTTCCGCCACGCGATCACGCAGCGCGACCACACCCGGGATCCTCGGTTCGAGCCGCGTCATCGCATTCGGAAACGCGTACCGCAGCCCCTCGACGATCTGGAACGCCGACAGATCAACGTACGTGCAATCGGAGCCGACGAGCCATTGCCCCCTGCTCTTCCGGTTGTGCGCCAGCACCTTCTCGAGCCAACCGAGGTATTTCGGCATCCGCTGCTTCACGAACTCCCGTGCGCGGCGCTTTGCCGCGCCCTTCTGGTCTTCGTAGTAGAGGCTCCCGGCGATCGGATGGTGGGTGTCGTGGATCTCGCCGACGAAGTCCACCAGCGTGAGCTGGATCTGGCTCGCCTCCGCACGGAGCGCCGCGTCGTTGGCCACGCGGCCGAGCCGCGGCGCGAGGAAGGCGAGGATGTTCGCCGTCTGTGATACGACGACGTTGCCGACCTTCACGAAGGGCGGCGCAAACGGCAGCGCGCCCGGCTCCTCGCCCTCGGGCCGCTGGCCCTCGAGGAAGCGCATCATGCCCTCCAGTCCGTTCTTCCGCTCACGCGCGACGTCGACGTAGGCGGCGCCGGCGTCCTCGAGCAACAGGCGCACGAACTCGCCGCGCCCCTGAATGCCGGGCCAGTAGTACAGCTCGATCGGGGCTCCACGCTGCTTCATCGTCACCTCTGTATTGTCCGCGATCCTACCAGAACTCGCGTCGATCGGCTTCCTTTTCGCCGGATCGCCGGGTATGTCGATTCTGTTCCAACCCGTGCGACATTACAGTAGGACCACCCGCGGCGCGGGCGATTGCTCGGAAAGGAGTTGGGAATGAGTCGGATACGGGTACTGGTCGGAACACGCAAGGGCGCGTTCGTTCTGGCGTCGGACGGAAAGCGGGAACGGTGGGACGTCAACGGTCCCCACTTCGCGGGTTGGGAGATTTACCACCTCAAGGGATCACCCGCCGACCCGAATCGATTGTACGCGTCGCAGAGCAGCGCCTGGTTCGGGCAGGTGATCCAGCGCTCCAACGACGGCGGCAAGACCTGGGAGACGGTGGGGAACCAGTTCGTGTACGACGGCGTCACCGGCACGCACCTGTGGTACGACGGCACGCCGCACCCCTGGGAGTTCAAGCGCGTCTGGCATCTCGAGCCGTCGCTCGCCGATCCGGACACCGTCTGGGCCGGGGTTGAAGACGCCGCCTTGTTTCGCTCGACCGACGGCGGCCAGACGTGGCAGGAGCTCGCCGGACTGCGCGGCCACGGATCGGGGCCCTCCTGGCAGCCGGGCGCCGGTGGGATGTGCCTGCACACGATCCTTCTGGATCCGAGC
>CAZCGA010000112.1:0-21417 GCA_964498075.1 uncultured Binatia bacterium (SeqCode) | reverse complement strand
TCCGACTCGCGCAACCATAATACGTTGCCATATTTATGCCAACGAATACTTAGCCGCGGCGATTCTTTCACCGGCGGGAACAGCTGGCAAGCGTGGTGGCGGACGCATCGGCCGATCGACGATGCACAGGGACATCGCGCGTGCATGGAGATCGATACCGCCCAGTATCGGTTCGCTTGTGGAGGGCCGTGCTGGAATGTACCTCGACGAACGAGACCTGTGGAACGACGAGCCCACGCCGTGGCCTCATGCGCATCTCAGGCGATATTCGTCCAGGGCGCGGTTGAGATCCTCGTTCCTCCTCGTATACGAGGCAACTACGCGTCTCGTCACGGGAGGGGATCGGGCGCGTCTCCGACAAGCTCTCGGCCGTGCCTTCGCGCACGATGCGATGAAGGATGCCGCCCAAGGCTTTGCGAACGACAACGTATCGCTCAAGATTCAACCTGCCCTCAACGGGCTGGCGCTCTAGCCGGAACTGATCTCTGTCGCTGCGGCGTTCGTTGATCTACGGCAGGCACGCCACGAGGCGGACTACGATACTGCACGCTGCTTCACGCGGCGCGAGTGCCTCGATCTGGTGGACCAGGCCGACCAAGCCTTCGTCGATTGGCGTGCCGTGACGCACTCTCTTAAGCAGACACATTCTTGGTCGCCCTTCTCGCGCAGCGGCAAATGCGTACCTGATGAAGCCGTCGAATGATGAAGAGCGTGACATCGCGTGACCAGTTGGGTTGTGCGGTGGGTGACCTGGCGATCGAGACCGGCGTCATAGCGAAGACCAGCCTCTCCACGGCATCGGCGTCTCGTGGCTGAACTCCGCGACAAGTGGGGGAATCTTGAGATCGACCACCTCGTCTGAGCTACTACTGGCGAGAATCTTCGCGCGGCGCAACGATTTCGCGGCAGCAGAATCCGTTCGTCCCGAGTAGCGCCTTCTTCTGGCGCGTATCGAGGGACACGCTAGGTGCAGCGGCGCACCCCTCGATACGGAGCCCAAGAGAAGGGCTCCTACTCGGGGCGAACGGATGCGCTATTCGTTTTGGGTTGCGGACGTCAGCCCGCGCTAGGGGATGCGACAGAAGAATGGAACCACCGATGAATACCGATGCGGATCTGATGCATTTCCGGAGTGCAGTGGAACCAAGAAGGCCATCAAGGAGCTGGCGGAGTAGTGCACCGGACGCAGATCGAGATGCACCGAGAGTAGGAGTGACGTAGGAGTGTACGGGTAAACATCAGTTTCGCCGAACAACCGGCTGCAGACGGACGCTGGCCACGATGCTCCCGTGTTGTGTACGAGGAAGTTTCACTTCGGCCAGCGCCGCTGACGGGGACGAGGCTCGGTGCCGCGGGCTGGGAGCGGTGCGTATTTGGGCGATGCTTACCAAGCGGAGGTCATTCCTATGAGCCAACCGGCAATCAGCATTTCGCTCGCAACGTTGGTGGTCATCTTAGCCATCCTTGCCCTCTGGCTGTACTGGAGCATGCGGCGGCTTCGCGCTCGATTTGCCCGCTGCTCGCGCCGGTCGGTGAGCTAACACGATTAGCCCGGTCGCCGTTCTCCGTGGTACTCTGCTGGCATGCGGTTTCAGAAGTTGGAGGCGGAGTGAGATGACGACAACGTTGAACACATCGCGCGACACGGCGTCGAACCGGAGGAAGTCGAAGAGATCGTGTATGAGGACTGCTACTTGTCCTGGGTCGTGCGCGGTCGTCGTCGCGGAATCCGCGAACTTCGGTGGACCGTCTTCGGGCAAACGTGCGCCGGTCGTTATCTGGTTGCCGTCATCGCGCCATACCTGCAGCGCGGCGTGTGGCGTGCGGTGACCGGGAGGGACATGGAGCGGCACACTCGACGGAGGTATCAGCAATGGCGCAGAAGCTAACAGCAGGACAGCGGCGGGCGCTTCGCGAAGAGGCCCAGGAATGGGATAAGCTCGGCGATGAGGAGCTGGCACGACTGTTCGACGAAGAAAAACCTGTTCGAGTTCGCTTACGGCGGCCGCCGCCCAAGACGCTGACGGTCGCGCTCGACGCGCAGACACTCAACAGGCTCCGGCGCATTGCGCGACGTAAGCAAGTCGGATCGCGACAGCTGGCGGCGATTTGGATCGCGGAGCGCCTCGGGCGCGAGCAGGCCACCGCTGGCAGGCAGGGGACGACGCGCCAACCCGCGCGTTGAACCGAGCCCGTCTTTGATCATAGCTACCACGGGCAAGGGATCGGCTACGCTGCTCGGGTCGTCTGGGGCGGCGCCTTCGCGATGAAGTCCTCAAGTGAGGCGGAGGGGCATGGACGAGCCACATGCGCCCCTTGCATTCGCTCCACCGTTCTGGTCAGTGCAACCGATGAAATGTACGCTCACGCGGCCCGTCTCTCGGCTTGCCGGGTGTCTCCTGGCGATCACGCTCTCGTCGTGCAGCTCGACCCACGTGGTGACACGGTGGCAGGATCCCGCGACCTCGCGTATCACCTTTACCAAGATCCTGACTCTGGTGATCGGCGGCGACGAGTCATTGGTCCGCGCCGGCGAGGAAGACCTCTGTCGCCAAGTGCAGAGGGTACCGTGCAAGCCCTCGTACCTAGCCATGCCTGGCTCCATGCGGAGCGACATCCCCGCGGCCAAGGCGCTCGTGCGGAAGGAAGGCTTCGACGGGGCTCTGGTCTTTCGGGTCGTGAGTGATCGTGAGAAGGTGACCTATGTGCCGCCGAGTTACGGGCCAACCTTCTGGGGCTACTACGGCTACACTCGGGCCTACGATCCCGGCTATTATCGCGCCGACCAACTCGTTCGCGTCGAGACCTCGATCTACTCCATCACCCAGGACAAGCTGCTCTGGGTCGGCACCACCGAGACGGTCAACCCGAAGTCCCTCAGCACTCTCGTTGAAGAGGTGAGCAAGGCCGTGCGGCAGGAACTCGTACGCGAGGGCGCTATTCCCGCGTCATGACGCATCGAGCTCGAATCATTGGCTCCTACATCTCCCCATACGTCCGCAAGGTGCTGGTGTTCCTCAACCTGAAGTCGGTGCCCTACGAGATCGATCCCATCATTCCCTTCATGGGAGACCAGCAGTTCTCGAAGCTGAGCCCCTTGCGACGGATCCCCGTGCTCGTCGACGATCAGGTGACCCTGTCCGACTCCTCCGTCATCTGTGAGTACCTCGACGAACGCTATCCCGAGCCGGCGCTCTATCCGCCGGGCCTCGTAGACCGCGCCCGCGCCCGGTGGCTCGAGGAGTTCGCCGACACGCGCATGGGAGAGGTGTTCATCTGGCGTCTCTTCAACCAGGTGGCGATCAACCCGTTCGTGTGGGGAGAGAAGACGGACCCTGCGGTGCTGGAGAAGACGCTGCGCGAGGACATTCCGCACGTCCTCGACTACCTCGAGGACCAGCTTCCGCCAGACGGATTCATTTTCGGGAGCCTGTCCGTCGCGGACATCGCTATTTCCTGCTTCTTTCGCAACGCGGCCTTTGCCCGCTTTCACGTCGACGCAACCCGCTGGCCGCGCACTGCCTCGTTCGTCGAGCGAGTCCTCGGCCTCGATTGCTTTGCGACACTCAAGCCCTTCGAGGAGCGGATGGTACGGACCCCGATCCCGCAGCACCGCGCGGTGCTCGCCGAGATGGGCGCGCCGCTGACGAGCGAGACGTGCGGAACGGCGAGCCCACGCCGCGGCCTCATGAGCATCTGAGTCGGCTGGCGACGTATGACGACTGGCGGGGCTGACCAACCCTCGCAGCCGATGTCGGCGGCGTCGCACCTTGCTCAGCTTGACCCGTCCCGCGGTCTCGTCCGGCAGCTCGTTCGGCTTCCCATCATCCTGTATCGCCGCCGGCTCGGCTGGCTGCTCGGTCGCCGCCTTCTGCTGCTGACGACTGTGGGGCGCAGAACGGGTCTCCCACGCCAAGTCGTCCTCGAAGTCTTGCATTACGATCCGCAGAGCGGCGTCTCTTTCGTCGCGTCCGCTTGGGGACGGCACGCACAGTGGTTCCGCAATGTCCTAGCGACACCGCGAGCTACCGTGCAGGTCGGCCGCCGGGTCTTCTCCGCGGAGATCGTGTGTCTCTCCGAAACGCCCGGCGAGCAGCAGCTCCGCGCGTACGCCACACGGCACCGCTGGTCCTACCGCCTGTTCATCGGCCCGCTTCTCCTCGGTCACCGGCCGTGCGGCACCGACGCGGAGTTTGCCGCATTGGCGCGCGCGGTTCCCATTCTGTCGGTGCGTCCGACCTCCTGAGTGGCAACGGGCTGTTGCTCGGGCCCTTCGATTGACCAGCGGCCACTGCTTTACGTACGATCACGCCCGACACGCTTGAGGCTCTTATGTTCGACGGTCTGCCGGTCATCGATGCCGACTCTCACAAGATGGAGAATCCGGTGGTCTTCTTCGACTACCTCGAGGCGCCGTACCGCGATCGGCTCTCGTCGAAGACCGATCGTTACGGCCAGCAACGCTTGGCGATCCGCGACTTCAATCCGCGCACCGGCCGCAACGACCTCGAACGCCTGTTCCCCCAACCCGATGGCCCCGGCAAAGGCGCCTACTGCGCGATCCATCGCGAAACCGCGCTCGGCGGGATCTTCAATCGCATCCGTCTCGAGCACATGGACCGCGAGGGCATCGACGGCCAGGTGCTCTACGGGTCGATGCCGCTGAGCTTCGAAGGCATTGTCGATCGCGACCTGGCCGTTGCCTGCATGCACGCGTACAACACCTACATCGCCGACGATTGCCGCCCGTATCCGAGCCGCTTGTTTCCCGTCGGGTTCATCGCCCTCGTCGACGTGGAGGAGGCAGTCAAAGAGATGCACCGTTGCGTCGAGACGCTGGGGATGATCGGCGTGCACGTGCCGCCGAGCTTGCCGGTGCGTCACCCCGAAGCCCCCGACGCCTTCCCGGGCGTGCGTCTTCCGAAACACATCAGTCATCCCGACTTCCATCCGATCCTGCAGGCCGCCGTCGATCTCGACGTCGCCCTGGGCGTGCACGGCTCCCCCGGTGTCTATCTCGCCGGCGGCGCCGCGGACCAGATGGACACGTTCATCCTGTCGCACATCTTCGGCCACCGGAACCAGATGCAGATGGCCCTGGCCGCATGCGTGTTTGACGGCGTCTTCGATCGGTTTCCCACGCTGCGCATGGGCTTCCTCGAAGCCGGCTGCGGCTGGGTGCCGGACCTGGTGCATGCGTTCCACGAGCACTGGGAGAAGCGCATCCGCGACTTCGACCCCGACATCAAGATCTCGATGGCGCAGTTTGCCAAGGAGCTGGTGCGCGAACGCGCCGCAACCGATGGCAAGCTCCACCTGTTCGGGAAGGCACGGGCCATGTACGACCTGCTCGGGCGCATGGAACGCGAGCCGCGCAGCGCCGACGCTGCGGACTACCTCTACGAGCATCGCCACCTCGATCACGACCCGACGGACTTCTTCCGGCGTGGGCAGATCTACGTCAGCTTCGAGTCTGATGACCCCGCGCCCGCGTATCTGCGCGAGGCGCTGGGCGAGATCGGTGAGAACCTGGCGTGCTTCAGCGCGGACTACGGTCACTGGGACGGCGTGCTGAAGGACTGCGTGCACAACGTGGCGCGCACCCGTCCCTACGAACGTTCGCATCTCGCCAAGCTGCTGGCCGGCAACTGCCTGCGCCTGTACGGAAGCCGCCTGGCGGCCGTGGTTGCGCGGAGGCGGTGAGCTTTCTTGACTGAAGAGCCGCGGACTGACAGGAGGCTCGGTATGGCTATCCTGCTGCGAGAGGGGAGACCGGGCGACGCCGAGGTGTGCGGGCGGATCTGCTACGACGCCTTCTTCGCCATCAGCACGGCGCACAACTTTCCGCCCGACTTCCCGAGCCCGGAGGTCAGCGTCGGGGTGCTCTCGATGCTCCTTACGCACCCCGGCTACTACGTCGTGGTGGCCGAGCGCGACGGTGTCATTGTCGGCAGCAACGCGGTGGACGAGCGCTCCACGATCGCCGGCGTCGGACCGATCACGGTGCTGCCGGGCGCGCAGAACAGCGGCGTGGGTCGCCAGCTGATGCTGCACGTACTCGAGCGGCAGGCGGCACGACGCTGCGCCGGCGTGCGGCTGGTGCAGGCGGCGTTTCACAACCGCTCGCTCTCGCTCTACACCAAGCTGGGCTTCGACCCGCGCGAGCCGCTCTCGTGCATCCAGGGCGTGCCGCTCGGCATCCGCATTCCCGGATACGCGGTCCGCCCGGCCGCCAGCAGCGATCTCGCCGCGTGCAGCCGCGTCTGCCTGCGCGTGCACGGGCACACACGCGAGGGCGAGGTGCGCGAAGCCATTCAGCAAGGCAGCGCGACGGTGGTGGAGCACGACGGGCGTGTCACGGGCTACGCGACAGGCATCGCCTTCTTCGCGCACGCCGTCGGTGAGACGACCACCGACGTGAAGGCCCTCATCAGTGCGGCCACGCAGTTCGGCGGGTCTGGGTTCCTCGTGCCGACGCGCAACGCCGAGCTGCTACGCTGGTGCCTCGAACGTGGCCTGCGTATCGTGCAACCGCTGACGTTGATGAGCTCAGGCCTCTACAACGAGCCGCAGGGCGCCTATTTGCCGTCGATCGCCTACTGAAGGCTTGCGTCAGCGCCCCTGAGCGGGCACCGCCTGCTGTGCCTGCATCTTGAAGATGAGGTCGGTGACGCGCGAGGCGACTTTCAGCTTGGCGGCCATTTCTTCGGTGCGCCGGTGTTCTTCGTCGAGGCGGCTGCGCAACGCGGCGTTCTCATCGCGGACCGATCCGATGTTTCCGTCGTCGGCACCTGCGGTAGCTGCCGCGCCGGCCTGCGCCACCGCCAACTGCCGCTCGAGGTCGGCGGCCCGTTTATCGCTCTCCGCCAGACTACGAGTGAAGCTTTCGGTGAGGCTCTGTTTCTCGGCCTCGAGGCGCCGCAGGCGGGACTGCATCGCAGGGTCCTCGGGTGGCGCGCCGGCGTTGGTCGCCGCCGCCTGCTGCTGCAGGGCCCGAAAGTCCTCGGCGAGCTGCTGGCGGGTGGCACGCTCTTCGGCGAGCGCCGTCCGCAGGTCCGCCGCCTCTTGCCGAGCGGCGGCGAGATCTGCGCCTGCGCTGCTGCCAAACGGCGGCGCCGAGGTCTCTTCCTTCAGGCGCGCCAGCTCCGTTTCGGCATGTTGGCGGAGCTGCTGCTCCTGCACCAGCGACGACTGGAGACCGGAGACGAGGGCGGCGCTCTGAGCGGCGGCCGCGGCAGCGCTCCGCGTAGCCTCGGGTGATGCTGCATCTCCCGCCGCCTGCTGCGGCGTCGGTGCGTCGCGTCCAGCAACGTTGCCGCGCGGCGCCACAGGCTTGCGACCGCCCGCGGCAGCTGCGCTGGCCGCTGCGGATGCACTCGTGGCCTGATCGAGCGCGGCGCGCAAATCATTCTCGCGCGCGCTCAACTGTTGAACCTCGCCGCGCAGCTGCTCGATCTCTTGTTGGCGTTGATCCAGTTGCTGTTGCAAAGCGGCCATCCGCTGCTGCTGACTTCCGATGACTTGCGACAGTGCGTACATCCGCCCCATGTTGCTCGTTCCGTCCATCCGGTCGAGTGCGGCCAGGGTGTTAGGGGCACGCGGTGAGTCTGGAATCTGGCCGGGTGGCGTGCACGCAGCGAGAAGGAGGGCAAGAGGGCAGGGGATGAGCGCACCACGAACCACCCACACATGCAACCCCACCTTCATCGAGCCGCAGGGTATCGCCTTCGTCCAGGGTTGTCCAGTTGCCTTCCGGCTCCTTCAACCCTCCTCGTGAGCGCCCGACACCGCAGCGCCGTTCGGAGGCAAGGAGATCTCCACGTAGTCGTGCGCACACGGAGGTCCGTCGGCGTACCACAGACGGAAGCAGTCGTGGCGTGCGGAGTAGATGAGGATGGTCGAGGAGCGCGTGCCGAAGCGTTCGGTGTGCACGCAGAGATTGTTCGGCGGCCCGTTGGAGCGCGGATCGAGCGGGGTCGAGTGGTCGGAGAGTATCTCGCGCAGGGCGTGGCGGAACGTGTCCGTCGTGTGGCCCTGCAGGTGGCGTCGTGCTGCATCGAACAGCCGATACGACTTGGCGATGCGGGGGCACTCGGCGTCGTTGAGGTCGAGGTTGGTGAGCAGGTGGAGGCCAGGTTGCAGCGGCGTGCGTTCCATGGCTCCGCTGACGTTGCCGATCACGCAGGCGGCGTTGGGCGATGCGATGAGGAGGTTGAACGGGTTGTAGCGGTCGCCGGAGCTGCGGCACGCCTGCTGCGCCGCCGCGTCAACCGATGGCTGCTGCAGAGCCTCCAAGCAGAGGATGCCGCGCGAGCGTCGCGTCGGGTCCGGCGGGCGGCTGGTACGGCGATTGAGCAGACCGGCCACCAGGTGGCGCGCATTCACCCCGAGCCAGGTGCCGCCAGCTACGGCGTCCCGGCCGGCGACGATCCACGGATCGTCAGCGAGCTGCGCCGGTGGAATCGTGGGCCGTTCGTAAAACTCGTCGCGGTTCGCCGCGACCACCACCGGATACGCGGCGCTGATCTGGAAATAGATCGCCAACGTGCACACGCGCGGAGTATATGGACTGGTTTTGGAACTCGCAATTGTAGCCCCCTGCGTGCGAACGCCGTCGGTGAGGGCAGGGCAGGGTGGCCTCGCGCGTACCCCACGAAGTGTGAAGCCCACGGCCGTGGAAGTGAGAGACTTGCAGGCGCCGCTCGCTCAATTGTCTTACGATATGTGCTGTGTTAGCGTTCGAGCCCTATGCCAGCAACCGACGGGAAGTTTGCTTCCATCGAGGAGGTCACCGAGCGCTTCGAGAAGCAGAAGTACATCTGCAGCCGCCGTATCGCCACGGTGGTGTACCTCGCCAGCCACCTGGAGAAACCGATTCTCGTCGAGGGGCCGGCGGGAGTGGGGAAGACGGAGTTGGCGAAGGTGCTGGCCAGCTCGCTCGGCCACGACCTCATCCGCTTGCAGTGTTACGAGGGCCTCGACGAAGCCAAGGCGCTGTACGAATGGGAGTACGCCAAGCAGCTGCTGTACACGCAGATCCTGAAGGACAAGATCAGCGAGGTGATCGGCGGCGCCAAGTCCTTGAAGGAGGCGGTCGACACCATCGCCAGCGAAGATGACGTCTTTTTCTCGGAGCGCTTCATCCTGCCGCGGCCTTTGTTGCGCGCCATCTCCGCGAAGACGCCGTGCGTGCTGCTGATCGATGAGATCGACAAGGCCGACAGTGAGTTCGAGGCGTTCCTGCTCGAAGTTCTGAGCGACTTCCAAGTCAGCGTACCGGAGCTTGGAACCCTGCGCGCCACGCACATCCCGCTGGTGGTGCTGACCAGCAACAACGCGCGCGAGATGTCCGACGCGCTGAAGCGGCGCTGCCTGCATCTGTACATCGACTTCCCCGCGGCGAGTCAGGAGCTGGAGATCGTGCGGCTCAAGGTGCCGAACATCTCCGAGACCTTGGCGCAGGAAGTGGTGAACGTCGTGCAGCGCGTGCGGCAGGTCGACCTCAAGAAGACCCCGAGCATCAGCGAGACGCTCGACTGGGCCAAGGCGTTGACGCTGCTCAACGCGGAGCGCCTCGACGAGCAGGTGGTCAACGATACGCTCAACACGATTCTCAAGTACGAGGGCGACATCCGCAAGGCGCAGGACGAGCTCAAGGACTACCTGCAGAAGCAAAAGGCCAAGCTGCCGGCCGCCACGCGCGTCGAAGGCGACAAGGACCTGCTGCACTAGCCCGGCGCGATGGACGACAAGATCATCGAGTTCGCCACGCTGCTGCGCCACAACGGGCTGCGCGTGTCCATGGCGGAGAACATGGACAGCTTCCATGCGCTCGAGCTGATCGGTCTCGGCAATCGCACGACCTTCAAAGACGCGTTGCGCGCCGCCATCGTCAAGCGCGGCGTCGATGCGCCGGTGTACGACGAGCTGTTCGATCTGTACTTCAGCGGCCTCGGCGAGATGATGAAGGGCGCCGCCGAGTCGCTGATGTCGCAGATGGAGCTGGACGAGGCGGCTTTCCAGCAGCTGCTCGACTCGCTCGCCGACATTCTCAAGCAGCTCGACGTCGAGCTGTCGGAGCTGGCGCAGTTCCTCCTGAGCAACAACACCGGACAGTTGGAGAAGATGCTGCGCGAGGCCGCCGCGTCGGCGCAGGTGCAGAACATCCAGCGCTCCTTTCAAGAGGGGCGCTACAGCCACGGTATGGCGCAGACGCTCGGGCTCGGGGGGCTGACCCAAGAGCTCGACGGGTTGAAGGAGCGTCTGGGGGATGCCGGCCTAGACCCGGCGCTGCTGGAGCAGCTGCGGCGACTGATCGACGGGCGGCTGCAGGACCTCATGGACATGATCAAGCGGACCGTCCGCTTGGAGCTGGAGAAGCAGGATCATTCGCTGCGCGAGAACCAGCGCATGCAGAGCCTGGCGGAGAAGAGCTTCTATTACCTCTCGGAGGACGAGATCCGGCGCATGAAGGAGGCGGTGGCCAAACTCGCCCAGCGCTTGAAGAACGTCGTGTCGATCCGCCGCCGGCACGCCAAGCGCGGCAAGTTCGATCTCAAGGACACGTTGCGCAAGAACCTGCAATACGGCGGCGTGCCGTTCAAGCTCCAGTTCGACCGCCGCATCCGCGACAAGCCGCAGGTGATCGTCCTCTGCGACGTGTCGGATTCGGTGCGCAACGTGTCGCGCTTCATGCTGCAGTTCGTGTACTCACTGCAGGACCTGTACTCGCGGGTGCGCAGCTTCATCTTCGTCAGCGAGATCGGCGAGATCACGCAGCTGTTCGAAGAGCAGGAGATCAACGAGGCGATCGAGGAGTCGCTCACCGGCGGCATCATCAACGTCTTCGCGCACTCCGACTTCGGACGGGCGTTCCGCAGCTTTCAGCGCGACTACATCGCGGCGGTGAACAACAAGACGACGGTCATCGTCCTCGGCGACGCCCGCAACAACTACAACCTGCCGCACGAGTGGGTGCTCAAGGAGATCCGGCAGCGCGCCAAGCAGCTGATCTGGCTCAACCCGGAGAATCGCCTGACCTGGGGTTTCGGTGACAGCGAGATGGACCGCTACCTGCCGTACTGTGACGTCGTGGAGGAGTGTCGCAACTTGAATCAACTCTATCGGGTCATCGATCACCTGGTGAGCTGAGCGTCCAAAAGGGGATTGACGTTCCAAAATGTTTCTGCACACAATATCGCGCGCGGACGGAACTGCTAGGATCGCCTCATGAGCCTGGAGAATTCGATTCTGATGAGTGTCGGCGGGCTCACGCTCGATCCGGTGACCAAGACTCCGATCGTCATCCTCAAGGACCGCGACAACAAGCTCAATCTCCCGATCTGGATCGGCTTGCTTGAGGCCACGGCGATGGCCACCGAGCTGGAAGGGATCAAGATGGCGCGCCCGATGACCCACGACCTGCTGCGCAACATGCTCTCCGAGCTGGGTGCGACCGTCGATTGCGTGGAGATTACCGACCTGCGGGACAACACCTACTTCGCCCTCATCCACATCCAGATCAATGGCGCGCAGCGCACCATCGACGCGCGGCCGAGTGACGCGATCTCGCTGGCGCTGCGCACCAAGAGCCCCATCTACGTCAACAAGCGCGTCATCGAGACCTCGAGTGTCCTGCAACAGACCGACGACGCGAACGCGACCAATCTCTCCAACGTCGCCCGTGACAAATGGGCCGAGATCCTGGAGAAGATGTCGCCGGACGACTTCAAATATAAGATGTGACGCCGCGCCCGGATGGTGCGACCACCGGGCAGTCTCTGATCAAGGATCCTGTGCATGGCGCGCGCGCGCTTCCGCCGCAAAGACCTGAAACGCCCCGACGAGTTCGTCAGTCGCGGCCGACAGCTCATCGAATGGGCGACCACCCACGGGCGACTAGTGTCCTGGGTCGCTGGCGGCATCGTGTTGATCGTGGTCGTGGTCGCCGGCTTCTTCTCGGTGCGCGGCGCGCGGATCCGGCAGGCCAACGAGGACCTCAGCCACGCCCTGGCTGACTTCCACGGCGGCCAGTACAGGCGCGCCGCCACGCAGCTGGCTGACGTGGCCAGCCGCTGGCAATCCACCACCGCCGGGCGCGTCGCCGGCCTGTACGCGGCCAACGCCGACCTCCACACCGATGACGTCGAGACAGCCGCAGCGCTCCTGCAGGACGCGCTGGCAACCCGCGATTGGCCGCCGTACCTGCACCAGCAGGCGCTCGTCGTGCTCGGCTACGCGCTCGAGCGCAAGGCTGACGTCCAAGGTGCAGCGGGCCGGTATGCCGAGGCTGCCGCAGCTGAGGGACCGTACACCCCGTTGGCAATCCTGAGTGAAGCGCGCTGTCGCGAGCAGGCAGGGGAGAAGGACAAGGCGCGCGCCCTCTACGAGCGCTTCAAACGTGCGTATCCGGAAGCTCCAGAAAAAGAGATTGTGGCCGGGAAGCTAGACGAGTTGGCCGGCTAGCCTTTAGTTTCCATAACGTATCTTATCAGACGTTCCGCGCAGCTGACCGCGCGCGCCCCCGCATGTTACGGGCATCAGAGCCCGGTGCCGTTGGCGTGCTTTGAAACCCTGCTCCAAATTGATAATCATGTCGCGGCGAAATGTCCGCGGCGACACGATTCGGTGCGGCGGTGCTCCACGAGGAGGACTTTGTCCGCTTCAACAACTGGGTCTGGCTCACGCGGTTGCAGTCGATCGCCGCGCTGCTGGCGCTCGCTGCGCTGCTCGAATGGGTCAATACCGAGGCCCTTCGGCTCGGACCGATCTTCTGGATCATGGCGGCGGACTTGCTTCCTTCGCCGCTCTATCTGTGGTGGCTACACCGCCGGCGGTCTCTGCGCCTCCTCGCGTATGTGCAGCTGACTGCGGACACCCTCGCCCTCGTCGCCGGCCTGTTCTTCATCCACGAGTCGTCGCTGCTCTTTCATTTCGTTCTGCTGCTGGTGGTGGTGCCGGCGAGCATGATCGAGTGGCAGTGCGGTGTCGCCATTGCCATGCTGTCGACGGCGGGACATTTCCTGCTGCTCTCGGTCACAGGCGACGCGGCGTTCGCCTCCGTCGGGGGGCTACTGCCACCGGCGTCGTTCTTTCTGATTGCCGGACAGTCGCTGTTCTATGCGCGGCATCTGGCGCAGAAGAATGCCGAGCTCGCAGCGGCGGCGGAGTCGCTCAAGGAGTTCAATCTCCGCCTCGAGGAGGAAGCCGCGATCGCCGCGGCCCTGCTGCGTGCGGCACAGGCGTTGACGACCTCGCTCGATCCGCATGAGATCCTGGAGCGGCTGAACGACGCCGTGCGCAGCGCGCTGCAGTGCGAGTGGTGCGTCACCCTGCTGTACGACAAGCAACGCGACGTCTATCGCGTTGCCGCCCTCTCCGGCACCGAGACGGAGATCCTCGATGAGGTGCGCAACTTCGAGTTCCCGGCCGACAGCGCGCCGGTGTTCGCCGCCGCCACGCGGCAAGGGCTCGTGACGGTGGAGCGGCGGGAGTCCGGGCTCTTCCCCGCCGCGCTCATGGAGCGCTGGAACATGGGTTCGTTCATGTGTGCCGACCTGCAACGGGCCGGCTCGTCCGTAGGGCTGCTGGCGGCGGGCTTCAACGACCGCACCGGGCCATTCTCGCAGCGCGAGGTGCGCTTGTTCCGCAGCATCGCCCAGCAGGCGGCCGTGGCGCTCGAAAACGCTCGGCTGGTGGAGAGCCTGCGGGGAGCCAGTCGCCTGAAGTCGGAGTTCATCGGCACGATGTCCCACGAGCTCCGCTCACCGCTCAACGTCGTTCTCGGCTACGTCGATCTCCTGCTCGAGGGTGACATGGGACCGATCGCGCCCGAGCAGCGCGACGCCCTGGAGCGCGTCCGCCAGCACGGCTTGCAGCTCCTCGAGCTCATTCAGGAGGCGCTCGACGTCAATCGTCTGGAGGCCGGCCTGCTGCCGCTCGATCTGGAAACCTTCACCGTGCACGAGTTCCTTGACGACGTCAGGGAGAGCATTCCTGCAACCTGGGAAAAACCCGGGGTGGCACTCATCTGGGACTGTGGACCGGAGCTGCTGGTGCTTCGCTCGGACCGTGCGAAGCTCAAGAAGGTGCTGCGCAATCTGGTGCACAACGCACTGAAGTTCACGGATCGCGGTGCGGTCACCGTCAAGGTGGCCGTGGAAGACAGCGCCGTCGATTTCGCCGTTTCGGATACCGGCATCGGCATCGGTCCGGATGCCCTTCCCGTCATCTTCGAGATGTTTCGGCAGGTCGACGGGTCCATGACCCGCCGGCACGGCGGGGTCGGCTTGGGACTCTACATCGTCAAGCAACTGGTGCGCGGGCTGGGCGGCGATATCAACGTGAGCAGCACCGTCGGCGCCGGCTCGACGTTCCGTGTGCGCTTACGACGCGGCGAAGAGACGCGCCTGCCTCGGGAAGCGTGAAGCGGAGGTCCTCCGAAATATCCTGCACGCGCCGGATTACGGATGCAGGCCCGCGCCGCCCAGGCCCGTCTCTTCCGGGAACCCGAGCATGCAGTTCATGTTCTGGATCGCCGCGCCGGCGGCGCCTTTGCCGAGGTTGTCGAGCGCCGCGAACACCACCACCCTGCCCCGCCGCTCGTCGACGTCGGCGCCGATCTGCACGTGATTCGAACCGGCGACGGAGGCGACGCTCGGGTACGGCACGTACTGCCAGCTGGCCTGAGAATCCTTCTCCAGCTCGATGGTATGTACGAAATGTTCGCCGCGATAGAACTCGCGGTAGAGGGCCAGGACGTCGGGGCGCGACGCCGAGCGCCGCAGGAAGCCGTGACACGCAGCCAGAATGCCGCGCGCGAACGGTGCGTAATATGGCGTGAAGTGGATGCCGACCTTGGCCTGCGCGACGCCGCCGAGCTCCTGCTCCATCTCGTAGGTGTGCCGGTGGTCGACCACGTTGTACGGGAACATCGAGTGACCGATCTCGCTATGATGCGTGGCGATCGTCGGCTCCGCACCAGCCCCGGAGGTGCCCGACACGCCGTCGACGATGATCCGATCGAGATCGATCCATCCCGCCTTCACCAGCGGCGCCAGCCCGAGAATCGCAGCGTATGCAAAGCAGCCCGGATTGGCGACCAGACGCGCCTGACGGATGGCCGGCCGGTGCAACTCGGTGACACCGTACGGCGCCTCTTCGACGAGGTTCCAGCTGACGTGCTTGATCCCGTACACCTGCTCAAAGACCTGAGGATCCTTGAGGCGGAAGTCGGACCCGAGGTCAATGACCTTCGCACCGTGTTCGAGATAGCGCTCGGCGCGGCTCATCGACTGGCGCGACGGCATGCACAGAAACACCAGGTCGCACGCCGGCGCGTCCTCCTCCCGGATGAAACGCAGACCCGACCCGATCAGATTGCGATGCACCGTCTCCAGCGACTTGTCGCCGCGCGACGTGATCCAGGCGATCCGGACGTTCGGATGGCACAGCAACAGGCGCAGCAACTCGCCGCCGGAGTACCCCGAGCCACCGACGATGCCGACCGTGATATCCGTTCTCGACACGATCCTCCTCCTTGGTCGAGGACGACCTTAACGAGACCGCGCGCGGCGCGAAAGGCTCTTTCTACAAACGGCGACAGTGAGGACTGATTTAGTGGTGCGGCCGGTGACCATGCGCGCGGCCGGGAACGCGGGCAGGCCCGGGGCCGCAGCCCAGTGGCCCCACGCACACGCAATCGTGCTCGCAGCCGCTCGCTGTGCAGCGGTCGACCGTGCAGCCGTTCAGATCGTCGCAATCCGCATCGGCGCGACACGGAGCCAGCGGTACACAGCCCTCCGTCTCCGCGTCGCATTGGTGATCGACGAAGGTGTCACACCCGGACGGACAGATCGGTTGAACCTCCACGAACGGGATCTCGAAGCAGGCGTGCGCCGGGTCGGTGCACTGGCAGCAGATGCGGCCGTGCGGCAGCGGATGCGGCGGTGGTGCGCACGGACAGCGACGTCCACTCAGGTCACAGAATTGATTCGGAAGCGGACATCGCCCGTTGGGATCACACGCCTGGCCGGTGCAGGCGAACGCAATCGTATCGAAGCACTGTCCCACCGCACACGGAGGAGGCGCGCTACATGTCGCCGAGCACGCGCAGCGGTCGTCGCGCTCGCTGATACACTTTCCGGCGACGGCGGTGCCATCGGCGCAGGTCACCGTGCACGAGCCCTGGCAATGGTCGCCGTCGGAACAGGGGCCGGGTGTAGGCGTGGGCTGCTCCTCACAGTTGGCGGCACAGTGACAACTCCCATCCGATGCTTGCCGGGCGCACACGCCGCCGCGCACGTCGCCGTTCGGACACGGGAGGGCACACCGACCACCGCACGCGGCCCGCTCCTGACAATCCGGCGGAGGTGGCGCGATCGCGCACGCGACGCAGCCGTTCGCCATGCAATGCCCGGTGGCCGGATCAAACTGATCGGGCGGGCACCACGAGGTCGCACCCTGCAGCGTTCCGTCTGACCGGCCGACCAAGCGGCAACACTGGTCCTGCGAGGCTTGGAACGATACCCCAGTGCAATCGGCGCCAATGAAGCATTGTCCCTCCACCTGCGGCGTTCCGCCCGGTGTCGGTGTCGCTAGCGGAATTCGTGAGGGACGCGCCGGCGGCAACTCGAAGCCCAGCACTCCGAACGGCTGCCCGTCCGGATCGATGATGGTGACGCCCAGCACCTGGACGCGCACGGGCCCCGTGGTTTGGCTCTGAATCGGCAGCGGCGCGTCGACGAAGGCGGCACCGTCACGGATGTCGAACAGGATTGTGAACGGTGGTGCGTCGCTGGCCGCTCCACTCGGAGAGACCGCCGCGTCGATCACCAACTGGTTCGCGGCATTGGTGACCAGATTGCCGTTCTCGTCGACGACGCCGTTCAGCATCAACCGCGCGTACGGTGCGAGATCCGCGGGTCGCAGGAACTCGCGGGCGAGCCCGGCCCGGTGCCGGCGTCGGGCGACGCTCTGTGGCAGAGGAACGGGTAACTGCCCGATCGCGACCTTGGCGGTTGCAAATCGCAAATGCGTCGTGCTGCCGGCAGGAACCACCAGGTCTCCGGTGACGCCGTTCGCAATGGATGCCGGGAACGCGAACGACCGGCTGAGGGCTCTCGGCACCCCACCCGCAATCGTTGCTCTACCCGCCGCCGACAGGCACACGGCGACGAGCAGTCCGCAGGCTTTCCAGAGCACACGCTTCTTTGAAAAAACCATCCAGTTACCCTCGCGTAATCGATGTCATTATACAACCGCAAAGCCCGTTTGTCTGTGGCAATTCCAGCGCCCACGATGCGGGCTCACGGCGTGCCGCCGCGTCCGAGATGCTGCAGCTGCATGGCGGCCGCAAGCGACCAGACGCGCAGGAGCATGCGCAGCAGCATCAACACCTGCCCCCACACCAGCGACAGCACTACTCCCGGTACCGAGGTGGCTGTGATCAGCATGCCGACGGTCTGGTACACAACCCACGCGGCTATGGTGCTTCCCAGCAGCAGCGCTGCAAGCGCCAAGGCTCGCGGCTCCCGGCGGGCGACGAAACCAACCGCCCATAACAACGACCGGGTCGCCCCCGTGCCGGAGACGGTGCTGCGGATCCGCGCGTGATCGTGCACCGTCGTGGAGAACAGGAGCCACAGGGCACCGGCAAGCAGACCACCCGCGGCCAGCCAGTAGATGGCCATCTCGCTGGGGCTCTCCGCAGTCGCACGGGTCAGCCGATGCACCACGAAGACGATCGCCACCACAACGGCTGCATTGAACAGAGTCACCAACACCCACAGCCGGAAGTACGTCGGATACACCTTCAAGCCCCGCCGGAGACACTCCCGTACCGGGATGTCTTCGCCGACCGATGCGACTGCCGCCGCATTCAGCCACACCCCGAGCACCACGAAGATCAGCATCGCAATCGCGACGGCAAGCAGCCACATCTGGAAGCTTCCCGAGTGATGCGCGAACAGATCCACGAAGACGTTCATGTCCAAGTCGGTCAGCAGCGTGCGCGTCACCAGCGACTTGTCAAACGCGATGCGCAGCCACAACCACGAGGCGGCGCCAGCGCTCATGGCGGCCGCCGCGCTGGCGATGAACAGCACCAGCACCACCGGCCAACGCCGCAGACCGACACGCAACCCGAGGAGGTAGGCGTCGAGCATCACCATCCCGTGAGCAAGTACACGAGGTTCTGGAACCAGAAGCCCCAGCGGCCGGCAATGCGCGCGATACCCCGGGTTCCCGCCTCGCGCATGCGCGAGTTGTTGAGACGGTTGAAGTCGAGGGACATGGTGTTGTTCGGGTCGACAATTGCCCACTCGACGCGTTGGGTGCCGGTGTACTCGAAGCGCTTCCACCGGTCATGCCCATCCCAGTGCTCGCTGGCCGCGGTGCCGTCATCGAACAGGATCTGCACGTCGACCGGCATGTGCACCGATCCGAGGCGCTCCACCACCACTTCGCTGTGGTATCGTCGCTCCTCGGATTTCTGCGGCGTGACCTCGTCGGCCACCTGCGCTCCGGCAAACGGGTGACCGGTGAAGCCGTGCGTTCGCTCGGAGTCGACGCGAGTGACGGCGTAGTCGAGCCGCCCCGTGCCGGAGATCACTTGATCGAAGTACCAGCTGAGATCCTCGCCCGCAGCCTGACTGACCGCGGCGAGGAAGTCGGCGCCGCGCGGATGTCGAAAGCGCCAGCGTGCGTAGTACGCAGCCAGCGCCCCGCGCAGCTTGTGTTCGCCGAGGTGGCGATCGAGCGTATCGAGCACCAGCGCTGTCTTGGCGTAGGTGATGGCGCTGTAGCTTGATCGATCGAGGAACTGCCAGGCGAAGCGGACCAGCGGATCATGTTGCGCCGCCGCCAGGTAGCGCAGCCGTTGCAGCGGCCGGCTGTTGAAGCGCAGTCCGAACAGATCGACGTAGCTGCCCGCGCCGTAGGTGCTATCCATGACCTGCGCCTCGACGTACGAGTTGATCCCCTCGTCGAGCCATGCCTCTTCGAACTCGTTGCTCGCCACCATGCCGTACCAGTACTGATGCCCGAGCTCGTGCACGGTCACGGCCTCCGGGAAGCGCAACCCGCCCGGCATCCACCATGTCGTGCCGGCGGTGATGAGCGTCGGGTACTCCATCCCCCCTGCCCCGCCGCCACCAGGTCCGGGATCGACGATCGTCAGCTGCGGATACGGGTACTCGCCGAACCACTCTCGGTAGCGCGTCAGCGCCGCCTGCGCTGCCTCGATATGCCGTTGCGCCTGATCGACGTGACGCGGCTGCAACAGCAACCGCAGCAGCGTGCCGCCGGCGGTGTCCTCGACGACCCGAAATCGTGGGTCGATGGTCCAGGCGAAGTCGTGCACGCCCTCGGCGACGACGTGGACGGTCTGTGTGCCGTCGCCGTTGTCGTGTGCGTCGCGGATCACGCCGGTGGCGCCGAGCACACCGTCCCGCGGCACGGTGAGCGTCACGTCGTAGACACCGAAGTCGGCGAAGAACTCCGTCGTGAGATGGTACTCGTGGCAGTTCCAGACACCATCCTCGTACACACCAATCTTCGGGAACCACTGCGCCGCAAAGGTGAACGGCCCGGCGTACCCGGCGCGGGCGGCGATCTTCGGCAGCTGGGAAACAAAGTCGATCTCGACGTCCAGCGTCCGCCCGGGACGGAGCGGAGCATCCAACGGTAGGCGGAACACCGTGTGGTCATCAATGTTGTCGTCGTCCGGATGCACGAACTGCATTCGCGGCGTGACGTCGACGCCGGCGATGCGAATCGCACTGACGGCGATATAGCCCCAGCCATGCGGGTGCCGCTCGAGCCAGTCCGCCGCTCCGTCCCCGAGCTCCCGGACGAAGGACGAGCGGTTGTTGGCGAAGGCATTCAGGTAGAGATGAAAGTACAGATCGGCCGCCGCTTCACGGCTCGTGTTCCGCCACGTCAGCGTCTCGCTCCCGGTGATCGTGTGGGCGCGCTCATCGTAGGTCGCAGCGATCCGATAGTTGGCGACGCGCTTCGACAGCGGCGCGCCGAGTGCGCCGCCGGCGGCCGTGGTTGCGGCGTACAGGGCGACAACCGCGGCGACCATGCACCCATGTCGGGGCGGACGTTGCCGAACATGTCGCGAGCGCCGCGTCCGGGGAATGAATTCCCCGGCTACATAACCCAAAGTCGGCTCAAGCCGACTGGAAGAGCACTTTGTGAGTCCCCTTTCAGGGGACTTTTTCGCGACGTAGCCGGCGAATTCATTCGCCGGTGATGGCCGCGCATCATGGCCCGTCGCTCCGGTGTGGTACATCGACACGCTACACCGCGAGCCAGGATACTACTGATCGCGCAGTTCGAGCAGATCGGCGCGCCGCAGGACTTCGATGAACTTCACCGCCGCCGGCGACAGATGGCGGTTCTTCTTATGGATGATGCCCAACGGCCGCATGATGGTTTCGTCCGAGAGGTGAACGACTTTCAGGGTCCCGTGCTCCAGCTCATGCTGCACCGACGCGAGCGGAACAATGGCGACCCCTTGCGCGATCTCCACGGCCCGTTTGATCGTCTCGATGTTGTCGTACTCACCGGCGTACTGCACCGTCACGCCGCGATCCTTGAATAGTTGATCGATGGCCTTGCGGGTCGAGATGTCGCGCTCGTAGCCGACGAACGCCTGACCGTCGAGTCGGTTGATGGCGACCTTCTTGAGCGTGGACAACGGATGGTTCGGCGGGCACACCACGACCAGCCGGTCCTCCCGGAACGGAATGATGGTGACCTGCGGATGCTTCGCCGGATAGGCGACGATCCCCAGGTCGACGCGCCCGGCGATGGCATCGTCGTAGATCTTGTTCGGGCGCGAGTACTCGAGGTGGACGTTCACCTGCGGAAACTCGCGCAGGTAGGTCTTCATATACGGCGGCAGCTCGTGCAGGCCGACGCTGTACACGATCGCGACGCGCAACGGGCCGCTCACGACCTTGCCGCTCTCCTGCAGCTGCGTTTCGATCTCGCGGTACTTCTCCAGGATGTCATGGCTGGCCCGGTAGAGGATCTCCCCTGCCGGCGTTGGCTTCGCCCCGGAGCGCCCGCGCTCCAACAGCCTGCAGCGGTACTTCGATTCGAGCGTGCGCAGCTGCTGACTGACCGCCGACTGCGTGATGAAGTTCTGCGAGGCCGCGGCGGAGAAGCTGCCCGTCTCCACGACGTCGCAGAAGACCTTCAACGTCTCGATGTGCACGGCTCAATAGGTTAGAGGTGCTGATGAAGATGTCAATACGGCGACATCTCCGCTAATGCTCGTGGATCGGCGGCCGGATCGGGGCAGTAATGCGTCGGCCGCGATTTGCCGACTGGCTTGATCGCTCACTCCGCCCTAGTACTACTGTGTCATAAAAGAAGGAACCGTCTTTTCGGTTCCGCACCACGGGC
>CAZCGA010000111.1:0-22389 GCA_964498075.1 uncultured Binatia bacterium (SeqCode) | reverse complement strand
TGCGCTGCATCGGGGCGACGACGTATCACGACTACAAGAGCTACTTCGAGCGCGACCGCGCCCTGGCGCGCCGTTTCCAGAAGATCGAGGTGCCGGAGCCGACGGTCGACGAGACGCACGAGATCCTGAAGGGCCTGAAGGGCCACTACGAGCAGCACCACGGCGTCACCTACACGCGCGGCGCGCTGCGCGCCGCCGCGGAGCTGTCGGCGAAGCACATCAACGACCGCCACCTGCCCGACAAGGCGATCGACGTGATCGACGAGGCCGGCGCAATCGTGCAGATGCAGCCCGCCGCGCAGCGCAAGAAGACCGTGCGCACCAAGGACATCGAGCACGTCGTCGCCACCATCGCCAAGATCCCGCCGCGCAGCGTCTCAGTCTCCGACCGCGAGCGGCTCGAAACCCTCGAGCGCGACCTCCAGCTCTCCGTCTTCGGTCAGGACGCCGCGATCACCACGCTGGCGTCGGCGATCAAGCTGTCGCGGGCTGGGCTGGCGCACCCGGAGAAGCCGGTCGGCTGCTTCCTGTTTGCCGGTCCGACCGGCGTCGGCAAGACGGAGGTCGCCAAGCAGCTCGCCTCGGTGCTCGGCATCGAGTTCCTGCGCTTCGACATGAGCGAGTACATGGAGCCGCATACGGTCTCGCGGCTGATCGGTGCGCCGCCGGGATACGTGGGGTTCGATCAGGGCGGCCTGCTCACCGACGCGATGCGCAAGACCCCGCACGCGGTGCTGCTGCTCGACGAGATCGAGAAGGCGCATCCGAACCTGTTCAACATCCTGTTGCAGGTGATGGATCACGCCACGCTCACCGACAACAACGGCCGCAAGGCCGACTTCCGCAACGCGATCTTGATCATGACGACCAACGCCGGCGCGCAGGAGATGGCGGCGGCGGCCATCGGCTTCGGCGGGCGCACCAACGCGGACAAAGGCGGCAAGGCCATCGAGCGCCTGTTCACGCCGGAGTTCCGCAACCGCCTTGATGCGATCATCTCGTTCAATTCACTGTCGCCCCAGATCATCGAGCGCGTCGTGGACAAGTTCATCATGGAGCTGGACGCGCAGCTCAACGAGAAGAAGGTGTTCATCCAGCTGACGCCGGCGGCGCGCCGGTATCTTGCCGAGAAGGGCTACGATCCGACCTTCGGTGCCCGCCCGATGGCGCGTCTCATCCAGGTCGAGATCAAGCGCGTGCTCGCCGACGAGATCCTCTTCGGCAAGCTGCGCGATGGCGGGCGCGTCGAGATCGACGCCCGCGACGCAGCGCTGACCTTCAGCTACGCGCCGCTCACCGAGAAGCCGGTCCCGGAACGGACCGCGGCGGAGGAGACCGCCGCGGCGGATGAGTCGGATTGAGTTCGCGACACGGGACGGCCAGATGGAAAAGCTGGAACGGATGATAGAACAAGCGCGGCGGCTTCCGGCAAAGGATCGCCGTCGCCTCATCGCGGCGCTGAACAAGTCGGTGGGCAATGGCCGGAAAACGATGACGCCCACTCGGCGTCCGAAGAAGCGGCGGCGCGGCGAAGGTCCGTACGCTCGGTCCTTGGCTCTCGCCGGCACGGCGCGCTCCGATTTCTCTGACGTATCGAGTGACAAGTACAAGCACCTGGCGGACATCTACGCTGACGAGCACGAACGCGAGTGAGACGGGTCTTCGTCGATACCGGCGGGTTCTTCGCCCTTGTCGACGGTCACATCGGTAATCGCCCAATTTTCCTCAGCGGGCTCTGCTTGCCGATAGCAGAGACGGCCGCGGGTCGGCCGTGCAAACCCGGAATTATCGCGTCGCTGGGAGGAGGTCTTCCACAGCTACGCTCCCATTAGGCAGCCCGATGATCTCGAGACGCTCACTGCGCTGCGCGACGCGGCGCTCGCGGTACTGCCGCATCGTCGGGTCGGGTGCCCGAAACACCTCGACGCAGTCGTCACGCAGGTTGACCAGCCAGTACTCCGGAACATTTGCCGCGGCGTAGATCGCCGCTTTGGTCAGTCGGTCTTGAAGCAGGGAGCTGTCCGCCACTTCGACGACTAGGAGCGCCGTTGTCGGATGCGCATCGTCATAGTCCGACTCCTGGCCCGGCACGACGATGACGTCCGGCTCCGGCACCGAATAGCCGCCCGCGATGAATGGCAACTGCACCCTGATGACCGCGCGGCCGCCAACCGCTCGCCGCAAGGCGCTATCAACTCGGGTCGTTGAGGAAGCATGTCGTGGATTCTGCGGCGACATGGCAACGATCACCCCCTCCAGCAGCTCGACGCGGTCGTTGGCCGTTAGAACACCCGTCTCAACAAGGTTGAAGTATGCTTGGCTCGTGTATCGGCTGTCGAGCGGCGCGGCTTGTGTCATCGGCTTGATACTACCAACTCACCACGATTCTGAGAAGCGCAAGCCCAGTGCATCCGCTCAAGGCTTCAACGACTCGATTCTCTTCAGCGGGCTTTGCTCCTCCAGCCCCGCCCTTGTGCTCATCCCGCCTTAGTGGCATTAGGTCCTGGCGCCGGTTCGCAGCGTTGAGAGAGTATGACCGGGCAGGCAGCGAAACTCACGCGCCTTGGGGAGGGTGACGCATGGAGATTGTGCTCTGCTGTGATCCGACGCTGGCCACGTCGAATCCGCGGAGGCGGCACCACCGCGAAGGTGCGGCCGGGCTCACTGTTGCGCTGTGCACGGCCACGGCCGTGCTGTTGGTGCTCACCGGGCTGGGCGCGGCGACGCCCGCCGGCGCCACGGGCCTGAGCATCGGCGCGGGCTCGACCGTGCAGCTCGGCGACGCGCTGCTGGCGCTGGGGTGCAACGACCTGCTGATCGAGCCCGCCGGGACGCTCCAGGCCCAGGCAAGCACGATCCGCCTGGCAGGCAACTGGGACAACCGCGGCACGTTCGATGCGGGCACCGGGACGGTGCTGTTGGAAGACGGTTGCGGGGCTCCGGAGATTGCGAGCGTCTTGGGCAGCAATACCTTCTTCGACCTGCGTATCATCACGAGCACTGGGAAGACGGTGCGGTTCGAAGCCGGGGTCACCCAGAGGATCCTCGATGGCCTCAGGTTAATGGGCGCTCCGGGCGAATTGCTCGTGATCCGCAGCAGCATACCGGGCCAGAAGGCCTTCCTAGACTTGGCGCCGACGGCCTCTGAGCTCATCGACTACGTCGACGTGGCCGGCATCGGGGCCACAGGACGGCTCCTGGCACCGGGGCCGGCCGCCGCGCACCACTCGATCGACTCCGGCAACACGACTGGCTGGTTCTTCGTGCCCGCGGCGTCCGCCCCGGTCGTTTCCGGCATCGGCCTCGCGGCTCTCGTCCTGCTGCTGCTCGGGGTTGGCATGAGACAATACGCACACGCGGCGGACCAGTCCGAGCCGCGCGCATACGACTAAGGAGGATTCGCGAATGGAAAGGAACACTCCTCGCACGTTGCACCGCGCTGCCGTGCTCCGACTCGCGCTGGTGGTGGTCGCCCCATGGGGGCTGGCCCTGCTGGGGTTTGGTGCCGCCGCGCGCGCCGACGACGTCAAGGTCCAGCCGGCGCCGGGCGCTGGCTTCGTAGTGACCGACAACACGGGGGCATCGCAGCGCTTCAAGGTGCTGGAGAGCGGGGAGGTATTCCTCGGCGGGCTCTCCCCAGTCCCCCCAGTGGAGGATACCCCGCTGTGCTACAACGCCACGACCGGACAAGTGGGTGGCTGCCCCGCTGCGCCGGGTGCGACCGGGTTGGTGGACAACGGCGACGGGACAGTGACCGACAACCAGACGGGGCTGATCTGGGAGAAGAAGACGGGCACTTTCGGAGCTTCCGTGCAGTGCTCGACCACGACGTGCAGTGACCCGCACGACGTGAACAATCGGTACAAATGGAGCGCGAGCGGAACGGCACCCGACGGGGTCTTGTTCACGAACTTCTTAGAGCGGGTGAATGGGCAGCTGTGCGCGACCAGCACGTGCCCCGGCCTGGGCGGGCACAGTGACTGGCGGGTGCCGACGCTCTCGGAGTTGCAGACGATCGTGGACCTGTCCGCGACCGGGTGTGGAACAGGGAGCCCGTGCATCATGCCAGTCTTTGGTCCGACCGCGCCGGCCTTCTACTGGTCGTCTGCTACCCTCGCGGACAATCCGACCTGCGCCAATCTGTTCTGCGCATGGAACGTAAACTTCGACGATGGTCAATCGAACGGCCTCGTCAGTAAGACGACGGCCATTGACTGTGCCCGCGCGGTCCGTGGTGGCTTGTGATCCCTCGATACGCGGCCTGAGAAGATGGCCGCGACTCGGGACATTCGGCAATGGGCCGGCCCTTCTTTGCGCACATGCGCCGCTGTGCAGATGGCTCCTACCACGTCGGACACACGGATAACTTGCAACGCCGGGTAGAGGAGCACCAAGCGGGCGTCCCCTCGATACGTCCTTCGGCCCACTCGGAGTAGTCGGAGTGCGAACCGAGTGCCCTGAGTAACGACCCTGAGCCTGTCGAAGGGGAGCGTATCGAAGGGTCGGCAACTCGAACACCAACAATAAGACGAACGACAACTACGTCCGTGCAGTCCGCGGTGGCTGGTGATCGGCCCTGACCTGAGGCAGGTGTAGGGGCGAGGCATTTCCCATCAACTAGGCACCGGCGTCCGATTGCGCACCGGCGCACGCGGATGGCGCCGCCGGTACTGGCGCACGCGGAAATGCCTCGCCCTGACGGGCGCCACAGCCTGCACGAGGCGGCAGCTGATGGACCGCAGCGGGGAAAGGGCGAGGCATTTCCGGCCCTGGTCGACCGGCGGTGCGGGGTGCGGACAGCCGTGCGCGGGCGAGCGCCGCTGCCGGACTGGTGGGGAAATGCCTCGCCCCTACATCGACACATCGACGACGTGAAATCACGAAACCGATACCCTCCGACCCGTATTCGTTTGAGGAACTCTGGCGGCGCTACGCCGCAACAAGCGCAACACGCGGCAGACTTTGGCCTTCGAGATCGAGGCGGAGGCGAAGCTCCGATCGTTGGCCGTTAGAACACCCGTCTCAACAAGGTCGAAGTATGCTTGTGGCGATGCATGGGCAGAGGCGTGGCGTATCTTGGATCACCTCGATCCGTACAAGCCCACGTACAGACCATCGTCCTGACGACTCAGGGATCACGTCTCTCTCTTCAGCGGGCTCTGCTCCTCCAGCCAGTCGATCTCCTGCGCCACGGCGTCGCGCTCATTCGCCAGGTAGTCGCGCACCGCTTGCGCCAGGCGCGGGTCGGCGAGGTAGTGCATGCTCTCGGTCGGGCGCGCGTCGAAGCCGCGCAGGTACTTGAACTCACCGCCGGCACCCGGCTCGAAGCGCGCGATGCCTTCGCGCAAGCAGTACTCGATCGACGCGTAATAGCAGACGTTGAAGTGCAAGTAGCGCAGCTGCTCGAAGGCGCCCCAGTAACGGCCGTAGAGCACGTCGCCCTTGCGCACTGTGAACGTGCCCGCGACGACCGCGCCGTGGCGGCGCGCCACGAAGAAGCACAGCCGGCGTTTCCAACGTTGCCGCAGGAGCTCGAACAGCTCGGGGTTCAGGTACTGCCGTCCCCAGTAGAGCTTGTCGATGGTCGACTTGTAGAGCTGGAACATCGGCCCGAACAGCTCGTCGGGAATCGACTCGCCGGCGTGGGCGGTGATCTCGATGCCCTGCGCCGCCATCTCGCGACGCTCGCGTTTGATCTGCACCCGGCGCTTGCTGCGGAAGGCGTCGAGATAATCGTCGAACGTCCGCCAGCCCGGATTGATCCATTGGAACTGGTAACCGGTCCGCCGTTCGAAGCCGAGCGTACGCAACCCCTCGGCCTCGTCCGGCAAGCAGAAGTTCACGTGCACCGACGAGAAGCCGTTGTCGCCGCAGATCTCCCGCAGCGCCGCGCCGAAGACGCGGATGACTTCCGCTCGGTCGGTGCCGGGACGCGTCAGGAAGCGGGCGCCTGTCGCCGGCGTGAACGGCACCGCAACCAGCAGCTTCGGGTAGTAGCGCAGACGGGCGCGGCTGGCGGCCTCCGCCCACCCGTGATCGAAGACGAACTCGCCCTGGCTGTGGCCCTTCACGTAGAGCGGACACGCGCCCACCAGCCGCCCGCTCTCCCACAGCGTGAGATGTTGCGGCAGCCAACCGGTCTCGGCGCTGACACAGCCCGACTCTTCCAGCGATGCGAGCCAGCCCCATTCGAGAAAGGGTGAGCCCTCGCCCACCAGCGCGTTCCACGCCGCAGGATCGATGTCAGCCAGACCGCTGCGAACCTCGAGCTTCATTGCCTCATCAACTCAGTGGCTCATTGTGAGTCAATGAATCAATGACGCAATGGCTCAATGGCTAAATTCCTACTTCACGATCTCGATCAGCTCGACTTCGAAGATGAGCGCGGCGCCCGGCTTGATCTTGGGAGGTGAGCCGCGGTCGCCGTAGGCGATCGACGACGGGCAGATCAGCTTGCTCTTGCCGCCCACCTTCATGAGCTGCACGCCTTCGGTCCAGCACGGAACCACGCCGTTCAGCGGGAACGTCGCCGGTTGCCCGCGTTGCACCGAGCTGTCGAAGACCGTGCCGTCGAGCAGGGTACCGTGGTAGTGGACCTTCACCTTGTCCGTCGCCTTCGGCTGCTCGCCGCTACCGGCCTTGATCTCCGAGTAGATCAGGCCCGAGGCGGTCTTGGTCGCGCCCTTCTCCTTTGCCGCCTTTTCCAGGAAAGCTGCCGCGGACTTTTTCTCCGCCTCCGCCGTCACCGCCGCACGCCCTTTCGCGAACTCCTGGATCTTGGGTCCGAAGGTGTCGAGATCGACCTTCTTCTCCTTATTGAGCGCGCCGTCGGTGATGCCGGCTTTGACGAGATCGAGCTCCGACTCGTTGAGGTTGAATTGGCTGAGCTGGCGGCTGAGCGCCAGGCCGAGCGCGTACAGCGTCTTGTCCTGATCCGTCTTCAACTCCGGACCGGCCGCGCGCGCTGCCGAGGCAGCGATCAAGGTGCCGGCGATGACTCCCCAGGTGGCTCTCCACATGAACCGTGTCCCCTTTCTCGAAACGGCGCGTCTTGTTCGCTACGACATGCCGAGGCCGGCACTAGTAGCCGGATTGGGCTCCTGAGGCAACCGACCGGACACCGACCGGACGCCGCAGGCGCCACCGCGCGTAGCGCAACACATCCCGCGGCGGGTCCTTACGGCGTGCAGATGAACTTCAGCGTGTCGATGTCGCGCTTGTGGGTGGTTGCCACCGCGCGGGTCTTGAGGGTCCGCCGGCCCGGCCGGAAACCGGCCACCGGGACGGTCACGTCCATGGTCGGCGAGCACTCGCTGTAGGATTCCGCCATCATCGTCTGCATGGTCGCGGCGAAGCGAGCCCGCAGGTCCGCCGCGGCGCCTGACCGCGCCGCCTCCTTCGCCGACGGCCGCATCACGTCGCAACGCGACAGCGCGGCGGGCGTGCAGCGCGGCAGGTCGACATCGGTGATGTTCACGCACAACGCCACGTGGAACGTGCAGCTGCCGGCCACACCACCGTCGAAGTCGCACGCCGGATCGTTGTCCCGGCAGATCTGCTTCGCCGAGAAGCGCCCCCTGCGATCGTAGAGGGGGCTATTGTGCGGGTTCGCCACGACCCACTCGGTCAAGCAGTCGGTGGACCCGGGTCCGCCGCCCGGTATCAGCTCGAGCTGACAGGCGCTCGAACAGCCATCGCCGGGAACGCGATTGCCGTCGTCGCATTGCTCACCGCAGGCGCCGTTCACGACGCCGTCCCCGCACACCGGCGCCGGGTCGATGCCGCAGCTCGCCGAGCAGCCGTCGCAGCTCACCGTGTTGCCGTCGTCGCACTGCTCTGCCGTGTCCTGCACGCCATCACCGCAACGGGCCAACCGACAGGTGGGACGGCAGGCGTCCGGCGCGTTGCTGTTCGCCGCGCCATCGTCGCACTCTTCGCCGCACGCGGCGTTTACGATCCCATCGCCGCACAGCGCCCCGATCTCACGCTTGCAGCTCGCCGAGCAGCCGTCGCAGCTGGTGGTGTTCCCGTCGTCACACTCCTCATTCTTATCGATCCGCCCGTTGCCGCAGGCGCCCAAGTTCCAGAACACGGCATCCGACAAGACGGCGTCGAGCAGACCGTCGTGGTTGAGATCCGTGAGCGGCAGGCTGTGCAGGAGAGGCCCGACGCGGCCGTCGTGCGTGAACGTGAAGGGCGTACCGAGCGCACCGGTCGCGTCGGCGAGCAGCACCTTGAGACCGTGGCCGGTGTTGGTGACGACGGCGCGCTCGCCGTGCCCGTCGAGATCCGCGATGGCGATGTTGAACGGCATGTCGTCGCCGTACAGCGGGTAATCCTGCGGCGCGCCGAAGCCGCCCTTGCCATCGCCCAACGCCACCGCGATCGCACCGCCGTTGAGCTCGTCGATCCAGTGTGGAGCCGCGAGGTCAGCGATCCCGTCGCCGTTGAGGTCCCCGGCGGCCACGTTGTCGATGCGCGCCGCCATCTCGACGCGCACCGTACGCAGCAGGTTGTAATCACCCGCGTTCACGACGCCGACGTTCAAGAAGACGCTGGCCACCCCGGTTTCACTGCTGCGCACGAGATCCGGCATCCCGTTGCCGTCGAAATCGGCAACCGCCAGCCCCGGCAATGTGTACTCGGAGCCTTCGGGCAACTCGAAGTCGTCCTGCACCGACGTTTCGCGCGTCGCACCCGGCATGTCGAAGAACAGCTCGACGATGCGATCGTAGCGATCGCCGACCGCCAGATCGATCGTTCCGTCCTGATCGAAGTCGGCAGCCACGAGCGCCGTCGCCAACCCCGGATCGAGTTGACGGCCGAGCGCGAAGTGGCCGGCGCCGTCGCCGTAGAGGATCGACACCCCCGGCACCCCGTCACGGAAGTACGTCGCCGCCGTGGCCAGGTCGAGCTTGCCATCGGCGTTGAGGTCCGCGGCGATGATCGCCATCGGACGCTGGCGATCACCCACGGCGTAGCTTTGCGGACCCGACCAGCCGCCGGCACCATCACCAAGCCACACCGATACGGTGAACGAGCCCGAGTTGGCCACCGCGATGTCCGGGTTGCCATCACCGTTGAAGTCCCCGGTCGCCGCCCCAGGCACCCAGTAGCTGTCGAATCCGCCGGCGTAGGTCTCGTGGCCGAACGTTCCTTTGCCGTCGCCGAAGGCGATCTGCAGCCCGCCGACGTCTCCCATGGCGACCAGGTCCAGAAGACCGTCGCCATTGAGGTCGCGAAGCGGCGACTGGGTACGTGCCCCATACCCGAAGTTGCCGCCCATCTTCGGCGACAGGATCGGACCGTTGAACAGTCCGTCGCCGATGGACAGGTAGACATCGGTAGCCGGCTGCAGCCCGTACAACGGGCCGGGATTGTGAAACTGATTCGGCCCGCTCAACACGATATCGTCACGGCCATCTCCGTCGATGTCGCCGATCGCCTGGCTGACGACCGTTCGTTGGTGCTCCACCGGTTCCACGAGCCGTACAGGCGCACTGAAGTGGCCGGTACCGTCACCGAAGTACAGCGCGGAGAACTCCCGCGGCTCGCCCCAGCGCGGGTACTCCGGGTCAATCGCGCTGTAGTAGAAGCGCGCGAGCAGGTCGAGCCGGCCATCGCCGTTGAGATCGCCCGGCGTCAGATGGCGCACGCCCGGCGGAAAACTGTCGGGCAGCAGATCCGCCGGAGACTTTGGTGCGCTGAGCGGCATTGGCGCCTGGAAGCCACCGGTGCCGTCGGCCAGCAAGATGTTGAGCGTGGAAGTATACTCTGACCAGCTGATCAAGTCGGTGCGGCCGTCGCCGTTGAGATCACCCACGTAGTAGGGACCGAAGAATTGATTATCCGGTGCCGCGTACACCGTACGAATCGGGCCGCTGAAGCTGCCATGGCCGTCGCCCAGATAGCCTTCGAGCACCGTGCGCGAATACGTACCTCCATTGGGCGGTCTGACGTACCACTCCCGACGGTTCAGAACCACATCGACGAGGCCGTCGCCGCTAAGGTCACCGGCGGCGACTGCAGCGCCACCGCTGTAGTTGGGGCCGAAGTCGAAGGCGCGGCGAAAACGTCCGCCCTCCTCGCCCAACCATACGCGCACGATGTGACTGATCGCACCGGGCGAGCCGATGTAGCCGCTGCCGGCAAGGTCGAGCCGGCCGTCCTGATCGAAGTCAGCCACGACGAGCGCCTCGGCGTAGAAGACGTCATCCGCCGCCCGGTACCAGCTAGTGAACTTGCCCGAGCCATCGCCGGGAAGAACAAAGATGCCGGTGTCGGCGCCGGTCACCAGATCCAGACGTCCATCTCCGGTCACGTCGGCGATGGCGTGGACATCTGGAGCGCGCAGGCGGTCGGGCAACAGGCTGCGCTGGAAAGCGGGCACCGGACCGGCAAGAGCGGCGCCGGCGCGGATGACCGCGATGGTCATGCACAAGCATCCCATCGACCGCGCGACTGTCCTGCGCGTTCCGATCCTCCCTGCAGCCCGGCTCACGGCGTGCACTTGAACACCAGGGTGTCGATGTCGCGCTTGCGCGCGACCGTCGTAGCGCGCGTTCTGACGATCTGCTTGCCGAGGGGTACGGTCACCTCCATCGGCGCGGAGCAGGTGCCGAACGGCTGTGCCGCCATGGCGTCCACCGTGGCGTCGATCTGGCCGCGGGTGCGTGCCGCCGCGGCCGACGCCGACGCCTGTCGTGGCGACGGCTTCAGCACCGCGTAGCTCTTCAACGCCGCGGGTGAGCAGCGCGGCAGTTGGCTGTCGTTGACGGCCACGCACAGGCTGAGGTGGAAGGTGCAGCTACCGGCCACGCCGCCGTCGAAATCGCACGTCGGATCATTGTCCCGGCAGGTCTGTTTCCGCGAGAAGCGGCCGCTGCTGTCGTAGCGCGGCGCATTGTTCGGGTTGGCGACGATCCACTCGGTGACGCAGTCGGTCGACGCCGGGCCCCCGCCGGGGATCAGCTCGGGTTCACAGGTGTCCGAGCAACCGTCGCCGTTGACTCGATTACCATCGTCGCACTGCTCGCCACAACGCCGATTCTCCACACCGTCGCCGCACACCGGCGGCGGATCGAGGGTGCAGGCAAACGAGCAGCCGTCGCAGTTCAGGGTGTTGCCATCATCGCATTCCTCGCCGGCGTCGCGCACGCCATCACCACAGCGCGGCATGCGGCATTCACTGCGACAGGCATCGGGCTCCACGTCGCTGTTCGCGGCGCCGCTGTCGCATTCTTCACCGCATGGCGTATTCACCGCGCCGTCGCCGCACTGGAAGCCCACTTCGCTGCGGCAGGTATCCGAGCAGCCGTCGCAGCTGACGAAGTTGCCGTCATCGCACTCCTCTGCGCCGTCGAGCCGTCCGTTGCCGCAAGTCGTCACGTTCAGAAAAACGGACTCGGACTGGACCACGTCGACGAGCCCGTCCTGGTTCACATCGACCAGTGCCACGTTGCGCAGCCGCACGGAGCTGGCCGAAAGGCTGACCGGTGCGGCGAGGCGGCCAGCGGCATCGACGGGGAAGATCTTGAGGCCGAGGTAGGTACTGGACACGACCGCACGTTGACCGGCTCCATCGAAGTCGGCGATCGCAACGTTGTCGGGGATCACGTTCTGGCCAAGGCTGTACGGCACCGGCGTGCCCAGCCCACCCTTGCCGTCGCCGAGCACCACCAGGACGCCGCCGCTCTTCGCCGTCCAGTCATAGACGGTCGTCACCAGGTCGGCGTTGCCGTCGCCGTTCAGATCGCCCGCCGCCACCGCGTACACCGGCATGCCCATGTCGACACGCATGACCGATCGGACCCCCGGATCACCGACATTGAGAAAGATGTCGATCACCCCCGTCACGCTGCTGCGGACGATATCGGTGAACCCGTTGCGATCGAAGTCCGCGGTGGCAGTAGCAACCGCCCAGGCTGCACCCTCCTCACTGGGGCCCTGGGGATCCTCGATGGTAACCAGACGATTGGCGCCCGCGATGTCGAAGAAGACATCGATCATGCGGCTTTCGTTGTGGGTCACCACCAGATCCATGTGGCCATCGTGATCCAGATCCTCCGCGACCAGTCCCACCGAGATACCGGCGATGAAATCGCGCGCCAGCGCGAAGTGGCCGGCGCCGTCACCATTGAGGATGGAGACACCGGCAAACCCTCCGAGACCATACTCGCCGTGACTCGCCGTCGCCAGGTCGGTGATCCCGTCGCCGTTGAGGTCAGCCGCGACGATGGCCAGGGGTGTCTCGGCTTCCCCGACTTCGTAGTTGGTCGCTGCCGACCATCCCCCCGCTCCGTCCCCGAGAACGACCGTAACGTTGTACGAGCCCGAGTTCGCCACGGCGACGTCGACTTGGCCGTCGCCGTTGAAGTCGCCGGTCGCGACGGCCCCGCCCAAGGCATAGTCGAACGCGCCGCTGATGTCGCCGCGCCCGAAACCGCCGGCGCCGTCGCCCTTGGCGATTTGCACGCCGTCGCCTTGCGTCACCAAGTCGAGCACGCCGTCGCCGTCCATGTCGCGCAGACGAGTCTGCGGCTGCGCCGCGTCGGCAAAGCTGCCGCCGCTGTCTTCCGAGAGCAGTGGGCCGTTGAAGCTACCGCCGCCCAGGCTCAGGTAAACATCGGTGGCTTTGTAGGCGTAGAAGAGACCACTCTCATAGCTGAAGTGGTTCCGGCCGGTCAGGAGAATATCGCCGCGACCGTCACCATTGACGTCAGCGATCGCCTGATCGATCACCGTGCGCCGGTGTTCCGCGGGTTCGCGGAGTCGGACCGGTGCTTGGAATCGTCCCCTACCGTCACCGTAGTAGATGGAAGAGAACTCCCGCGGCTTTCCCCATTTGTACTCGGGGTCCGGGGAGCGATAGGCAAAGCGCACGACGAGATCGGGAAAACCGTCGCCGTTCACATCTCCGCCAACGACATCGTGGGCCCAGGGTGGGAAGCCGTCGGCAAGCTTGTCAGCAGGAGTCGGCGGGGCACTCAGTCCGAGCGGCGTCTGGAAGCCACCGCTGCCGTTCGCCAATGATACGTAGGGCTTCTGAGTGTCCGCGTTGAAGCTCACGACGTCGGCGCGCTGGTCGCCGTTGAGATCGCCCACATAAATCGTCGACATGATGGATCCGGAGCTCAGGACGCTGCGGATCGGCCCGGCGAAGCTGCCGCGCCCATCGCCGAGGTAGGTTTCGAGCCTCCCGCGCCAGGCCGGATAGCCTTGAGTGTTGGTGTAGATTTCGGAGCCGGCCAGCACGAAGTCGACATTCCCGTCGCCGTTGAAGTCACCGACGCGCGGGTCATGAAACGTGTACTGGCCGAGGGCGGCGTCGTCGACCTCGAAGACCCGACGGAAGCGGCCTCCCTTCTCGCCGAGGAAGACGCGCACGACGTCGGTGTTGCTGGGCTGGGACAGGTCAACCACTCCACCGGTAACCAGGTCGGGCTGGCCGTCCTTGTTCAGGTCCGCGGTGTTGACCGTCCACACGTAGAAGTGGTCGTCCGCGGCGCGATACCAAGTAGGAAACTCGAACGAACCCTCGCCGGGAAAGACAAACAGGCCGGTGTCGCCGCCGACGATGAGGTCTAGTTGGCCATCGCCGGTGACGTCTTCTATGCCACCGAGCTGCGGGTAGCGGATCCGATTGGGCAGATCGACGCGGTGGAACACGGGCGCAGCGGCGACCTGCTGGGTCCCCAATCCCAGCATTCCCACCAGCACGCACACCACACATCCCGACCGACCTGCCTTGCGGCGCATCAGGACCCCCCTTCGGTTTGACCGAGTCATAGTACGTGCTCCCGTGCGAAGTGGTCAAGCACAGAAGGCTCCTTTGGTCCCTCTAGGCATGGTGTGGGATCAACCGGCTTGTACGACGCTCGGCTCTCCGCCACAACCTCGGCATCTACGGCGCGCTGAAGCGCGGCATGTACGGCGACATCGTCGCCATACTCAGCAGCGGGGCGCTTCAGTAGGCCGCGCGTCCTCCGCTTGCGGTGCTTCGGCGATGAGCTGCAGGAGCGTGGGCAGCACCGCGTCGGCGAGAAGGCGATGCCCCGCTGGTGACAGGTGTGTGCCGTCGTTGAGCAGCAGGCCGGCGCCTCCATCGCGCGTGAGCGGCCCGCGTACTTCCAGGAAGACCTGGCCGGCGTCCGGACGGTGCAGCGCGGCCGCCAGCGCCGCGTCCCACTCCATCGTGCGCGGCCCATACCCGTAGTAGTAGTCGTCGCTCAGCGGTAGCAACCCGAGAAAGAGGATCGGCGCTCCCGCCTGCGCCCGGAGACGATCACCCATCTGGCAAACACGTTCGACGAAGCGCTCCTTGGTCGTCTTCACGATCGTCCCGTAGCGCGCCGCCAGGACTCTCTGCAGACGCCGCATCGGCGACAGACGCGACAGCCGCCAGCTGTAAAGGTCATGTAGATAGCGGGACTCATACACCGCGTCGCGCCGCGTGCGGTTGCGCTCATGGTCCGCCTGGATATCGGCCCGGATGTACCGCTCGCGGATGCGCCGGAAGAACCAGTTGTGGACGGCCTGCAAGGTCTGAATCCAGGGCGGATAGTCCACGAAGTACGACGCTGGTCCGGTTGGGCACTGCCAGACGATGATGGTGGGGGCGTACTTGGCGATGGCGCGATCGAAGCGGTCCGAGATCGCGCGTAAATTGCTCGCCGCGTGCGCAACCGCCACGCGCCATTCTCCGCCTGTCGCCGCGCGCAGGTCGGCATCCAGCAGCGCCCCGTAGCGTCGCTCAAGCCCGACACCGTGACCCCGCGTATTGCTGTCACCGAAGATGAGAACGGTCCTGCTCATCGCGTTGCGAAATCAAAAGCCCAGCTCGCTCAGCTCAACCGGACGTCGCTCGCGGATCGGTCGGGGATGAGCGACAGATTCAGGATATGCTCGCATCCCATCATCCCGGTGCCGATGATGCCGTAGCGCACCACATCGGTCATCGCTGCTTCTCGAATCCAATGGGACGGTTTGATAGCCTACGGCGCGCAGGGATTCCATCCTGCACGCTGCCCATCCTGGCGACACTCGGTCAGATCAAGCAATGACTCAACGGCCCAATTCCCCATGGGGACCTTGACTCACCGGCGGTTCGAGACGACATTTCCTGCGTGCGCTGTACGAACTGCGGTACTGAGCTGATTCCCGGGAAACGCTTCTGCCACGCGTGTGGCACGGAGGCGGCGCAGGCGTGCCCGAGCTGCGGGCGTCCGGTCGAGGCCGGATTCCGCTTTTGTCCGGACTGCGGTGCGCGCATCGCTCCCGATACGCCGACCGCGGCGGCGCCGACCCCGGCTCCGGCCGTCAACGATCGCTTGGCGCGCCTGTCGAAACACATTCCGCAGAGCCTGGCGGAGAAGATCCGCGCCAGCACCGGCGCGATCGCTGGAGAACGGAAGCTGGTCACGGTGCTGTTCTGTGACCTCGTCGGCTCGACGGCGATCGCCGAGCGGCTCGATCCGGAAGACTACCGCGACCTGCTCGAGCAGTACCTGGAGCTGGCGTTCGCGGAGATCTACCGCCTCGAAGGGATCGTGAACCAGCTCGCCGGCGACGGCTTCATGGCACTCTTCGGCGCCCCGGTGGCACACGAAGGCGCACCCGAGCGCGCCCTGCGTGCGGCGCTGGCGATCCGCGACGCGCTCGGCCGCTTCAACGAGCAGGCGCGCGCCACCCGCGGCATCGAGCTGCAAGCGCGCATCGGTATTCATACCGGTCCCGTCGTCGTCGGCACGGTGGGCAACGACCTGAAGATGGACTACAGCGCGATCGGCGATACCACTAACCTGGCATCGCGCCTGCAGTCGCTCGCCGCGGCCGGGATGATCTTGATCAGCCAGTCGACGCACCGGCTGGTGCGCGGCATCTTCGATGTCCGGCCCGCGGGGCCCTTCACCGTGAAGGGCAAGAGCGAGCCGGTCGCCGCTTACGAGGTGCTTGGCCTGAGCGAGGCCGCGACACCGATGTCCATCGCCGTGGAGCGCGGCCTCACGCCGCTGGTCGGCCGCCGTGGTGAGCTGGCGCAGCTGCACGCCTGCTTCGAGCGCCTCGGCGGCAACCTGGCGCAACTCGTTTCCGTCATCGGCGCGGCCGGCAGCGGCAAGTCGCGCCTGCTCTACGAGTTCAAGCAGCAGCTGGGGAATGAAGACGTGGTTTTCTTCGAGGCGCGCTGCTCGGCGTTGAGCCAGGTCGTTCCATACGACCCGTGGGTCAACATGCTGCGGCAGTATTTCGAGCTGGCGTCGGGTGAGTCCCCCGGGTGCGCCTGCGAGAAGATCGCGGGCAAGGTGCGGCCCTGGGATGAGCGTCTCGATCAGTTCTACCCGTACCTCTGCCGGTTGTTGTCGGTGCCGGTCGATGGGGTGGCGGACATGCCGGTCGAGGAGCTGAAGCGCGCGACGTTCCACGCCGTCGCCCACGTCGTCGTCGGTGCCAGCAAACAAGCACCGGTGGTCATGTTCCTCGAAGACGTACAGTGGATCGACGAATCGTCGCGCGAGATGTTGGAGATGGCCGTGGGAGGCATGCGGGCGGACCGGATCATGCTCGTGCTCAGTCATCGACCTGACGACCCGCTGACCTGGCGCACGCACGCAGCACATACGCAGCTCCAGCTGCGGCCGCTGTCAGACGAGGAAACGACGGTCATCATCCGCGCTCTCGCCGGCGGCCCGCTGCCAGCGGAGCTGGAGCAGCGCATCCTGCACAAGGCGGAGGGCAATCCGTTCGTCACCGAGGAGATCACCCGCAGCTTGGTCGAGGAAGGGTACCTGCTGCGCAACAACGGCACGATTCGGCTCACCCGCCCGGCGGCGGAGATCCGCATGCCCGACACCGTGCAGGAGCTGATCGGGGTGCGCCTCGATCGTCTGCAACCCAGCACCAAACGCGTCGCCCAGGTGGCCGCCGTCCTGGGGCGGCAGTTCTGCCGGCACCAGCTGGCACAGCTGTTCACGGGCGACGGGATCGACGTCGAGCATGAGCTGGACGAGCTGGAGCGCCGCGGCGTGATCCACCGCAAGAACGTCCTGTCGAAGGACGAGTACCGCTTCGGCGAGAGCCTCACGCAAGAGGTCGCATACGAGGCGCTGCTGCTCAAGGAGCGCCGGCAGCTGCACGAACGCATCGCGCTCATGCTGGAAGCCGGCACGGATGCGACCAGCCCCGAGCGCGCCGCATTGCTCGCCCACCACTTCGCGCGCAGCGACAACCGCCCGAAGGCCATCGAAGCGTTGCTGCGCGCCGCCCACCATGCCGAGCAGCTGCCGTCGTACCCCGCTGCCCTGGCGGCGTATCGGCAAGCCTGGGAGCTCGCGGACGGCGCACTGACCGCGGCCGCGCCGGTTGACGAGCACATGCGCCGCCTCGGCGTCCAGGTCGCGCTCGGCCTCTGCAAGATCGTCGTGCTGTACGACAGCCCGGATCGCGGTGACACCGAGCGCGCCGCGCTGCGCGGGCGGGCGCTCGCCGAAGGTTTGGGTGATGCGACCTCGGTTGCAAGCTTCCTGGCGTACCACGGCATGATGATGGGTCACGAGCGCGCCCGTTTCGCCGAGGGGCTGGCGCTCATCGAGCAAGGTCTCGCCGTCGCGCAACGCGCCGGGCTCGAGCTGCCGGCGATCAGCATCTCGCGCGCCCTGGCGTGGACCTACATCCTCGACGGGCGCGCCGCGCAGGCACGCGCCACGTTCGACTGGGTCGTGAGCGAGCTGGAACGGCGCGAGGCGGGTCCGCGCCCGTCGGACCTGTACCTCAGCGCCCGCTGGATGCGCGACTCGGTGCACTACTTCAGCGACGATCTGGACGGTGCGCTCGAGTCGCTCACGCGGACGTATGAGCTGGCCGTGCAGGCGCCGAACCGCACCATCCAGAGCACCTCGGCCGCCACGTGCGCCATGGTCCACTTCGTCCGCGCCGATTATGCCGAGGCGAAACGCTGGGCCGATCGGAGCCTGGAGATCGCGCAGGTGATCGGCAACATCGGCACGCTGCGGTCGGCGACGCTCCTGGCGTTCGCGACACGCGTGGAACTTGGCGAGCCGGTTGGTGCGACAAACGACATCGAGCTGATCGAGCACGGCCTGACGACCGGCGGCAACATGCTGCTATACATCGGCCTCATCGTCGAAACATTCCTGGCTCTCGGCGAGCTGAAACAGGCGGAACAGTTTGCCCGGCTCGCCCATGAGCACGCCGCCGGACGCCTGCGCGAGCTGCTGAGCGCGGCGGCCTTGGGCAACGTGATGTTGCGACTCGGCCCGAGCCGCTGGACCGAAGCGCAGCAGTGGTTCGAGCAAGCAATCAGTCTGGCGGAGACGCTCGGTGCCCGGTCGACTTTGGCCATCGCACGCCTTGGTGCGGGCGAGCTCGCGGCGGAGCGCGGCAACCGCGAAGCCGCTACGCGCCAGTTGCGGCAGGCGCTGGCGATCTGCCGCGAGCTGCGTCTGGGCCGCTACCAGCAGCGCGTCGAGCAGCTGCTGGCGGCACTCGATGCGCCCGCCGAGTTGCCCGCTGCCGCGTCGTAGCTTCGTAACAATTGTTCATCGACTATTCGATTGCACCATTGCACTCGTAGTGTCAGAGTCCACGCATGCGTCACCGCGCGGTGTGCCGCGACCTCCGGGTCGCGCTCATCGCTGCCGTTACAGTCTTGGGGGCCGGATGTTCACCTGCCCTCGCAGGTGAGTTCGCATACGTCGCCAATCTGCTGTCGAGCTCCGTCTCCGTCATCGACACTCGCATCAACAGCCTCGTCACCAGCATCCCCGTCGGCCTCGATCCCGACGGCGTTGCCGCCGCCCCCAACGGCACGTCCGTTTACGTTGCCAACTTCCGGTCCGATACCGTCTCGGTGATCGACACGGCGACCAACGCCGTGACCGCGACCATCGCAGTTGCCGGTGGCCCGATCGGATTGGCCGTCACCCCTGATAGCGGCTCGCTCTACGTGGCCAGCAAGAAGTCGGATACGATCTCGGTGGTCGACACACGCACCAACTCGGTCGTGAAAACCATTGCCTTCGGACCCGGTCATGGACCGAACGCCGTCGCGATCACACCCGACGGCGCGTTCGCCTACGTGACCAACTCGCGGCTGACGCGAACCGTGTCGGTCATTGACACGAAGCGCAATGTCATCGTAGCGACCATACCGGTCGGAGTCACACCGAATCGCATTGCGATCAGCCCGGACGGCTTTGCGTACGTCACCGACTTCGACTCGGCAACCGTGTCGGTCATCGACACCCGCACCAAGCTCGTCGTCGCCACCGTGCCGGTCAGCGAGGACCCGACGGCGATCGCCATCAGCCCCGTGGGGGAATCGCGTGTACGTCGCGGGCTTGGTGGCAGTCTCGGTCATCGATGCACAGACGAATACCGTCATCGCGAGCCTGCCGATGGGCAGCTCGTTCCGGGCGCTGGCGATCACGCTGCGCGGCGCCTTCGCTTACGTCGCCAACTATGACGCCAGCGAGGTGGTCGTCATCGACACCCGCACCAACGCCCTGGTGCGCAGCCTGTGCGTCGGCGGCGGGCCGTTCGCGATGGCGACCGCCAACGTTCCCGATCTGCCCTCCCACCTGTTGGCGCGGATCACCTTTCCGGCGCCCAGCTTCAAGCTTGCGGCAGGAGGCACGCTGCCGGTGCGCGTGCGGGTGGGCGCGGCGCCGGGCGCGTTGCGGCGCTGGACGTTGCGCCTCATCAACCCTGACGACAGCAGGCGTGAGCTGGCCAGCAGCACCGGGCCGGTGAACGACCGCGTCGTCGCCACGCTCAGCGCGGATGCGCTGACGCCCGGCGCCAGCTTCTCGCTCATCCTCGACGGCGAAGACACCTCGGGCAACGTCGTCAGCCAGCGGGTCACCGGAGTCGTTCCCGATCCACAGTACGCGCTGATCCCGCTCGAAGCGGGCAACTTCTCGCGCAACGTGGTGCCGGGTGTATCGCTCGATGGATCAGGGGACGTGGTCGCCTTCGGTGGAGAACGGGGCACGCTCGAAGAGGGCACCGATGTCTTCATCTTCGATGCTCCGCGCGGCAGCGCGCAGCGGGTCCGGCTCGCGTTGGCAGGCGACTTCCGGCTGTCGCCCGACGCCGCCCGTCTCGTGTTCAACGGCTTGTTTCCCCTGACACCTCCCTACTTCGATCCGGCGCTGGGAATCCTCGTCCGGGAAGGCCAGGCGCTCAGCAAAATCCAGCAGCCGCCCATCGGACCCTTCACCCTCAGCCGCACCGGCACGCGCGGCGCCTTTGAGGGAGTCTACTTCTTCCCAGACGAGGAAGACGTCGCTTTCGTCGAGTACTTCTATTTCGATGACGTAGCGCAGGAGACTCGCCAGCTGACCACCCTCACGGACGTCATCGACCGGCGCAACTTCTCCTCCGCCTCCACGCCAACGATCAGCAGCGACGGGGAAGAGATCGTCTTCGCGACGCGCTCGACGCTCGAGCTGGTGCCGCCTGATCCCGCGGTCTCCTGGCGCATCTTCCGTTACCGGGTTAGCACGCGTGAGTTCCAGCAGGTGGCGACCCTGCCGCGGCACGACACGTTTGCCGTACCCGTGCTGAGCGCCGACGGCCGCTGGCTGACCTTTGTCACCTCGCGTCCCGACTTGCCCGACGTCACCATCGGGGCGCGTCTCGATGTGAACAGCGGTACGATCGATGGGCCGATCGGCGGTGTCCTCGACTACTCGACGTCCGACGCCGTGGTGAGCGGCGATGGATCGACCATCGTGCTGACGACGCGGGCCGACCTCGATCCGCGCGTCGGCAATGCCGATCACAACGAGGAGCTGTTCGTCTACGACGTCGCCAGCGGCCAGTTCACGCAGATCACCGACACCAGCGGCGGGGCGACGGGTGGCCTGCCCGTCGGGAGCATCAGCTACAGTCCTGCCGTGAGCGACGACGCGCATGCGCTGGCGTTTACGCTGCAGCCGCGTCCGGGGTTCACCTGTCCGGCCGCCGCATCGCAGCGCAATGCGACCGACCACTTCTTCCTGGGCCGCGTGCGCGCGGTGCGCAAACGACCGGGCAATCAGGCGCCGCTCCTGCAGCCGCTCGGCAACACGCGCGTCATCGCGGGTCAGCCGCTGGCGCTGCCGCTCAGCGCCAGCGATCCCGACGGCGATCCGATCGTCTTCTTCACGCAGCTGGCAGGCGGCATCGACGTCCCGCCGGGCTCGATCATCGAGGATCACCACGACGGCACTGCAACGTTTCAGTGGCCGACGACGCTCGAGAATGAAGGCACCTATCCGCTCCACGTGGCGGCCTTCGACCCGGTTGGTGGCGAAGCGCAGGCCGCGTTCAGCGTTGCCGTGTGCAGCCGCATCCTCAACGACACAGACCTGGCTGGAGTGACGCGCGCCGGCTTCGACTCCGAGCTACCGGTTGCGTGCCACGACGCGGATCTGAATCACGACGGCGTGATCACCGCGGCCGACCTGGTCGCCGCGGCACAGGCGGCCCCGTAGTCTCCGAGGTTTTCGTTTCACACCACCACCGGCCGTTCATTCGGCAGTGCGGCAGACAGGGTTGCGAAGCCCGTCGGTCCCCACACGCCGCTCATCCTGAGTAGCGAAGCGTATCGAGGGGCACTCGGACAATCCAGGAACTACTCGGACACAAGGAGGTCACGACGACGACCCGCCGGGCGCGGCGGGTCAACACGGCTCGACCTCGCGTGAAGCTACGTCCCAGAAGCTCTTGAAGAGTCGGCAGACTCAGGTGTATGAGGCGCGCATGAATGCAGAGGTGTTGACCCGCTGAGCGTGGCGCGGGCTGGCGGTTTTGTTGATACGCTCATTAGACATGCGCCTTCTCCGTAACGGCGAGGACAAACACTAGAGGATGCCTGTCCAGCAAGGGATGCGGTCCTGAGATCTGCCAGCGAGACTCCGGCGGAAACAGTCGTCCGAGGATCGTCTGGAGCCTCTTGTCCGCGTACCCAAGGAACGTAGCGAAGGAGACGCCTTGAGCGAAATGTCCGGTAGCGACATGATCTCTGAGCAGTTGGTTCTGTTTCGGAAACTCCTCAAGCTTGTTCGCGTCCGCCGCCGCCGAGAACGTCTTTAGCTCGAAGACTATCGGGCCGTTGCCCCCAATTACGCAGATGTCCGCATCAGATAGCGTTTGCTCACCTCGCAGCACAAGCTCAAACACGCGTTGGTCGTTTACGCGGAGACTAAGTACCGCATTTCACAATTACGGTGACGTATCGCACGAAGGTTCCTTCTCCCGGATGGGACTGTCGATAAACGCGAGGCAGACCCTTCGACAAGCTGCCCATGAACACGCACCTGCGCCGTCGCCCAGGGCGCTGCCCCATAAGCGCTAACTTAAGGATTGATTGCGAAGGGCCGTTTATGG
>CAZCGA010000110.1:0-22737 GCA_964498075.1 uncultured Binatia bacterium (SeqCode) | reverse complement strand
CAGCCTGTCGGACTTGGCAGCCCGGAGCGACCCAACGGGGAGCGGGCCATAGAAAAGACGCCGGCCGCAGGCCCTAACGCTCGGCGATGACGACGCGGCCGGGAGACGGCGCCAGGTCGTGGAGCGTCGTGGCTCCGAACCCGGCGTTGCGCAGCATGGTCTGGTACTCGGCGAAGGTGTAGGCGTCGCCGGCCGGCGTCCCTGCCAACATGACGAGCGCGAAGCGGACGGCGTCGGGCGGACCCGAGCGGTCGTCCTTCGGCACGAACTCGACGATGACGACCCGACCGCCCGGCGCCAGCGCCGCGCGCGCTTTGGTGAGCAGCCGCTCGCAGGTCGGCACGTCGAAGTGGTGAAAGAAGTTCGGGAAGAGCACCAGGTCGTAGCCGTCACCCCAGGGCACGTCGAAGGCGCTGCCAGGAAGCGTGCGGAAGCGGGGCGCCACGCCGGCAGCGCGCGCGTGCTCTTCGGCGACCGCCAGGACGTTCTTCCAGTCGAGTGCCGTCACCTGCACGCGGGGGTTGAGCCGAGCAAGCGTGATCCCGTACATCCCGTGCCCGGCGGCGATGTCGAGCACCTTCCATCCTGGTGCGTGCTCGGCGTCGAGCAGGTTGGCAAGCATCAGCGCCGTCATGCCGGCGATCGGCGCCATGGCGTGCGCAAACTCGACCCACACCGGGTGTTCGGGTGCGAGTGCCCCGTCGTTGGGGATCGCCGTGCCGCCGCGGCGGACAGCCTCGGTGAGGCGGGTGAAGCCCTCGATGATCATCGGCGACGCGATGAAGCCGATCGCCGCACCGAGGTAGCCGGGCGAGTTGCGGTCGAGGAACGCGGCGGCGGTAGCGCCAAGGCCGTAGCGCTCGCCGTCGCGCTTCAGGAAGCCGTCCATCACCAGGTGGTTCAGGAGGGCGCGCAGGCCGCGCGGCGCCGCGTGACAACGCGCCGCCAGCGCGTCGACGGTGTCCGCGCCGGCGGTGATCTGCGTAAAGACGTCCAGCTCGATCGCGGCCTTGAGGGCTGCCGTGCGCTGGTAGCCGGTGAACGTGTCCCAGACGAGGGGAAGCGATGGTTCGTCATTGTCCATGCGCCTCTTCTACCGGACCCGTCTCGCCACGACAATCCGGTACGCCGTCGCCCTTGAACCGGTTCAGCCACCATGTTAAGCACTGCCGCGAGAAAAAAATGGAGGAAAGATGGGGATAGCTCCTGAGCGGACGAAGGAGCTGCTCGAACAGTACCGGCTTCATGCATCGGACACGGGTTCTCCCGAGGTGCAGATTGCGCTGCTCAGCTCGCGGATTGAGTACCTGACCGAGCACTTCAAAGTCCACAAGCAGGATCACCATTCGCGCCGCGGACTGTTGAAGCTCGTTGGACAACGGCGGCGGTTGTTGGACTATCTGAAGCGGATAGAGTTCGAGCGTTACAAGAGCGTGATCGACCGGTTGGGCATCCGCAAGTAAGGATCGCCCGGCGCGTTTCCCATTCGCTGTCTTTCCCTCCCAGAACGAAGCCGTCGGCCTGAGGGCCACTGGCACAAGGGCCGTACGGGCCCGGGAGGCTGTATATGCAACGCAAAGTTGAAATCGAATTCCACGGCCGGCCGCTGTCCATCGAGGTCGGGCGCATGGCCAAGCAGGCCGACGGCGCCGCCTTGGTGCGCTTCGGCGAGACCGTGGTCCTGGTCACCGCCGTCGCCGCCAGAACCGCGCGCGAAGGCATCGACTTCTTTCCGCTGACCTGTGACTACCAGGAGCGTACCTTCGCGGCCGGCAAGATCCCCGGCGGCTTCTTCAAGCGCGAGGGACGGCCCTCGGAGAAAGAGATCCTGACGTCGCGGCTGATCGACCGCCCGATCCGCCCGCTGTTTCCCGACGGCTTTCTGGCGGAAACCCAGATCGTCGCCACCGTCCTCTCCCACGATCGCGAGAATGATCCCGATGTGGTCGCCCTCACCGGCGCGTCGGCGGCGCTGCAGGTTTCGAACATTCCCTTTCACGGACCCATCGCCGCGGTGCGCATGGGTCGGGTGGCGGGTCAGCTGGTCGTCAATCCGACGCAAACCCAGCTCGAGGGAACGGAGCTCAACCTCATCGTGGCCGGCAGCCGCGACGGCATCGTCATGGTCGAAGGCGGCGCCAAGATGCTGTCGGAAGACCTGATGCTGGACGCGCTGTTCACCGCGCACGAAGCCTTGCAGGCGATCCTCGACATGCAGGACGAGCTGCAGCAAGCGATCGGCAATCCGAAGCGCCCGTTCGCCGCCGCAAGCTTCGATGCTGCGCTGTTCGCACAGGTCGACAGGCAGCTGCGCCCGAAGATCCAGGCCGCCTTTCAAGTCAGCGGCAAGCACGAGCGCGCCACCGCGGTGCGCCAGGCCAAGGAAGAGGTCCTGGGAGCCTTGGCGGTGGAGTTGCCTGATCGCCAGCATGCACTGAAAGAGCTGGCGGAAGAGGTCGAGCGGCGTGTGCTGCGCGGCGCGATCGTCAGCGACGGCCGCCGGGTCGACGGGCGCGGGCTGAAGGACATCCGTCCGATCACCTGCGAAGTCGGCATCCTGCCGCGCACGCACGGCTCGGCGCTGTTCACCCGCGGCGAGACGCAAGCGCTGGTGGTCGCCACCCTCGGCACGTCCTCTGATGAGCAGAAGATCGATGCGCTCATCGGCGAGCACTACAAGAAGTTCATGCTGCATTACAACTTCCCGCCGTTCAGCGTCGGCGAGGTGAAATTCCTGCGCGGTCCCAGCCGCCGGGATATCGGCCATGGGACGCTGGCCGAACGCGCCCTACTGGCGGTGCTGCCGAACGAAGCGGAGTTCCCCTACACCATCCGCGTGGTCTCGGAGATCCTCGAATCGAACGGCTCCTCGTCCATGGCGACGGTGTGCGGCGGCGCCCTGTCGCTGATGGACGCCGGCGTGCCGATCAAGGCGCCGGTTGCCGGGATCGCCATGGGGCTGATCAAGGAAGGCGACACGATCCGCATCCTCTCCGACATCCTCGGCGACGAGGATCACCTCGGTGACATGGACTTCAAGGTCGCCGGCACGGCCGACGGCGTCACCGCCCTGCAGATGGACATCAAGATCGGCCGGGTCACGCGCGAGATCATGCGCGAGGCGCTCTATCAGGCACGTGAAGGCCGACTGCACATCCTCGGCGCAATGACGGGCACAATCGCCCGGCCGCGGGGGGACATCTCCGCACACGCGCCACGCATCGTCACCTTGAAGATCAAGCCCGACAAGATCCGCGACGTCATCGGCCCAGGCGGCAAGGTCATCCGCAGCATCATCGAGGAGACCGGCGTGAAGATCGACGTCGAGGACGACGGTACGGTGCTGATCGCCTCCAGCGACGGCACCGCCATGCAGCGCGCCATCGACCTGATCACGGGCATCACCGCGGAAGCGGTGGTCGGCAAGATCTACAAGGGCACGGTCCGGAAGATCGTCGACTTCGGCGCCTTCGTCGAGATTCTCCCCGGCACCGACGGCTTGCTGCACATCTCGCAGATCGGCCCGGGACGCGTGCAAAAGGTCACCGACGTGCTGAAAGAGGGCGACGAGGTGATGGTGAAGGTGCTGGAGGTCGACAAGCAAGGCAAGATCCGCCTCAGTCGCAAGGAGGCCCTGCAAGCGGAGCCGGCGGCGCGCTCCGAATCACAGCCGCAGTAGGAGTCCCATGCAGACAGACCACACCATGGTAGCCCGCTCGTGCCTCGACAACGGGGTGCGCGTGATCACCGAGACCATGCCCGGCGTGCCCTCGGTGACGGTGGGGATCTGGGTGGAGAACGGCTCGCGCTACGAGCGCCGGGAGCAGGCGGGGATCTCCCACTACTTGGAGCACCTGTTCTTCAAGGGTACGGAGCGCCGCACCGCCGCGCAGATCGCGGAAGAGTTCGATGCGGTCGGGGGTGTGCTCAACGCGTTCACCGGCAAAGAGTACACCTGCTACTACTCGAAGACCCTCGTGGAGCACCTGCCGGTGGCGGAGGACGTCCTGGCGGACATCTTCATGCACTCGCGCTTCGACCCGGACGAGATCGAACGCGAGCGCAGCGTCGTGGTGCAAGAGATCCTGCAGGTCGAGGATACGCCGGACGACTACGTGCACGAGCTGTTCAACCTGAAGTTCTGGCCCGAGCACCCGTTGAGCTTCCCGGTGTGCGGCCGGGTCGAGACGGTACAGAGCTTCGGGCAGCGCGACTTCCTCGACTTCGTGGCGGCGCGCTACCGGCCCGATCGGTTGATCGTCGCGGCGGCGGGCAATCTGCAGCATGAGCGCATGGTCGAGTGGGCGACCCGCGAGTTCGGCGGCCTCCAGGGACAGGCAGCGGCGGTCGACGGCCATCCGCCGGTGGCGCATCGCGGTGTCTGCTACTCGGAGAAGCGACTCGAACAAGTCCACCTGTGCTTGGGCACTCCCGGCATCTCGCAATCGGCCGCGGAGCGCTACGCAGCGTATCTGCTGAATACCGCGCTCGGCGGCGGCATGAGCTCGCGGCTGTTCCAGGAGGTGCGCGAAAAGCGCGGCCGCGCCTACTCGGTGTACTCCTTCCTCTCGTCGTACCTCGACGCCGGCTATCTCGGCATCTACGTCGGCACCAGCGCCGAGTGGGTCGAGGAAGTAGTGGCGATCATCCTCGCCGAGCTGAAGGCGCTGAAGCGCGACGGCTTGCGTCCCGAGGAGCTGGCGCGGGTGAAGAACCAGCTGAAGGGCAACTTGCTCCTCGGCCTGGAGACCAGCGACAGTCGCATGAGCCGCATCGCCAAGAACGAGCTTTACTTCGGGCAGGACATCGCTCCCGAGGAAGTCGCCGCGCGCATTGACGCAACCACGAACGGCCAGATCATTGCCCTGGCGCAGCAACTGCTGCGTCCCGAAGGCATGGCGCTCACCCTGCTCGGCGACCTGAAGGGCAAGACAGCCGGCGAAGAGCTGCTCGACGCCGCTTAGCCGGCACCTGGAGTCTGCAGACGACCGTCGCCTCGGCGGTCCGCGGCGCTCTTGCACTTCGCAGGCGCGGCGGGCACACTTTTGGTGCGGTTCTCCCGAAAGGAGAGAGAAATGTCCGACGAACACAAAGACTCCGCACCCCTCGACCCGCAGGAAGCCCTGCGGATGCTCGACGATGCCCGCAGCCGCCTGCGCACCGCGATTTGGGCGCTGCACGGCATGCATCAGGACCTCAACGCACTGTCCGTCGATGATCTGGCGGACATTGAGCACTTGCTCACCGAGATACTCGAAAACGCCCTCACCCCGTCGTTCGAAACGATCAGCCAGATGCTGGGCACCGGTCCAGGGGGCGCGGTCACCACACACTGATTGACACGTCAGCGGGCATCGGAACTTGCGGCGTTGAGCGCCGAGATCGTCGCCTGCCGCCGCTGCCCGCGCCTGGTCGAGCACCGCGAGCGTATGGCGCGGGAGAAGCGCCGGGCGTTTCGCGACTGGGACTACTGGGGCAAGCCGTTGCCCGGTTTCGGCGACCCGGACGCGCGGCTGGTGGTCATCGGCTTGGCGCCGGCGGCGCACGGCGGCAATCGCACCGGCCGCATCTTCACGGGCGATCGCAGCGGCGATTGGCTCTACGACGCCCTGCACCGCTTCGGTTTCGCCAACCAGCCGACCTCGACGCAGCGCGACGACGGCTTGCGTCTGACTGGTGCGTACGTCACCGCGGCCGCACGCTGCGCCCCTCCCGACAACAAGCCTACGAAGGAAGAGTTCGGCAACTGCCGGCCGTTCTTGGAACGTGAGCTCCGTCTGCTGCACGCCGCCCGCGTCGTGGTTGCTCTCGGCCGCATCGCGTTCGACGCGTACCTGGGAGTGCGCGCGGCCGCCGGATTGCCAGTCCCGCAGCCCCGGCCGCGGTTCGCCCACGCGCAGGTGTACCGGTTCTCGGACGTCACGCTGATCGGCTCTTATCACCCAAGCCAGCGCAACACGCAGACGGGCATGCTCACCCATCAAATGTTCGACGCCGTCTTCGCGACGGCGCGGCGGCTGCTGACGCCGTGACGCAACGGCTGCCATCGTTGAGCGTTCCCACCCTCGCCCCGCGCCTGCGCGCGGCCGGCTACACGGCCGACACGTTGCAGCGCCTGCTGCACATCGCCGTCCCCGACGACGTCGGGCTGCTGAATCACGCGCCGGCGCTGCACCGCGCCGCCGCCGCCGACGGCTCGGCCGCGGCGACGTTGGTGCGGCTGTTCTTCTTGGAAGCGGACGAGCCGTACCGCCGGGTGGCTGCCGCACTGACGCGGCGTGGCTGCGATGATCTTGTCGCCACCGGGCTGCTGCAGAGACGTGGTCCGGTGCTGCGGGCACGGCTGCGCATCGATCCGGTCGGCGAGCAATACATCATCGCCGACCGACGCTTCCGCGCCAGCGGCCGCAATCCCGTCTACCCACCGAGCAGCGACTCGCTGCTGTTGCGCGATGCGATCGGGGCAGCAGGCGCGCAGCGGACGCTGGATCTGTGCACGGGGTCGGGGATTCAAGCGCTGCACCTGGCCGCACACGCCGAACGCGTCACCGCCGTCGACATCAATCCGCGCGCCGCCGCCGTCACCCGACTCAACGCGCAGCTCAACGGTATCGGCAATCTCGATGTGCTCGTCGGCGATTTGTACGCGCCGGTGCGTGCCCAGCAGTTCGATCTCATCATCGCCAACCCGCCGTTCGTGTCATCACCCTACGAGACCGGCCCCGCGTATCACTCCGGCGGGCCGACCGGCGATCGCGTCTTGCGCCGAATCATTGCGGGATTCGGAACGCATCTCCGCCCCAGCGGCCGCGCCTTCGCGATCTCCCACGTCGGGCTGCGGGCCGGTGAGGATCTGCCCGCCGTCGCCGGGCGCTGGTTCAGCAACTTTCCCGGCCGTGCCCTGGTGTTGCTGCTCGAATCGGGGACTTCCGTCGACTTGGCGGCCGCACAGGCGCTGTTCGCGCTGCGCCGCGGCCTCGCGTCGTACGCGGCGGAGGTGACGCGCTGGGTCAGCTATCTGCAGCGGCACCGCATTGAGCGCGTCGCCTTGATCCTCGTCGTCGCCGAGCGCAGCGATCGGCGGGGCCTCGACGTCGTCGAAGCGTCGTCGCGCGTGCTGCCGATCCCGCTCACGCCTCCGCCCACCGAGCGCATCGCGAAATGGCTGCGAGCGGAACTGGCTTGAATGAAGGCGGAGCGAGCTATATGGTCTTCGAAGCGACCGGGCGTAAAACCCGAGCATAAGGAGGAGCAACCGTGGCCGATGTTCATGCGGTAACCGACAGTTCGTTCGACAGCGAGGTCATCAAGGCAGACCTACCGGTCTTGATCGATTTCTGGGCGCCATGGTGTGGTCCGTGCAAGGCGATCGGACCCGTGGTGGAAGAGCTGGCCACGGAGTACAGCGGACGGCTGAAGGTCGTGAAGATGAACGTCGACGACAACCCGCAGACGCCCTCCAAGTACGGCGTGCGCGGCATCCCGAATCTCATCCTCTTCAAGGGCGGCCAGGTGAAAGATCAGATCGTCGGCGCCGTACCCAAGGCGCACCTCGTGAAGGCCATCACTCAGGTTGTGTAACGGGCGGCGGCCGCCCCACACGCGCGGCACTGCGCGCAGGACCGAGGAGGGCGGGCATGGCACAACCGATTCTCGGGCCCACGTCGCACTACTTCTATTCGCAGCGACTCAAGCTCCACTACGTCGACTGGGGCAACGCCGATAAGCCGCCGCTGCTGCTGATCCACGGCGGGCGTGACCACGCCCGCAACTGGGACTGGGTGGCACACGCGCTACGGCACGAGCACCACATCATCGCGCCGGACCTGCGCGGCCACGGCGACTCGCAGTGGGCGATCGGCGGTTCGTACTCGATGATCGACTACACGCTCGACGTGACGCAGCTGCTGAGCGCGCTGCAGCTGTTTCCGATCACCATCATCGGCCACTCGTTGGGCGGCTCGATCGGGTTGCAGTACACCGGCGTCTACCCCGATCGCGTCAAGCAGATCGTGGCGATCGAAGGGCTGGGGCCGCCGCCGTCGATGATCCGCGATCGCCCGCCGCATGAACGGATGCACGAATGGATTGGGGAGATGCAGGCGTTGGCGCAGCGTCATCCGCACCGGTACAAGAGCCTCGACGAGTCGGTCGAACGCATGCGCGACGCCAACCCGCACCTGACCCCCGCGCAGGCGCGCCACCTGACGATCCACGGCTCGTATCGCGACGAGGACGGCACCTACCTGTGGAAGTTCGACAACTACGTCCGTGCCGCGTCGCCGTACCTCTTCAACATGCAGGAGGCGCGGCACATCTGGAGCCAGATCACCTGCCCCGTGCTGCTCACCCGCGGTACCGAGTCATGGGCCTCCGATCCCGAGAAGGACGGCCGCGCCACCGCCTTCCGCAACTACAAGCTGGTCAACATCGAGAAGGCCGGGCACTGGGTGCACCACGACCAGCTCGAGGTGTTCTTGCAGGTCGTGCGCCAGTTCCTGCGCGCCTAGCGCGACTCAAGCGCCGATGCTCGACGCGACGCGATCCAGATGCCGGAGCGCGTCGTCACGACCCAGCGTGGGCACGGAAACCATGACACGGTCGGCACCAGCTGCGGCGTAGGCGTCGAGGATGTCGCGGCTTGGCATGGTGTCCAGCATCGGCGTCTCCATTCCGGGCGGCGCGCCGATCATCACACTGACCGAGATGCGGCGCGCCTCGCGGCCGGCGTCCGCGGCGAGCCGGTCGATCTCGGCGCGCGCTGCGCGAATCGCGTCCGGCGCCAGCGCGATGGGCATCCAGCCGTCACCCCACGTCGCGACGCGTTTGAGCGCGTTGGGCCCCATGCCGCCGAGGATCACCGGCGGATGCGGTCGCTGCACCGGACGCGGACGGCACACCGCGGCGGGGAAACCAATCCACTTGCCGGAAAACGCCGCGGGCTCTCCCGTCCATAACGCCCGCATCGCCTCCACAGCCTCTCGCATGAAGGCGAAGCGATAGGCGAAGTGCGGCGTGAAGAGGTCCATCTCCTCCTTGAGCCAGCCGGCGCCGATGCCGAACAGGAATCGCCCGCCGGAGAGCCAATCGAGGCTCGCCACCTGATGCGCCAGCATCACGGGATCACGCTCGGGCACCAGGCAAATGCCCGTCCCGATGCGCAGCCGATTGGTCACAGCCGCGGCGGCGGCAAGCACGGCGAACTGATCGGGCAGGTCGGTGTACGGCCGTGGGAGCTTCCCATCCTCCGACAGCGGGTAGCGCGTCTCGTACGCCGCCGGCACCACCGGGTGCTCCGGCACCCACAGCGACTCGATACCACGCGCCTCGCATTCCTTCGCCAACTCGGTGACCGGCAACGACTGCCCGGTCACGAACATCAGGATTCCAACGTCCATGTGTTCCTCCGTTGCCTGCGTCTCGGCGTCACTTCGCGTCGATGCTGCGCCAGATGTACCACGACGCGATGCTGCGGTACGGGCGCCAGGGTGCGGCGATGCGTTCCATCGTGTGCGGCTTCGGCAGCTCGCGCAGGCGATAGAGACTCTGCATGCCTTTACGCACGCCGTAGTCGCCGACCGGCAAGACGTCGGGCCGGCCGAGAGAGAAGATGAGGAGCATGTGCGCCGTCCACTCGCCGATGCCGTGGACCGTGGTCACCGCCTCGATGATCTCCTCGTTCGACATCCGCGCCAGGCGCGGCGCGCGCAGGCGGCCGTCGGCGAAGCGGGCGGCGAGGTCGCGGAGATAGGCCAGCTTCTGGCGCGACAGCCCGGCGCCCCGCAGCTCAGCGGCGCCGGCACGGAGGAAATCCTCAGGCGCTGGGATGACGCCGCCAAACAGAGCGTACACGCGCCGCTCGATCGCTGCGGCCGCGGGACCCGCCAGCTGTTGGTACAGGACAGATCGGAAGAGTGAGCGATAGATCCCCTTGCGCAGGCGCAAGTCACACGGGCCGACGCGATCGATGAGGGCGCGGAGCCGCGCGTCCGCGGCGCGCAGGTGCGCGGTGCCGGCGAGCAAGACGTCGGGCGTCAGCCGCGCCGGTACCACCGAGTCGGGCACAGTGGTGCTACGCAACCTGCTTCTTCACTTCTGCAAAGGCCGCGTCCGTGACCTCGAGCGTGCGGCGAATGTCGGCGTCGGTATGCGCCGCCGACAGGAACCAGTTGTGATGCGGATGGACCCACACGCCGCGCGCCGCGCAGGCCGCGCCGAAGATCTTGCTACGCTCGAAGCCGCGGTCGTTCTTGAAGCTCATGAACGGGATCGCCGGTGGACCCGACATGGTGATGGGCAGGCCATGGCTGCGCCCCTGCTCTTCGAGACCGCGGCCCAGCATGGTGCCGACGTTGCGCATGTGCTCGATGCCACCCGACGCCTGCAGCTCCTTCAAGCAAGCCAGCGCCGCGGCCAACGGCACGGCGCTGGTGAAGTACGAGCCGGTGAAGAACACACTCTCTGCCGCAGGCCGCAACGCCGCGCGGCCGACACACGCCGCCAGCGGATAGCCATTGCCGATCGCCTTGCAGTAACAGGAAAGGTCGGGGCGGATGCCGAAGTACTCGCCCGAGCCGCCGAGGTGCAGGCGAAAGCCGGCGCGCACATCGTCGAGGATGAGCACCATCTTCTTCTCGTCGCACAGCTGGCGCACCCCGTGGTGGAACCCTTCGAGCGGCAGCTCCTGGTCGTGGAAGGCGTCGTGACGGAAGGGGCTGATGATGACGCCGGCCACCTGGCCGGCGTGCGCCTCGACGACGCGGCGCAGGTCGGCCAGATCGTTGTACTGGAACGTCAGGATATTCGCCCGATCTTCCGGCGTCGTGCCGGCGGGCATCGGCGTGCACCAGGCGTGCGTCCCGTGGTAGGCGCCTTGCGCCATGACGATCTTCGCGCGCCCGGTGTGCTCGCGCGCCACCTCCAACGCCCAGGTGCAAACGTCCGAGCCGTTCTTGGCGAATACCGCCCAGTCGGCGAACGGCGTGATGTTCACCAGGTGCTCGGCCAGGTCGGCCCAGACCGCCGTCGGCCCGTTGAAGCAGTTGCCCTTGCGCATCTGTGCCAGCGCCGCTTCCTCCACCTTCGGGTGGCGGTGGCCGAGGACGATCGGGCCGTACGAGCAGATGTAGTCGATGTACTCGTTGCCATCGACGTCCCACACGTGCGCGCCCTCGCCGCGCTCGTAGAAATAGGGATACGACCCCGGCACCAGCATGGCGGGCGTCTGATGTCCGTAGATGCCGTTGGGAACATACTTCGCGGCACGCACGAACAGCGCCTGGCTCTTGGTGAACTCGTACGGCTTCATGGTGTCCTCCAAATGTTCCGGTGATATTAGTTGAGTTGACGCACCACAGTCAAAAGCTCAAGGGGCGTGCCTTTGACTGTCGGCCCCCGACTTCATATAGCCGCTCTCAGGATGACCACGATCGGCGACCTGGTCGATGCACTGGCCCGCGAGCACGGCGATCGGCCGGCGCTGATCTCCGCGGAGAGCCGCGTCAGCTTCGCCGCGCTCGCACACCAGGCGAACCGCGTCGCCAAGGGCTTGGCCGCCCGCGGCGTCTCCAAGGGCACGCGAGTCGGCATCCTGATGCCCAACCGGCCTGAATGGCTGGCATGCGCCTGCGGTGCGCTGAAGCTCGGCGCTGTCGTGGTGCCGCTCAATACGCTCTTACGCAAGCCCGAGCTGGAGTATGCGCTGCGCCACGCCGACGTGACCGTGTTGCTCATGGTCTCGCATTTTCTCAGTCACCACTACACTCGGGTGCTGCGTTCGATCTGTCCCGCGGTTGATGGTGCCCGCCCGCTGGCGGCACCGGAGCTGCCGGCTCTGCGCCACGTGATCGTACGCGGCGACGATCGCCCGGCTGCAGCGCTCGATTTCGAGACGATGCTGGACGAGGGCGCGACGCGGCGCGACGACTGGTTGGCGGCGGCGCAAGCGCAAGTGGCCGCATCCGATGCCGCGGCGATCTTCTTTACCTCAGGCACCACCGCGGCGCCGAAAGGCGTCGTGCATACCCACGCGACCATGCTCACGGCGGCGCACAACGTCGCCGACCGACTCGGCCTGACGCCCGAGGATCGCACCTGGGGGTACCTGCCCTTCTTCTTCACCGGTGGCCTGGTGGCGGTGGCGCTGGCGGCGTTGTCGCGCGGTGGCGCGGTGCTGCTGCAGGAAGTCTTTGATGCGGGCGCGGCCTTGCAGCTCATGGCCGAGCACGGTTGCACGACGCTGTTCGCATGGCCGCACCAGGCCGAAGCCTTGCTGGCGCATCCGGACTTTCCGCGCACCAGGCTGCGGCTTCACAAGGGGGTCGGTGCGCAGGCCAAGTGGGCGGCGCGTCTCTTTCAGCCGGGCCATCAGGCGGTCGGCACGTGGGGTATGACCGAGACCGGGCCGATGGCGGCGTCGTCGCGGTGCGATGATCCGCTGCCGGTGCGCGCCGGTTCGCACGGGCGGGCGATGCCGGGGCTGGAGTTCCGCATCGCCGACCCGGAAAGCGGCCGGACACTGCCGCCCGACACGGAGGGGGAGCTGCTGGTGCGCGGCAGTAGCGTGATGACGCACTACTACAAGCAGTCGCCGGCCGAGTGCTTCGACGCCGACGGTTTCTTTCACACCGGCGATCTGGCGCGACTCGATGCGACCGGCCACCTGCACTTCCTCGGCCGCATCAAGGATGTGATCAAGACCGCGGGCGTAAACGTTGCCGCGGCGGAAGTGGAAACTACGCTGCACGCGCACCCGCACGTCAAGGTCGCGCACGTCATCGGGGTGTCGCATCCGACGCGTGGGGAGAACGTCGTCGCGTTCGTCGTGCGGCGCGACGATCACTGCGCAGCCGACGAGCTGGTTGCCTTCTGCCGGGCACGGTTGGCGACCTACAAGGTGCCGCGCCACATCTTCTTCTGCCGCGAAGCCGAGCTGCCGGTGCTGGGTAGCGGCAAGGTCGACAAGCGTGCGCTGCGGGCGCTGGCCGAAGAGAGAGTCCTGAGGGTTGATTCGTGAGTGCTGAGTGGGGGTGAGATGGCACAGTTGAGAGTGATCGAAGGTCGGGGACGGAAACGCGTGCTGGTCTACGGGATGCGGCTGTTCGAACCGGGCATGGTGGCCAAGGTCAATCGCGGTGAGGTGCTCATGGCGGACGGAAGCCGGACGCGCATCACCTTGCACGTCATCGAAGGATCGCTGGCGCAGATCAAGAAGCAGCTGGGGCTCAGCCTGGATGCCTTCTTCGATCTGCAGGACGAGAAGACAGTGAGGCAACGCCCATGACACAGACGACCATCGAGTTTCCACCCGACTTCGTCTTCGGCAGCGCAGGAGCGGCGCATCAGATCGAAGGCAACAACGTGCATAACGACTGGTGGGCGCACGAGCATGCGCCGGACACCAACGCCGTCGAGCCGTCGGGGATCGCCTGCGACCACTATCACCGCTTCGCCGAGGACTTTCGGCTGCTCAAGTCGCTCGGGCAACCGGCGCATCGCCTGTCGATCGAGTGGAGCCGCATCGAGCCGGAGGAAGGGCAGATCCAGACCGCCGAGATCGATCACTACCGCACCGTGCTCAGCACGCTGCGCGAGCTGGATATCGAGCCCTGGGTGACCTTGCACCACTTCACCCAACCGCAGTGGTTCGCGCGGCGCGGTGGCTTCACGCGGCGGGAGAACGTCGACGCGTTCCGCCGCTTCGTCGAACGCGTCGCGCGGGCGTACGGTGACGTGGTCGACCACTGGTGCACGATCAACGAGCCGACGGTGGTGTCCGAGATGGGCTACCGCTTCGGGTACTTCCCGCCGCGCACGGCCGATCGCGACGTCGCCGCCGACGTACTCACCAACCTCTTTCGGGCGCACACGGCGGCGTCCGAAGCGTTACGGGGGAACGCGCGCCGGACGCCGTTCGTCGGGATTACCTTGGCGGTGCAGGCGCACGAGCCGTACCGTTCGGAGTCCGCCGCCGACCGTGACCTGGCGGCGTTGCGCGACGCCGAAACCAACGGCGTGTCGCTGAACGCGCTGCGCACGGGAACCTTCAGCTACCCCGGGCGCGCGGCCGAGGAGATCGCCGGACTGCAGGCGTCGTCCAACTTCGTCGGCATCCAGTATTACTCGCGCACGCGCTACGACGCGGAGAGCGCCGGACCGGCCGCGGCAGACCTCAATCGCCAGCTCAGTCAGATGGGCTGGGAGGTGTACCCGGAGGGCTTCGCGCCGCTGTTGCAGCGGGCCAGCGAGACCGGGTTACCGATATACGTCACCGAGAACGGCATGGCCTGCGACGACGATCGCATCCGGGTGCGATACATCGCCGACCACCTCGCGGCCGTCGATGAGGCGCGGCGTGCCGGCGCCGACGTGCGCGGCTACTTCTACTGGTCGACGATGGACAACTTCGAGTGGAACTTCGGATACGGTCCGAAGTTCGGCCTCATCGAAGTCGATCGAACAACGCTGGCGCGGGCGCCGCGGCCGAGCGCCCGCTTCTTCGCGGAGATCATCCGCCAGCGGCGGCTGACGCCGGCGCTGGTGCAGCAATTCAACAGGTAGGGGCAGGCCCCCGTGCCTGCCCTGCCGCGGCTAAAGAAGGGGAACCAACGGGGGGTTGCCCCTACCTCAGCTAAAGAAGGGGAACCAACGGGGGGTTGCCCCTACCTCAGTGATGCGGGACGCAGCAGATGAACTGCAGCCCGTCGGTGCCGGCGCGGAACTGGTGCTCTTCAAAGGGCGCAAGGAAGACGCCGTCGCCGGGTCGTAGCGGTCGCTCGCCGTCCTTGCCGCGCACGAGCCCCGTGCCGGCGAGGACATACACCTCGTGCTCCCACTCGTGCGAGTGGTACGGCGTGTGGCCGTCCGGATCGAGCGTGAAGACGCGCATGGCGAAGTGCGGTGCGCCTTCCTTCTCGGTAATCAGCGGGCGCATCTCGACGCCCTGGGCGTCGCCGCCGTACGTCACGGTCTCGACCTGCTCTTGATTGCGCACCAGCATCGGAGCGTCCTCCTGTCACTCAGCATAGGCGAACCATACCACACCTCGCGGACTTTCCTGGCTCGGCAGAACGTGGCATGGTAGGCACCTTCCCGGACAATGAGAGCCGTTAGCTCAGGAGGTAGAGCATCTGCCTTTTAAGCAGAGGGTCGTTGGTTCGAATCCAACACGGCTCACTCTCTACAGGGTTCGGGGTGCAGGGTGCCGGGTTCGGGACTTCCTCAGTGTCGAGAAGTGCGCTCAGCGTTGCGCCCTTCTCTCCGCGTTGTTGACGGCGGCCGTCCGGCAGCCGAACACTCGACTTCGTGACTTAGAGCGCGCTACACTAAGAGCCTATGCCCAAGGCCCGCACCACCAAGACTAAGCGAACCCGCACGGAAACCGTGCGTAGTGCGATCTACCGCTACACGGTCCAGTTCGAGCCAGCCGAGGAGGGTGGCTACATCGTGAAGGTACCCGCCCTGAACGGCATCGCAACTCAGGGCGAGACGCTCGAGGAAGCTCGGGCGATGGCCGAAGACCTCATTCGGGGCTACCTGCAGAGCCTTCGTAAGCATGGCGAGCCGATCCCCGTCGAGCACGAAGGGGCCCTGACAACGCGCATCGCGGTTAATCTCGCTCGCGCATGAGTCGCCTGCCGTCCTGCACGGCCGCCGACGTGATCCGAGCGCTCAAGCGCGCCGGCTTCACCCTCGACCACACGACTGGTTCGCACTACTTCTTCCGCCACCCGGACCGTCCGCGGCCTGTCCCCGTCCCCTTCCACCGGGGCGATATCAAGTGGGGTCTGCTCTACGAGATCATTCGTCAGGCAGGCCTGACAACCGACGAGTTCATCAAGCTGCTGCGTCACTGAGAACCGTCATCGACACTCTCGGGGATCGAGCGCTTGAGATCATCGAGTCCGGCAGCTGCCGCCCGCTGGCCGTTCAATCGTCGCTCCTTGTCGCTGGCGTGCTTGGCGATCACCTTCGGTCCCAGTACGCACCGTTCCCATGCTTGGCACCCGCGTGCTCCGTCTCGCGGCCGCGAATGTCGATCGCCCCGCCGCGCAAGGAGGGCGAACATACAACTGCTCACCGAAGACATCGCCAAAGTGATGCTGCCAATGATGCTGTTCGTCGCCGTATCGAGCATGGTGATGGATGCGGTTCCGATATAAGCGGCGCACACCGGTCCTGGTAGGTTCACGGTGCTGGTGGCAATAGGCGTAAAGGCGGCGGTTGCTGCGACCGCGAGCGAAACGCTCAGCGTGGCCAGTAGCGCCGCAGACAGCTGGTTTCGAGGGTTGCCCATGAGCCCGCGCGCCCATAGTACGGTTTCCCGTTCAACGTCAACCGCTGTCTGGGTACTGTCCGAATTCGGGGGAGTGCCGTGTTGGGGCCTCGTGGTACGCTTCCGTGGGTGAGCTTGCCGCGTGGTCTGACAGCCACGCCGCATCGCCTCGGGCTGGCCCTGACCGAGCGCGGCGACGATCTGCTCGCCCGCACCGCCAGTGTCGGACGCAAGCTCAACGCTCTCCGCAGTGGGCTGCGCCGCAGCCGCACCACCGATCCCGCACCCTGAACCCTGTGCCTTGTCCCCCCGACGAAGCAGAGGGTCGTTGGTTCGAATCCAACACGGCTCATTTTTTTCTTAGGCGAGCCGCAGAAGCAGATGACCGACTCGAATTCACGCAACGTCGATGCCTCCGGAACTCTGGTGGTCTGCAGGATCAACAGGTTGACGGCGCCGCCATTGACGTCCTTGAGCGCCGGCTAGTACACTGAGTCTATGGCCATCCATCTCAACAGAGAACTCGAAGCTGAGATCGACGCTAAGGTCCGTTCCGGTGCCTACCGGTCCGCGGATGATGTCATCCGCGAAGGGCTCGGATTGATCAACGCGCGCGAAGAGTTGCGCCAGGCGATTGCTGCGGGGGCGGCCCAGCTTGACCGCGGTGAAGGCATCCCAGGCGAACAGGTGTTTGAAGAGCTGCGCACAAGGAGCCAGGAACTCAGATCGAAAGAGAAATGAGTCCCTACATCCTCGCGCCGCTTGCCCGCGAAGATCTCAGGGAGATCTGGGACCGCATCGCCGAGGATGACTTCGATACGGCGGATCGCGTTCTCGACGAGATCCGCAGCGCCATCGTCCACCTGACCAGACGCCCGCTGATGGGGCACGTTCGTCGCGATCTCGCTCCGCCCGAGTATCGCTTCTGGCCAATCTACTCCTACCTCATCATTTATCGCCCCAACACCTCACCTCTCCAGATCGTGCGCGTCTGGCACGGTGCTCAGCGTCACCCAAGGCTCGTTTGAATTGGACACACGCTGTACAGGATTTTGTACCGGCACGGCCGTGAAGAACGGTGAAGATTGATGATCGGCTCGGACAACTCGGAAGCACGAAACCCTTACAGCACAAGGGATTCCCGCAGGTATGAAGCACTAAGCAGCGAGCTGAAACTGCCTCTTACAGTAAGCAGAGGGTCGTTGGTTCGAATCCAACACGGCTCACTCTCTCTACAGGGTTCGGGGTGCCGGGTTCGGGAATGGAACGCACATCAGCGGGCATCGCGACCTGCGCGTCTGGCGCATCGCCTCGGGCTGGCCCCGCAGTGGGCTGCGCCGCAGCCGCACCATCGATCCCGCACCCTGAACCCTGTGCCCTGTCCCCCGACGAAGCAGAGGGTCGTTGGTTCGAATCCAGCACGGCTCACTTTCCTTCGTCGGCAAATCAAGCACTTGGGCACCGACCTTTGCCGGGACCTTGGCCGGTGTTTCGCTGGTGTGAGGAATTGCTGTTATCTCAAGCACCACATTCGCCAGCCAATGCCGACGCGCGAACCAGGCACCAAGTCGCAACCGCCGTTCGCAAACGGTAGGACTAGCATCGGAACGCCAGTCAAGGGTATAGTTTCTCCGCTCAAGAGAAGCGAGGTTGGCAACGTGACGCGAAGGCTTTGGCAAATCTGGGTTGCAAGCTTGCTCTCCCTTGGGGTTCCGGCACAGGCTTGGGCCGCGTGCGCATATGTAGTGTCACCGTTCGCATGTAGCGGGTCTGCGCCTGCGACGGCTTGTGTCCATGCGGTAAACACTGATACCGGAGCCCGCGTCGCGACCTCCCTTCCAGGTTTTCAGGCGATGACGCCGGACGGCCACGCTGTCTTCGTGTTCACCCCTGGCACGTGTTCCCCTCTTTGTTCGCCTCCCACCACCTCGGTCATCGATACGACAACCAAGTCGATCATCGCCGTCATTCCGGTCCATGGCACCGCAATCGCGTTCAGCCCAACTGGCGATCGCGCATATATAGCTGGCGAATCTATCTCAGTGATCGACACACGTTCCAACACAGTGACGGACTCAATTGAATTGGATGGCTGGTGGCCTATTCGTGTTGCGCTCAGTCCGGACGGAATGCTCGGATACGTGCTCCTGCAATCATCTGCCCCCGGGTATCCGCAAAAGCTCTCCGTGTTCGATACAGTCAGCAACTCAATACTGAGGTCCTTTGCGGGTCCCAAGGGCGACTTCGCTCTGTCGCCTGACGGGCGAATCGCCTACGCCACCGGCGGGGGCGGAGTAATAGCACTCCAAACCACGGACGGCGCCATCAAGTGGTCCGTCGCGCTTGATGCACAGCATGTGGCGGTCAATCCCAATCAGGAGCTGGCGTACGTAGCCACCCCAGGGGGGCTCTCGATCCTTGACACGGCAACCGGTGCGGTGCTGTCTACCCATTCCTTCGGAGAGGGCGAAATTCCCTCCGCCGTGGCAGTGACACCCGATGGAACCTTCGTCTACGCGGCCGCCGGCGCCGGCGTTGGTATTCTAGATACGCGCACGAATTCAATTGTCGGGTCAATTGGGCTGGCGGGCGCTGGGGCGCGGGCGGGGGGGGGCCAATCGTAATGGCGAATGCGACAATTGGATGCACGCTCCCTCCCTCGCCTTGGACTCTGCGCTTAACGCGGTCGCGCCTACGGCCGAAAACCACGCCCTCCAAGGCGAACGGCTTCCTGGCGATCCGCGGCATTATCGAGGCCAACCCGGCCGTGAGCCGGCTGTTGTCCGAGGTGCTTGCGCAAGTAGCAACCGCGGGGGTGAATGAGATCATGAGTTGGCTACCCAGAGATTGCCGACTCCTAGGCCCGCGACCTGTAGTGATATGTCGCCATGGTTCCGCCTTCGTCGGTGCCCTGGGAATCGAGGAACTCGTTTTGAAGACTCAACGCAACCCAGACCTGTTTGCCGTCCGCATTCGGGCCTGGCGCCGGACGTTCGTGCCCCAATCTAACGCAGACGCCGTCGCGCTAACGTTGTCGACGTCGGCATTCGAACGCCGCACGGACATAGGCGGTCCAGGGGTATGTCGCTTCCGACGCCGAACCCTGACCTGCGCGGGGGCGGATTGACGCGAGCATGCTCCGACCAGAGAACGTCCGTCTGACGTTCCCAAGGGAGGGCCTTCCGTCACACTGGCACTCAGCAACAGGGTCCGGCGCGTTCCCGGCCGGCTCTTTATTCCTTCGATGCGGCAGTACCTCGCTCGCCAGGATGCGCTGTGCGGTGGAGGAGCCGCTCCCCGAATGCACTACGCCGGCGCTACGGCCGCACGCTCACATGGCGTGCGTCGGGTGCCTAGCGCGGTGGCTGGAGCAGCTGGACAAGGATGGCAACTAGGAGCCACGGCCCAATCACATGGTACGAGCGGCTCTCCCTCGCGTTGCAGGTCATGATATTCCTTGTGGGAATTTACCTTGCCTGCATCTACGGTGGCCAGCTCCACGAAATGGTGACGCAGAGCAAGCTCATCACCGAAGGCAATACCATGACCAGGCACGCAACAGAAACTGCGAATGCGGCCAGGATATTCACCGGGCACGCCGTAGAGTCTCTCCCAAATTTTCGGCCCGGCAGAGACTGGCATTTCGTCTTCGACCTGCAAAATTCGGGCAAGTGGCGGGCAAGCCGAGTCACGGTGGGTTATGCGATTGACGTGGTAGACACCAGGGAAACACGACACATGCTTCACCTGCCCTGTTTTCAAAAGTCCAATCAGGCTATATCCGCGAAGCCTCCCACGTTGATTGAAGATCCGCCCAATCATTGCTGGCCGGCAGACATGATTGTCCCCGACAAGATGGTACGTCTCCATCGTGACGATTCTAGGATCGGGTTGAGGTGTTTGGTCATGCACAGCTGCTGATACTGTGCGTACATTTTGTCGGCATCGTGGCTCTGGCCGAGAGTGTGCTGGAGCGCGTGTCTCGTAAGAGTGCGGATACGCCCGAAGCTTGCGCTCTCATCAGCATTAGCATGAGAGAGCCATCTAGTCGCATCGTTCTCGTCCTTGATTGCGGTGATCGTAACCCAACCTTCGAAAATGCTGGCCGCGTTCGCGAGCGCTTGGAGCGGATAGCCTCGCTCCGCAAGCACGACGCAGCATCTCAGATCGTTCTGAATGCGCTGGAGAAGGAGAAGCCTGACGATTCGGGCTCTAGATATTGTTCCAGGCGTATCTATAGCGAGCAGAGCACTGGCCAGATTGAGAACCTCACTTGCTATGCCGAGAGGCTCAGCCAGCTCCTTGTTGAGCAGTGTGATTGCATTCGATTCAAGTTGGTGAATCGATTTTTCTGCCATAGTCCGACCCCGATACTTCGCAGATGTACGGCGCACCAGCCGCTTCGGGGAACCGGTAGCTCACTCTCGGAATTCGGGCAAGGACGCACACCGCCTACGCACACGGCGCCGTTGCAGCGAGCTAGTGGATACTGGAACGCGCTTTTGGTTTTTCGTTCCCATGTTCCCAAGCTGGACGTCGCCGGTTCGACCCCGGTCGCCCGCTCTTTGGTCTACGTGCCGAATGCCGCAGTCGATCCATCTTCAGCGCCCCGGTCGCGGCCGGTTCTCAGTTGCCACCAGGGCTCCACCCGTGTGCACGCATGCAGCGAGCGTAGTACCCTTGCGCGTCGCTTTCGACTCCCAGCAGCATGCCAATGAGTCGCCCGATTGCGTAACCGGGATCATTGGCGCCCTCGGTGTTTCCGGTATCAACGCGGCTCTGGCGAACATCGCGCTCGCACTCGTAGCTGTCTCGATCGTAGTCCTGCTGCGTGGCTCCCGGTTTGACCCACCCGCGACCCGCGCAACCAGCTAGGAATAGCGCGCTTGCGCAAACGAGATGGACCACCAAGGGTGCCGGCTGCCGAGGGCCGCGAGCATAGACTTGGCAGCGGGATGAATTGGCCCGGAGCGCGGTCTCGTTCATGGGCAAGAATTCTGCGGCCGGATCGAGCGTCGCGTTCAAATCGGCTGGCGCAACGGCAGCGGCTTTCCGCTGTCAGGTAACGGAGAGGGTTGTTTCGGGGGACGCGATTTGGGACGAGGTCTTGTCACCGCCGTCCGGTACCGGCAAGCAGCATTGAGAATCGCTTCACCTACCGATCCAGGAAGTTCGCTCTCCCATTCCATTGGCAACGGTCCGGAGTCCTCATATCGACCAGCCACTAACCAGGCGCTGTGAACGGTGGCCTCCGCCCGCGCATCGCAGTCAGCAACATCGCGAGAAATGAGGAAATCGTGTTCGCTATCGAAAACTTCTGTCATCACCCAGAAGGTTACTTGATGATTTTGACGCGCTTCAATCCGGCTGGAATCAATGAAACTGCTCTTGCCAGTCTCCTGGTCAGTAACAACGTTCACCCAACTCCGCGATGGGAAGCACGCTGCGTATGAAGCAGAGACTAGCTCACGCCAGGTTGGCTCATGGACAGACAGCGTCGCAAGGACTCGCACCACGCACTGCTTCCGGTCTTCGAGAGTCGGATTGCTTGCGTAAAACTCCTCGATCTTATCGAACACGACTCGGCGCTCACCGGCACTGATTGCCGGTGTGGGCGAAGCCTCAACCGGTTTCGTGGGGGTCGGTGGCGGCGTTGACGTTTCTGCATCTGCTGAGCGCAAACGGTCTTGTTGGTAAACACTCTGTAGGGCATCAGGGCCAACCGTGACGGTCGCCTGACTCACGTGGTTATACCAACGTCGCTCGAACTGCACGAGGCGCTCGCTCTCGACATAGATGAGCTTCAGGGTGTAATCGTCCACAACGTAGATGTAGTCTGGCTCTCCATTCTGCTGAACAAAGTCTCGGACCGTTGGATCGTAGTCACTCTCGATCTGAAGCCGCACGGCGCCTGCACCGCCGTTCTTCACCGACCTCAGCTGTCCCTGGTATTCGTGTAAGGTCCAGCCTTCGCGCCAGGCAGCGCAACCAGCCACGGTCAGCGTGGCGGCGCACACCAGATAGACGACCAACGACGTCTCTGTACGCTCCCCCTGCATAGTTTTCTTCCGGTGCGTTGATGACCGTGCTGTGCTGTTGGGCGCACGCTACGGTTTTCCCTCCCCGTCAAGCAGCGCCGCCTGCAACCGGTCTCACTCTGGCAGTAAGGTGTCAAGGGGCGGTGGATGCGCGGAACTCATACGGCCACCGCCTAGCCACGGAAGACGTTACCCGCCGGGCTCGCCCCCCCCCAGCCGATCCGGTGTCAGTACTGGTGTCAGTTGGCGATAGAAGTGACCGCAGTCGGTCGAAGGTGGTCGAAGGGTCGTGGTGCGAGAAGTCTAGCGAACGCGGGAAATCCCGGTCAGTCGTGGCTTTCCTCATCGTCCTTGTTCTCACTTTTGAGCAGAGGGTCGCTGGTTCGAATCCAGCACGGCTCACTCTCTACAGGGTTCGGGGTGCAG
>CAZCGA010000109.1:0-22798 GCA_964498075.1 uncultured Binatia bacterium (SeqCode) | reverse complement strand
TGGCGCCGTCGATGCTCTTGAACACCCCGCCGCCGATCACCCCAGCGTAGAGCGTGGTCGGGGTCGTGGGATCGATAGCGAGCGTGAGGACGTTAGTGTCGGTCAGGCCGGTGTTGACTGCGTTCCAGGTGCTGGCGCCGTCCGTGCTTTTGAACACCCCGTCGAACTCCCCTGCGTAGAGTATACCGGGTGTGGTGGGATCGATGGCGAGCGAGCGGGCGTCGGCAATGCCCAGCATGCCGGTGTTCGCGGCACTCCAGGTGCTGGCGCCGTCGATGCTCTTGAACACGCCGCCGGTCGTCCCGGCGTAGAGTGTACCGCTTGTGGTGGGGTCGATGGCGAGCGGGGAGACGTTAGTGTTAGTCAGGCCGGTGTTGGCTGCGCTCCAGGTGCTGGCGCCGTCCGTGCTCTTGAACACCCCGCCGGTCGTCCCGGCGTAGAGTGTACCGCTTGTGGTGGGGTCGATGGCGAGCGAGCGGACGTCGGCGCTGCTGGGCAGGCCCGTGTTGGCTGTGCTCCAGATGCTAGCGCTGTCGATACTCTTGAACACGCCACGGTTCGTCCCGGTGTAGAGTGTACCGCGTATGGTGGGGTCGATGGCGAGTGAGTAGACGTCGGCGTCGGGCAGACCGGTGTTCGCGGCGCTCCAGGCGCTGGCGCCGTCCGTGCTCTTGAACACCCCGCCGGTCGTCGCCGCGTAGAGTGTATCGGGCGTGGTGGGATCGATGGCGAGCGCGTTGATGAACGTGCCGTCGGGCGGGCCGGTGTTCGCGACGCTCCAAGTACTGGCGCCGTCCGTGCTCTTGAACACGCCGCCGCCGAACCCCCCAGCGTAGAGCGTGCCAGGCGTGGAAGGATCGATGGCGAGCACGGGAACGAATCCGACTCCTGGCTCTGGACCATGGCTTGTCCAGACATTGATGCCAGCCCGCGCCCTGGGTGCGCTGGCGATCGACAGCACGGCACACATAGTAAGTGCCGCAGACACCCAGAGGCGCCGCGCCAGAGAGAACGCGCGGATTACCGATCGGGCTTGTCCCGAAGCGTTTGAACCTGTCATGGCTTCTCCTCGTGTCGGGCACCGACGCGACGCTCCGTGCGATGATCGATGGGATTCTCGATCATCTCGTCGGCAACCCTCCCTTTCGGTTCATGGCAATTGGTTAGACCTCCCACTGCACGGGCAAGCGCGGGTCGGGGGCGTAGGAACAAAAGGTCCCGGTCTTGATCGTGGCGCGGAGGTGCTCGATCAGCGGGGCATTGTGCGTCCCGATGCGTTGCATTGCCGTCCTGATCGCGCGGGTGGTCTTGACCCGCGCGAGCTCGGTGTCGCCGGTTGCGGTGAGCCCGTCCTGAGTTTCTCCAGATGCCCTCGCCGTACGCGCCACGCGCGCCAGCTCCGCCGCCGCCACCTTCTCACGGGGACGGCGCAGCAGATGAGCGATGTAGCGCAAGCCGGCGCTATCGCGCAGTCGGCAGACGACGCCGTTGTAGGCGATCGTCCAGTACTCCCCTTCGAGTCGAAAGACGCTGCCGCCGCGGTGGGCACCCAGTTGCGGCCGCCTCGTTCCGATTTCCTGGTTCATGGCTTCAACCAGGAAGGCGTAACATTGCGCGATACAATGTAACGCGTGCCGCTACAGGGCGGCAATCACCTCACGCCGGTGTAGCCTTCCGCAGAAAAGCAGGGTAAGCGGAGACAAGACACGCGCGTCGCGCACAGCGGAGACCCAATGAAAATCCGAGCCAGCTTCGTACAGCCTCGCCGATCCCAGCCGCCGCAGCACAGTGCCGCGCCACACCGAGCTGGCCGATGTGCTCGTGCGGAAGATTTGCGACCGCCGCTCAAGAGATTCGGAAGACGCCTTCATCACTCGGGCAGGAACTCTTCATCAAGAATCTGCACTTGCGAGAAGGGACATGGGGATGGAAACGCCCCTTTCTTGAGGCCGGTCTGTGCCGCGGCGCGCTTCACAGCACCGCTGTAGTTTTCAACCGCTTCGATCGACAAGTGCCTGCGCAGGCTGGGGCTTTGGCGAAGCAGCCGGCGGATCTCCAAGCGTTGCGTCACAATCGTTGCACGCCACGAGATCGACCTCTTGCGGGGCTGGTGCTTCCACTTCAGCAGATGCGCAATCAGCAGCTCCATGCGGCTGCAGAGCTCATTGACGTCTCGCTTCCCCATGTCTTCGATCTCCTCGGCCGCATGACCGATGTCGATCTCACTGAACCGCCGCTGCCGGAGCTGGTTGGCCGTCTCTCGCGTCCATTCGAGGAAATCCCGATCATAGAGGTCTGCCGCCGGAATCGCGCGTCGCACCGAGGAGGCTGACGTCTTCATGGCCACGGATCCTACAACCCGAGGTCTCGAATCGCAACGAAGCGCCTGAGATGTATCTCATTCAACTCCTTCATCCCCTCTCTCTGCGTCTTGCGTGAGCCCGATTCGGCAACTTCACCGGTCGAGCTTCCACTCGATGGGCCGCGCCGGATCGGGGCGATAGACGCAGAACCGGCCGGTCTTGACGCGGCTGGCGAGATGGTCGGCCAACGCGGGGCTGTAGGCCGCTATGCGTCTGATTGCCGTCTTGATGCGCTGGGTCACCGTTGAGCGGGCGCGTTCGGTGGCCGACAGCGCGGCGCGGTCACGGCCGCCGAGGCCGACGGCGGCGGCGAGCTGCTCGCTGATCGACTCGATCTCGGCCCGCAGCCGCTCGACGCGACCGGCGTCGTTGAATTGCTCCGCTTCGTCCAGCTCGGCGCGCAGCTCACTCAGCCGCTTGCGATACTCCGCCTTCGCCTGCGCATCCAGCAGCGGCCCCGCATCGCCACCCGCTTCCGTGAATCGTGCGCGTGGAGAGGTACGGTCATCCGATTGCACCAAGTCGATGGCGTGAAACTCCTGACTCGGATGCCGCAGCAGGTGGGCGAGGTAGTGCAACCCCTTCACGTCCCTCAGCCGGCCGGTGGTGCCGTCGTAGGCGAGCGTCCAGTACTCGCCCTCCCGTCGGAAGATCGCATCTCCCGAGCGTGAAGGTTCCGTTTCCTGCACGCCGGTCGGGAGGGCGCCGCTTGGGGTCACGTCGGCGGCGGACTCCGCGACCTGCGCCGGCGTCTTGGCGGCAGGAGCGTTGAGTGATTCCAACATCGCCTCGGCCCGGCGTGCCCAGCCCGTCATGCCGAGCGGACCGAACTGCTCGAGCGCGGCCCGCAGCAGCGTCGCGGCCCGCTCGCGGTCTCCCGGCGCCTCACGCCGGAAGTACATGCGTGCCTCGTAGAAATCGGTGCGAGCGCGCAGTGGAAACGCTCCTTGTTCGTCGAGAATCACACGTCCCCTGGCAAACCACTCGGCGGCCTCCTCGAATCTGCCCTGGAGGCCGCAGAGCATGGCCATGAACATCCGTGCATCGATACCCACGTAGCGGAAGTCGGGCTGCAACAACTTCTCGCGCAGGTTCCGTTCGAGGATCTCGATGTGATCCGTCCGCCCGAGCTCTTCGAGCGTCGTGGCCGCCGCCCCCAGCAGTAACGAGTAGTTGGCGGTCGAGCCGGGCGCTCGCTCAATCGCTGGCAGGATGGCAGCCAGCCAGTAGAGGGCAGTGTCGGTCCGACCCAACTGTGCAGCGCATAGTGCTGCACTGGCCCGGATCGGCGCCATAACCCACTGGTTCTCCGCCGCCCGCTGCTGTGATATTTCTTCGGCTCCGGCTAAGACGCGCTCCCAGCGCTCGCCAGTCAGGATGGCGAGGTTGAGCTGTGCGCTCCCCACGAACACCCGCAGCCATGGCGGCCTATCGACCCGCTGGTAGAGTTCCCGTGCGCGGTTGTAAAGCGACAGCGAGGACACCACATCACCGCGCGCAGCCTGAACGCGAGCCGTGAACGTGAGGTAGTAAGTGGCGAGCGCGATCTGCCCGCGCTCGAGCGCGGTGGCCGTGGCCTGCTCGAACAACGGCAACGTCTTGCGGTGTTCGCCCGCCAAACCAAACAGATGGACTGGGTCGTTACCGGCCTGCGCCAACACGTCCTCTCGCGAACGGCACCCCATGTAGACGAACATCTGCTGCAGAACGTGCCGAAAGGCCGGCAGCTCCCGGAGGCGCATCATCACCTCTTGCCGTTCTGGGGAATCGACGGGGATACCCGGAAATTCCGGGTCTTCAGCCTCGCGGCGCTCAATATCCAGGACCATGAGGCGGGCCCACGTGGTGTCGCGGCGATCGCCGAGGTAGCTCAGCCCGAGCGTGGCGAGCGACCAGGCGCGCGGCATCGCCGCCGCCACCCATAGGGCATCGGCCGCATCGGCCAGAAACTCGGCGGCCGCATCGTTCCCCTCCGCTGTGGCGATCGCCGCCGCGGCCTGCGTCGCAGTTTCCTCCGCTTGGTCCAGCGCGAGACTCCACATGAGCGCCAGTGCGAGGCGGGCGAGCAAGCGTGGGCGGCGGGCGTCGCTGGGATCACTGAGCTCCAGCGCCATCCGCAGGTACTCAGCCGCCTCGGCGAACGCCGCGCTCTGCTCCGCGCGCTCGGCAGCAAGCAGGCAGTAGGCAACTCCGCGCTCGCTGCCCGGCAAGGATGCGCTGCCGTGGTAGTGCCGCGCGATTTCCCCCGCGCGATCGCCGCCGTCGCCGTACACCTGCTCCATCACCTCGGCGATCTTCCTGTGCAGGCGCACCTGCCGCGGCGGGCTCAGCTCGGCGTACAGCGTGTGCCGCACGAGGGCATGCGTGAAGTCGAAGCTCTGGGCGACACTGGTGGCGCACAGCAGCTGTGCGGCCAACGCTTCGTCGATGGCGGCGAGCGCTGCTGCCTCATCGAGTTCCGCGACGCGGGCGGCGACGTCGAAATGGAAGCTGCCCGTAAACCCCGCTGCGGCACGCAGCAGGCGGTTGGCGGTTTCGGAGAGGCGAGCGAGCCGGCGCTGGATCACTTGTCGCACCCCGTGCGGGATGCCCATCTCCTCGACCGTCAGCGTCGCGATCCACTGCCCCTCGCGGCGAACGATCTTCTCTTCCTCCACCAGATGCAGCAGCACCTCGCGGATGAAGAACGGGTTGCCGCTGGTCTCCGCGGTGATGGCGGTCACCAGTGCTTCCGGCACCTGCTGGTCGGACACCGCCTTCAGCCACTCCTCGACTTCCGTGCTCTCCAGGCCCGTCAGTGCGAGGTGCACGTACGTGGTCTCGCGCGGCAGGGCGCCGAGCGCATCGGCGAGTGGCTGTTGCGGCGTGACTTCAACGTCGCGATAGGCGCCGAGCAGGAGCAGGCGGCTGCGCGCCGCGAAGCGCGCCACGTGGCGCAGTACAGCGACACTGGCGGCGTCCGCCCAGTGCAGGTCGTCGAGGATCAGCGCGACCGGGGCACGCGCGGACAGCGCGATGAGGAACTGTGCGACAGCGTCGAGCAGACGAACGCGTTCTTCGTCTGGTTGCAAAGCGACCGGCTCCGGGATGTCGGGCAGGCGCTCGCGTAGTGCCGGCACCAGACGCGCGAGTGGCGCGGCGCCCATACCGAGATCGACGCGCAGCGACTCGGGGTCGGCACTGCGTGCATGCTCCGCCAGTGCCTCGACGAACGGCCCGTACGGCCGCGCCGCTTCGCCTTCGTAGCAGCGGCCCGACAGCACCAGCGCTCCCTCCGTGCGTGCAGTCTCGGCGAACTCCTCGAGCGTGCGCGTCTTACCGATCCCGGGCTCGCCCGCCAGCATCACTAGCCCGCCACTGCCAGCTCGCACCTCCTGCAGCCGCGCTGTCAGCCGCGCCAACTCCGCTGCACGGCCCACGAACGGCGTGTATGTCAGCAGGGCCAGCGGCTGATCCTGCTGATAGACGACCTCGCAGGCGGGCACTGGCGCTGCCACGCCTTCGAGCGCCAGAGCGTCGCAGTCGCGGAAGGTGAAGGGGTGCTGGTCAGCGAGGAGCGCGCCCACCAGCGCGCTGCACATCACGTGGCCAGCTTGCGCAGAGCCGCACAGTCGGCGCACGATCACCACCGGTGTGCCGAAGTAGTTAGTCTCCTCACGCAGCGCCTCGCCGAGATTCAGACCGACACGGATGGCGAGTCGTCCACTGGCTGCACGACGGCGCGCTGCCAGCTGCATCGCCACGGCGCAACGCACAGCGTCGACGGGCGAGGCGAACACCGTCAGGAAGCCATCGCCGAGCCACTTCACTTCCTGCCCACCGTGGGCGTCGACGAGACGCTTCAGCAGCCGATGATGTGCCTGAAAGATGCGCTGCGCCTGCTCATCGCCGGCGCGCTGCAGCAGCTCGGCGGAGTTGGCCAGATCGGTGAACAGCAGAGTCACGGGGGCGGTGGTCATCGGATGCGTCAAGCCGCGCCAGACGACTCATAATCCCCTTGCCTGCTGCATTGCAATTGACGTGTGTGGCCCCTAATCCGGCGGTAAGAGCGGGCAGCCTTGTAGGGCGGGGCTTCCACGCCCCGCCGGGGTGGGGAGCGGCGCGGGGTGGAACCCGCGCCCTACAACGACGACCGCAGCTTCACGCGGTGCTTAGCGCCGGGTTCGGGGTGGCACCGGCCGGCACTCGTCAAGCTCTCGCGGGAAGGGGTGCCGACACACGAAGGGGTGCATCGGTGTCAGGATTGCGTGGTTTTGTCCAAACGTGCCCGCTGCGCGGGACGCGGATCTGCTTATCTCTCCCGCAGGCTCGGTGAGGCGTCGCGCGCCTCCTCGACCACGGTGTCGATTGCATCGACAACCACCCCAGGCTGATCGCGCTGGATGTAGTGCCCGCTTTGCGTCGCGATGATCTGCTGGCCGTCGGGCACAGAATGGGCGAGATCGGTCTGGAGCTCGCGCCAGAGATCTTCCTCGGCTTGCAACTCCTCCGCCGACAGGAACGGCTCGAACCTCGGATCCGGAAGGCCATGGGTCAGGACGATCAGGGGAACCTGCGGCAAGGGTGCCGCCGTGCGAACCTCAGCTTCGCTCTCAGCAATACTCATCCACTCCAGCCGCGGGCCGGCTGGTAGTGCATCGCAGTTGTTGGCTTGCATTGCAGCCGACAGAGCGGCCCACACGTCAGCGGGGAGGAGAGCCTGTAGTCGGTCGGAATAGTTCTCGGGCCTGGCGTCGACAAGGACGATGCCCCCAACCTCGTCCGGATAGCGCGTGGCGTACAGACGTATGTTGAGGCCCCCGGAGGAGTGGCCGGCCAAAACGTAGGGCCCGGGAACGCAGCTGTTTGCCAGCAGCGTATGCAACTCGGAGGCGATGCGCGCGCTGGTGCGCGGCAGGGCCCCCGGGTCGCTAGCGCCACGGCCGGTGCCTATCCCGGCGCGGTTGTAAGCACAGACGCGCGTCACACCGGCGACCTCTGGTTGCACACGGCTCCAGACCGAGTAGTCGTCGCCCAGCCCCGAGTCCAAGACGACCGTCGGTGACCCATTGCCGACGCAGTGGATGCGCAACCGGTACCCGCCGATGTCGACGCGCGCGGTCTGCCATGGGGTGAGCGCCTGGTTCACGCCGGCGATCAGCTCGTTGACCGTGACCGTTCCATCGCCGTTGAGGTCCGCCTCCCCACACAACGGCGTCGGCACGGTTCCCAACGCGATGCCGACGCCGCGAATGATCTCGTCGATGGTCACCACGCCGTCACGGTTACAGTCACTGTCGCATGGCTGCGTCTCGCGTGTACAGTTGGCCGCGCAGCCGTCCCCGCCCAGCGGGTGGCAGGAACCTCCGGGGCAATCCGTGTCTGCCACGCAGCGTATGAGGGCATCAAAGTTCCCCATGCAGACCCCGCCGTCGTCGCACTCTTCTCCGGGCTCCGTGATGCCGTTGCCGCACACGGTGACTCCAGCTACCGGGGGCGGAGATGCGCAAAGCAGCACGAGCAGTGTCACGCACAACCGCAGACCGCGCAGATCGATGATGTCTGTCTCTGCTGCAATTCGCATCGCTGGTCACGGCGCCGTCGGTCCGCACCCGTCCAGCACGACGTTCACCGCGGTGATGATCTCATCGATGGCGATTTGCCCGTCGCCATTGGCGTCGCCGATGCCGCACTCCTCCACCGAGGCGGTGCCGAGTGCGACGTTCACCAGGGTGACCAGTTCGTCGACGGTCGTGCGTCCGTCCCCATCGCAGTCGCCACCGCAACTACCGACTAGTTCAATTGAAAACACGCCACCGGTTGCGGTTCCGGCGTACAGCTTTGTGGGTGTGGTCGGATCGACGGCTAGCGCGAGCACGAGGTTGTGAGGGAAGCTGTCAGCCCGCCGCTTGGGGTGCGGCGGCGCGAGGGTCTGAGGAGGCCATTCATCGTCATCGTCTTGTGCTCCTTCACCCTACTAGGCGTAACGATAGCCGTTACAATGTGACGGCCGGTGGAGGGATAGGAGGCAGTGGCGTGCCCCCCGCCCAGTGGGGCGCTTCGGCCGGGGCTACAGCTGCCACGCAATAGGACAGGCCTTATCGGGGAGGTACACACAGTACGTCCCCGTCTTGATGCGCAGGGCAAGGTGCTCGCCCAGCGTGGGATGCACGGCGGCAATCCTTTTGAGCGCCTCCTTGATGCGCTGGGCCACCGTCGAGCGCGCCCGCTCGGCGGCACTGCCGGCTGCACGGTCACGGCCGCCCAGACCCACGGCCGCCGCCAGCTGCTGCGTGAGCGCCTCGATCTCGGCGCGCGCCCGCTCGGCGCGGCCGGTGTCGTTGAACGCTTCCGCTTCGTCCAACTCCGCGCGCAATTCGGTCAGTCGCCGGCGGTACGCCGCCTTGGCTGCGTCGTCGAGAATCTCCAGGCCACCTTCTCGCTGGCTCGGTGCGCCAAACTTTCCTGCTCCCTGCTCCCTGGCCCCCGACCCATGGACGAGATCGACGGCGTGGAGCTCCCGGCCGGGATCCCGCAGGAGCTGAGCGATGAAAGAGAAGCCCCGAACGTCCTTCGCCCGGGCGTTCAACCCCTCGTAGGCGAGAATCCAGGAATCGCCCTCGCGTCGGAAGATGGCCTTCCCGAAGGGCGGTACGGGCTTCGCTTCCTGGATCGCGGCCACTGGATTACCGGAGGACACGTTTTCGGTGGGCTCCGCGGCGGGCGCGGGAGCTTTGTCGGTTGCAACATTCAGCGACGCCAACATCTCTTCCGCCAGCCGGGCCCAACCCGTCAAGCCGAGGGCCCGGCATTGCTCGATCGCCGCATGGAGGAGCGTTGTAGCGCGCTGGCGGTCTCCCGGAGCGCCACGGCGCAGGTACATACGCGCTTCGTAGAAGTTGATCCGAGCGCTGAAGGGGCGCGCCCCTTGCTCCTGCAATACGACGCGCGCCCTGGCAAACCATTCGGCGGCCTCTTCGAACCGCCCCTGGAGGCCGCAGAGCATCGCGAGAGACCAGCGCGATTCGCCCGCCAGGACGTAGCGAAAGTCAGGCTGCAGCCACTTGGCGCGAAGGTTCCGCTCGATCGTCTCAGCGTGATCGGCGCGCCCGATGACTTCGAGCGTCGAGACGGCCACTCCAAGCAGCACCGGATAGCTGAAGGTCGAGAGAGGAGCGCGATCGATCACGGGGATCACGGATGCGAGCCAGCCGAGCGCGTCGTCGCTGCGCCCGAGACAAGCCGACGCGTACGCTGCGAGGCACCGTGCTCCCGCCATCGCGTACTGATTCTCCGCCGCGCCTTCCCGTAGCACCGCTTGTGCGCCGACCAGCATTTCCTCCCAGCCCTCTCCGGTATTGACGAGCCGATTGCCGCGCGCGGTTTCTATGAACATCCGCAACCACGGCACGTCCTTGACTCGATCGAACAGCTCCAAGGCACGGGCGTAGGTCGACTTCGAGGATGCCAGATCGCCGCGCATGAGCTGAACGCGAGCCGTCAACGTCAGGTAGAACGTGGCGAGGGCGATCTGCCCATGCTCGACGGCGGTGGCCGTCGCCTGCTCGAGCATGGGCAACGCTCGGCGGTACTCCCCCGCCCAGAAAACCAGCGCGAACGGGTCGTCGCCGGCCCGCCTGAGCACGTCTTCTCGCGAGCTGAACGCCATGTACGCGAACATCTTCTGGGTGGGGTGGCGAAACGCCGGCAGCTCCCACAGGCGCATCATCACCTCGCGCCGCTCCGGGGAATCGACGGGCATGCCTGGGAACTCCGGGTCGGCGGCCTCGCGGCGCCCGATGTCGTAGACCATCAAACGGGCCCACGTGGTGTCGCGACGACTGCCGATGTAGCCCAGGCCGCGCGTCGCCAGCGACCACGCCCGCGGTGTCATCGCGGCCACCCACATGGCATCGGCCGCGTCAGCCAGGAAATCCGCAGCCGCGTCGTTGCCCTCGGCCGTCGAGATCGATGCGGCGGCGTCGCTTGCGGCCTGCTCCGCTTCGTCCAGGGCCAGATTCCAGATGAGGGCTAGCGCGAGACGACCAAGCAGCCGTGGACGTCGGGCGTCGCTCGGGTCGCTGAGCGCCAGCGCCATCCGCAGGTACTCGGACGCCTCGGCAAACGCGGCACTCTCCTCCGCGCGCGCGGCAGCCAGGAGGCAATGCGGAACTCCGCGCTCGGCGCCCGGCAACGATACGCCCTGGTGGTAGTGCCGCGCGATCTCTCCCGTGCGTTCGTCGGCCCTGCCACGGTAGACCTCCTCCATCACCTCCGCGATCTGCCGATGCAGGCGCACCTGCCGCGGTGGACTCAGCTCGGCGTACAGCGTGTGCCGTACGAGCGCATGTGTGAAGTCGAAGCTCTCGGCTGCACTGGTGGGGCACAGCAGCTGTGCTGCCAACGCTTCGTCGATGGCAGCGAGAGCCGCTGCCTCATCGAGACCGGCGACGCGGGCGGCGACGTCGAAGCGGAAGTTGCCCGTGAATCCCGCTGCAGCGCGCAGCAGGTGGTTGGCCGCCTCGGATAAACGCGTGAGCCGGCGCTGGATCACTTGCCGCACCCCATGCGGGATTCCCATCTCCTCGACCGTCAGCGTCGCGGTCCACTGTCCCTCGTGTCGAACGAGCTTCCCCTCCTCCACCAGATGCAGCAACACCTCGCGGATGAAGAACGGGTTGCCGCTGGTCTCGGCGGTGATCGCGTTCACCAGCGCTTCGGGTACTTGCTGATCGGAGACGGTCTCCAACAACTCCTCGACTTCCGTATTCTCCAGACCCTTCAGCGCGAGGTGTACGTAGGTGGTCTCGCGCGGCAGGGCGCCGAGCGCATCGGCCAAGGGCTGTTGCGGAGTGACTTCAACATCCCGGTAGGCGCCGAGCAGGAGCAGGCGGCTGCGCGCCGCGAAGCGCGCCACGTGGCGCAGTACAGCGACACTGGCGGCGTCCGCCCAGTGCAGGTCGTCGAGGATCAGCGCGACCGGGGCACGCGCGGACAGCGCGATGAGGAACTGTGCGACAGCGTCGAGCAGACGTACGCGCTCCTCGTCTGGTTGCAAAGCGACCGGCTCCGGGATGTCGGGGAGGCGGTCGCGCAGGGCCGGCACCAGACGCGCGAGTGGCGCAGCGCCCATACCGAGATCGGCGCGCAGCGACTCCGGGTCGGCACTGCGCGCATGCTCTGCCAGTGCCTCGACGAACGGCCCGTACGGCCGCGCAGCTTCGCCTTCGTAGCAGCGGCCGGCCAGTACCAGCGCCCCCTGCGTGCGCGCGGTTTCGGCGAACTCCTCCAGCGTGCGCGTCTTACCGATCCCGGGCTCGCCCGCCAGCAGCACCAGCCCGCCGCTGCCAGCTCGCGCCTCCTGCAGCCGCGCCGTCAGTCGCGCCAGCTCCGCCGCACGTCCGACGAACGGCGTGTATGTCAGCAGCGCCAGCGGCTGATCCTGGTGATACACGACCTCGCAGGCGGGTACGGGCGCGGCCAGGCCCGGGAGCGCCAGGGCGTCGCAGTCGCGGAAGGTGAAGGCGTCCGGGTCAGCGAGCAGCGCGCCCATCACCGCACTACACAGAACCTGGCCGGCTTGCGCAGCGCCGCACAGGCGGCGCGCGATCACCACGGGCGTGCCGAAGTAGTCGGTCTCCGCTTGCAGCGGCTCGCTGACGTGCAGACCGACACGAATGGCGAGCCGTGCACCAACCGCGCGGCGGCGCGCTGCCAGCTGCAGCGCCACAGCGCAGCGTACGGCGTCGGCGGGCGAGGCGAATACGGTGAGGAAGCCATCGCCCAACCACTTCGCTTCCTGGCCACCGTGCGCATCGACGAGACGCTTCAGCAGCCGATGATGCGCCTGAAAGATGCGTTGCGCGTGCTCATCGCCGGCCCGCTGCAACAGCTCGGTGGAGTTGACCAGGTCGGTGAACAGCAGCGTGACCGGAGCTGCGGCCATGCACTCTCTTACCAAGCCCCGGCCGCGCAACGCTAGCGGGCAAGCGCCGGGAACTGATCCGCCACCATGAACGATTTGGTTGCGTGCTACTCGATGAGAGTGCCAAACATAGCCGCCCCCCTCACTGCGGAACGAAGCGGTTCATCCCCTCGTGAGACGAGACCACGCCACTCCGTCCGACCGCTTCCTCCGCCATCAGTGCTTCGAGAACCGAGCGCTCCTCCGGCGTATTCGCCAGGAAACGGCAATCATCTGCCAGCCGGCCGATGATGATGCCGCGCATGGGCGCGCCCTCGCGGTCGTGCAGCACCGTGTACGTTTCGATGGTTGCCCGGCCGCTTGGTTCGTGCACGAGCACGGGGTGCGGCGTCGCATCGAGCGTGGCTTGATACGCACTGGGATCTTCCCGCGCCCAGGGCTTCTCCGGCGGCGCGGCGCTGTAGATGCCGACGGCATGCTTCGTCACGTACCAACCCAAGCCGGTCACCAGGCCCTTCGTGCCGGGCGCCGCGCGCAGCTTGGCCATCATCGTGGCGATGGCGTGCATGACGTAGTTGTTCCCGGGCCCGCCGTGATAGGGCAGCCCGCCGGTCACGGTGAGCGGTCGTGGATCATCCTCGGCGATGCGCAGCATATCGCGCCCGAGCTGCACGGCGCACGGGAAGCAGCTGTAGAAGTCGAAGAGGTCGATCTGCTCGACGCCGATGCCTGCCATGGCGAGCGCGCGTTCGCCGGCAACCTTGATCGCCGGCGAGCTGAAGTAGTTGACGCGGTCGGAGATGAACCAGAGGTCGTGGGTGTCGGCGCAGCCCCACACGTAGACCCAGCGTGACGGGTGAATGCCCAGCTCGAGCGCCGTGGCGACGGATGTCATCAACACTGCCGCCGATTGATCGACGTCCATGATCGCGTTCATGTACTTCGGATACGGGAAGCCGATGTAGCGGTTCTCCGGCGTCACTGTGGCGATATCCGCCGCGCTGCGTCGCTGGCGGAACCAAGCGTAGGGGTTCTCCGCGGCGACCGTTGCCATGCCGCTGCACAGCGCGCCGAGCCGCTCGCGGTGCGCTTCGATGCTCAGCCCGTTGTGGGCGCGCAGGGCGTTCTCGAACAGCGGGTAGATGGTGGTCGGCATGTGCAGGCCGTGCGCCATCTCGTGATCGTTGGTGCCCTGCTTGGAGTCGCCGACAATTGTCGGCGTGCCGGTGCTGTTGGCCGTCCACTGCAGGCGGACCTTGGCGCGCCGGGCGCGCACGAACGTATTGATCGCCTCGGCACCGGCGACCAGCGCCAGGCGCACCTTTCCTGCTGCGATCTGCGCGGCGGTTTCATTCACCAGCCACTGCGGCGTGTTGCCGCCGACGGTGGTGTACAGCTCCTGCGTCGGCTGCGCGCCGAGCCGCTCGGCCAGCAGGCGTGGGGCGTTGCCGTACTGCCAACCGATGATGTTGACCACGGTGAGCGAGTCGAGGCGCGTGAGCAGGCGGTCATCCGCGCCGGCGTCCGCCGCCGCGCGCCGCGCCGTCTCGACCATCATCTGCAGCGGCTCCATGGCCGCAGCGGGCTCGACGTCGCGTTGCGTCAGCTGTCCCGCGCCGATGAGTATGGGGGTGCAATCGTCGATCATCGTTCGTGGCCCGCGTTCGTGATGTCCTCCTTCGCTTCCCTACGCTGCGCTGGCGCGCAGCTTGCGCGCGATCTCTGCAACGTGCCGGCCTTGGAAACGGGCGATGCCCAGCTCGTTCTCGCTCGGCTGCCGCGCCCCGTCGGCGCCGGCCAGCGTCGTGGCGCCGTAGGGCGTGCCGCCGGTGATCTCGTCCATGTTGTTCAGCCGGCGTTCGGAATACGGCACGCCCACGATGATCATGCCGTGATGGATGAGCGTGTTGTAGAAGCTGGTGATCGTGGTTTCCTGGCCGCCGTGTTGCGTCCCCGTGCTGATGAAGACGCTGCCCACCTTGCCAATCAGCGCCCCCTGCACCCACAACCGCGTGGTCTGGTCGAGGAAGTTGCGCATCTGCGCGCACATGTTGCCGAAGCGCGTCGGCGTCCCGAAGATGATCGCATCCGCCTCGGCGAGCTGGTCCGGCTTGGCGATCGGGACGTGCGCAAACGCCTGCCGCGCCTGCTTGGCGCCGGTGCGCTCCAGCGCCGTGTCGGGAACCAGCTCGAGGACTTGCCACAGCGTCACCTCGGCATCCTCGACCTCGCGTGCTCCGGCGGCCACGGCCTCGGCCATGCGATAGACGTGGCCGTACATGCTGTAGAAGACGACTTGAACTTTCGTGGCCATCGCGGTCCTCCCTTCGGAGGCCCACACGGTATTGACCGTCGCTGCCTACCGCAAGAGGGGTCAGCGACGGGCGACGAGCGCCTTGGAGCGCGCTAGCAGTGCCTGCCGCTCGGCGCGCGTATTCACCGGGAAGCGTTGAAAGATGTCGCCGATCTTCAGATCGGCAAACAGCCCGGCGGGATCTTCATGGAAGTGGAGGAAGGCCGAGGATTTCCAATAGAAGCTACCGCGGCTCTTCTCCTTCAGCTCGGCGATCGTGCGGAACTTCACGAGCAGGTCTTCGAGGGCGTCGAGCGCCTGCGGCCCGGCGTGCTTCATCGCGTCACCTCACACCCGAGGCACGCAGGCCCGGCAACTGCGCGATCCGGTCGTCGTTCTCGTTGTAGACCTTGCCCACCGAAGCCTCTAGCCTGATCGTGTCACAGGTTCGGGTGAGTGGAAAGAGTGCCGATTCTTCGTTCGTACGTGCCGCCGCGAAGAACGCGACGGCTACCGAGGCCGCTGCAGACGCCGTCGCGCCCGCGTGGCGAGCTGCTTCTGTAAATTGGGACGCATGCACCGCGGCCGTGTCCGTAGCCGACGACCGACGCGCGCCATGGGCGCGGCGCGGGGCCTGTTGCTCCTGTGCGTCAGCACAGCGGCGCCGGCGCAGAGTATCGACTGCCACACCCCCGCAGCCATCGCCGCGGTGGTGCGTGCGATCTTCAGCGACGCGCCCCAGGTTTGCGACGTCAACCGCGACGGGGCACTGACCGCCGCAGACGTGACCGGCGTGGTCACCTCACTCGTCACACCGCAACCCACTCCGACCGCCACGCCGTCGGCGACGCCGACGACGCAACCCTCACCGACGGCGACACGGGCGCCGAGCGAGACACCGACCATCACCGCGACGCCCACCGTGACGCCGACACCGACCGCGAGCAGCACCCCGACCGCCCGCGCCTGTGCCGTCGCGGGGGCCGCGTTGGTGATCGACATCGACAACCAAACTGGCCAGTCGCCGATCTCCGCCGTTCTCAGCGGCGAACGGCTGGCGGCGGACTGCGCCACGACGACGCTGGCCACGACGTACAACACGACCATCGAGTGCACCGGTTCCGGGGTGGTGACCTGCGCTCAGCTCAACGCGCTAGCCCCCGGTTCCTGGCGCCACTCGATCGAGGTGCGTACGCCCAACACACAACAGGTACAGCATCAGCGGTCGCTGCTGATCGCCGGAAGCCCGCCCAACCGCCTGCACTTCACGGGCTTCGCGTCGGTGTTGACGGTGCGGACGACGGCCAACGCCGGCAATGGCTCGCTGCGCGGTGCGTTGGCCGACGCCGCCGCGGCGGCGAAGCCGCTGCTCATCCAGTTTGACCCGACCGCATTCCCAGCGGGGGTGCCCACGACCATCGCACTCACCTTCCAGCTGCCGGTGCTGTCGTCCACTGGCGTCACCATCGACGGCACGGATCCTACCGGCGCCTCGGGCTACCGCATCATCGACGCCGAGGGGCGAGCGATTCCGGCGCTGGCAATCACCGGGGCGCACAATGGCGTCGTCGGCATGCGTCTGCGAAACGCCGGCGGCGGCGATCGCGACGTGCTCAACATTTACAGCGCGGCGGCGGACGGCAACCTCGTCGAGCGCACGATCATCGAGCAGGCCGCCACAGCCGACGCCGTCGGCATCGACCAGCAAGCCGGCAAGGACTTCGGTGACAGCGCCAACGTGATCCGCGAGTGCGAGATCTCGGGCGCCGCGGACAAGGGCGTCAAGGTGACCCTCGGCGCGTACGCGCGCGTCGAGCGCTCGTGGGTGCATGACAACGCCAACGGCGGCATCCAGGCAACGCTCGGCGGCCACGTGCAGGCCGCGCACAACCTCGTCGAGCGCAACCTGGGCAGCACGGCGCAGAACGGCCTCTCAGCCAACGCCAACGACACCGACGCCGCGCCCACCGGATCGTCGGAGCTGTGGTCATGGGGCAACATTGCGCGCGGCAACGGCGCCAACGGCATCTCCGTGCGCGCCTTCTCCGTTGCCCACTCGCGTGACGACTATCTGGCAACCAACGGCACCTCCGGCATCCGCGTATTCAACGACGTCGGGCCGCCGGCCAGCGCCGTCGTCGAGGGGACCAGCGCGGTGTGCAACGGCACCGACGGCGCGACCGTGGCCAACACCTCGGTCGCCGACTTCGGCGGCGGGCCGCTGCAGAGCGCCGGCAACAACGCGTTCACGCAAAACAACCTGCCGGACGGCGCCAATCTGCGTAACGCGACAGGCGCGCAGATCACCGCCACCAAGAACCAGTGGGAGCACTGCGGTCCACTCACCACCTGCAACAACATGGCGATCGCCAATTTCGACCTGAGCGATCACGGCGTAAACACCCTCTTCATCCCGTCACAGGCGCACCGCTCGCAGAAACCGCCGGTGCTCACCGCAGTGTCGCCGGCCAAGGGTAAGCAGGGTGAGTTGCTGCGCATCTTCGGGTCCGGGTTCAATGCCATCGACGGCCACTTCGACCAGGACAGCTGTGCCGACGTCGCCGGGCGCAACCGCTGCGTCCCGCTGCGCGGCAACTGCGTGCAGATCAATGGCGTGGCGGCAACGGTAGAGGCCGTCACCCCGACGATGCTGGTGGTGCGCTGGCCGTTCACCTGCATCGAGCCGGTGCCGCTCATCGTCAAGACCGACCAGGGCGCGACCGGCGCGACCAGCTTGCCGCTCACGGTGTGCGCCAACGAAGCGCTTCCAACCGCCACGCCGACGGGCACGCCAACGACAACGCCAACGGCAACACTCACAACAACGACGACGACCACGCCAACAACAACCCCAACACCGATGCTACCGACGCCGGCTCTGCCCACCGTCACCCCGACCGAGGCCGCTCCAACGCCCACGCCGGAGACGCCGACTCCCCCACCCAGCAGTCCAACCGCCGGCGCCGCTGCTTGACAGTGGCGCCAGACACAGTAGGATCGCCACGATGAATGCGTTGGCCGCTCGGAACCTCGCCCCGCGTCTACACGGAGCAACGGCGTAGGGCTGAACGTTCACCCGTCTCGACCCGAACACTTCATGACACGCACGCGGTTCGTGATCTTGCTTGCGGCGCTCGGCATTGTGGGAATGCTGGCCGTCGTGTTTCACCCACAGGCCGAGGAGGTGGAGGACAGCGAGCCAGCTGTCGTCAGCGAATCCGATCTGCAGCTGTACATCGACGTGTACAGCGCGATGCAAGAGGATCACGACTTGACGATCGACAACGCCATCAAGCCGCGCTCGATCTCGCTCGATGACTTCCGCGAGCTCGAGCGCCGCATCCAGGGCCAGCCCCGCCTCGTCGAGCGCGTACGCCAGGCGTTGCTCGAACATGCCAAGGCGCACTCCGTCTTCGCGCAGTCGACCGCCGCTACCCCAACCCCCGTGGGTACGGCGACCGCGCCGAAGCACCCACGCAAGAAGAAAAAGTAGAGCGCGCGTTCGCAACCCGCCGTGTTCGTCGACGTGAGTTGCAAGAAGTGCGGCCAGCGCAAACGGCTCGACGTCGGGCAACCGGCGCCGCAACAACCGCTCGAAGAGTTCTTGCGCCTGATGTTGGATCGTCTCAGCCATCAGCCCAGTTTCGGGTGTTTCGGCGGCCACTTCGAGCTGGCCCCGCCGGTGCCGCGCTTCTGGGACGTGCACTGGGACACCTTGGCCGAGTCGTAACCGGCTGTCGGAAATCGGCCCGGAAAGAAAGGACACGAACGTGCCAGACGTCGTGGTGACCGTGAAACGAGTGCGCCCGAGTGCGGACCAGCTCCCCCTCCCCCGCTACATGACGTCCGCAGCCGCCGGCATGGACCTGATGGCGGACACTACCGAACCGGTAGAGCTGGCGCCGGGGGCGCGTGCGTTGGTCCCGACCGGGATCGCCGTCGAGATTCCTGCCGGCTTCGAAGCGCAGATCCGCCCACGCAGCGGCTTGGCGCTGCGGCATGGCGTGACGCTGCTCAACACACCCGGCACCATCGACTCGGACTACCGTGGCGAGGTTCAGGTGTTGGTGATCAACCTCGGCGATCAGGTCTACACCATCCGTCGCGGCGACCGCATCGCGCAAATGATCATCGCCCCCGTCGCACGTGCGGAGCTGCGCGAAGCTGAGCAGCTCGCCGACAGCCGCCGCGGCCCCGGCGGGTTCGGTCACACGGACGTCGACTGACCCCCGGGTGACGCCGCCCCATGGATCAGCTAGAGTGCTCGGCATGTAGGGGCAGGGTGGCCCTGCCCTTCCTCCAGCAATACGACGCACGGAAACCGAGCATGGAGTGATGCGTACCGATCGGCTCTTGAGGGATGGTTCACACGATGATTGACCGCTACACCCGACCGCAGATGGCGGCGGTCTGGGACGAAGAGCAGAAGCTGCGCATCTGGCTGGAGGTGGAGCTGCTCGCCTGCGAGGCGTTGGCGGAGCGCGGTGAGATGCCGCGCGACGTGCCGGCGAAACTGCGCGCGCGTGCCCAGGTCAACGTCGCACGCATGCGCGAGATCGAGCGCGAGGTGGCGCACGACGTCATCGCCTTCGTCACCTCGGTCGCCGAGCAGTGCGGGCCGGAAGGCCGTTACCTGCACATGGGACTGACGTCGTCGGATGTCCTCGATACTGCATTTGCCGTCCAGCTGGTGCGCGCCGCGGACCTGCTGATCGGCGGCGCTGCGGCGCTTGGCGACGCCGTCCGGACTCAGGCGGAACGCTTTCGCGGCACGGTCATGGTCGGACGCACGCACGGCATCCACGCCGAGCCGATCACCTTCGGCCTGAAGCTGGCCGGCTGGTACACCGAGATGCAGCGCAACCTCGACCGCCTGCGCGCCGCCCGCGAAGCGGTGCGCTTCGGAACGCTCTCCGGTGCCGTCGGCACGTTCTCGCATCTCCCCCCCGAGATCGAAGCCTACGTGTGCCGCCGCCTCGGCCTGGAACCCGAGCCGGTGGCGACGCAGATCGTGCCGCGCGACCGCCACGCGCAGTTCTTCTCGACCCTGGCGATCGTCGCCGGCTCGATCGAGCGCTTCGCCCTGGAGGTTCGCCATCTGCAACGCAGCGAGGTGCGCGAGGCCGAGGAAGCATTCGGCGGCGCGCAGAAGGGCTCCTCGGCCATGCCGCACAAACGCAACCCGGTGCTCTCCGAGAACGTCACCGGCCTGGCCCGCCTGGTGCGCGCCTACGCCGGCGCGGCGTTGGAAGACATTGCGCTGTGGCACGAGCGCGACATCAGCCACTCGTCGGTCGAACGCGTCATCGGCCCGGACGCGACCATGGCGCTCGACTTCATGTTGCATCGCATGACCGGGATCGTGCGCGACCTCGTCGTGCACCCCGATGCGATGCAGGCCAACCTCGAGCACTGGCGCGGCGCCGTCTTTTCCGAGGCGATCTTGCTGGCGCTGGTGCGCAAGGGAGTGGCGCGTGACGAGGCCTACCGCTGGGTGCAACGCAACGGCATGAAGGCCATGGAGGGCGCCGACTTCCGCACCGAAGTGGCGAGCGATCCCGACGTCGCCCGTCACCTGACCGCGGCGGAGGTTGCGGAGCTCTTCGACCTTCGCCATCAGTTGCGCTATGAAGACGCTCTATACGAGCGCGCCTTTGGAGGGGAACGATGGAAAAGCGGGAGCTGATTTACGAGGGGAAGGCGAAGCGCGTCTACACCACTGACAACCCCGATCTGGTCATCCAGTATTTCAAGGACGACGCCACCGCCTTCAACGCCAAGAAGCGCGGCACGATTGTCTCGAAGGGCATCCTCAACAACGAGATCAGCGAGACCTTCTTCCGGCTGCTCGAGCGCGAAGACATCCCGACGCACTTCGTCGAACGCCTGAACGACCGCGAGATGCTGGTCAAGCGACTGCAGATCATTCCGGTCGAGACCGTCGTGCGCAACATCATCGCCGGCAGCCTGGCGAAGCGCCTCGGTCTGGAAGAGGGCAAATCGCTGCCGGCACCGATCGTCGAGTACTACTACAAGAGCGACGCGCTCGACGATCCGATGATCAACCAGTGGCACGTCACGGTGTTCGGCATGGCCACGGAAGCGGAATTGAAGACCCTCACCGACATGGCGCTGAAGATCAACGCCGTGCTCAAGGGTTTTCTCGAGCAGAAAGGGATCCTGCTGGTCGACGGCAAGCTCGAGTTCGGTCGCCACCACGGTCAGATCCTGCTGGGCGACGAGATCTGCCCCGACACCTGCCGCTTCTGGGACGCCGCCACGCGTAAGAAGCTCGACAAGGACCGCTTCCGCCAGGACCTCGGCGGCATCGAAGAAGCCTACCACGAAGTCCACCGCCGCATCTGCGCATGAAGCATCGCTCCTATGGGGTTGGGGTTGAGGAGGGAGTGTCATGATTCCGCATCCATCAACGAGCACGACTCACGAGCACGACTCACGACTTTAGCCATGCGCGCGCGGGTCTTCATCACACCGAAGAAGGGCGTGCTCGATCCACAAGGCACGGCGATCGAGCACTCGTTGCACGCGCTGGGTTTCAGCGAGGCGCGCGACGTGCGCCTGGGAAAATACATCGAGCTGTCGCTCGCCGGCGTCGACGCGCAGCAAGCACGGCAGCGCACCGACGAGATGTGCCGCAAGCTGCTCGCCAACGGCGTCATCGAAGACTACCACTTCGAGCTCGAGGAGTGAGCCGGTCGCATGCGCTGGGGCGTGGTTACCTTTCCCGGATCGAACGACGATCACGACGCGCTCTACGCCGTCGACCACCTCCTCGGCGAGGACGCGGTGTCGTTGTGGCACAAGGATCGCGACCTGCAGGGCGTCGACTGCGTCATCCTGCCCGGCGGCTTTTCCTACGGTGACTATCTGCGCGCCGGCGCGATGGCGCGCTTCTCACCCATCATGGAGAGCGTGATCGAGTTCGCCCGCGCCGGCGGATTCGTCTGGGGGGTGTGCAACGGCTTCCAGGTGCTGTGTGAGGCCGGTCTGCTGCCCGGCGCACTGATCCGCAACCAGGGCCTGCGCTTCGTGTGTGCGCGCGTCCATCTCCGCCTGGAAGAGACCGACACACCCTTCACCTGCCGCTGCACCCGCGGCGAGGTGCTCACCATTCCCATCAAGCACGGGCAAGGGTGTTACGTCGCGGACGCCGTCACCCTGGAGCGGCTCGAGCAGAACCATCAAATCGTGCTGCGCTATGTCAACGCCAGCGGCCGGGCGACGCCGGAGGCCAATCCCAACGGCTCGCTGAACAGCATCGCCGGCATCGTCAACGAGCAACGCAACGTCTTCGGCCTCATGCCACACCCTGAGCACGCCGTGGACAAGCTGCTGGGCGGCGAGGACGGCCTGAAGCTCTTCCAATCCGTAGTGGCCGCGCACAGCGCCGGCGCGCACCGGCGCGCCGCGTCGGTCGCACCGGGACACTGAAGCCATGTCGCACGCGACCACCGCCGTCTCCGAGACCGACGCCGCCCAGCACGGCCTGACGGCGGCCGAGTTTGGGCGCATCTGCTCCTCCCTCGGTCGCGCGCCGAATCTGGTCGAGCTGGGCGTCTTCTCCGTCATGTGGTCGGAGCACTGCAGCTACAAGAGCTCCCGCGTGTTCCTGAGACGCCTGCCGACCGAAGGCCCACGCGTATTGCAAGGCCCCGGAGAAAACGCCGGGGTCATCGACATCGGCGACGGCCTCGCCGTGACGTTCAAGATTGAAAGCCACAACCACCCCTCGTTCGTGGAACCGTACCAAGGCGCCGCCACCGGGGTCGGCGGCATTCTGCGTGACGTCTTCACGATGGGCGCGCGCCCGATCGCCAACCTCAACTCGCTGCGCTTCGGCAGCTTCGACCATCCGCGTACCCGCTACCTGGTCGGCGGCGTCGTCGCCGGCATCGGCGACTACGGCAACAGCATCGGTGTGGCGACGGTCGGGGGCGAGGTCTACTTCGATCCCGGCTACAACGAGAACATCCTGGTCAACGCCTTCACGCTGGGCATCGTGCGCGTCGACAAGATCTTCCGCGCCAAGGCCGCCGGCGTCGGCAACCCGGTGATCTACGTCGGCTCGAAGACCGGGCGCGACGGCATCCACGGCGCCAGCCTGCTGGCGTCGGCGGAGTTCCGTGGAGAAGCCGACGAGAAGCGGCCGTTTTTTTTTGATGATGCGGCGACCACCGAGAAACTGCTGCTCGAAGCCTGCCTCGAGCTGATGGAGCG
>CAZCGA010000108.1:0-22811 GCA_964498075.1 uncultured Binatia bacterium (SeqCode) | reverse complement strand
TCTATCCGCTCCTGCGCGACGAGCTGTGCGTGCCGGCGCTGAAGGGTAGCTGAGGATCCCTACCTGAGGCGATAGAAGGGCGAAGGTCCGAGACGGAGCGCTAAGGTTACGGTCAAAGGAGGGATTCTGATGAAACGCTCCGCAACTGGTCTGTTCGTGTTCCTGACGATTTGGGTTCTGCGGCTTGGCCCCGCATGGGCTAGCCAGATCCCTTGTGACGGGCAAAACTTCAGCAATGACAACGTCATTGATTGCACCACTGGTGGACCAATGATCGGCATAACCTGGCTCCCTACTGCCAACGAAACGATTTCAAGGATCGAAATTTTCACGGGCTTCTCAGGCGGCGGAACCAAGCAGCCGAATCGCCTCGCCATCCGATTGCAGCTCCCGCCGCGGGGACGGTCCAGTGCGGCGTGCGGGCTGATGGAGAACATGCCATGACGAGAGATGGGCGGGTAACCACGAGGCCAGCCGCGTCACCCACCCCGCCCCATGCCGTCGCAATGCGTCGGGCATCGGCGGCCTTCTCGGGGGGCAACCTCCTCCTCGTCCTCCTCGCTGCGCACGTGGTCGCGCCGCCTCTGACGATGGCCCTGCACGGAGGGATCCACTCCACGGAAATTACAACCGGCATCTCCGAGACCGAGGCTACCGCCGGAGAGGTATTCTTCACCAAGACCGTCGAGATCTTCTATTGGAGCGGGCGTGTGGTGCTCGCCGGCACCTCCGACGGCACCGGGCTGTGGTCGGTGGACGACGAGATCCGGATCACGGTTTCCCATGGCGATGGCAGCACGAGCACCATCGTTCGGGATTTCAGTGACGGCTGTAGCGGGGTTGTCTTGACATCGCCTCCAACACCCGTCGTCTTCGACCTGCGACCGGGGTTTAACAGCTTCGACGTGGTGCTTCGAGACAAGTGCGGTGCCGTCAAGTCGTCGAGCGCCATCTACCTCGTCGAAACCGGCGAGCAGTACCAGCCCGACCTCACTGACACAGACAACGACGGCCTACCCGACGCCTGGGAACGGGACGGGGGAGTCGATAAGGACTTGGACGGCACCTCCGATGCCCTCCTGCCGGGCGCAGTAGTCGGGAAGCCTGATATCTACGTCGAGGTCGACCATATGCAGGGCTTCGCCCCCCGCCGCGAGGCGTTGGATATGGTGGTGGAGGCCTTCGAGAAAAGGGGATTCGCGCTGCACATCGACGACGGCTCCGACCCCGCGGCCTTCGGAGTGGGTGGGGGCGGCGACGAGGTGTCGTCTACTCGCCTCGATCCGTCTACTGACCTCGATCCGCCCGCGCCATTCAACGACTCGCGCTACAAGGAGCGCGTTCGCTTCTCACCCACGCGCCTTGGCCTCTATCACTACGCTCTGTACGGAGATTGGCCCGATTCGGGGCTGTTCTGCACACAACGTGGTGTTGGCGAGATACACGGGGATCAATTTATCGTCTACCGCGGATGCATCTATGGCGACGCCATGGAGGAAGCTGGCGTATTCATGCACGAGCTCGGGCACCAGCTGGATCTCGATCATGGCGGCGGCGACAGCGACAATCACAAGCCCAATCATCTGAGTATCATGAACTACCTGTTCAATTGGCTCATTCGCGACGGGAAGAGGGTGCTCGACTACGCCGGCGGTGGCGTAGCATCGCTTGATGAGACATCCTTGGAGGAGGCGGTGGGTATCGGGGGAAGCCATCTGGCCGACGAGACGCGCTTCTGTGTCAAGACCCTCCCCGGTGTGACCCGTTGTCACACCATATCCACGAGCAAGGGTGTCGATTGGAGCGGTAACTTCACTGCTGTCGATTCAGCCGTGTCGGCGGACATCAACCTCGACGATGCGCGGACGGTCCTCAACACCGTGAACGAATGGAGCATCCTGAACTTGAAGATCACCCAGGCTCGGAGTTTTGACGCCGCGGTGCACGAGCTACCCACCGAGGATTCTTTCGGACCTGACGAAGTCGAGGCGGCGCTCGACGACCCGGATGCGGACCGGGACGGGGTGGCGGACACGGTCGACAATTGCGTGCTCATCGCCAACGCGGATCGCACCGACGGCGACCGGGACGGCATCGGCGACGCGTGTGACAATTGCCCTGCGCTCGCCAACCAAGATCAGGCGGATGCGGATCGTGACGGGTCGGGGGACGTGTGCGATCCGAACGATAGCCCGGGATCGTTGGCCCTCAGCAGCGTTGGCCTGCGGATCGATACGCGGCCCTCAATCGGCAGTGGCCGGGTGAGAGTGCGGGCCCTGGTGAACGACCACGATACCGGCGGCGCGCTGCGGACGAAGTTGCTGGCCGGTACCGTCACCCTGGACGTGGCAGACAGCGGTGTGTTCCAAACCACCATTCACATAACTGGCTGCAGATTGCGCGGCACGCCGCGCCCGACCATTACCTGTCTCAGCGCCGATCGGAAGACGAAGGCGGTCTTCAACCCGCATCGGGCCGACCCGCTGCTCTATAGCGTGATGGTATTGCGATTACGGCTGGGATTCGCGGAAACCAGTTTTAGGCGGCCGATCGGCCCGGTAAGCGTGGCGCTGCGCCAGGGCTTCGTCGATCGGCTCGACACCATTGCCTGCACGCAAGCGGGGTTCTCGCGACTCGCCTGTCACGAGCCGTGAGGCGGAGGTGCAGGCGGTCACCTTCTACGCCCCTTCAATCTTGTGCGACTCTGGCATTGACAGATCTAGCAGACTGCTGAAAAACCCCGCCCAATGCTTCGACAAGCTCAGCATGAACGGTTCCCCTTCTTGTGTTACCTCGCACGTCTACTCGGCCACCCGGGTGAAGGCGTGCGTGCAGTGGCGCGGGAGCTTTTGGGGGCGATCGGCGCGAGCCACTCGCAACGAACCACGGAGGACAAACCTGTCCTCTAATCGCAGAGCAGCAGTCGGAATCCGGACGCTGGCGGTCGGCTTTGGTCTCCTGTGCGCGAGCAGCGTACGGCCTGCGGACGCTGGCACCAACGTCTGGACTAGCAACGGCCCTACCGGCGGGTTTATCCACGCCCTTGCGATCGATGATCCCTTTGCCCCGACCACCGTCTATGCGGGGACGGATGGCGGCGGCCTATTCAAGACCACGGACTTCGGCGGCACTTGGAATGCCGTCAACAGCGGCCTACCCATTGTAGGTGGCACTTTGGAGGTCCTGTCTCTTGCAGTTGATCCCACAGCTCCGACCACTGTTTACGCGGGGGCGGGACTCGGTGTCTCCAAAAGCACCGACGCAGGCGCCAGTTGGAGCGCCGCCGATGCTGGGCTTCCCCTTGGATTTGTCCGTGCCCTGGGAGTTGATCCCGCGACTCCCAAAACCCTCTATGCAGGGGGAGGCTTTGGCGTCTTCAAAACGCTCAACGGCGGTGCCGGCTGGGGCGCTGTCACCAGTGGCCTGACCAACACAGATGTCCATTGCCTCGCAATCAACCCCGCCACGCCCGCTATCTTGTATGCCGGGACCCGTGGCGGTGGGGTCTTCAAAAGTTTGAACGGCGGCTCCAGCTGGAGCGCCGTCAACAACGGTCTAGCGAACCTTGTCGTTCAAGCCCTAGCGGTCGATCGCGCAACTCCCACGACAATCTATGCTGGCACCAAAGGTGGCGTCTTCAAGACCACCAACGCCGGGGCCAGCTGGACCGCCGCCAACACTGGCCTGACGAATGTCGACATCCGTTCTCTGGCAACTGACCCGGCCGACGCGACCATCGTGTATGCTGGAACGACCGGCGGCGGCGTCTTCAGGAGCACCAACAGCGGCGGCACTTGGAGCGCCGTCAACAGCGGCCTCACTAACACTGTCGTCCTCGCCTTGGCAGTGGACGCGTTCCCCGCCAGCATCTACGCGGGAACAGAGGGTGGCGGTATTTTCAAGAGCGCCAACGGCGCCAGCTGGGTCAGGAGCGGCTTGCATGCCAGCTTTGTCGGACTCCTGGCAATCGACCCTACGGCCCCGGGGACGGTGTACGCGGCGACGCCTTATACGGGCGTGCTGAAGAGCACGAACGGCGGCATGAGTTGGAGCGCCATTAACAACGGCCTCAGCGACCCCTTCGTCGAATGCCTGGCGATCGATCCGACGGCTCCCAGCACCCTCTATGCGGGGACCCTTGGTTACGGCGTGTTCAAAACCACCAACGGCGGCACTAGCTGGAGCGGCGTCAACAACGGCATCCCGACTCCATTCGAGGAGATCTCGGACCTGGCGATCGATCCGGTGGCCACGAGCACTCTCTATGTGTCGATCTTCGGTGGTGGCGTGTTCAGTGGCGTGTTCAAAAGCACCAACGGCGGCACCGACTGGAGTGCCGCTAACGGCGGGCTCACCAATCTCGACGTTCGCCAGCTGGCTATCGACCCGGCAATCCCTTCCACGCTCTACGCATCAACCGGCGCTGGCATCTTCAAAACCACCAACGGCGGCACTAACTGGAGCGCTGTCAATAGTGGCTTGACCAACAACAACGTGTGGCCATTGGCAATCGATCCGGCGACCCCAGCGATCCTGTACGCGGGGCTGGGAGTCGGGGGCGTGGTGTTCAAAACCACGAACGGCGGCTCCAGCTGGAGTCCCGTAGTTGGTGGCCTCGCCGGCGGTTGGGTATTCTCCCTGGCAATTGACCCCGCGACTTCAGCCACGGTGTATGCCGGGACCCGTGGCGGCGGCGTCTTCAAGAGCACGAATGGTGGCGCCAGCTGGAATCCACTCAATAACGGCCTGAGCATTCTCGATGTTTTCGGACTTGCGATCGACCCCGTGACCCCCTCCACTGTCTATGCCGGGACTCGCGGGGGCGGCGTGTTTCGCATTGACCAGGGGACCCAGTGCCCGAACCTGGCCTTTGTATCGGACGTGACGTGGGACGTCTACACCGTGGATCCGGTAGCGAATCCGACGGCTACTCCTATCGGCCAGGCGCAACACGTGTGCCTTACCGGAACGGTCCCCTCATCGTGCCCGGCCGGTGCCACGATCTACGGCGGCTCATGGACTAGCGCGGCTTGGCGCGCCGATCTGTCAGGTATCCCCGGGGCACACTGGATATGGGCTCCGAATGTCAGTGGAACAACAACGCCAGCCGACCTCAAGGAGTACTTTTTTGCCAAGACGTTCAACCTTGTTGGCACGCCGGCAGGCGGCACGATCGCAGTCGCCGCCGACGACTTCGCAGAGGTCAGGGTAGATGGGACGGTAGTGGGAACGGTGGGGAGCACCAGCGACTTTGACGTCGCGTTCCAAGCGCAGGGTGCGCTACAGAGGTTTGACATCACTCCGCTGTTGCACTCCGGCACCAACCGGATTGTGATCCGCGCAAAAAACGGCCCGTCGTCATTTAGCGAAGGTTGCGGCGGAGCATGCAACTATAGCCAAAACGCCGCGGGCGCCGTCTTTGGTGGCTTAATCGCCCCGACCTCAGCCGGTGTGTGCCGGCCCGCCACGGGGCCTTGCGATGTCGCCGAGTTGTGCTCGGGAACCAGTAGTAACTGCCCGCCGGACGGCTTTCGTTCCGCCGGAGCGGGTTGCGACGATGGCAGCGCTTGCACCACCAATGATACCTGCGATGGCTCCGGCCATTGTGTTGGGGGTGCGCCACCAAACTGCGAGGACGGCAACGTGTGCACGAGCGACTCCTGCAACGCCACAAGTGGCTGCCTGCACGTTCCGCTCACCGGCACGCCCTGCAACGACAATAATGTCTGCACCACTTCAGACACCTGCCAGAACGGCACGTGTGTCCCCGGGTCGCTGAAGGACTGCCTTGATGCCAACAATTGCACCACGGACAGTTGCGATCCGGTCCGAGATTGTCAGCACTCCGCCCCGATTGCCGGTTGCGATGTCACAAAGTCCAAAGAGGGGTTCGTCGGCGGCCCGAACAACACCACATGTACCAACGGGACGTACGATCCGAATACGAGGACCTGCAAGTTGAGGTCGCCAAACCTCGATCTGACGATTCCACCCGGCGCCCTGACGAGACCGACGAACATCAACATCATCAGCACGCCGGCCAACCCGACTGCCGGCGCCTGCGACTTCGCGCTGCGCAATTACCTGGGCAAAGTCGTCTCGTGTCTTCAGCTGGAGCCCTCTGGGCAGCAGTTCGCCATCCCGGTTACGGCAGCTTTCAAATGGACCAATGTGGCGTCTAGCGCGTGCAGTCCAGCCGATTGCTGCGTTGACGCGGTCGATGTCAATGGCGCCACGGTGCTGAATGAAGGCACGTTGAAGGTTTACACCCAGGGGAAATGTCAGTCGACGAACACGTGCGAGGTCACCAACACCGTCTGCAATACCGACGCCGATTGCCTCACCCCACTGACGCTCGATTGCGGCCACAATCAACCGGCCACTCCATTGTGTCCGGTCTGCCCGGGTTTCGGCTGCCCGGGCCCAACCTTGGACTACGCGACCTGTAGGGCTCCATGCACCCCGCCCGCCAGCTGCGACCCTTTCTTCAATACGTGGATCGTGCAACTGAGCCACTTCAGCCAATACGCCATCGCCGCAGTGCCCCCGCTGCCGGATCACGCGCAATGCTATCGGTCGCGCGTATTGAGCACGACGCCGGTCACGGTGCCAGTCAAGCTCGTTGATGCGTTCGGGACCGTCAGTGCCGCGGTGATCAAGCCGCTCAAGCTCTGCTCGCCCACCAACACCAACGACGAGGCGCCGGAGGCGCTGGCGCATACCGATTACTTACAGAGCTACGGCATCCGAGCGTTGAACCGGCGCGAGCTGGACGCGCGGCTGCCGATACAGGGACAGAAGATCGTCGATCAATTCGGGACGCACACCCTCGACCTGCGCCTGCCCGACCGCTTGCTGCTCGCCACGGCCATCAGCTTCGATAGCCAACCCGCTGCACCGAGCGCATCGAGCTTGGACCGGTTCACCTGCTACAAAGTCCGGCAGACCAAGGGGGCGCCGCGCTTCCAGCCGACGGACGTCACGGTGACGGACCCGTTCAACCAGTCACAGGCCACCGTCCGGCTCAAAAGACCGGTGCGTGTGTGCGTGCCGACGAACAAGGACGACCAGCAGCCGGGCGCGGAAACCAACCCGTGGCAGCTGATGTGTTACCGAGCGAGCCCGCCGTTCACGCAGGTCCGCCGGCTGCAGACCAACAACGAGCTGGGACCCAGCCTGGTCTATCCGCTCCTGCGCGACGAGCTGTGCGTGCCGGCGCTGAAGGGTAGCTGAGGGAGGGTGCCTCGGTAGCGAGGGTGGCAGAAGGGACAGACACATGAAAGCACTGCTGGTCCGAGCCCGTCTCGCCGTTCTCGGCCCCCCACGGAGCGCGGGATGATGGGAAGTTCGGGGTGTTCAGCCCTTGAAACTAGGGGCTGATGGGGAAGTTCGCTGGAGGAAGTTCGGCGGGAGCCCTTGAAATGCGCTGTTCGTCCTGCAGCCATGAGAATCCCGCCGATGCGACGTTCTGCGGGGAGTGCGGGCAGTCGTTGCGGCGCGAGATTGTGTGCGCCGCGTGCGGGCGCAGCAACGCAGCGGGTATAAAATTCTGCCACGGCTGCGGCCAGCGACTTGATGACTCGTCGGCCACGCGCAACCACGATGCGGGTGGAGTTGCGGCCGGCACCGCCGCGCCGCCACCGAAACTTCCGCCACCAGTTGTCCCGGCTGCGTTTGCCTCCGGCCGCTATGCCGTGCAGCGCTTGCTCGGCGAAGGCTCGCGCAAGCGGGTCTATCTCGCCCATGACACGCGTCTGGATCGCGACGTCGCCTTTGCGCTGATCAAGACCGAGGGCCTCGATGAGAGCGGGCTGGCGCGCGTGCGGCGCGAAGCCCAGGCGATGGGCCGGCTCGGCGATCACCCGCACATCGTCACCGTGCACGACATCGGCGACGAGGACCACCGGCCGTACATCGTCAGCCAATTCATGCCTGGGGGCTCGGTCGATGAGCTGCTGCAACGCACCGAGCAGCATCGTCTGCCGCTCGATCACAGCTTGCGTATCGCCGATCAGCTCTGCCAGGCGCTCGAACACGCGCATACCCGCAACGTCATCCATCGCGACCTCAAGCCGGGCAACGTGTGGTTGACTCAAGATGGCACCGCGAAACTGGGCGATTTCGGCCTCGCCGTCGCCATTGACCGCTCGCGATTGACGCTCGAAGGCATGATGGTCGGCACGGTCGCGTACATGCCGCCCGAGCAAGCGCTCGGACGTCAGCCCGACGCGCGCAGCGATCTCTACGCGTTGGGCGCCATGCTCTACGAGATGCTGACCGGCCGCCCGCCGTTTCTCGGAGACGACGCGGTCGCGATCATCTCGCAGCACATCAACACGCCGCCGGTGGCGCCGTCGTGGCACAACCCCGAGGTGCCGCGGGCGCTCGAAGCGCTGCTGCTGCGGTTGCTCGCCAAAGCGCCCGAGGAACGGCCGGAGAGCGCCGCCGTCGTGCGCCAAGCGCTGCAAGCCATCACCACCGCGGCGGCCAGCGGCGTGGCGCGCGGCGTGACGGCCGAGCCGAGTAATCCGCTCGACCGCCTGGCGGGCGGCGTGTTCGTCGGCCGCGAGCACGAGATGGACGAGTTGCGCGCCGGCCTCGAAGACGCGCTCTCCGGCCGCGGCCGGCTGCTGATGCTGGTCGGCGAACCCGGCATCGGCAAGACCCGCACGGCCGAAGAGCTGATGACCTATGCGCAGCTGCGCAAGGCACAGGTGCTGTGGGGCCGCTGCTACGAAGGCGAAGGCGCGCCGGCGTACTGGCCGTGGGTGCAAGCGATCCGCTCGTACGTGCACGACCGCGACCCCAAGGCGCTGCTCTCGGAGATGGGGTCCGGCGCGGCCGATATCGGCCAGATTGTGTCTGAGGTCCGCGAGCGCCTGCCGGGGCTGCCGCCGCCGCCGACCCTCGAACCCGAGCAGGCGCGCTTCCGGCTGTTCGACGGCATCACGACGTTCCTCAAGAACGCCTCGAAGAGCGAAGCACTCGTGCTCGTGCTCGACGACCTGCATTGGGCGGACAAGCCGTCGCTGCTGCTGTTGCAGTTTCTGGCGCGCGAGCTGCGCGGCGCGCGCCTGCTGGTGATCGGCACCTACCGCGACATCGAGCTGGGGCGGCAACACCCGCTGGCGCAAGCGCTGGGCGAGCTCGGGCGCGAGCAGCTCACCCAGCGCATCGTGCTGCGCGGCCTGAGCGAGCACGACGTCGGCCGCTTCATCGAGATCACCGCCGGGCGCAAGCCGCCCGAGACGCTGGTGGCGGCGGTGTACAAGGAGACCGAAGGCAATCCCTTTTTCGTCAACGAAGTGGTGCGCCTGCTGGTGAGCGACGGGCGCCTCGTGCATCCCGAGACGGTCAAGTCGTGGAGTGTCGACATCCCCCAGGGCGTGCGCGAGGTGATCAGTCGGCGCCTCGACCGCTTGTCGGACGAATGCAACCGCGTGCTGACGACGGCCTCCGTGATCGGGCGCGAGTTCTCGTTGGAGCTGCTCGAGCGCGTGAGTGAGCTGTCCAGCGACCGGCTCATCGACGTGCTCGAAGAAGCGATGGCCGCCCGCGTGATTGCCGAGGTGCCGCGCGCTGTCGGTCGCTATATCTTCGCGCACGCGCTGATTCGCGAGACCCTCTACGGCGAGCTGACCACGACGCGGCGGGTGCGCTCACACCGGCAGATCGGCGAAGCCCTCGAGCAACTCTACGGTGCGAACCCAGAGCCACACCTGGCCGAGCTGGCCTATCATTTCTCCGAAGCGATGCAGGGGGGCGACGTCGAGCGGGCGATCGGTTACGCGGTGCGGGCCGGCGATCGCGCCGCCGCGCTGATGGCGCATGAGCAGGCCGTCCACCATTACGAGATGGGCCTGCAGGCGTTGGAGCTGCACGCACGCGGGCAACAAGGCCGCTCGGCGCTGCTGCTGAAGCTGAGCGACGCGCTCTGGCGCGCCGGCGAGTATGACCGCGCCAAGGCAATCGCGAAGGAGGCGGCCGACCTCGCCCGCTCCCTCGGCGCGGCCGAGGAGTTGGCGCGCGCGGCGCTGGCGTACGGCGGCCGCCTGCTCGCGTTCGCGGCCGTGCAGCCGGATGAGACGTTGATCGGGCTGTGCGAAGAGGCGTTGGTACGCCTCGGCAACAGCGATCATACGTTGCGCGCCAGCCTTCTCGCGCGCTTGGCCGAAGAGATTACGCTGGCCGCACCCTACGAACGCCGTGCAGCGCTGTGCGGCGAGGCGGTCGCGATGGCGCGGCGCCTGGGCGATCCGGTCGTGCTGGCGCATGCCTTGCGCGCCGCGCATTGGGCGCTGTGGGTGCCCGAGAACCTCGCAGAGCGACTCGCCCAGGCGGATGAGATCATCCAGTTGGCGGAGCGGGCGGGTGATCGTGCCCTGCTGTACGAGGGGTATGGGTTTCGCCTCTGGGACCTGTGCGAGCGGGGCGACGTCGTGCAAGCGCAGCGTGAATCGGAGCGACATCGGCGGCTGGCCGACGAGCTGCGGCAGCCCTACTACCGCTGGAGTGTGCCTGTCATAGGTGTCTTCCTCGCGTTCATGCGCGGCTGCCTCGCGGAGGTCGAACCGCTGGCGCAGCAGGCGCTGCAGCTCGGTCAGGAAGCCCAGAACAGCAACGCCGCGCTCGTCTTCGGAGTGCAGATGTCTCTACTGCTGCGAGAGCAGGGGCGCCATCAGGAGGAAGAGGCCTTCATGATGGGCCTCGATCTTTACCCGTTGATCGTGCCCAACCTGCGCTGCGCGCGCGCCCGGTTCTACCTGGATCTGGGGCGCGAGGCAGAGGCGCGCGCTGAGTTCGCGGAGCTTGTCGCCCACTTCGGCGAGCTACCGCGCAACTTCCTGTGGCTCTCCAGCTTGGCGTTCCTGGCCGAAGCTTGCGCGAGACTCGCCGACGCCGAGCGCGCGCCGGCACTCTACGAGATGCTACGTCCGTTTGCCCAGCTCACCGTCACCATCGGTCCGGTGGTGCCGCTCGGTTCCGCTGCACGCTACCTCGGGCTGCTAGCGGCGGCCTTGGGACGGCACACGGACGCCGCCGAGCACTTCGAGGCGGCGCTGGCGATGAATGCGCGCATGGGCATGCAGCAAGCTGTCGCCCGTACGCAGGTGAACTACGCGGAGCTCCTGTTGGCACGCAACAGCAGCGGCGATCGCGCCAAGGCGCTCGAGCTACTCAACCGCGCGCTCGACATCGGTCGGACACTCGGAATGAAGGTGCTGGTGGAGCAGGCGCTCGCCGTGAAGCTGCGGACGCAGGGCATCGTCACGAGTGATTTCAAGACCTCGATCCATGCGGTCGCCTTGTCGATCCAGCAGAGTAAGCCCGACCTGCGCTCGCACGCTGCACCCGACGGCACCGTCACCATCCTCTTCAGCGACATCGAAGGCTCGAGCGCGCTGACGGAGCGCGTCGGCGACCAGCGCTGGCTCGAGCTGCTGCGCGCCCACAATGCCATCGTCCGCGAACAGGTCGCCACCCACGGCGGCTTCGAGGTCAAGTCGCAGGGGGATGGATTCATGATCGCTTTCCAGAGTGCCCGGCGCGCGCTGCACTGTGCCATCGCCATCCAGCGCGCCTTCGCCGCGCACAACACGCCGGCGCCCGCGTACCCGATCCGCGTGCGCATCGGCGTGCACACCGGCGAGGTGATCAAGGAGGCCGCCGACTTTTTCGGCAAGCACGTCATTCTCGCGGCGCGCATCGCCGCGCAGGCTAACGGCGGCGAGATCTTGGTGTCGTCGTTGGTGCGGGAGCTGATCCACAGCAGCGGCGACTTCCGTTTCGGCGCGACGCAATCGGCCGAGCTCAAGGGACTGAGCGGCGCCTACAGCCTCTGTCCAGTGGAGTGGACGACCGCGTGACGCCTATCCGGCTGACCCCCCGATGCGATAAGGACCAAAACAGCAATGCCTGCCCGACAGAGGCGGCCACGAAGGCCTCAGCGAGGATCAGTAACCGGAAATCAGAAACCGCTTTCAGTGGCCGTCCGCCGCGTCCGTTTGGGCTCGCTGATGGGGCCGTCGGGGCGCAGCGACCGCAGGAACTCGCCAACCGGCACGCAGAGGGTCTGATCGACCACCAACCGTTCCGCCCCCCGATAGAGGAGCAGACACTGGCTCTGCGGGTAGTCCTGTCGGAATGCGGCCAGGCCGCGCAGATCCTCTGGACGCACACGCGTCGAGTTCTTCACTTCCAGCGCCCACAGCCCGGTCGTGCCGTAGACCACGAAGTCGACCTCCACTCCGGAACGGGTGCGCCAAAAGTAGAGCTGGTGCTCGTCGGACCGATAGGCGATCCAGGCCCGTAAGTGCTGCGCCACCAGCCCTTCGAGTGCGGCCCCCTCGATCTCCTGCGGCCGATCCAACGGCCCGGCCGCCCGCAGCGAGCGGTAGACCCCCGTGTCGAACAGGTACAACTTTGGGTGCGCCACGACCGCCCGTCGCGCTCGCTTCGTGAAGACGTCCAAGCGGAACGCGAGGAGCAAGTCTTCCAGGATGCCAACGTACCCTTCGACCGTCTTGCGTTCGACGTGGCAGTCGCGCGAGACGGCGCTGAGGTTCACCACCGAGCCGTGTGAAAAGCTGATCGACTCGAGGAAGCGGGAGAAGACACCGACGTTGCGCACCAGCCCTTCGAGCTGGACCTCCTCGCGGAGATAGAGCGCCGCATACGTGCGCAGCACATCCGCGGGATCGCCGGCGGCGAGCACGAGGGGAACAAGCCCGTGGCGCAACGCCCGCTCGAGATCGAAGCGTGCCCCCAGCTCTGCCGCCATGTACGGATGGAGCGAGCGCCACACCGCGCGGCCGGCGAGCAGATCCACGCCGGAGCGCTTCAGCTTGCGCGCGCTCGATCCGGTGAGCATGAACTGCACGCGGCGGCGCTCTTCGATCAGGGCGTGCACCACCGGCAGCACCTCGGGAACCTTCTGGACCTCGTCAATGACGACCTGGCGAGCATGCGGGTGCGCATCGAGGAGCTCACGCAGCCGTTCGGGCCGCGCGCTGTAGTGGCGCAAGGCGTGCGGATCCAGCAGGTCGACGCGCAAGGCGTCGGGGTAGGTCGTCTGTGCCCACAGCGACTTGCCTGTCCCGCGGGGACCGAAGAGAAAGAAGCTGCCGTTGGGCGCGCTGAAAAATCGGGGAAGGAATTCCATTTTGCGCCTCAAAATGGAAGGGCCACTCCCGAAAGTCAACCGGGCTGGATCAGAGGCGCGCTCGTATGGCGGACGCGGCGGCGCGCGGGTCCGCGGCTGCGAGGATCGCGGAAACCACCGCGACTCCGTGCGCGCCGCGGGCGCGGACGGCCGCAACGCGATCCGCCGTGATCCCGCCAATGGCGAAGACCGGAAGCGTGACTGCCTGCGTGACCTCCGCCAGCACGTCCGCACCGAGTGGCGAGCCGAATGTCCGCTTCGACGCCGTCTCAAAGACCGGTCCGCAGACGATGAAGTCCGCGCCACCTGCGGCCGCCGCCCGCGCTTCCGCGACGCTGTGCGTCGACGCCCCGATCAGTGCCGCAGCACCCAACAGGCACCGCGCGTCGGCCGGTGCGAACGAGCTCACCGGCAAGTGCACGCCGTCGGCACCGGCGGCCAGCGCCACGTCGATCCGATCGTTGATCAACAACCGTGCCCCGTGACGACTGCACAGCGCGCGTAACCGACGTGCGAGATCAACCAGCTCCCGACCGGAGAGATTCTTCTCGCGCAACTGCACGGCATCGACGCCACCTTGCAGCGCTTGATCGATGACCTCGAGCAAGGGACGCCCGCGGGTTTGGGTGCGGTCGGTGACGAGGTAGAGACGGAAGGCGCAGCGGTCAGCCATCGGCCGGAAGAAGCGGTCAGCGATCAGCAGTCAGCCTTCAGCGAAAAGAGTCAGATGATGGCTTTGCAGCAAAGGAGCTGAGAGCTGACCGCTGACAGCTATCCCAACAACCCTTCGATCGGGCTCGAGGCGGTGGCGTAGAGCTTGCGTTGGATGCGCCCAGCCAGGAACGCTTTGCGTCCCGCTTCGACCGCCAGGCGCATCGCGTCGGCCATTAGGATCGGGTCCTTGGCGCCGGCGATCGCCGTGTTCATCAGCACCGCATCGCACCCCAGCTCCATCGCGACAGCGGCATCCGACGCCGTACCGACGCCGGCGTCGACGATGACCGGCACGCGGCTGTGCTCCAAGATGATGCGGATGTTGTACGGGTTGCGGATGCCGAGGCCCGAGCCGATCGGCGCCGCCAGCGGCATCACCGCGGCGCACCCGATCTCCTCCAGCTTCTTGGCGGCGATCGGATCATCGTTGATGTAGGGCAGCACGGCGAAGCCCTCGCGCACCAACACCCGCGCGGCTTCGATGGTTGCCGGCACGTCGGGAAACAGCGTCTTCTGATCGCCGATCACTTCCAACTTGACGAGCGTACCGATGCCGGCCTCGCGCGCCAGTCGTGCAGTGCGAATGGCTTCCTCGGCCGTGTAGCAGCCGGCAGTGTTCGGCAGGATCGTGAAGCGCGCCGGGTCGAGGAAGTCGAGCAAGTTTTCCTTGCCGGGATCGGTGATGTTCACGCGGCGCACCGCGACGGTGACGATCTCGGCGCCGGAGGCTTCGACGGCGCGTCGGGTCTCCGCGAAGTCGCGGTACTTGCCGGTGCCGACGATCAATCGTGATTGGTAGCGCTTGCCGGCCAGCTCGAAGAAGTCTGCCATGTCTCGTCGTTACCCTCCGCCCACGAAATGCACGATCTCCACCTGGTCGCCGTCGCTCAGCGTATGGGCCGGATACTGCTCCCGGGCGATGATCTCGCGGTTCACTTCGACGGCGATGCGACGCCCGTTGATCCCGAGGCGTTGGATCAGAAGGGCGATCGTCGCGCCATCGGCGATCGCCTGCGGCTCACCGTTGATGGTCACGTGCACGGCGAAAACGATAGTCGTTCAATCCTACCTTTACAACCAGGAGAGCGTCTGGTAAGCGGGGCGCACTCGCCGCTCCACCCATGACATACACCTCGGTTGGACGTCCAACTTTCGCTGCGATCGACGCTGCGGCTCTGCGCGACAACTTCGCGCTGGTGCGTGCGGCAGTCGCGCGAGGCGTAGGGATCCTGGCGGTCGTGAAGGCGGACGCCTATGGGCACGGCGCACGTTTGGTCGCGCCGATCTTCGCGCAAGTCGCGGCCGATGTCTTCGGTGTGGCGACCGTCGAGGAAGGAGCGGAGCTGCGTGACGCCGGCGTGCGCCAGCCGATCCTGGTGCTCACCGGCGCCGCCGGCCGCGACGTCCCCGCGCTGCGCGAGCACGAGCTCGCGGTTGCCGTTCTGCACCGCGACATGGTGCGTGATCTCGGCGCGGCGGCGCCCCAGCGCCTGCGCGTGCACATCAAGGTCGATACCGGCATGGGACGCATCGGCATCCTACCGGCCGAGCTGCCGGCGCTACTCGACGAGCTGCGGCGTGCCGGCCGCTTCGAGATCGACGGCATCTTCTCGCACTTCGCCAACGCCGACAGCGTGGACCGCGAGTACTCCGACTATCAGCTCAAGACGTTCCAGCAGGCGGTCGACTTTCTGCGGGTTGCCGGCGTGTCGCCGCGCTGGATACACATCGCCAACAGTGCGGCGACGCTGACGCGGCCGGACACACACTTTACGCTGGTCCGGCCAGGCATCGTGTTGTACGGCGTGCCGCCCGCGGGCATGACGGCGCCGAGCGGCTTACGGCCGGCGATGCGGCTGGTGACGCACATCGCGCAGCTCAAGAACGTCCCGTCGGAGTTCCCGGTGAGCTACGGGCAAACGTTCGTCACCCGCCGCCCCAGCCTGATCGCGACGCTGCCGATCGGCTACGCCGACGGCTACAGCCGGGCGCTGTCGAACCGCGCCTTCGTCCTGGTGCACGGACAGCGGGCGCCGATAGTCGGCGCGGTGTGCATGGATCTCACCATGGTCGACGTCACGGACGTACCCGGTGTGCAGCTCGGCGACGAGGTCGTCCTGTGGGGCCGCCAAGACGGGGCCGAAATCACCGTGGCCGAAGTGGCGGACTGGCAAGGCAGCGTGACCTACGAGGTGCTGACCCGGCTGGGCAAGCGCGTGCCACGAGTGTTGCGGGGATGGGAGGGGTAGGTATGGCGAAGATTACGCGGGCGTTGGTGAGTGTCAGCGACAAGACCGGGCTGGTCGACTTCGTGAAAGCGCTGCGTGAGCTCGGCGTCGAGGTCCTGTCGACCGGCGGCACCGCGAAGCTGCTCGCGGACGCGGGCATCCCGGTGGTGGCGGTGAGCGACCACACCGGCTCGCCGGAAATCCTCGATGGGCGCGTGAAGACGCTGCACCCGAAAATCCATGGCGGTATCCTCGGCCGGCGCGACGACCGGCATCACCAGGAGCAGATGGCCGCGCACCACATCGCGCCGATCGACATGGTGGTGGTCAATCTCTACCCGTTCGAAGCGACCGTGGCGCGTCCGGACTGTAGCTTCGAGGACGCCATCGAGAACATCGACATCGGCGGCCCGTCGATGGTGCGCTCGGCCGCGAAGAACCATCACGACGTGACCGTGGTGGTTGATCCGGCAGACTACTCGGTCATCGCGGACGAGATGCGCGGTAGCGGTGGGACGGTCTCGCCCGCAACCAACGCGCGCCTGGCACGCAAGGCCTTCGCGACGACGGCGCACTACGACGGGGCGATCGCCGACTACCTCGGCACCGTCGACGACGGCGGGCGCAAGCCGTTCGGTGAGACCATCCACATCGGACTGCGCAAGGCGCAGGATCTGCGCTACGGCGAGAACCCGCACCAGCAGGCGGCACTGTACGGCGACTTCTTCCGCGCCGTCGAGCAGCTGCACGGCAAGGAGCTGTCCTACAACAACATCGTCGACATCAATGCCGCCCTGTACCTGATGCGGGAGTTCATCGATGACGCCGACGCGGCGGTCGCCATACTCAAGCACAACACGCCGTGCGGCGTCGGAACGGGGTCCGGCGTCTTGGCAGCCTATCGCCGAGCCTTCGCCACGGATCCCGACTCGCCGTTCGGCGGCATTCTCGTCTGCAATCGCACGTGGACACTCGACTTGGCGCGCGAGGTCGACGAGATCTTCACCGAGGTGCTGATCGCGCCGGACTTCGCGCCGGACGCGCTCGAGTTCTTGCGCAAGAAGAAGAATCGCCGCCTGATGCGCTGGCATCCCGACGTGATGCGCAAAGGCGGACGCGAGGTGCGTGGTGTGTTTGGTGGCCTGCTGGTGCAGGATGCCGATAGCGCCATGGAGGATCCGCGCGCCGCCCGAGTCGTCACGACGCGCCCGCCGACGGCGGAAGAGTACGCCGGCCTGGCGTTCGGTTTGAAAGTGGTGAAGCACGTGAAGTCGAACGCCATCGCCTTCGTGAGGTCACAGCAGACGCTGGCGCTGGGCGGCGGCGCGACCTCGCGGGTCGATCCGGTGCATGCTGCCCGCGAGAAGGCGGCGCGGGTTGGCGTGTCGTTGAAGGGATCGGTGCTCGCCAGCGACGCGTTCTTCCCGTTTCCCGACGGGGTCGACGAAGCGGCCAAAGCAGGCGCAACGGCGGTGGTGCAACCCGGCGGCAGCGTCCGCGACGAGGACGTGATCGCCGCGGCCAACGCACACAACCTGGCGATGGTGTTCACCGGTGTGCGGCACTTCCGCCACTAGGAATCGGAAAATGGGAAACCGGAAACAGGGAACCGGAAATTCAAAACCGGCCAATAGAAGACGGGAACGCGGAGGGCCGTCTGCTCTTGTCGGTTTTGCGTTTCGGGTTTCTGATTTTCCATTCTCCCGTCCCGCCGCATGAACATCCTGGTGATCGGTAGCGGCGGCCGCGAGCATGCGCTGGCGTGGAAGATTCGCCGGTCGCCGCGCGTCAGGCGGGTATTCTGCGCTCCCGGAAATGCCGGGATCGCTGACGTGGCGGAGCTGGTGCCGCTGGCGGCCGACGACGTGCCGGGCCTGGCGCGCTTCGCCCGCGACGAGCGGATCGACTTGACGGTGGTCGGACCGGAGCTGCCCCTGACGCTCGGGATCGTCGACGAGTTTCAGCGGCACCGGCTGCGGATCTTCGGGCCGACGCGGGCGGCCGCGCAGATCGAAGGTAGCAAGGCCTTCACCAAGGAGCTGCTGCGCCGCCACGGCGTGCCGAGCGGATTCTTCGGAGCGTTCTCGGATCCTGACGAGGCAACGCGCTACGCCACCGAAGTCGGCGCGCCGATCGTGGTCAAGACCGATGGCCTCGCGGCAGGCAAGGGTGTGGTCATCTGCCAGACGGTGAAGGAGGCACACGAGGCCATCGACGAGATCATGCGGACGCGCATCTTCGGCGAGGCCGGCGCGCGCATCGTGGTCGAGGAGTTCCTCGAAGGTGAGGAGGCGTCGTTCATCGCGCTGGTGGACGGACGCACGGTGCTGCCGCTGGCGTCGTCGCAGGACCACAAGCGCGCCTTCGACGGCGAGACCGGACCCAACACCGGCGGCATGGGTGCCTACTCGCCCGCGCCGGTGGTCACGCCGGTCATGCACGAGCGCATCATGCGCGAGATCATGGAGCCGGTGCTCGCCGCGCTCGGCGATCCGGCGATTGACTACCGCGGCGTGCTGTACGCCGGCCTGATGATGACCGACAGCGGCCCGAAGGTGTTGGAGTTCAACGCGCGCTTCGGCGATCCGGAATGTCAGCCGTTGATGCTGCGTCTGAAAAGTGATTTGGTGCCGCTGTTGGACGCGTGTGTAGATCGGCGGTTGGCGGAGGTCGAGATGGAGTGGGACGAGCGCCCCGCCGCGTGTGTCGTCCTGGCGGCGGCGGGTTACCCGGGCACGTACGAGAAGGGCAAGGTCATTCGCGGATTGGACGCGTTGCGCGGCTGGCAGAACGGTGTGGTTTTCCACGCCGGCACGGCGCGCCGCGACGATACGATCGTGACCAACGGAGGACGCGTGCTGGGGGTGACGGCACTGGGCAAGACGGTGCGCGACGCGGTCACGGAAGCCTATTGGGCGGTGGAGCAGATCGAGTGGGACGGCATGCAGTACCGGCGCGACATCGGTCATCGCGCCTTGGAGAGGCAGGCGTGAAGAAGCCTGCGCCGCGCGTCGGCATTCTCATGGGCAGCGACAGTGACTGGGAGGTCATGTCTGCCGCGGCTGCGCGCTTGGACGCGCTCGGTGTGCCGTACGAGGTGACGGTCACCTCGGCGCATCGCGCCCCGCAGCGTACCGCGGCGTACGCCAGTTCGGCCCGCGAGCGCGGGCTGCACGTGTTGATCGCCGGTGCCGGTGTGGCGGCGCACCTCGCAGGCGTCGTCGCCTCGCACACCACCTTGCCGGTGATCGGTGTGCCGCTCGAAGCCGGCAGCCTGCGCGGATTGGATGCGTTGCTGGCGACGGTGCAGATGCCTGCCGGGGTGCCGGTGGCGACGGTCGCGATCGGTAAGAATGGGGCGGAGAACGCCGCCATCCTGGCGGCGCAGATCCTGGCCCTGAGCGACGCGCAGCTGGCGGCGCGGCTCGCGGCGCTGAAGACCGAGCTGGCCAAGCAAGTCGACGAGAAGAATGCGCGCCTGCAACGACAGCGTAAGCCTGCCTGATCGGGAGTCGATCGCGGCTGCGGCCCGCGCCTTGTCGCGTGGTGGCATCGTGGTCTACCCGACCGAGACGTTCTACGGCCTCGGCGTTGATGCGCTCAACGCGGCGGCGTTACAACGGCTCGTCGAGTTGAAAGGGCGCGAGCCCGGCAAGCCGATTGCGCTGCTCGTCAGCGATCTGGACATGGTGCGGACGTTGGTCACCGACATCCCCCCGCAAGCGGAAGCGTTGATGGGCCGCTTCTGGCCCGGCCCGCTGACGATCGTGCTCGCGGCGCGTGCCGGGGCGTCCGCGGTGCTGACGGGAGCAGGCGGTGGGATCGGTGTGCGTCTCTCCAGCCACCCGCTGGCGACGAGCCTGGTGCGGGCACTCGGCCGGCCGGTGACCGCGCCGAGCGCCAACCCGGCCGGCTTGCGACCGCCGACGCGCATCGAGGAAGCCCGCGACTACTTCGGTGCCGCCGTGGATGTCTACATCGATGGCGGAACGCTGCGCGGCACGCCGGCATCGACGGTGGTGGATGCCCGCGGCGCGTTGCGGATCATCCGCGAGGGTGCGGTTGCGGCGGATGCGCTCCGTGCCGGCGTTGCCCAGTTGGTGTAAGCATGGCGATCCTGCGACCGTTCCGGCCGCTGCGCTACAACCCGGCTGTCGTTGGTGATCTCTCGACAGTGGTTGCGCCACCCTACGACGTCATCTCGGAGGCGCAACGCGACGTGCTCTACGCGCGCAGCCGGCACAACGTGGTGCGGCTGATTCTCAATCGTAGCGCGGATCCGTACCGTGAGGCGGGTGAGCTGCTGCGTACCTGGTGCCGCAACGGGGTGTTGATCCGCGAGGTGCCGCCGGCGCTGTGTTACTACGTCGAGCAGTTTCAGCTGCCCGATGGCAGTCCACGCCAACGCGAAGGGGTCATCGGCATCGTCCGTCTCGAGCCTTTTCACACCGGTCGGATTCGGCCGCACGAGCGCACCTTCGCGCGCGCCAAGGAAGATCGGATGCGCCTGCTGCGCGCCTGCCACACCAATCTCAGTCCGATCTTCGGGTTGTTCGCGGGCAAGATGGAAGCGCTGGACCCGGCGCGCCGGATCGCCGCGACGCACGCCGCCGATGTCAGTGTCCGCGACAGCTCCGACGTGCAGCATCAGCTATGGCTGCTGACGCAGCCGGACGCCATAGCAGCGATCACCGACGCGCTGCGCGAGGACACCGTCTTCATCGCGGATGGACACCATCGCTACGAGACGGCGCTGGCCTACAGCGAGGACTGTCGCCGGCAGGGGGCGACGGATGACAACGCGCCGCACAACTTCGTGCTGATGTACCTCACCTGCATGAGTCACCCCGGCCTCGTCATCCTGCCGACGCACCGGGTGCTTGCGGCCACCGGCATCGAGAGCCGAGAAATCGTAACACGGCTGCGGCGTCACTTCCGGCTCGCCGCGTTCCCGCGCACGGCGCGCGCGGAGTTCTGGAGCTGCCTGCGACACGCTTTCCAGCCGGTGAGGCTCGGCGTGGCGTTAGCGGGCAGCGACGAGTTGTACGTTGCGACGCTCGATGATCCGGCGGTGATGGATCAGTACGCGGCAGAGCTGGCGCCGCGGGTCCGCCGCCTCGACGTCACTGTCCTCGACACGGTCATCCTGCGCGGCGTGCTGGGTATCGATTGCGCGGCCGCCGCGCAGGAGAAGCGACTGACGTACACGCACGACGATGACGCTGCGTTCAGCGCCGTCGACGGCGGCGCGCAAGTGGGCTTCTTGATGAACCCACCGCGCATCGACGATGTCCAAGCCGTATGTCTCGCCGGGCAGACCATGCCGGAGAAGTCGACGTACTTCTTCCCGAAGCTGTTGACGGGGTTGGTCTTCCATCCGTTGGATGACGACGGTGCGGCGACCACCCAGCCACGGCGCGCGCCCACATCGACGGCGGTGCCGGCGTCGTAGGCTCAGGGCCGTCCCTGGCGCCGTTGCTCGCCGGCGCGCTCTGCATGCAAGCGCCCCAACTCCACGGCGGAGTGATCGGCGAAGGACATCGCCGCCGCCAGGGCGCGGTGTCCGGCCCGCTCGGCGATCAGTCGGTGCATCAGCTGACAGACGCGCCGATACGAGGGATGGCCCTGCGGTGCCGTGCGCAGCTCGATCATGTGCATCGCCTCGCGGGCGTTCAGCTCCATGTAGAACCGGACCCGATAGGCCATGCTCACGGCGTAGGGCGCGACCGGCGCATGACCCGCGTCGCACAGCGCATCATGGAGCGCCGCTGACGCGTGCATGACGCCTTCCCAGTCATCCATCGCGCCGGCGTCCTTGATCAGCTCCGAAACCACGTAACCGTGGCGTGGGCTGAGCGGCTGCCACTCCAGCGTCAGCAGTCGATGGCGTTGCAGATCGCGAAACGCGCCGTAGTCGGTGAGGACATCGAAGCGATAGCTGGTGCGCTCGAAGGCGCGGCCCGGCTTGTGCCGCCGGTTCTCGCGGTCGCCGATATAGGCGCGCAGCACGGCCGTTCGTTGGTCGACGGTCATCTCACGCGCCAGCTGTAGCAGCTGGTCATCAGGCAGGTTCGACACCGCGTACAGCGCCGCGGCGACAACTTTCACCTCGGCATCCGGATCGTAGTCGGTGAGCACGACCTCGGCGCGCGGTTCCGGGGCGATGCCCCCGAGCAGGCGCTGCGCCAGCGCCGCCGTGGCGTCGCGAGTCTCCTGCATGTACCGACTCCAACGGCCGCCGCGGTCCGCACGGTCGACGCGTTTCAAGAAGGAGGGGATGACGGTGCGCAGCTCGGTGAGCATGAGGTCGGCGTACGAGCGGACCTCCTCCAGCGGATGCACGCGCATACGCAGCAGCAGCGCCTCGTAGGCTTGCCCGGTGCCGTACAGGCCCACGTTTGATTGTGTGGCCGCCGGCAGCAGGCCGCGCAGCGTGTCGAGCGCCTTGGCGCGGATCGTCCGCTTGTAGACGCCTTCCGGGTCATCGGCGTCCTTCGGGTACTTTGCTCGATAGTATCTCTCCACGGGCTCGATCCAACGGGCATAGGTTTCAAACGCCCGATCGAGGCACTGGGTGTATCGTTCCTGCAGCGCGGTGTCGCGGATCTCCGCAGGCACGAGGTACTTCCACCGTCCGCCGCGCTGGTCGTTGTAGGCGATGTACCGTGTCGACTGCTCGAGGTACGCCATCAGGCGGCCCCACTCCA
>CAZCGA010000107.1:2510-22863 GCA_964498075.1 uncultured Binatia bacterium (SeqCode) | reverse complement strand
AGCCTCAGGCCAAAGACGCCTCACCATAAAGCCGCGTCGGCTGGCAGGTTGGACATTTTTCGTCACCCGTCCTCCGGAGCCCTCCACCCTCCGCAGGGCTCCGGAGGACGGGTGCGGAGGGTGGAGCGTTCACCGGTCGCCCAGATATTCCCTTTTGAAAAAATGCCAAAGGAAGGATAAGCAAGTGAAGTTGGAGGGTTCTGACAATTGGCCAAGACGCAGCACACCTCGCGATCGGCCGTACGCGGCCTGCCGAAGTGCCCGACGGGGATTCAGGGGCTCGATGAAATCACTGGTGGCGGCTTGCCTCGGGGGCGGCCGACGCTCGTGTGTGGCAGCGCCGGTTGCGGCAAAACCTTGTTGGCAATGCAGTTCCTGGTCCGCGGCGCGACCGACTACCACGAACCGGGCGTGTTCATGGCGTTCGAAGAGAGCGCCGATGAGCTGACGAAGAATGTCGCCTCGCTCGGATTCGATCTTCCAGCGCTGATCCGTCGCAAGCAGTTGTGTGTCGACTACGTGCACGTCGAACGCGGCGAGATCGAAGAAACCGGCGAGTACGATCTCGAGGGGCTCTTCATTCGGCTCGGCCATGCCATCGATTCTATCGGGGCCACGCGCGTCGTGCTGGACACCGTGGAGTCGCTCTTTGCCGCCCTGCCCAACGCACTGATTTTGCGCGCCGAGCTGCGGCGCCTGTTCCGCTGGCTGAAAGACAAGGGCGTTACGGTGATCATCACGGCCGAACAGGGGAGCGGCACGCTCACCCGTCACGATCTGGAAGAGTACGTCTCGGACTGCGTCGTACGGCTCGACCATCGGGTCACCGACCTGGTCTCCACACGGCGGCTGCGCATCATCAAGTACCGCGGCTCGGTGCACGGTACGAACGAATATCCCTTCCTGATCGACGAGGCCGGGCTTTTCGTGTTGCCGATCACCTCGCTGGACCTGCAGCACCCGGCCTCGACCGACCGGATCTCGACCGGGGTCGCCCGGCTCGACATCATGCTCGGTGGCCGGGGATACTTCCGCGGCAGCACCGTGCTGGTCTCCGGCACGGCCGGCACCGGTAAGAGCAGCCTGGCGGCGCACTTCGTCGATGCCGCCTGCCGCCGCGGCGAGCGCTGCCTGTACTTCGCCTTCGAAGAATCCCTGCATCAGATCACGCGCAACATGCGCTCGATTGGCCTGAACCTGCAGCCGTGGCTGCGCAAGGGGCGCCTGCACTTCTACGCGGCGCGTCCCACGCTCGGCGGCCTCGAGCAGCACCTGGCGGCAATGGGCAAGACGATCGACACATTCCGCCCACACGTGGTGGTGCTCGACCCGATCACCAACTTCGTGTCCGTCGGTGAGGTCGCCGACGTCAAGTCGATGCTCATGCGGCTGGTCGATGCCCTCAAGCGGCAACAGATCACCACCCTCTTCACCAGCCTGACAGCGGCCGACGGTGCCCTGGAGCGGACCGCCGTCGGCATCTCCTCGTTGATGGATACCTGGTTGTCGCTGAGCACTATCGAGCTGAACGGCGAGCGCAACCGCGGACTCTACGTCATCAAGTCGCGCGGCATGGCACACTCCAACCAGATCCGGGAGTTTCTCATCACCGATCACGGGATCGAGCTAGTCGACGTCAACCTCGGACCCGGCGGGGTACTCACCGGATCGGCCCGCCTGGCCCAGGCCACCCACGACCGCGGCGAGGCCGTGGCACGGCAGCAAGGGGCGGAGCGCAGACGACACGACCTGGAGCGCAAACACGCGGCGCTCGACGCGCAGATTGCAGTCCTGCGGGCAGAGTACGAGCGCGAGGCTGACGAGGTGCAGGACAGCGTTGCCGAGTTGCGGCAGCGGGAGCAACGGACGCAGGTGGATCGCGCCGAGATGACGCGCCAGCGCAAGGCCGACAAGGCCCCCGCGGTGCGCCGCACACCGAGAGTGCACGGAAAGGGGGGGCGCCAATGAGCATGCCCAGGAGAAGAGTGTCCACCAGCGCGCCGCGCCGCGGACGGCGCTCGGCAAGCAGCGCGGAGCGATGGGAACTACGGCTCTATGTTGCGGGGCAGACGCCGCGGTCGCTGGCAGCGTTCGCCAATCTCAAGCAGATTTGTGAGAGCCACCTTGCGGGCAAGTATCACATCGAGGTCATTGATCTGCTCAAGAACCCGCAACTCGCGGGCGGCGATCAGATCGTGGCGATCCCCACCCTGGTGCGGAGACTGCCGCCGCCGCTGAGCAAGATCATCGGGGATCTGTCGAACACCGAACGCGTGCTGGTAGGCCTGCAATTGCGCGCGCGCCAGTGAGGGAGGCGACAGAATGCGACGCCGCAGTACCCGGGCGGAGTTCGAGGCCGTCCTGTCGAAACCGGCCGCCGCACGGTACGTGCTGCGCTTGTACGTCGTCGGTATGACGCCAAAATCCACCCGCGCCATCACCAACATCAAGGCGATCTGCGAGGAGTACCTGCGTGGTCGCTACGACTTGGAGGTGATCGACGTGTACCAACAGCCGAGGCTCGCCCAAGGCGAACAAATCCTGGCGGTCCCAGCGCTCGTGAAAAAGCTCCCGCTGCCGTTGCGCACCCTAGTGGGAGACCTGTCGAACACCGAGCGCGTGCTCCTCGGATTGGACCTGCGCAGAAGAAAGTAGCCATGCCGCCGCCCGCAGTGGATGTCGAACGCCGATGAGCGTCAAGGACACCGCGCCCCGCCCACGGCGACCGAACGTGCGGGAGCTGCGCGCGCGTCTCGCCGAGGCCGAAGAAACCCTGCACGCGATTCGGGGTGGCGAGGTGGACGCGTTTGTCGTCCATACCCGGCACGGGGACCAAGTGTTCACGCTCCAGGGGGCCGAGCATCCGTATCGCGTGCTGGTAGAACAGATGGAAGAGGGTGCGGCGACGATGAGCACCGATGGCACCATCTTATACGCCAACCGCTGCTTGGCGGCGATGCTCCGGACCGCGCTGGAGCGCCTGGTAGGCGCGTCCATCTATGCGTGCATCAGCCCGGCTGATCAGCCGGCGGTTCGTGCGCTCCTGGAGCACGGCCGCACCGGAGCGCACCGCGCTGAAGCGACCCTGTGTGCGGCCGACGGCACGAGCGTCCCCGTCGCACTGGCCGCGAATCCTGTGCGGACGGAAGCCCTCGAGGCCGTATGTCTGATTCTCAGCGACTTGACGAACCGCAAGCAAGCCGAGGAGGACGCACGCCAGCATCAGGCCGAACTGGCGCACGTGCTGCGCCTCAGCACGATGGGCGCATTGGCCGCCGAGTTGGCGCACGGGATCAATCAGCCGCTCGCGGCCATCGCCAACGACGTGGCGGCATGTGCCACGTACGTGCGGTCGGGCAAGGCCGTGTCCCGCAAACTGCTCGAGCTGCTGGAGCATGCCGCCGCCGAGGCGCTCGGCGCCGGCGACATTGTGCATCACGTGCGGGAGTTCGTGCAGAAGCGAGGGTCCCATTTGGAGGCGACGAACCTGAATGGACTCGTTCGGAACGTTGCCGGGTTGCTGGAGCGCGAGATCGTGCAGCGGGAGATCACGCTCCGACTGGATCTGGCGCCGCGACCGATTCCGGTGCGCGCCGATCGCATCGAGATTGAACAGGTTCTCGTGAATCTCATCCAGAACGCCATCGACGCGGTGTGCGAGGCCGGCAGCGAGCGGAAGCAGATCCACGTGCAGACCAGGAAGACGGAGGATGCGATGGCGGAGGTCTCGGTGCGTGACATCGGCACGGGGCTCTCAGATGCCGCCGCGGCGCGCGTGTTCGAAGCCTTCTTCACCACCAAGGCGCAGGGGCTTGGAATGGGGCTGGCAATCAGTCGTTCGATCATCGAGGCGCATCATGGACGCATCTGGATAGACCCTCGGGCAGGCGACGCCCGCGGCACAACAGTACGCTTCGCACTGCCGCTGCAGCGTCCGGAAAGGCGTTCCCGCAGGACATGCACGTGACCACCAACCCGACCGATGCCTGCTCCCTCATCAAGGAGCGCGCGGTGGGCAATCCGTCCTTGGCTCGCGCCGGCGGCGTCACGCCGCTACCGCTTCACGGCTTGTGCGGTGGGAACTGAGGAGCCACCTTCCTCTGCGGCGTGTGCCTCTCTCGACTCGTCCTGCGCGGCGACGACCATGGTTTCGATGTCCTGCACTGCATCCTTGAATCGCTGGGTGGCCCGATCCAGGTTGTCGACGATCGCTTCCCGCTCCCGACCCTGGACGGATCCCTGCGAATCCGCGGTCGCCACGATGACCGTTTCGACCTGCTCCACCGCCTGCCCTACCTGTCCGGTCGCTTCGCTCAGCTCGGCCAGCGCGAGTTCCACCGTGGGCCCGCTCGTTTCGAGCGCATCCTCGGCGGCGGCCACGATCGTGTCGACGTGGTCGACGGCCTGCTCGATGTCCTCCGTCGCGCCCTGCAGCCTTTCGACGATTGCGGCCTGTTCCTTGGCAGCCAACGGCTCCGAGGTCTGCTGCGCCGCCGAGATGATCTTTTCGACGCGTGCCACCGCCAGCTCGATCTGCTGATCCACGGCATCGACCACATGGTCTGCCGTCCTGGGGTCGATACCCATACGACTCGTGCGCGCCCGGAGCCGGCCGCGTGCCTGTTGTCGCAGTGCCCGGGCACGCGTGCGAAGACCGACCCACGGACTGCCCACGAGGCCCTGGGGCTCCCTCACCGGCTCCGCATTGACCACTATGCTCTCGAGCAGCACCTGGATGACCGCAGTCATCGGAATGGCGATGAGGACGCCGAGAATACCGTACAGGGTGCCGAACGCGAGGACGGCCAACAGGCCGACGAGGGCGCTCACGCCGACCGTGTGGTGCATGATTCGGGGGACGAGGACATTGTTCTCGATGACCTGGAGAACCACGGTGAACCCGATCACTAACAGCACGGTGTTCAGGCCCAATGGCAAGGCGACGAGGATCGCGGGAACGACGGCCAGGACCGGTCCGATCAACGGTACGGCCTCGAGCAGCCCCGCGAGAACGGCGAGTGCCAGGACGTTCGGCAGTCCGATCAACGCGTAGCCGAGCGCCGACGCTGCCCCGATGGCCAACATTGCCAGCCCTTTACCGCGCATGAAGCCGCCGAGCTTGGACTCAATCTCGTGCCAGATGTTGAGCGCACGGGGGCGTCGCTCGACCGCGAGCAGCGACAGGAGCAGCCGTTCGAGCCGCGGCACTTCCATCGTCCAGTAAAAGCCGATGGCGAGCACGGTCACGAAGTAGGCAAGGAGCTTCATGACGCTCGTCGTCACTCCGACAGCGCCCTGGTACAACTGCGGCGCGACGTCTATGAGGGTCTGCGTCAGGCGCTCAAACGGAGGGAGTCGCTGCCCGATCAAGTGGAACGGAGCGGTCGCACTAGCCTGCAGCTGCGAGCGAATGCTGGCATAGTTTCCGGGCACCTCGGCCGCGAACGTGCTGATCTGCCCAATCAACACCGGGCCTACGACGAGCGCGATCAGAACAAGCCCGATGAGGAGTAAGAGGTAAATCAGCAGCACCGCGAGCCCCTTCGGGACGCCCCAGCGGCAGAGCATCACGTGCCAGGGCTGGAGCGCCGCGGCCACGACGATGCCGACGAAGAGCAGGAGGAGGATGTCGAGCAGCACGTAAACGAGGGCAACCGTTGCCACCATGCCGATCGCCACCGCGGTGGCGGCGGCGATCCGTCGCAGGTCGGTGCCCGGACTGTTTGCGCCTTCACTCATCCAGTACTGGTTCCGTAGTACGCGGAGATGTTCCTTTGATGAAGAGGATAGCCGATCTCTGCCGGGAGCGGGAGAGCGTAGGACTATGCGCGTAGAACCACGCGTAGTCTCGGCTTCGAAACTGTCTTTGTGCGCGCGGTAGGGCTCATCGAGGCGGGCATCCTACGCTGCAATCCAAAGGCGAAGCTAGCCGTTGTGTCCGTGAACCGACTGTTGATGCACGAGCTGCCTTGTAACGATCACTGTGTTCAATTCACCAGTATCGGGTACGATGAGGCCGCGTCAGGGAGATCCAGATGGATCCAAGTACTCGACCCGGAGAGGGTAGGTAAGGGAAGACGTGGCGGATGGCACACACCCGCTACGACTTTGACCTATTCACCATCGGGGCCGGCTCGGCCGGTGTGCGAGCTTGTCGTGTTGCCGCCGGATACGGCGCGCGGGTCGCGGTGGCCGAAGAACGCCAGCTCGGCGGCACCTGCGTGAACGTCGGCTGCATCCCGAAGAAGTTGCTGGTCTATGCCGCGCAGTTTCGCGAAGCCTTCGAGGACGCTGCTGGGTTCGGCTGGATGGTGGGGTCTCGCTCCCTGCAGTGGCCCCAGCTGATTGCCAACAAGAACCGCGAGATCGCACGGCTCAACGAGGTCTACCGCAGCCTCCTTGAGCAGGCGCGTGTGCGGTGCATTGAGGGCCGCGCCCGCGTCGTCGATGCGCACACTGTGGTCGTGAACGAGCGGACTTACACGGCTCGCCATATCCTCATTGCCACCGGCGCCTGGCCCGGGCAGCCGAACATCCCCGGCGTCGAGCTCGCCATCACCTCCAACGAAGCCTTCTTTCTCGAGCGCGCACCCCAGCGCGTCCTCATCGTCGGCGGCGGATACATCGCCGTGGAGTTCGCCGGGATCTTCTACGGCATAGGCGCCGAGGTCACCCAGCTGTACCGCGGACCGCTGTTCCTGCGCGGCTTCGACGATGACGTGCGCTGCACCTTGGCGGACGAGATGCAGCGCAAGGGCATCGATCTACGCTTCGAGCGTAACGTCGTGGAGATCGAGCGACATGACACTGGGCTGCGTGCGGCGCTTACGGACGGGACCTTCGTGAACGTGGATCACGTCATGTTTGCCACTGGCCGGAAACCGAACACTGCAGGTCTGGGTCTCGAGACCGCCGGCGTCCAGCTCGATGCGGCCGGCGCGGTAGTGGTGGACGCATATTCCTGCTCAAGTGTGCCCAGCATCTACGCCGTCGGTGACGTGACCAACCGTTTGAACCTGACGCCGATGGCGATTGCTGAGGGGCAGGCAGTGGCGGAAACGCTCTTCAACAACAATGCGACCGCACCCGATCATTCCAACGTGCCGACGGCGATCTTCAGCCAGCCGCCGGCGGCGGCAGTGGGGTTGACCGAAGCGCGCGCCCGCGAACGCTATGCGCAGATCGATGTCTACCGCTCCACCTTTCGCCCATTGAAGCACACGCTCTCTGGCCGCGATGAACGGACGATGATGAAGCTGATTGTCGAGCGGGCCACCGACCGTGTTGTCGGGTGTCACATGGTCGGGGCCGACGCGCCGGAAATCATTCAGGGGTTTGCCGTCGCACTGAAGTGCGGCGCCACGAAGGCGCAGTTCGATGCAACCATCGGCATCCATCCCACCGCCGCCGAGGAGTTGCTCACGATGCGCAGCCACGTGTCGGAATAACCCTGTCGATGACGCACCTTCAATTCACTTTCGCCAAGGGGGATTGGTCGAAACCCATCGCCTCCGCGACGCGAGGCGTAATATTACGCGCGTAGTGTTCCGGGCTTACGCTGTTGCAGCGCGCCTTGTACAAGGAAGCTCACGACACCCACAGCGATGCTCGCTCGGGTGGCAGAAGGGTCTCTAGCGAATCAGGGATAGATGAGCCGGGCGCGGTGACGACAACACGGGCGGCGACAGAGGCGCAAAGCGCACCGCCCAAACTGAGTGCACATTCGCACTCCATGAGGGACGTATGAAGAAACCAGTGGTGTGATTCACCGATACGGGGCATTATCCTTCGGCGCACCGCACGCGAATCTCAGCGGAAAGCTAGCCACTGCTGGCAATTCATAATGCCCCAACAGGACGAATCACTACACTAGCAGTTGCGATGGTGATCGCGGGTGGGCTGGCCGCATGGATCCCTTCCGCTCGCGGGCAGGAGTACTCGGCAGCCACCTACGGAAAGAACTCTCGCGAGCGAGCGGAGGCCTACCCGGCGGACAACTCGGGCAAGAACGTCCGCGACCGACAGGAAGCGGCCGTCACCTCCGGGGATCGGTCGAACGCACAATCCGACCGAGACACTCGCAAGACGGCCAAGGCGGACAAGGAACTCTCGCACGCTCACAACGTCAAGACCATCACCGCGAACTTCCAAGCTCTCTACGACAATATGTCGGACACCCAAAAGAAGACTGCCGTATTCCGAAACCGAATAGACGCTGCGGAGCAACGGGACAAGTGAGTGGCCGCGTACGGCCAGACAGCGACCTGGTCCGCTACCGGGCAGGCACATCACCGCAAGGAGCAGTACTATGGCAGTTCCAGTTTCCACGCCATTGGATACTCGAGGTCGATCCTTCGCTCGAGTCCTTCGGCGAATGCTGATCGGCGCTTTGATGACGAGTGCGGTGTGGCCCGGCGCGATCCGCGCGACGGGACACAGGCCGAAGCTGGGCCCGCATCTGCTGGCACTGCTGACGACCAACAAGGGTTGTCTCGAAAGAGGGGACGAGGCCACCTTCACTGTTGGCGAGGCGATCATCGTGACCCTGCGCATCCGCAGCGCTACGTTGAGCCAGGCGAATGCGACGCTGTTCGCGATCAAACCCAATGGCTTCATCAGCGTGTTTGGTCTGGGAACGCTCATGACCAATCAGATTTTTTCACTCGCGGCGCAGGTCGGTCCGCCAGCCGGATTCCATCAGCTGCTGTTGAGCGCCCGCGCCCACGGCGTGACCAGCATGCGCTCGTGCACCTTCAACGTCGTGAGTGACACGACCACCGCGACGGCGACCAGCACACCAACAGCGACGGAAACGCCCACCGCCGCCTCGACGACGCCGACCTCCACGCCAGCCGCGGCGCTGCAGCCGCACATCACCACCAGTCGCGGTTGCGAAGAAACGGGCCAACATCCGATGTTCAGCATCGGAGAGCCGATCACCGTATCATTCGACATTGCCAGCGACGTCGTCTCACAAACTCGCGCCACGGTGTTTGACACTCTCTCCAACGGCTTCGTGAACGTATTTTCGTTCGGTACCGTCGCGACGAATCAAGTGAACAGCTTCAACGGGAGCATCGCGCCGCCGACAGGTCTCGAAATCTTGCAGCTGCGCGCCAGCAGCTTCGGCGTACCCTCGGCAACTAGCTTCTGCAGCTTCTCCGTGGTGCCGGTACCGACCCGGACCCGCATACCGACCCGCACACAGACGCGAACGCCGACCGTGCCGGTCGCAACCGCGACGCCAACGCCGACCGCGACGCCGACCTAGCCTTGGTGTGACAGTACGCCGCTCAACCAAAGGCGGTAACACAGGCTTCCAGCCTGTGCCGCGCAGGCAGGATGCCTGCGTCACCAAACCTCAGCTCGGATGACGGAAAGCCGAGGCGGTTCGGATTCCCTTCATCCTCTCCAGCGAGTAGAGGGGGAGAGGGAGATCGCCTGCCTGTGCCCGCTCAGGGCACCGTGCGCGCTCCCATGCTCCTCCGCATCCCCGCCAGCAGAGCGAAGACTAGGCGCGTAGAACCACGCGCGTAGTAGTCCGAGCTTACGGCAAGCGCCCCGCGCTTGTACAAATGCAGCAGCCAAACGACCGCTGCTGGCCGACGCAACGGGGAGATGGTGAAACGAAGGAGGAGAGGAGGACAACATGAATGCGTCCGAGAGACCACACGTAACGGCAGAGCGTCCGCTGGACGGCGCGTGGCTATCGTTTGACCTGCCGCTGATGCTGAGGCGGATCAAGGCGGAGGACACGTGGCGCTCTAGTAGCCGCAACGCCATGACACTGATGAAAAGCCGGGGACAGCGCATTGTGCTGATTGCTATGCACGGCAAGACTGAGATTCCGATGCACCGCGCCGACGGACAGCTCAGCCTCCAAGTGATCGAGGGGAGCCTGCGGGTCCACACCGACGCGCAGGCCATCACTCTGGGAAAAGGGGAATTGCTCGCCCTGCACGCGGAGATTCCGCACGCCATTGAGGCGATAAGCGAGTCGGCTTTCTTACTCACCTTGTCGACAGAGACAGCGCATCCGGCGGAACAGTGAGGCGGCGCCGCGCTCTGTCACGTGGACAGAAAAGGAGAAGACAATGATCGAGAGGAAAGCTGCACTCCTCGCCTTGGGTGCGGTAATCCTTGCAGGATGTGACTCCCGTCCTCACCCGTTTGGCTCGCTGTTTGGCGATGACGGCTGCAAGTACAAAGATACCACGTACTCACACGCGTCAGCAGTCTGCCAGTCCGGAAGTCAGTATCGGTGTGACGACGGAGAATGGAAGGGGTTGGGAATCGCCTGCGCGGATCATCCGCTCGTCGCCCCAAAGAGCTGCGGATTGGATGGAAGCTCGTACTCCCCCGGCTCAGCAAAATGCGAATCGGGCACAGAGTACCGGTGTGATGACGGAGTGTGGAGGAGCCTCGTAGTCGCTTGCAGGAGCGGCGACATCGAGGCGCGGATGGCGCCGGACGGGCGCCCCTGTATGTACAACGGCGCAATGGTCACGACACAGTCCACCATCTGCAAGTCGGGCATAACCTTCCGCTGCGAGGACGGTGGTTGGCACAACCTCGGTAGCGCCTGTCTGTAGGGTGTCTCGACCTCCGCCTTCTGGCCTTGGTGGAGACAGCGCGGCCCCGCGGAGAAACCGGATCGGCACTCGAGTAACCAGACGGAACTCAGATGAAACATCCGCGTCAATTGCTTGTCGTGTTTGGAATCGGAGGAGCAATGCTTGCGTTGCTGTTGCCGGGCTGCGCGCTGCCGATCGGCCGGAGGGAGACTCTTCCGCCGCCCGTGGCGGCGCCCCAGGTGAAAGAGGAAGTGCCCAACGCTGAGGGGCCCAAGGTAGAGCAGGTCGGAAACGCCTCCTGGTACGGGCCAGCCCAAGACGGGAAAGAGACCGCGAGTGGAGAAACATTCGATCAGAAGAAGCTCACCGCGGCACATCGGAGCTTGCCCTTGGGCACCAAGGCTGTGGTCACCAACCTGGAGACCGGAAAATCGGTGGAGGTCACGATCAACGACCGTGGTCCGTATGTGAAGGGGCGGAAGATTGATCTCTCGCGCGCCGCCGCCCGACAGATCGGGATGTCGAAAAAAGGCGTGGCCAAGGTCAAGATTCTTCAGCGACCCAAACCTCGGAAGGAGATTCAAAAATGAAGCGAACGTACTTCAGCCTCCTGGGCGCATTCGTGGGATTCGCCGCGCTTCTTTATGGCCCGTTCCCGGCGCTGGCCCAGACAGCGCCGCCACTGGGCGTGCTGCAGCAATTTTCGGTCTTGGGTAACTCGGGGGTGACTGGCTCCACCGGCGCGGGCACCGTGGTCAATGGAGACGTCGGTTCTTCTCCAACTGCCGACGCCGCGATTACGAACTTTCCACCTTCGAGCGTGACTCCTCCGTTTACCCTGCACGCCACGAATGATTTGACCGTGCAGCAGGCTCATACTGATGCCAACACTGCCTACAACTTTCTGGCCGCTCAGGGGCCCGGTACGGTGCTCGTTGCGCAACTGGACGGAGCCGTGCTCACCTCAGGCATCTATTCTTTTTTGGGAGGAGCGGCCGATTTGGCGAACAACGGAACCCTTACTCTCAACGGTGGAGGGATCTTCATTTTCCAGGTGGATAGCACGCTCACCGCCAACACCGGCTCGAATGTCACTGGTACGGCTGACCCTTGCAACGTGTTCTGGCGCGTTGGCACCTCCGCGACCCTCATCGGAATCAGCTTTCGTGGAAACGTCATCGCGGATGCGAGCATCACCGTAGGGGCCGGTTCCAACGTGACCGGTAGGGCCATAGCGGGAAGAGGTGCGACTGGTGCGGTGACGATGTCGGGCGCCGGCGGCAACACGATCGGGGGATGCGCCTCGCTCCCCAACGGTAGCAACTGCACGAGCGGGTCTGATTGTGACAGCGGGTTTTGCAACAATATGGGCAAGTGCGGCGCCTGCAGTATGGGCGGGGATTGCGGCAGCGGGAGCTGCGTTGCTGGTGTCTGCTGTGTTCCGACCGATCCCTCCAACTGTGGGGGCGACTGCCCGGCGCAGTGCGCCGTCGGTAAGACCTGCACGACGGCCTCGGACTGCATGAGTGGATTCTGTGACAGCACCAGCAAGTGTGCCCTCTGCGCTAGCCCCACCGACTGCGGGGGGAATCCGTGCATGGGCGGGGAATGCATCTTCCCGCCCATTCTGCCCATTCTGCACATCAGCAAGACGTCCGCTACGACCGTCGCACCCGGCGCAACACTGGTCTACACAGTGAAATACAGCAACAGCGGCGCCACCGCGACCGGTGTGATGATCAAGGAGACCGTTCCCGATCACACGACCTTCAACGCGGCAGCGAGCACGCCGGGATGGTCATGCCCCAACGGCAGCCCGTCCGGCACGATATGCACGCTGAGTGTGCCCGATCTGCCACAGGGTGGAAATGGAACCGTCCTGTTCGCGGTCACGGTGGACAATCCGCCGGGCACGACCGTCATCCTCAACTCGGTGCTCATCAGCTCCGCCGAGGGCGCCGGAGCCGGTGGCAACGCCACGACCACCGTCGTTACCCCCGCGCCGGCTCCGACGCTGAGCCCGTGGGCATTAGCAGCGCTCCTCTTACTCCTCGGCGGCGTCGCGTACGTCCGCTTGCGTCGAGCGTAGCGGGAGCGAGTGCAGACTTACTCCCCCGGGTAACAAGGATCTGGGTGGACTGACGCTCACGCCAGGCGTCTATTGTTCCACGTCGTCTTTTTCGCTCACGGGAACACTCACGCTCAACGCCGGGGGCGACCCCAATGCGGTGGCTGGCGGCGGCAGTTGGCAGGCTGGACATTCTCCGTCGGTGAGGCATCCGCGTAGAACCACGCGCGTAGTAGTCCGAGCTTACGGCGCTTGCCCTGGTCTTGTACAAATGGACGTGGCCACGGCAGCCACGGTGGACCGTAGTCGAGCGGTTTCTGCGGGCGGCTCATGCAGCCGCTCTGTCACCTGGACTGAAAAGGAGAACACAATGATTGAGAGGAACGCTGCACTCCTCGCCTTGGGCGCGGTGTTGATTGCGGGACCGGCGTTTGGCGATGCCGACTGCAAGTACAAGGGAGCCACCTACTCGCACGGGTCAGCGGTCTGCCAGTCTGGCAGTCAGTACCGGTGTCACGACGGGCAGTGGAATCGGGTGGGAATCGAGGGAGTGGGAATCACCTGCACTGAGAATCCGCCCGTCGCCGCCAAGGACTGCGCATTCAACGGAAGCTCGTACTCCCCCGGGTCAGCCAGCTGCCAATCGGGCACCCAGTACCGGTGTGATGACGGAGCGTGGGTGAGCCGGGCCGTCGCCTGCACGGCGAGCGGCCAGGTCGCGGCGCGTATGGCGCCGGTTGGGCGCACCTGCATGTACAACGAGGCCACGGTCGCGACGGAGTCAACCATTTGCAAATCCGGTATCACCTTCCGCTGCGAGGACGGCGAGTGGCACAACCTCGGGACCACCTGTCAATAGAGGGTGTCAAAAGCAATGGAAACCCGAAGCGCCCGACCGGGAGACGGTCGGCGCATCGTGTCGCCGTCGGAGCCGGGCTCCGGCGCGGCACAAGGAAGGAGAATCAACCATGGTCACACGCATCTGGATCTTCGGCGGGCTGCTGGGCATTCTCAGCCTGCCGCTGCATGGCGCTACCGCTGCGGCGGCAGTTGTGCCGTCCTCTGAGGCCGCTCAAACGATTGTCATCAACGACCTGACCGTCCGGGATGGCTCGGTCTCAGGCACCGTCGTCAACAAGTCGTCTGCCACTGTTCGTGGAGTTGAGTTGCTGCTCCGACAAACGTGGCTGTGGAATAACGAGCGTCATCCCGGGACCGACAGCCCAGGGAGGACGCTGCCGTTCACGTTGCGTGGAGACGTCGCCCCGAACGCGAGCGCTCCATTTACGTTCCAAACCCCTCCCTTGGATCAGCGTTCCGACGGTCGGTTCGTCACGACGATGGATGTCATCAGCTTCAGTGAAGTGGGTCCGTAAAGGGGGAAGTCTTGAGAGCGCAGTGAGGACTGCAACGTCAGCCTTCTGGCCTGGGAGGACGCGCGCGGCCCGCGGAGAAACCGATCGGCACCCGAGTGACCGGACGGAACTCAGATGAAACATCCGCGTCAATTGCTTGTCGTGTTTGGAATCGGTGGAGCAATGCTTGCGTTGCTGTTGGCGGGCTGCGCGTTGCCCATCGGCCGGAGGGAGACCCTTCCGCCGCCCGTGGTGCCGCCCCAGGTGAAAGAGGAAGTGCCCAACGCTGAGGGGCCCAAGGTAGAGCAGGTCGGAAACGCCTCCTGGTACGGGCCAGCCCAAGACGGGAAAGAGACCGCGAGTGGAGAAACATTCGATCAGAAGAAGCTCACCGCGGCACATCGGAGCTTGCCCTTGGGCACCAAGGCTGTGGTCACCAACCTGGAGACCGGAAAATCGGTGGAGGTCACGATCAACGACCGTGGTCCGTATGTGAAGGGGCGGAAGATTGATCTCTCGCGCGCCGCCGCCCGACAGATCGGGATGTCGAAGAAAGGCGTGGCGAAGGTCAAGATTGAAACGAGACGCCGCCGGAAACCGACCGAGAAGCTGGCGCGGCCGACGACGAAGAGTCGCGCAACAGCCGGTGAAACACGCACCGACACTCCGGTGCTATCGCCGCAGTGATCGCCTGGAGGAAAACACCGCGGTGCGAAGTGCACGTGAAGTTTTGCCCGAACCGATTTCCGGAATACCGACTCGACGAACGGAGGATTGATTCATGAAGGAACCCACTGCGGGCGCACACCAATTGGCGCATGGAGTCGCGTTCTGGCGATGGTGCACGTGGCTTACAGGGGCGTGCGCTATGGCCGTGCTGACCGCGTGCGGCGGACACGGCGGTAGCGGCCCCGACACGACCCCTACGACGGGCAGCTCGTTGCAAGCACACCGGCAGTTCCGCGCGGTCGCCGGCATATCCATGGGCGCGTACGGTGCGATGAACATCGGTACCAAGCACGCCGATCTGTTCGCTACGATCGCTGCCCTCGGTGGCCCCGTCGATATGCGGCAACTCCTGCGGGACATGGTGAACGACAACCTCGAAGTGACATCTCAAACGATCATTCCGCTCAATGTCGGCGATGATTTCACCTTCGATCACCAAGCGCCCTATCCCGGACGCGACACGCGCCTGTCGATGATCAAGGACCTGATCATCGCGTTCGGCAATCCCTTCCTCCATCATAAGGATCTCTCGCGGCAGTATCTCGCCATGGATTCCGAACCGGCACACCTCCTGCGCGACGACGCGTTTGGGAGCTTTACGTTGCCGGCGAACCCGCGCGGGTTCCTCGATGGCGGCGATGCCAATCAAGACGGCGTGCGTCAAACCACCGAGACGCCAATCGACCCTGTCGATGTCCTCCTCCTCGCGGGTGGGTCGTTGCCACGCATCGCGAGTGGCGCCACCGGCGTGGATGTCGGCGGGCGGATGCTCGCTGACGTGAACGGCGACGGGATCTACGACGTCGGCGATGGCGTCGTCGTGAATCTCTCGGAGCCATTCACCGATACGAACGGCAATCTCGTGTTCGAGCCGGAGCTCGGCGAGACGTTCAGTGATGTCGGTCTCGATGGCGTGGCCGGCACCGGCGATTACGGCGAGGGCAACGGCCAATTCGACTACGACCCCGATCGGGCGAACTGGTTGGCCGAAGATCCGCTGACCCGACTGGAAGGACGAACAGCTGCAGACATCGGTACGCAGCGCATCTACATGGACGTCGGCACCGAAGACCAGTTCGGCTTCGGAAGGCACTACGACAATTTCATTGCGATGCTCCAATCCAAAGGACTGACGGTGAACACTCGGGACGATTTTCCCGCCAACTGCGTCGACATCGCAAAGCTGCCGCAACAGTATCTGCTGATCCGCTATGTCGGTGGGCACACCGGCATTCCGGAGGCCGATGACTCGCAAGACAAACTGCTGCACGGCGATATCTGCGGGACGGTGGTGATCTGGCAGCGGCTGCTGGCGATGATCAGCTACATGGATTCCAGCTTTCCGGACGGGTTCGACGGGCCGGGCGACCTCAGCATCACCGATCCCGATCCGCGCGGCGACATCATGAAGACACACATCACCTCACCCGCACTGCGCACGGATAGCGGCACTGCACCGGAGCAGCCGGTGCTCATCTATCGACCCCCGGCATATTTTCACACGAAGCGCAGCTTCCCGATCGTCTACATCCTCGGTGGCTACGGACAAGCGCCGGAAGACTTTGGGCGCCTCGGCGACATGCTCGATCCGTTGATTCTCACGACGCAGATGCAGAACATGTTCGTCGCCGTGCTGCCTGGCGCCGGAGGCCGCAAGGCGTCGTTCTACGTCAATCACCGCGTCCCGGAATCGCAGGTACCCGATCTGATCAACCCGACTTCAGGGCGCTACGAGGACTCGATCATCCAGGACCTGATCCCGGCGATCGAGAATACGATTCTGAAGGGGCGCGTGCGGCAGTGAGCCTGAAGCCACTACTCTGGGTCCTCGCAACTGTTGCTACGCTCGCTGCACGCCCTGCGGCGGGCCGCGAGCCGGGGGACCCCATCCGGCTTGCCTGGGTCGAGGGCGACGTCGCCGGGCTGTCTTCGATCCGGTCGCCTGACGGCAAGGTGGTAATCGGCTCGATCAACTATCACCAACGCCGTCGAGGGCAAACGCTCCACGCCGTGCGCATTGCGCGATTCCGCGACGGTTCCAGCGATGAGGATCGCGTGGAGGCGCGGGTCGGCGAGACCCTTCAAACGGTGCGCGGCCGGTCGATCATTCGCAATACCGCCGGAGTTGCCACCGTGGACATCACTGTCGACGTCGCGGCTGGGCATATCACTGGGTTCTCGGGTCTGGGCAAAGACCGCCAGAACTATGACGAACACGTCGATTTGACGCCCGGAACATACTGGGGCCCCCTAGTCTTCATGGTGATCAAGAATTTCGACCTAAACGCGACTGATGAACGATTGGTCTTCCGCACCGTCGTGGCCACGCCGAAACCGCGCGTGCTTGATATGGAGCTGCTGCGTCAAGGCAAGACCGTGGTGCGTCGCGTCGGTGAGAGCATCGACGGCGTGAATTTTCTCTTGCGGCCAACCGTTAACTTTCTCATCGATCCGATCATCCAAGCGATCGCCCCCGAAACCACCTTCGTCGTGGCGCCTGGCGCGCCGCCCGCCTTGGCGCGCTTCGAGGGCCCACGCAACTATGAGCGACAGAAGATCCGCATTGAGTAACGTGCAGACCAACGCCGTTCAAGACCGCGGCGGAGAACCAGGTATGGTGACCTTCCACAGAGGCAGCGATTGGATGTTTCGCAAAGTAGCGCACGCAGCCGCAGACGGGTTAGGTTCGACTTGGGCTTTCGCCCTTGCGCTCCTTGTTGTGGTCGTATGGGCGGGGGCGGGACCCTATTTCGCGTACTCGGATAGTTGGCAGCTATTCGTTAATACGGGAACCACAGTCGTGACGTTCCTGGTGGTCTTCCTGATCCAAAACGCACAAAACCGAGATGCGCGAGCCATCCATCTGAAACTCGACGAGCTGATCCGTGGGGTGCAGGGAGCACGCAACGCGCTGATCAACCTCCAGGATCTTACTGACGAGCAGCTCGAGGAGTTGCAGAAAGATTTCCAACGGATCAAAAGAAGTGGCGCGAATCTCTCTGAAGGCTGATTCGCGGGGCGGTGGCATGCTGGTGCCCGACATCGGGGGCGCGCTGCTCAGCGACCACCTCCTGCGGCGACCGTGTCCTTCTGCAACGCACCCGGCTTCGCCAAGTACGACGAGAACACCTCGGCTCCATCGGAGGTGTCATCGGTCCATTCGAGCACCGCGAGACGAACGCTTCCATCGGTCAGGAAGTCGATCTCCATGAACCCGGGGTGCGCTGAATTCGAGTGGGCGAAGAGAGTCCGGCGGCTGCTGCCGACATCGGAGGCGCGCGAATGCGATCCGAGTCCGCTCACGAGCAAGTAACGCGCGCCCTGCGACGCCTCGAACACTTGCAAGCTGTGGTCATGGCCCGCGGCATAAGCGAGCGGGGCGGCGCCGTGGCGTTGCGCTTCTAGCAGGGAGAGGCCGACCGCGTTGCGCATGTGGCGGTTGCGGCGGTTTGACATATCTTGCACGCTCGGCGAGCAGCAATTGCGCAACCCGACGACGAGCGAGCCGAGCACGGGAACCGGAATCCACTCGATGTAAAAGGGGACGTAATGGCGCACGATCTGGAAGGGGAAAATATGCGTGAGCGGGTCGACGAACCCACCGTGCGGCCCCTCGCTTTCGAGCGGATGATGCCCGGCGACGATCGACCAGCGATGCTGATTCGATGCCGCCTCGAGCTGCGCCACGAGCGCATCACGCACCTGCCGCTCGGTCGTGTAAACGCAATGGGTCGGATTGTTTTCGGTGGTCGGCTTGCCGTCAATGCGCGTGTCGAGCCACCACTCGGTGTCGAGCACGATCAACTCGCCCCTGGTACCGAGAGCCACCGGAGTCGGGTCGGGACAGCCGCCGGGTGGCAGCATGGTACCGTCCATGCCACCGTCCGCGGCCGACGTCTTGATGAATTTCTCCTCCTCCCGGATGCGACTCCAGCCGCCGACTTCGAACTGGTCCCAATCGTGGTTCCCTGGGATGAAGATCACGCGCGCCGGAGTGCCCCGGACCACGTCGAGTTGCGCGTTCAGGGCACGCTCGGCTTGCTGGCGGCTGTCGAAGAGGTCGAGAAAGACGGTGTCGACGACCTCTTTGGCAACGTCGGCCGCCTTTTCGGCCGGTTTCTCCACCGGCTCCGGCATGCCGCGTTCGTAGGCATTGTCGCCCAGGAACACCACCGTCGTGCGCTCCGGCATCTGCCGCACTCGCTGCGCCAGCAACTTCAACGTTGGTTCGCCGGCGCGGTCGGGGTCGCCGGCGTCACCGATCAGCAACAATCGGTGGTCGATCTCGGCGCCGTCAATCGGTGCGACCTGATGCGCCTGATCCCAGCGGTAATACGGAGTGAAGTGAGTGCAGCCGCAGGGGCCCGTGAGGAACGCGCAGGCCGCGACGAGAAGACGTGCACCTCGGCACGCTCGGCGGCGACGTTCTGGCCACGGATTCCAATTCCCGCTGCCGCGGTCAGAAGACGACAAGCTCTGACTGACATTGCTTGCAAATTGGTCCGCAACGGGGTCGATCTCGTGCCGTTCGTCGTCGTGACTCCGCGCCAGGAACTGCGGCACGCGGCACTCAGAAATTTACATGGAGAGCCGCGCCGCCGATGGTCGGTGTGACGTGCCAGCTGATTCGCTGCCCCGAATCGCCATCGAATCGGCGTCTGTAGTCCTCCACCGCCTGCGCTGGCCACCACGGCTGGCTCCAGATCATTGCTTCGCCCACGGCGATACCGATGCCGGCGGAACGCCAGGCCCTGGTACGATCGCCGAAGCCCTGCCAGACGATAACCGCGCCGCCCGCGTTGACGCCCACGTTGACCACATGCCTGAGCCACGAGTAGCGCCCGTCGGCGTCCTGGGCGTTCGCGCGGAGCTGATCTTCCGCCGCGACGAGCTGGCGCCGTCGATCCTCAGGCGTCGACTGTGGCAGCGCCCGGACGGCATCGGCGCCGTTCTTTGCCGCGAGTGGTTTACGCAGAAGGTTGATTACCCCTCCCGTCGCTTTGACTGCACTGACCACGTCATCCGCTCGCGCCGAGCGGCTGTCCGCAAGTCCTGCGCGGGTACCCTCAATGACCACACCGAGCCCATAGAACGCCGTCCACCCGTTCCACCAGTACCAGGCATAATCGCGTCCGGAATCGAGACGCTGCTCGAGGTAGTCGAGGCGTTGTGTGACTTCGCGGTCACTCAGCCGGCTGATGCGCACCGGGACAGCGCCCACCGGTTCCTCTGCCCACGCCAACCCCTGAAGGGTGATACATACGATGCTGAGTAGCAGTGCTCGAAATCTCATATGCCTCCATTCCTCCGGTTCCCGCATGCGGCAAAGGGCAGCGGCGGCTCATCGGAAAGCAACACGGTAAGGAATTCCATTTCAGGCACATGTTTGCCTATAGCAACCAAACACACGGTAATCGGCGTCGATAGCAGCAGACCGACTGGTCCCCACAACCAGGTCCAGAATATCGCCGAGACCAGCAATGCAAACGAGGACGTTCCGGTACGGGTTCCGTTCAAAATGGGGTCGAGCACATAAGCGGTGAGGCCCGCGACCCAAAACAGCACGAGCGTTTCGACGGTCGGCCCCCAGCCCTCTGATCCCACAAACGCAAGACCCGCCGGCATCA
>CAZCGA010000107.1:0-2500 GCA_964498075.1 uncultured Binatia bacterium (SeqCode) | reverse complement strand
ACATCGCGAGCATCGTTCCCAGGTAAGGCATGAACCGAAGGAACGCTGCAGTCACTCCCCACAGCAGTGCGTAAGGAATACCAATGAGGAGCAACCCGACTGCGATGAACAGGCCAAACGTTGCGTTGATCAGCGATTGACTGAAAAGGAAACGGCTAATTTGTTGCGCGGCCTCATCCAGGGTTCTGGTGGTCACCGTAAGTCGCCCTCGCCCGGCGAGCCGAATGAGGCGATTGCGAAGGTCTTCACGCTGCACCAGGAGGAAGATCACCAGGATCAGCACGATGCCAGCTGTCGCGATTGGCTTGGCGAGCGGTTTCCACGTCGCCCGGAGACGTTCCACATCGCCCGGCTGGTTTGGCACGACTAGCACGGGCTGAACGTCTTTGCGGAGAGTCACCGGGGACTCAACGCCTGGCGAACCAGTGGCCATTTCTTGTTTGTCGAGATCACGGCCCACTTTTTCGACGGTTTCCTGTATTTTGGTGACGGATCCTTTGCGTGTCTCACGAAGTGCTGCAAGTTTTGACTTGATGGACGCCGAGTACTGCGGCATGTGAGTCGCGAGATCAGTGAGTTGCCGCGAAAGTGCGTAACCGAACCCCGCGACGATGCCGAGCACGACCAATAGCACCAGAGCAACACTGGCCACGCGGTGCAGGCCGGTACGCTCAAGCCAAGCCACGGGCGCACTGAGCACAAACCCGATCAGGGCCGCTACGGCGAAGGGCATAAGCACCGCTTGGCCCAGCGAGAGGATCGTTACGAGTAAAGTCGCCCCCGCTACGAACAATAGTGGCCGCGATACCCCCGACGGAAACGACTGCGAGCTGCGCGTCATGCTACCTTTGTTTCGTCCTATCCGGATAGCCGGAATATGCAGCGTGCCTCTGCGAGCGGTTGGCAAATCAAAGTCCGTCTCAAGAGATTATTAGTTGACCTCTCTCCCTTGGTGTAAGTCATTGAAATGACCTTCCGTGTCCAGACTCTCGCCCTTCGTGTGCAACGTGCCGTACAAAGTTCACTGTAGCCCCCGTAGTCGGTGCCACAAGCTCGGACTACCACGCGCGTAGTTCTACGCGCGGTTGCGGATTCCCTGCGCTGTCGCAGAGAGGCCAGCCTGATGAGCGCCCGTGCTGTGTCTGAGGCGCGCCGCGCTAGCTCTTCTTCGGTACAAGCAGCAGGAGCCCGCCAACCACGATGGCCCCTACACCAGCCCAGATCGGGACGTTGACCGTCTCCTTGTCTTTCACCGACAGCTCAAGGGAGCCGATATTGGCCTTGTGGGTCTCCTTGGTGTAGCTGAAGTTGCCGTACACCAGCCCCAGGGTGCCGGCCGCGAGCAGCGCAATTGCCAGAATCTTTACGGCGCTCATCTCATCTTCTCCTGTGGAAGGACCCCGGCGCTCCACCGCGTCGCGCAGCTCCGGGGTTCAACGGGACGCAGCTCAGCGTACGGCGTCCTTGATCTTATCAATGATCTTCTCCGCCTTCTGCTTTACCTTCCCGACAGCCTGGTCGACCCGACCTTCGCGCTTCAGCTTCGCATCGCCGGTCAGTGCCCCCGCTGCCTCCTTCACACGACCCTTAATTTCATCCGTCTTGCCACTAGCCATCGTCGATCGCTCCCTTCCGCTGCCCGGACTTGTGCGCTTCGTGTGCAACGTGCCGAGCACGGACCACTGTAGCCGCCGCAGGCATCCCCGCAAGCTGGGAGTATCACGCGCGTAGTTCTACGCGCGTCGTATTGCCGGATATCGGCGCTCTGGCGCAGACCGTATGAGCGGGCGTAGCTATGGGTGTGAGAGGGATCTCCATCTGACGGGGGTTCCAGAGCTTCTACCCTGCGGGCGTGCTATGGTTGCGGCCAGCGTAGTCGCGTTCGACTGATCCCGCCACAACATTGCGTGCGTCGGCGCGAAGCGCGCGGCGCGTGGAACGTTCCTGCGGCTCGGTGCGACGCATTCACCGAGCAAGAAAGGCCCTATTGAAGCATTCAATCCTTCGCCGCCTCCGAGGTCTGTCGACCGCTTCCCCGCGCGAACCCGAAGAGCCAATCCGTAGTGAGCTCTTCAGCATCGAGCGCTTGGAGCAACATGCCGAGAGCCTCGCGGCGGCTCAGCGCGTGACGCCGCGGCCTGGGGTCGGTCGACCGCTGGCGACGCGGCTCCGAGACAACGGCCGGGTGCTGCTCGCCGCGTATCGCACTATCGGCGAGGCCATCCGCGAGGAACGCGCCATCACCCCTGCGGCCGAATGGCTGGTCGACAACTTCCACGTCGTCGAAGAGCAGATTCGCGAGATCCGCGACGATCTCCCGAGCGGCTTCTATCGCCAACTCCCCAAGCTTGCGGACGGGCCCCTCGAGGGCTATCCGCGCGTCTTTGGGATCGCCTGGGCCTTCGTCGCACACACCGACAGTCTGTTCGATCCGCAGACGCTGAGCCGGTTCGTGCGCGCCTACCAGCGCGTGCAGCCGCTCACCATCGGCGAGCTCTGG
>CAZCGA010000106.1:8572-23156 GCA_964498075.1 uncultured Binatia bacterium (SeqCode) | reverse complement strand
AGCCGTCGATCCGCGTGCCTTGCGAGTTGGCGAACTTGAATCCGGCGGCGACGCTGGTTCCACTGGCGTCGATGACGACGGCACCCGGACTTTCTGCGGTGTGCAGCCCGAGCGTATCGGCCGTAAATGTCAACGCCTGCGGCACAGCTCCCCGGCTGATCGGCGTCACGCCTTCGCGGTAGTTTCCCGGACCCACAATGACGGTATATCCATTGAGCGCCAGCTGCGCCGCCTTGGAAATTGTGCGCAATGCGTTACTCGGATCGGCACCGCTGTTCGTATCGCTGCCGCTGCCGCGCACGTAGCAAGTCCGATCAGGGATAGAGCACGGCGGCGGCGCCGGTGCCGCGCCCCCTCCCCCACCGCCACCACAGGCGGCCAGGGTGAACCCCAAGCCGCAACCGAAAATAACCACGCTGCGAAGCCGGTCCAGCATGGTCGGCTTCTAACATCGGTCACGCTGTTTGGCTAGTAGAAATCGCCTTCCCGCGTAACCCCTCAGTCTCGGTGGCGCAGTGGACTCAGCCCCCGGCGGCTCAAGCCGCGGCAACGAAATGCACCAAGCCCACCTGCGTGGGCTCCCCGCCCCGCTCCGTGTTGGCCTGTGGGGTGGGGGGAGTCGCCGCAGGGCGACCCTTCGACTGCGCTCAGGACATGCTTGGTGCCGTTCGTTGCAGCGGATTTATTCGCCGGGTCTGCTTCTCCGCGCCACCAAGACTGAGACGTTACCCTGCCCGCTACCGATCTCCGCCGGCCGGATCAGAACTGCACTTTCGGGACTTGCTGCGCTTCCTTCTGCATTTGCCCGGCGAGTCCAGCCGGTGTGCGGGCCCACTTGGAAACCGAGCGGGCGTCGGGTACACCGGACCAGACACGGGCGTGTATGCAGCGCGCTTCAGCTGTGAAGTTGAAGTGTCACTGTACCACCCGCGCGGAACTCGTTAGGATGAGCGGTCACTGTGGTCCACCCGATCGTCTCCGATGAACTGACACTGCTCGAGCAGGTCACGAGCCTGCTCAGCGAGTCGCCAACGACCGCGGCGCCGTCCGAGGCGCCTCTCGTCCAGGAGCTCGTTCAGCTCCGCGAGATGCTGCACGAGGGGGAAAAGACGGAGGACCAGGCCGCGCTGTTGGAGCAGTGGAATCGTCAGTCGGCGCTGCTGCAGCAGCTGCGCACGTCGCGCCAAGCGCCGCAGGTGGACCGCGGCTCGCCGTACTTCGCGCACCTGCGTTTGCGTGAGCATGGCCAGCAGCGCGACATCCTCCTCGGCAAGGCGACGCGCCTCGAACGGGGGGTGCGCATCGTCGACTGGCGCAACGCGCCCATCTCCCGCATCTTCTACCGCTACCAGCAGGGCGAGGCGTATGAGGAGGAGATCGCCGGACGGGTGATGACCGGCGAGGTGGCGGCGCGCCGAACGGTGACCATCCGCGATCAGCGCTTGCAACGCATCGACGCCCCCGAAGGCATTTTCCGCGCAGATCCGGAGGTGCCCGAAGGCTGGTGCCACATGGCGGCCGAACGAGCGCTGCTCACCGGCGGAGAGGGCGCCGCACTGCGCGCCTACGACACGGGTGAAGGCATCGCCAGGCGCCTGGGAACCGATCTCGAAGGAGCGCGCCGGCGGGTCGACAAGCACTTGCCGGACATCGCCGGCCTGATCGACCCGAAGCAGTTCGAGCTCATTACCCGTCCGTCGTCAGGGTTCGTCGTCATCCGTGGCACCGCAGGTTCGGGAAAAACCACGGTCGCGCTGCATCGGATCGCGTACCTGGCGTTTGAAGATCCGGCTCTCAACTCCGGGCAGACCCTGGTGGTGGTCTTCTCGCCGGCGCTGCGCAACTACGTCAGTCACGTGCTGCCCGCGCTGGGCGTGGACCACGTCCAGGTCCGAACGTTTCACGACTGGGCGACCGAGCACACTCGACGGCTGTTTCCCAAGCTGCCGCGGCAGACCCGTGAAGACACACCGGCGCTCGTGCAACGGCTCAAGCTCCATCCCGGTGTGCTGGTCGCCTTGGAAAGACAGGTCAAGCGGGTGGACGGCCATCCGACGCCGGAGCAAGTCATCGACGACTGGGCCAGCGTGCTCAGTCAGGCCGCCCTGCTCGAGGAGGTCTTCGCGCAGGTGGCGCCGGACGCCTTCAGCACCGAGGAGCTGGTCCGCGCCGCCAGCTGGAATCGCGAACGCTACGAAGAGCAGGTCGCCTGGATGCGCGGCGATCCGACGGCCCAGGCCGAGCTCGATCCAGAAGATGACGCGCTGCTGCTGCGCGCTTGGCAACTGCGCATCGGGCCGCTGCCGGTGCGCAACCATCGCCCATTACGCTATCGGCACATCGCCATCGACGAGGTCCAGGACTTCTCGCCGGTGGAAGTGCAGGTGCTGCTCGGCTGTCTGGACGAGCGGCAGAGCATGACGCTGGCGGGCGACACGCAGCAACACCTGATGCAGGACGCCGGCTTCACCTCGTGGGCGACGTTCTTCACACATCTGGGTCTGGAGGGAACCGAGGTGAGCACGCTGCAGGTCAGCTACCGCTGCTCGCGCCAGATCGCCGACTTCGCCGTCGGCGTCCTCGGCGACCTGCGGGAGGACGACACGCCGCCGCTCACCACGCGTTCGGGTCCACCCGTCGAGCTGTTCCGCTTCACCGATCACGGCGCGTGCGTGGCGTTCCTGGCCGACGCGCTCAAGGAGCTGCTCGGAAAGGAACGTCTGGCGTCGGTAGCGGTGCTCACCGCGTCGCGCCAGTTGAGCGCCGTCTATCATCGCGGTTTGCTGAACGGCGAGGTGCCGCGCCTGCGGCGCGTCGAGAACCAGGACTTCACCTTCGCCCCCGGCGTCGAGGTCACAGAGATCGAACAGGTCAAGGGCCTGGAGTTTGACTACGTGATTCTCGTGGAGGTCAGCACCACGAGCTTCCCGGATACCGCCGCCGCGCGCCGGCTGCTGCACGTTGGCGCGACGCGCGCCGTACACCAACTGTGGCTGACGAGTGTCGGGACACCGTCGGTTCTGGTTCGCCAATCAGCCGCGCCGCGCATAGGTCCGGTACACCAGCTGTAGCCCGCGCACGAGCGCGCACCGACTGTACGCAATCAGCGGAGCGCGAGCAGAACGACCACGACCGCAGCAACCAGCACCACCGCTGCAGCGACCAACCAGCGCAGCGCTCGGGCGCCCGCGGGCCGGTGGCCGTGCTTCATACAGGATCGGCAAACGGCGCGACGCACGGTCAGCCCCATCACCAGCTCGACACAGTCGCCGCAACACCATGCGCCACAGACGGCGCAGGGCCCGGCCGCCGGCGCGTGGCAGTACACACAATACGGGTGGTCCGGCGAGATGGGTTGCAGCTGCGACATCAGGAGACCTGGCCCCGATTGATTGGACGGGCAGGCGTGCTAGAAGCACTGCACGTGCTTTCCCGTGTGCTGTCGCTGCTGTTCTGGGCCTTCATCGTCGCCAGCTCGATGCTGCTGTTTCCGATCGCCGTCTTGATCTGGTCGGTCACGGTGGTGTTCGACCGGCGCTTGGCTCTACTGCACCAGTTCACGTGTTTCTGGGCTTCGCTCTACACGTGGCTCAACCCGGCGTGGCGCGTGCGGGTGGAGGGGCGTGAGAACATCCGTTCGGGCATCGCCTATGTCATGGTGGCCAATCACCAATCCCTGCTCGACATCCTCGTGCTGTTTCGTCTGTTCGTCCATTTCAAGTGGGTGTCGAAGATCGAGAACTTCCGCGTGCCCTGCGTCGGTTGGAACATGTCGCTGAACCGCTACATCAAGCTGCGTCGCGGCAACCGCCAGAGCGTCGAGCAGATGATGCGCGCGTGCGAGCAGACGATTGGCAACGGCAGCTCGATCATGATGTTTCCGGAAGGGACGCGCTCGCCGGACGGTCGGCTGCGCACGTTCAAGGACGGCGCCTTCACCTTGGCACAGCGCACCGGCGCACCGCTGCTGCCGATCGTCGTGCAAGGGACGGCGCAAGCGCTGCCCAAGCGCGGCTTCGTGCTGCGCGGACGCCACGCCATTCACATCCGCATCCTCGACGAAATTCCGCATGCCAGCTTTGCCGAGACGCCCGTCGAGGTGCTGACGGCGGCGGTGCGTGATCGTATCGCCGCGGCGCTCGGCGAATCGGCGGTATCCGCCGCCTGCAGCGTCGGCGCTCCCTTCACCCTGGTGACTCCGCGCATCACGCCACGGCGATCCCCGTCATTTGCACGCTGATCTCCCACAGCCGCCGCGCCGTGGCGCGATCGTACGACGCGTCCGAAGAGCGCGCGTCCCGACAGTTGCTGAAGTACTTGCCGCTGACGCCCTCGACGTCCGGCGACGACGCCAGATAGATGGAGGTGGCCGCGCCCGACTCGGGTGTGCGGAAGAATGGGCGCAGCAGTCCGATCAATCCTCGGGCCCACGAGCCGTTGTTCTTCCCGAGCCCGGTGGCCACGGCGCCAGGATGCAGGCAGTTGACGGTCACGGACGTGCCTTCGAGTCGGCGCGCCAGCTCGTACGTGAAGAGGATGTTTGCCAGCTTCGATTGGCCGTAGATGCGCATCGTGCGATAGCTGCCCTCACCGCCGAGATCGTCGAAGTTCATCGTTCCGAAGCGGTGTGCGTCGGAGGCGACGTTGACGATGCGCGCCGGGGCGCTCGCCTTGAGCCGGTCGAGTAGCAGCTGAGTGAGGAGGAAGTAGGCCAGATGGTTGACGGCGAAGACCGCCTCGATGCCATCGGCGGTGAGCTCGCGACGCGTGTTGACGAGGCCGGCGTTGTTCACCAGCACGTGCAGCGGCTGCTGCGTCGCCAGGAACTCGGCCGCCAGCTGCCGAACGGATTGCTGCGAGGAGAGGTCGGCCAGCAGCATTTCGACGGCGCGACTACCCGTCTTCTGCCGGATCTCGGTGATCATGTCCTCGCCGCGGTTGCGGTCGCGGCAGACCAGCAACAGCCGGGCGCCCATCCTTGCCAGCGCCGTTGCTGTCGCTCGACCGATGCCGGAGCTGGCTCCAGTAATCATGCAGGTCTTGCCGTTCAACGCTCCCGCAGGTTGCGTCACTCGATCGTCCTCCCGTACCGCCAGATAGCATCAATGGTCTGGGCGTGTGAAATGGAGTACGACACCGGCATTGATGACCGAGTACGGTGAGCCACATCGAAGCGCGGACAGCCCGCGGCCGCGCGACCTGCTGGCAGCAATCGGCCTGCTGACCGCACTCCCGCTGCCGCGGCCGGACGTGCGGAGCGAGGCGTTCGCACGCGCAACGCTCTTCTTCCCGCTCGTCGGGCTGCTCCATGGAGCGGTGCTGGCGGGACTGAACTGGCTGATGACCGGGCGACTCCATCCTTGGATGGTCGCCACCGTCCTGGTCGCGACGTGGGAGGTGCTCGGATGGAACAGGGAGCGCCTTTCGACGCTTGCCGGCCGAGCCGCGTGGGTGGCCGCGCCGCTGGCGAAGATCGTCTGTCTGACTGCAGCGGCCCGCGCCCGGCCTGCGGCGCTGCTCTTTGCCCCGATGCTGGCTCGGTGGTGCATGGTGGTGCTGGCGACGGGGGAACGTGACGCGGGCGCTCCGATGCGAAAATTCAACCCGTCCATCACCTTTCGCGAGTTTGCGCTGACCAGCGTGTTCAGTTTTGCGTTGCTGCTCGCCCTTGCGGACGCGATCGGCATTCTCGTGGTCGTCAGCGTGTCCGCGGCGACCCTGGCAGTGCGGCTGCTGGCCCACCGTTGGGTGGGCGGCGTCACCTGGGCGTTCCTCTCGGCGAGCGCCCGAGGCATGGAAGTGCTCGTGCTCCTGCTCTTCGCGCTGCTGTGAATTGTTCTTGAATCGATCGGTTCCGCGCGTGAAGCGCTTCACGCTTCTGGTACCCAAGCCGCTGGCATGCTACGTCGCCGTAGCGTGGGCGTGACACAGCACATTTACAAGGGCCGAATCGTCGATCTGCGCTTGGAAGAGGTCACCCTTCCGAACCAGGTGACGGTAACGCTCGAGGTGATCCGACATCCCGGCGCTGCAGCCGTCGTCGCGGTCGACAGCGATGGCAGCGTCACGCTGATCCGGCAGTACCGTCACGCCGCCGGCGGGTACATCTGGGAGATACCGGCGGGCAAGCTCGACCCGGGCGAGGAGCCGATCCGCTGCGCGGCGCGCGAGCTGCGCGAAGAGGTCGGGCTGGTGGCGGGTGAGCTGGTCCCGCTGGGTAGCATCCTGACCGCTCCCGGCTTCTGCGATGAACGCATTCACCTGTTTCTCGCGCGCCATCTCACGTCCGCGCCGCAGCAGCTCGACGACGACGAGGTCTTGACCGTGAGCCGGATGCCGCTGGCGGCGGCCGTCGCCATGATTCACCGCGGCGAGATCCTGGACGCCAAGAGCATCGCCGGATTGCATCAGGCGACCGCATACCTGGCCGCGGCGGTCGAGGCCTTGTAGTCCGTGAACCGCAGCGACGCGTATCGGCGGCTGGTTGACGAGCTGCGCCTGCAGGCGGATCTCGCCGCATCACTGCACCTGCTCGAGTGGGATCAGGAGACCTACATGCCTGCGGGCGTCGTCGACTGCCGCGCCCGGCAGATCGGCACGTTGGCGGCCCTGCTGCACCAGCGGCGGACCGATCCGGGTTTCCTCGGACTGGTCGACGAGCTTGCCGCCGACCTTTCACGTCTGGAACCCGGCCAAGCCGTCGATGTCCGTGAGACCAAGTGGCATCTCGACCGCAAGCGCGCACTGGAGACCGCACTGGTCCGTGAACGGTCCATCCTGCACGCGCAGGCGCGCGCCGTGTGGATCAGCGCGCGGCAGGCGAGCGACTTCGCCGCCGTCGCCCCGTATCTGCAGCGCATCGTCGACCTCGAACGCCGGGTGGCTGCAGCCATCGACGCGTCACGCGACGCCTACGACGTCTTGCTCGAAGGCTACGAACCGGGGGCGTCAACCGCGCTCCTCGAACCGACCTTCCGCGAGCTGCGCGACGGGCTGCTGCCACTGATGGAACGCCTGAAGGCGCGACTGGCGGCGCAGCCGCTGCCGGCGCCCGCCTTGTGCGGGCATTTCCCGGTCGACGTACAGCGTCGCTTCAGCCGTGCGGTTGCGGAACGTCTCGGCTTCAGCTTCGACAAGGGTCGGCTCGACGAGGCGGTACACCCGTTCACCACGAGCGTCGGCGACGACGTGCGGATCACCACGCGCTACAACGAGCGCGATCTACGCTACGCGCTGTACTCCACCATCCACGAGGCCGGGCATGGGCTGTATGAGCAGGGGCTGGAACCGACTGCGTGGGGCACGCCACGCGGCACGGCATGCTCGCTGGGTGTTCACGAGTCTCAATCGCGGCTGTGGGAGAATCAAGTGGGGCGGTCGGAGGGGTTTTGGCGCCAGCTACTGCCCGCTGCGCGGGCCATGTTTCCGGCTCTCGCCGGCGTCTCGTCTCGCGCCGTGCTCTTGGCCGCCAATGAGGCGCGGCCGTCGCTGATTCGCACCGAGGCGGATGAGATCAGCTATAACCTGCACATCATCTTGCGCTTCGAGCTCGAGCGCGCGCTGGTCGACGGCAGCCTCAGCGTCGGCGACCTTCCGGACGCCTGGCGGCAGAGGATGGAGCACTATCTGGGGGTCGTACCGCAGAGCGACCGCGACGGCGTCCTGCAGGACGTACACTGGTACAGCGGCGCGATCGGTTACTTCCCCACCTACACGCTGGGGAACATCTATGCGGCGCAGCTCACGCGGGCGGCCGAGTCGGCGTTGGGACCGCTGGACGGCTTGTTGGCGGAAGGTGGCTTCGGTCTGCTGCTCGGTTGGTTGCGCGACAAGATACACCGGCACGGTCAGACCTTCCGGGCGCCGGAGCTGATTGCCGCCGCAACCGGTCGTGCGGCGACACCGGAGCCGCTGCTGGCGCATCTGGGCGACAAGATCGCCTTCCTCGAGTCGGTTTGAGCGGTCGCCCGGATCGGGCGCTCGCAGCCCTCGGCGCGACAGGGGATTTTGCGCTTTTCAATCCGCTGGCTTTCGATCTATAAGGAAGCGTTCAGTTGCACCGCACTTGGTTCGGGGGCGCTCCAATGTGGTCGCGTGTGGTACAGATTGCCTTCCGGGCGCAGATTCAGCACCGCCGCATACAGGCGGCGGCCATCGCCGTGCTGCTTTTGCGGTGGCTCCAGGGGCTGGCGTGCTGGGTGATCATCTACGGCTTCTTCATCCAGGCGACCCTTCCGGTCTGGGTCGTGCACCTCAACTTCATCGTCTATGGGCTAGCGAATCTGGCCTTGTTCGTGGCGCACCGGCGTGAGGCGCTGACGCCCAGCCTGGTGTGGCTGGATATCATCGTCAACCTGCTGCCGATGGCGGCCGCGGCCCATTGGTCCGGCGGCATCTACAGCCCGCTGCTGCCGGTCTTCGTCGTGAAGATCGGCGGCTACGGACTAATCTACGGAGCCGACGTCGGCCTGCAGAGCTTGGCTGCGACGGCGGTGACGGCCGCCGGGTTGGTGCTCCTCGAACGCGGCGGTTTTAGCCCGGCGGACAGCATCGACCAGGTGCCACTCCTGGTTCGCGCGCGGCTGGCGCTGGCGTTTGAGGGGTTGACTTTCGGCATTTTGGTCGGCGGTAGCTTGCGGTTCTTCCGCATCTTGCAGGATCGAGAGAATCGCCTGGCCGTCGTCGCCCGAGAGAAAGATGCGCTCTATCAAGAATCAGTCCGGCATCAACACGCCCTGCGCAGCCTGTCGCGGAAGATGATGCAAGTCGGCGAGAACACGATGCGCCGGCTGGCCCGTGAGCTGCACGACGACCTCGGACAGGCGCTGACTGCGGTCAGGATGGACCTGGGGCTGATCGATCGGACTCTGGAGACCGACAGTCCCGTCCGCCCGCACGTCCGTGAAGTGCGCGACCAGATCGGCGGCGTGCTGCAAAGCGTTCGCAACCTGTCGCAACTGCTGCGCCCGGCGGTGCTCGACGACTTGGGGTTGGTGCCGGCGATGCAGTCTTACATCACCAACTTCGGTGAGCGCACGCGGATTCTCATTACGCTCGACGCTCCGATACCGGACACGCGTTTGCCGCGGCCGATCGAGGTCACGCTGTACCGCGTGTTGCAGGAGGCGCTGACGAACGTTGCCCGCCACGCCAATGCGCAGCGCGTGCACGTACGCTTACAGACCGACAGCAACACGGTGACGTTGCAGATCTCCGACGACGGCTGCGGATTCGATGCCCCGAGGTTCCTGGAAAACCCACCGTCGGATCGCGGCATGGGGCTGATCGGGATGCGTGAACGGGCGGCCACATACGGCGGCCGGCTCACCATCGAATCGCACGTCGGCGGCGGCACGCGCATCGAGCTGACACTTTCGCCCGCCGAACCCGCAGAGGAGCCGGAGGAGGAGCATGAAGAAGATTCGCGTCTTGTTGGCTGAGGATCACACGGTCGTCCGCCGCGGCTTGCGCAAGATCCTCGAGGCGGACCCGGAACTGGAGATCGTGAGCGAGGTGGGAGACGGCCGGGCGGCGGTCGATGCCACGCAACGACTGGCGCCGAATGTGGCCATCATCGACATCAGCCTGCCGGGGCTGAACGGAGTCGAGGTAACCCGCCAGCTCTCGAAGCTGGCGCCCGACACGCACGTGCTGATTCTCTCGATGCATACCGATACCGCCTACATCCGTGAGAGCTTGAAGGCCGGCGCAAAGGGGTATCTGTTGAAGGACGCGGACGAACAGGATCTCTCGAAGGCGATCAGCGCCGTGGCCGCGGGCGGCTCGTACTTCAGCCCGGCGGTGTCGAAGGTCGTGCTCGAAGGGTACCTCCACAAGGAGGCCGCACCGCCCGACGAGCTGCAGGTGCTCTCGGATCGTGAGCGCGAGGTGTTGCAGCTGATTGCCGAAGGCAAGAGCAACAAGGAGGTGGCGCAGATGCTCAACGTCGCCGTCAGCACCGCGGAAAGCCACCGCAAGCACATCATGGAAAAGCTGGACCTGCACAACACCGCCGCCGTCGTCCGGTTTGCGGTCCGCAAGGGGATCGTGCAGTAGACACCGCCCTCCCCCCTTTCGGTCCCTCAAATCACCAGTCCAGGGTATTGTCGCCCCTCCCCGGTGACCCGTATTCTGCCCGTGCGAGAAGAGCGGTCATGCAGAAGGTTCGCGTGTTGTTAGTCGATGACCACACCGTGGTGCGGCGGGGCCTGCGGAAGATCCTCGAATCGACCGAAGACATTGAGATTGTGGGCGAAGTGGGCGACGGCAACAACGCTGTGGACGCCGCCACCCGCCTCCTGCCTGATGTCGTGCTCATGGACGTGAGCCTCCCCGGTCTGAACGGGATCGAAGCCACCCGGCAGATCGCAGCGACGGTTCCGGCGGCGCAGGTCCTGATGCTCTCGATGCACGCCGACGAGCAATATGTCGTGCAAAGCATGGCCGCAGGCGCGAAAGGCTACTTGCTCAAGGATGCCGACGACCAGGATCTGGTGACCGCGGTGCTGGCCGTCCGCCGGGGCGAGACCTACTTCAGCAGCACCCTCGGCAGCCCGTCTTCAAACGGCGGCCGCTGCTCGCCGGACGTGTTGAGCCCTCGGGAACGCGAGGTCTTGATGCTGATCTGCGCGGGACGGACGAATCGGGAGGTCGCCGAAGAACTGGGCGTCAGTATCAACACGGTTGAAACGCACCGCAAGCACATCATCGACAAGCTTGATCTGCACTCCACGGCCGACCTGGTTCGCTACGCCGTCCGCCACGGCATCGTCAGCTGATCCTCCCTTTCCTTCTACCATCCTCCCTGCTTACCGGGTGACCGGTCACCTGTGATTCGCCGGCAAATGCCCAATCAACGCGATTGTCCGCTTCGTGCTCTTCACCGTATCTTGTACCTCGTAAACGGGGGACATCGTGGCACGAAGCGAAGGGATCGGGATCCGATTTCTCGACGCACTACCGGACGACGGGGAACGCCGGCTGATGTTGGCGGTGCTGATCGATGCGATCCGGGCGCTGCGCCCGGTGCAGCAAGCCACACCGCACATCAAGGTGTATCGCGCCTGGTTGCGCGAACGGGCTTGGCTGCAGGCCGAGGACCATTCCAGCCCGTTCTCGTTCATCAACATCTGCGACGCGTTGGGCCTCGATGCCGGTTACATCCGGCGTCGCGTCCTGCGTCCTTCGGCGCAACCGCTGAAGCCGACACGTCGGTACGCGTACAAGGTCAAGGAGTCCTGGATCCGTCAAGGTCGCCAGCAGCACGAGCGCTGGGAGCAAGGGATCGCCAGCGCAGACGCGGAGCGCAAGAGCGTCGCACTCCAAGTTGCGGCTAGCAGCCGTCTGCCGCGCGCTTCGTTGCTTCAACCAGCTCGTCGACGCTGACGAAACCATCGCCGTTCAGGTCCGCCGCCTCGCACTGCGCCAGCGGCAGCGTACCCAGGGAGATGTGGAGGCCGGTGAGCACCTCCTGCGTGGTCACCTTTCCGTCATGGTCGCAATCACCCGGACACGGCACTGCGAACGCGCGTGTCAGGCGGTCCACATCGGGGGTGCCCAGCCCCGTCACCAAGTCGTAGCCCGGTCCAGCGCTGAAGCCGCCGACTCCGTTGACGGTGTTGTCGCCTGCGGTGACATCGTGGAAGACCGCGCGCCCGCCACGCAGATACTGCTGTTCTCCGAGCCCGTACAACGCGATGTTGAGGACACCCAGCCCGTCAGCCCCCGCAGCCTGGTTGAGCAATGCGGCGATGCCGGCCCAGCTGGGCGCCGACGCGCTCGTGCCCCCAACGCCGACCGTACCGCCGCGAAGGACGATGGCATAGCCCGGGCTCCGCGCGCTGGCGAGCAACGCCACATCCGGAACGTCGCGGAATCCGTCCGCCGGCACACCCGAGATCATCTGATAGGCCGGTTTCTGGACCAACGTGCTCCGGCCACCCCCGGTGGCGCCGCCGATATCGTTCCACACCATCTCGCTGACGTATCGGGTCGCATTGCCGTCGCCGTCGAACCCCGGATCGAGGGTCGTCCCGCCAACTGCGGTGACGTTGGCGTCGCTCGCCAGGATGTTCACACCTCGACCCCTACCGTCCTGGCACTCATCCGCGCCGCCATCACCGGAGGCCACCATGACTGTTTGGCCTTGCGCCGCGGCCTGGGCGTACATTGGACCGAAGACCTCCCGATCTGCGATGTCCAGCCGCTCGCAGGCGCTGAAGCTGATGGTGATCAGCTTGGCTTCCGGATGGTTGTTGACGATGTCCGCCAGGCTCGCATCGATGTCGGTGTCGGAGATGTCGACCAGGACGGATGCGCCGGGCGCCATCGCCCCGGCCCACTCGGCGTCGAGCACCACCTCGAGCTCCTCGCCCTGCATGCACTCTTGGCGCTTGCGGCGATCCGAAATGCCCTGGCAGACGCCTGCCGGGGCGCCCACACCCGGGTTTCCGGTGGGAAACACCCTCTCCGGCTCGCGCGTTGCCGCGAGGAACTGCTGCTGAAACTGGCTCACGTCGCTGAGGTTGAAGTCGGAGCGGGCAACAACCGCGATCGTGGAGCTCGAGCCGTTGATGCCGCGCTCGAACACCGGCTTTAGGTTGTAGGCCGTATACATGTCCTGCGGCGCCATCACGTCGCTCGTCCCGTTTGCATCCGGCAGACGGACGACCGGCCTGGCCAGCGGAAACGTATGGAGCCGGACGAACGCCACCGACGCGGCGAACTGCATCGGCAGCAGCGGCGCGCTCTCATTCGCGATCACGCTGCGCTCGCGAAAGCGGTAGTGGTTCATGCGCACGCCGAAGGCGCGCTCGACCGTCGCCACGGTTCCCGAGAACTCGATGCGCAGTCGACTCGGCGACGGGCTCACGTTGAAGCCCTCTCGCTCCAGCCAGCCCCGCAGCGACTCGGAGTCGGCCGCGGCGGGCGCGAAGCGTTCGGTGAACTCCTGCGGGGTCAACCAACGACGATACTCCGGTGCGCCCGCTCGGTGCTGCGCCGCGATCACGGCGTCGAGCTCCTCACGATGACGGAGCTGCAGGGTGATCGTCATGGCGAGCGTTTCACGCGGGTCGGCGCGTCTGAGCCGGCTGGACGCCGTTGCCCGAGAGGACACTGCGGCACGCATCGGAAAGCGGTCCTGGGCGGTCGCCGGCTCGAGGTCACACAGCGCCACAACGACAAGCAGCAATGCAACCAGCAACGGGCGCGGGCTGGCGGCGCTCCTCCCTAGGGAAACCAGCTGGAGCAGTGTCCTACCTCACGTCGCCGACGATGAAAGTCCGTGGTGCGCTTATTCACGGTGCGGCGCACGCGCGGGCAGCCGACCCAGCAGTGCGCGGAGACTGTGCTCATCCTCGATGACCTGGATTGCGGCGCGGTACGGATCGATCTCACCATGTTTGATCTGCTGCAGGAGCGTGCCGAAATGGCCGTTGTCCAACCCCGCTTCGACCCGACGGATGATCTCCTCACGCAGCACGGCGATGAACTCCTCGCGTCGCGCCGCCGCGCTGTGGGCCTCGCTTCTGCCGCTGCTGCGCCAAAACTCGCGATGGTGAGTGACGGCATCCAGCAACTCCTGCGTCCCCTGCCCCGTCGTAGCTTCGGTCAACAAGACCGGCACCTGCCACTCGCCGGCTGGGCGCATCTGCAACATCATCTCGAGCTCGGTCTTGATGCGCAGCGCCCCTTCGCGGTCTGCCTTGTTGACCACGAACACGTCGGCGATCTCCAACAGTCCCGCCTTCATGGTCTGCACGGTGTCACCGGCTTCCGGCACCAACACGACGAGCGTGGTGTCCGCCACGCGCATGACGTCCAGCTCCGTCTGCCCCACGCCGACGGTCTCGATGATGATGAAGTCCTTGCCGAAGGCGTCGAGAAGCTGCGCCACGTTGCGCGTCGCGCGCGCCAGTCCGCCATGGCTGCCGCGGGTGCTCAGGCTGCGAATGAACACCTGCTCATCGAGGTAGTGACTCTGCATGCGGATGCGGTCGCCCAGGACCGCTCCGCCTGAAAACGGGCTCGACGGGTCAACGGCGATGATGCCGACGCTGTGTCCCCGCTCGCGCAGTTGACCGACCAGACGGTCGACGAGTGTCGACTTCCCCGCCCCCGGCGGGCCGGTGATGCCGATCGTATACGCCCGCCCGCAGCGGTCGTGGATGAGGCTCAGCACCGTCACGGTTGCGGGATGCTGGTTCTCGACCAACGTCATCAGCTTGGCGAGCGCGAATCGGTTCCCCGCTAGCATGCGGGTGGCCAGCTCAGTCGGGGTCATCGGTTGTGGGATCCATTCTCGTGATCATGGGGGATGTCGCGTGTGGGTTCGCTTCCCCCCTTCCAGAGCTCGTGCCTTCCTCGCCTATAACCCAGCCCCCGCGTTGGCGCAACGTTGCACTGGCCAGGCTGTGCATGCTAGCGGGGAGGCATGCGAGCATGGCGTACCCCGCTGCTGCCCATCGGGCTGTTCTTGGTACTGCTTGGGTTCGGCAATTGGTACACGGGGAAGGACAAGAGCGTCGAGTACGTCGAGATCCTCGCGGCTGGGAAGATTCCCGCTCTCGCCGAAGATTTCGAA
>CAZCGA010000106.1:0-8562 GCA_964498075.1 uncultured Binatia bacterium (SeqCode) | reverse complement strand
CCCGGAGCTCAGCGGGCACACCACCGCCACACTGTTGAGCCCGTTGCAGCGCGGCAGCGATGCGCACACGTCGGTGACCGCCAAGCTCGACTTCTACCAGGTCGTGCAAAGCGGCGGGCGATTGCTCGTCCTCCTCGGCCTGTTCTGCACCGCGGCCGGGCTGATCCGTTCCTGGCACCGGCAGCGGCTCGCAGGGCGGGCGGCCGCATCGCCGACCTAGCGTACCTTGCGGCCCGTCGCCGCGGGCCTCCTTGAGTTGACCCGAGGGGTTCTCTATAGGCTACACGCCGATGGACGTCTTTGCCCGCTGTTTCCTGCTGGTGTTTGCGCAACTGTACGTCGGCGGCCTGCTGGCCTTGAGCGTCCCGCCGTTCCACGAGATCGAGCGTGGATTCTACAAGTCGAGCGCCGCCGTCTATGTGGGCGCCGGCGTCTTGGCACTCGCCGGACGGCTGACGCTGGCGCTGCAAGCGTCGGACGGATCGGGATCCAGGGTGGGCTCACTCATCGAGCTGGGGCTGTGGAGCGGCTCGCTGGTCGCCAGCGCGGTGTATCTGCGCAGCCTGTGGGGTGACCGCTTCCGCTTGCGCGCCCGCACGTATGCGGCGGCGTGGATGTGCGGGCTGCTTGCCCTCACGATCAACGCGCAGTCGTTTCGCCTCAGCCCGCTCCTCTCGGTCGAGACGTTTGTCTACCCGTTGAGCTTCTTGGTTTCGGCGCTGTTGCTCGGGTCGGTGGTGACCGGCATGCTGTTGGGCCACTGGTATTTGATCGATCGCAGTCTGTCGATCGAGCCGTTCCGACGCGTGTTTCGCTTCTTCGCCGCGATGCTGGTGTTGCAGGCGGCACTGTTGCTCCTGAACAGCGGCATCCTGCAGCTGCTCGGAGCCACCGCGAGCACAGCCGAGCTGGCCCAGCTCTTCCGCAACCACGCTTCGCTGCTGACGGTACGGCTGCTGTTGAGTCCGATCGCCGCGGCGGGGCTCGCTTGGATGATTTGGAAGACCCTGCAGATCCCGCAGACCATGGCCGCCACGGGTCTCTTCTACATCGCGATCTTGTCGGTGCTGGTCGGCGAATTCATGTCGCGGTTCATCCTGTTCCGCACCTCCTTGCCGCTCTGATCGGCACTGCTGCGGCGCGGGCCGGCTCAGTCGGGGATGCGAATCACGCTGACGCGGAGGCCATTGGATGTCCAGCTGACGTCGTAACCAACCTCGAGTCCGGGACGCAGGTCGTCGAAGCGCCGATGTGGCCCCACCATCGAGACGTGCATGAACACGAAGGGGATCTCGCGACCGCTGTGGCTCCGGATGATACCGCGCTGGGAACCGCGCTGCAGCCTCTCAACCGTGCCACGATAGAACTTGTCAGCGGTCTCCGCCGTCTCCGGTGCGCTGTCGTCGTCACTCATGACAGGACACGTCAGTGCACGACGGCGGCCGCGCCGCGCGCTACCTCGGTCAGCCGGTCGATTCCGACCCGGACGACGAAGTCTCCGAAGTGCTCCCCTGGCTGCCGCTCGCGCCGGTAACACTCGGCCAACGCCGCCACGACGCTCGGAACCTCGTCCTCGGGGAAACGGCCGGACACGCGCCGCCCGATCGCCGCGGTGTCCGCGCCGACGCGACCACCCACCAGAATCGAGTAGTGCGGGTGATCTTGTCCGTCGTCGCCCTTGAGCGAAAGGCCGGTGAGCCCGATGTCGCCGACATGGTGCTGGCCACAGGAGTTGGGGCAGCCGCTGATCTTGATGCGAAACACGCCCAAGTCTTCCACCTGCCCGTTGGTCGCCAGCAGATGGGTGCGAATCGCCGCAGCCACTCCCAGTGAACGGCTCACCGCAAGGCTGCAGTAGTCGGCTCCGGGGCAGGACGTGACGTCGGTGATGTGCAGGGCGTCGGCATCGCCCAGCGTGAGATCACAGAGGCGGCGGTAGAGCTCCGGCAAACGCCCTCCGGGAATCCACGGAATCATCAGGTTCTGATCGTTGGTGGTACGCAGCTCGCCGGCGCCCAGCTCACGCGCCAGGACCGCAACGGTGCGCAGCTGTGCGCTGGTGATGTCGCCTAGCGGGAGTTGCACAGTTGCCCCGTAAAACCCGGCTTGCTTCTGGGCATACGTGTTGGTGCGCGCCCAGCGGGCAAACTTGGCGTCGCCGTTCATGAGCAATGCAGAGGGCGCGTGACGCGGCGCGCTCGGACGGAATCCGGCGACCATCTCTGCCAGCTCGGCGCGAAGCGCCGCCCCCTGGTCCGCCTCGATCTGTGCGAACAGCTGATCGACCTCGGCAACGAAGCGCTCCGCTCCAACACGCTGGAACAGGTATTTCATCCGCGCCTTCTTGCGGTTCTTGCGCTCACCGCTGCGATGCTGCAGCCGGATGATGGCCTCTGCAATGATCAACGTGTCCTCGACCGGAACGAACTCGCGGATCGGGCGTGCCAGGAACGGCTGCGAACCGAGACCGCCGCCGGCATGGATGGCGAATCCGGCCTGGCCTGCGCGCGTCCGCGGGAAGTAGCCGATGTCGTTCACCGGGGCCTGGGCGCAGTCGGCGGCACAGCCGGAGAATGCGATCTTGAACTTGCGCGGCAAGGTGAGGTTCAACGGGTGGAAGAGGAAGTACTCGTTGACGGCGAGGACGTACGGGGTCACGTCGAACGGCTCTCCCGGCCAGGTCCCGGCGTGGATGCATCCGGTGACGTTGCGCACGCTATCGGCGCACGCGCCCCGCGTGGTGATGCCGACGGCGTGCAAGCGCTCGTAAATTTCCATGACGCGGGCCAGGTCGATCCAATGCATCTGGACGTCCTGGCGGGTGGTCACGTGGATCACTCCACGCGCGTCGTCGTCGGCGATGGCGGCGAGCACGTCGCACTGGTCGGCGGTCAACAGCCCTCCGGGCAGCTTGATGCGCTGCATGTGGCTGGTGTGGTCGAGCTGGTAGTAGAGGCCGTACCCGAGGCGGACCGGCCGGAACTCGTTGTCCGTCATCCCGCCCTGACGATAGGCCTCGATTCGGCCGCCGTGACCGCGGAGTGCGGCACGGAAATCTGCATCACTCGGTCGCATTGGCGTCCCCTCTGTTCTCACGCTTTCATGGAGCTACAAGGTCGATTATCAGCTGTGCGCGCGGCGAATCAAGCCCTTGCCGCAAGCCACCCCGAGGACCCCGTGGTGAATGAGCGGCGGCGGTGGGACGTGCTTCTCAGGTTTCGGATTCAGCGGCGCGATTATGAGCCCGCGGAACGAGGGAAGTCAACGCAGGCGCATTCCACCCGCGCCACACTCGCCGCCCCAGTGGGAGCGCGTACTCCCACTGGGGCGAGGGGCTAAACGATCGGCGGGCTAGATGTCCTGGCAGACGCCCGTGCTCGCGTTACACGTCGCGTGGGTGATAAACGTCCCGCCCGCGGCGAAGCACTGCCCCGGCGTGAACACCGCACACTTCGGCAGGCCGCCGATGCGCAGCTGACAGCACCCGGCCACCGGGGTCCGCGTCGCCGTCCGCGTCGGCGTGTTCGTTTCCGTCGGCGTCTGCGTCGGCGTGCGCGTCGGCGTCTTCGTTGGGGTCAGCGTCGGTGTGTTGGTTTTCGTCGGTGTCCGCGTTGGCGTCCTCGTCGGCGTCTTGGTCGGCGTGTTGGTCTTCGTTGGCGTGTTCGTTGGCGTCTTGGTCGGCGTCTTGGTCGGTGTGTCGGTCGGCGTCGGCGTCTCCGTCGGTGTCTCCGTCGGCGTGTTCGTCGGCGTCTCGGTCGGCGTCGCCATGATCACCGGCTGGCAGGGCGAGAACTCCGAGGTGTCGGAGATCACGTCCGTGCCGCTGATGATCCCGGTCGCCGTCGCGGTGATCAGCAAGCCCACTGGTACCTGCGGCGACGGCATGAAGTCGAACGGCGGCACGTCGCCATTGCCGTCCGACGTCGTCTGCAGGAACCCGAGGAAGCGCCGGCCTTCGCCGTTGCCGTAGTCATCGCAGACGTCGTTGGCGAAGAACTCGATGCGGAAGTCGGTGAGCGGAGTACTGTTCAGCCCGCCCATGATGTGCGTGCCGCCGTTGCTGACGGCCATCGTCAGCAGCGGGAAGTTCTGCAGATGGTTCGGCCCGAAGTCCTTGTCCTCGTTGTCGTTCGGTGTCACGCCTTCCCCGAGCAGCTCGATGCCCATCTCGGTGTTGGAGTGAATCGAGTTCGTCAGGATCGGGTTGAGCAGCGGCGGGAAGCCGAAGAGGACCGCGTCGGTGACCTCGGTTCCCTCCGCTCCGAAGGAGCCGTTGAACAGCACCGCCACACCGTTGTTGCCGTTGTAGGCAATGAGATTGGCGTCACCCTCCCCCGTCCCACCGACGAGGTTGTGCATGACAAACGAGAATGGGCATGCCCCCGGGTATTTGAAGCAATCACCGGCGCTGCCGGCGATGGTGACGCCGTCGGAGTGGTTGGGCAACGGACCTGTACCGTTGGTGTCGGTGCCGATGTAGTTGCCTTGCACCCGGTTGTCATTGGCGGGAATCGCAAAGCTCAGGTACACGAGCGGAGCGAAGTCGCTGATCCACACCCCGCTGTGCAGGTTACCCGAGATGAGATTGCCCTCGCCCCGGTGCGGCCCGCCGATCTGGTTGTCCGAGGAGCCGATGATGTTTACGCCATGCAGGCCGTTGCCCAGCGCACCGATGCCGCTGACGTTCGTGCCGATCATGTTCCCCTGTACGGTGTTTCCACCTCCACCACCGGCCCCGTGGTCGGCCTCTCCGATGAGGACCACACCACCGCTGACCAGCAGGTCCATGCCTGTGGCCGCCTTGCCGTTGGCGGAGATCAGGTTGCAGTCACCTGTGCAGGAGCCGGCGGGAATGCATCCGTTGGGGCCGCCAATGGTGTTGTTCTCGTAGGCGAACACCCCGGCAAGCCCATTGCCTTGATCGAGCGTGCCGGTCACATCGGTGCCGATGAAGTTGCCGGTGATCGTGTTGCCGCTGCTGGACAGGAGGATGCCAATCCCTGCGCCCACCGACGCGATATCGACCATTATGAACGGCGCAGGCCCCTTGAAGCGATTGATCACCAGCCCCTTTATGGTGCAGTCGTTGGTGAAGACGTCTAAGCCGTCTGCAAACCCTGCCATGAAGCCGGTGATCTCAATCACCGGCGCGCCGTCCGCCCACCCCGATTGCGTCGTCCCGTCGATGATCACCTGATCGGTCACCACAGGCAGCCGCGACAGCGGTTTGATGACCTGATGGCCGCCGGGCGCAATGTCGAACTCGATGGTATCCAGGAAACCGCTGTTGCCATTCGCCGTGTCGATCGCCTCGCGCAAGCTGCAGTGGCTGGCGTCGCACGCGGTGTCCTCGTTGTCGTCGTTGGTATTGACGGTGAGCGTGCGCGACACCCCGGTGCACACGGTGCCCACGCAGTTGTTGCTGGCGCAGTCACTGTTGGCTGCGCAGGTCTTCCCGTTGGCGCAAGCGAAGCATGCTCCGCCGCCGCAATCGATATCGGTCTCGGGGGCATCCAGCACCGCGTTCGTGCAGTCGGCGGCGGCAAAGCGGGGAGCCGCCGCCACCAGGCCAGCGGTCAGCATCGCTATCAACAGCAACCGGGGTCGATTGGTGACGTTACGAAACGCGGACTGCAGCATCGTCGTCCTCCTTGTGCGTGGCTCGTTGAACTTCAAGCGGTACGGGCGCAAGTCTGCTCCAACTTGCCTCGACCTGTCAAGCCAAATCACCGCGGAAAGCAACGGAGGAACCCACTCGCCGCCCCAGTGGGAGCGCGTGCTCCCACTGGGGCGAGGGGCTGAACGGTCGGCGGGCTAGATGTCCTGGCAGACGCCCGTGCTCGCGTTGCACGTCGCGTGGGCGATGAACGTCCCGCCCGCGGCGAAGCACTGGCCCGGCGTGAACACCGCACACTTGGGCAGCCCGCCGATGCGCAGCTGACAACACCCGGCGATCGGCGTCCGCGTCACCGTCCGCGTCGGCGTCCTCGACGGCGTCAGTGTCTGGGTCGGCGTCTTGGTCGGCGTCCGCGTCGGGGTCTGGGTCGGCGTGTTGGTCTTCGTTGGTGTGTTCGTCGGCGTCTTGGTCGGCGTCTTCGTCGGCGTCTTGGTCGGCGTCGGCGTCTTGGTGGGCGTCGGCGTCTCCGTCGGCGTCTCCGTCGGCGTGTTCGTCGGTGTCTCGGTCGGCGTCGCCCTGATCACCGGCTCGCAGGGCGAGAACTCCGAGGTGTCGGAGATCACGTCCGTCCCGCTGATGATCCCGGTCGCCGTCGCCGTGATCAGCTCGCCCACCGGCACCTGCGGCGACGGCATGAAGTCGAACGGCGGCACGTCGCCATTGCCGTCCGACATCGTCTGCAGGAACCCGAGGAAGCGCCGGCCTTCGCCGTTGCCGTAGTCATCGCAGCGTTCGCTGGCGAAGAACTCGATGCGGAAGTCGGTGAACGGAGTGCTGTTCAGCCCGCCCATGATGTGCGTGCCACCGTTGCTCACCGCTGAGGTGAGCAGCGGGAAGTTCTGCAGGTGGTTCGGGCCGAAGTCCGGATCCATGTCGTCGTTCGGCGTCACGCCCTCACCCAGCAGCTCGATCCCCATCTCGGTGTTGGTGTGAATCGAGTTCCCCAGGATCGGGTTGAGCAGCGGCGGGAAGCCGCCATTCAAGCCCGCAGTTGTGTCACTTCCCGACGCCGTGTTCATCGTGAAGAAGGGCAGGGAGTTGAACACGACGGCCACCCCGTTGTTGCCATTGAAGGCGATGAGATTGGCCAGACCTTCGAGTGTTCCGCCAACCAGGTTGTGCTGCACGGCCGGCGCGCACCCCGGGTTCGGGGTGCAGATTTCGCTGGCGCCGGCAATCGTCACACCGTCGGAGTGATTCGGTAGGGGATCGTCACCATCGGTGTCGGTACCGATGAAGTTCCCTTGCACCCGGTTGTTGATGACCGGAAGAGCGAACCCATTCAATTCCGCCGCCACGACGTCGCAGATCCACTGCTGCGCCGTCACGAAGTCGCTGATCCACACCCCGCTGTGCAAGTTGCCCGAGATGAGGTTGCCGACGCCCCCGCCACCGATCTGGTTGTCCGAGGAGCCGACGATGTTCACGCCATGCAGCCCATTACCTAGGGCACCGGTGCCGCTGACGTTTGTTCCGATCATGTTGCCCTGGACGGTGTTCCCACCACCACCCCCCCCACCGTGGTCAGCCTCTCCAAGGAGGACCACGCCGCCGCTCACGAGCACGTCGAACCCCGTGGCGGCTTTGCCGTTGGCCGAGATGAGATTGCAGTCTCCCTTACACGACTTGCCGGGGCGAAACCCGTTGGGCCCGCCGATGGTGTTGTTCTCATACGCGAACACCCCGGCGAGGCCATTGCCTTGGTCCAAGGTGCCGGTCACATCCGTGCCGATGAAGTTGCCGGTCACGACGTTGCCGTATGTGGCCAGGAGGATGCCGATCCCTGAGCCCGCGGCCAGCGTGTTGGGTGGCCCCGACGGTGCGGGGCCCTTGAAGCGATTGATCACCAGCCCCTTCACGGTGCAGTCCTCAGCGAAGATGTCCAAGCCGTCCGCAAAGCCCGCCATAAACCCGGTGATCTCGATCACCGGCGCGCCGTCCGCCCACCCCGATTGCGTCGTGCCGTCGATGATCACCGTATCGGTGATCCCGGGCAGCGGCGACAGCGGTTTGATGATCTGATGGCCCCCGGGCGCAATGTCGAACTCGATGGTGTCGCTCGCCGGGGAGTTGGCGTTCGCCTCCTGAATCGCGGCGCGCAACGTGCAATTACCGGCGCCATCGTCGCAGATCCCGTTGATCGCGTTGTCCGGATCGTCGCCGGTCGAATCGACGGTGAATATGGTGGCGGCCGCGAAACACGGACTGAGCGCCACAAGGCCGGCGGCCAGCACCGCCACGATCACCAGGCGAGGTCCCTTGAAAATGGGGGACAGGTTGCTGCGGAGCATTGTCGTCCTCCTCTGTGTTTTGCCCTTGGGCATCGGGAGTGTTACCGATCCTGCAAGTCCTGTCAATCCTCATCCTTGGGCGAGCGCCGGCGGCCCCGAAAACGACAGAGCCGGGAGGCCTTGATGCCCTCCCGGCTCTGCGGTCTGTGCGAACTCTGTCGCTAGCGCGTCAGGTGTTCCCGCCGCACCGGCCCGTGTCCCGATATGCGGCGGCCTTCACAAGTTGTTCACGCATCGGTGCGTGACCGGGTCGCAGGTCCCGACCGCGAAGAACGTCCCGTGCACTGCAGTGCACTGTCCCGGGGTGTACATCGCACACGCTGTCTGCGGGCCGATCTGGATCTCGCAGCAGCCGGTCACCTCCTGCGTCCTCGTGGGTGTCTGCGACGGCGTCCGGCTCGGGGTGCGCGTCGGTGTCAGCGTTGGTGTGTTCGTGCGCGTCGGCGTGTTGGTCGGCGTCCTCGTGATCGTCGGGGTGAGCGTCGGCGTGCGGGTCGGCGTGTTCGTCGGCGTGTTCGTGTTCGTCGGCGTGAGCGTCGGTGTGCGCGTCGGCGTGTTCGTCGGCGTGTTCGTGTTCGTCGGCGTGTTCGTCGG
>CAZCGA010000105.1:0-23718 GCA_964498075.1 uncultured Binatia bacterium (SeqCode) | reverse complement strand
GATCGCCAGGTTCTCGTGGGCCTCGCGGCTGATCGACCCGAGCGACATCGCGCCGGTCTTGAAACGTTTCACGATCGCCGTCGCCGGCTCGACTTCCTCGATCGGAATCGGTGTAGCGGCTTTGAACCTCAGCAGTCCGCGGATGGTGCACAGCTTCTCGTTCTGGTCGTTCACCAGCGCCGAGTAGTCTTTGAACTTCTTGTAGTTCCCGGAGCGGCAAGAGTGCTGCAGCTTGGCGACGGTCTCGGGGTTGTACATGTGAAACTCACCGCGGCGGCGCCACTGATACTGGCCGCCGGGATCGAGATCGCCGTCGAGCGCCGGCGACACCTCGTAGGCGTGATGATGGCGCTCGGCGCACTCGCGGGCGATGACGTCGAGGCCGACGCCTTCGATGCGCGATGCGCTCCAGGTGAAGTAGCGATCGATGACGTCGTGGTTGAGACCGACGGCCTCGAAGATCTGCGCGCCGCGGTAGCTCTGCACGGTGGAGATGCCCATCTTCGTCATCACCTTGAGCACGCCCTTGTTGGCCGCCTTCAGGTACTGCTCGACGGCGGTGTCGGCGTCGGTGTCTTTCAGGCGGCCGTCGTTGACCATGTCGATGATGGTCTCGCAGGCGAGGTACGGATTGACGGCGCCGGCGCCGTAGCCGATCAGCAGGGAGAAGTGGTGCACCTCGCGCGGCTCCGCGGACTCGACGACGAGGCCGCAGCGCGTGCGCGTTCCCTCGCGGATGAGGTGATGGTGCACCGCACCGGTCGCCAGCAGGCTCGGGATGGGCCCGCGCTCCTCATCGTGTCCGCGGTCGGAGAGCACGATGATGCTGTAGCCCTGCTCGATGGCCACCGAGGCCTGCCGGCACAGCTCGTCAAGGGCGGTGCGCAGGCCGTCACCGCCGTCCGCGATCTTGAAGAGCGCGGGCAGGGTGACGCTGCGGAGCTTGCCGGCGGAGACATCTTTGATCTTCTGCAGCTCGGCGTTGCCGATGACCGGGTTCTCCAGCTCCAGCTGGTGGCAGTGCTGCGGGGTTTCCTCGAAGAGGTTCTGCTCCGAGCCGATGGTGGCCTTCACCGACATCACCAAGTCCTCGCGGATCGGGTCGATGGGCGGGTTGGTCACCTGCGCGAACAGCTGCTTGAAGTAGTTGAACAGCAGCTGCGGGCGATCCGAGAGCACCGCCAGCGGCGTGTCCGTGCCCATCGAGCCGACCGCCTCCTGGCCGTTGATGGCCATGGGCGCCATCAGCATGCGTAGGTCTTCGCTGGTGTAGCCGTGCACCTGCTGGCGGGTGAGCAGCGTGTCGGGCTCGTACGTCGGCGGCAACGTCTTCGGCTCGGGGAGCTTGCTGAGCTGCACGAGATTCTCGTCCAGCCACCGGCGGTACGGCTGGCGTGCCGCCATGCCTTCCTTGATCTCCTCGTCGCCGATGATGCGCCCCTGCTCGGTGTCGACCAGGAACATGCGGCCGGGCTGCAGGCGGTCCTTGTGCAGCACGTTGTCCGGGGCGATGTCGAGCACGCCGACCTCCGAGGCCATGACCACGAAGCCGTCCTTGGTCACGACGTAGCGCGACGGGCGCAAGCCGTTGCGGTCGAGCACCGCGCCGATGAGCCGGCCATCGGTGAAGGCGATCGACGCTGGGCCGTCCCACGGCTCTATCAAGCAGGAGTGGTACTCGTAAAAGGCGCGCTTGGTCTCGCTCATGCTCTCGTGCTTCTGCCAGGCCTCGGGGATCATCATCATGACGGCGTGCGGCAGCGTGCGGCCGCTGCGCACCAGCAGCTCGAGCGCGTTGTCGAACTTGCCGGAGTCGCTGCCTGCTTCATCGATGATCGGCCGCAGCTTCGCGATGTCCTCCCCGAACAGCGGCGAGGAGAACATCTTCTCGCGGGCATGCATCCAGTTCTCGTTGCCGCGCAGCGTGTTGATCTCGCCGTTGTGCGCCAGGAAGCGGTACGGATGGGCACGGTCCCACGACGGGAAGGTGTTGGTGCTGAAGCGCTGATGCACCAGCGCCAGCGCTGTGGTCATCGCCGGATCGACCAGGTCGGCGTAGAACTGTGGAATCTGCTCGGGCAGCAGCAGACCTTTGTAGCAAATCGTGCGGGCCGACAAGCTCGAGATGTAGAACGACTCGGAGTCCCGCAGATCCGCCGCCACGCTGTGCTCGACGCGCTTGCGGATGACGTACAGCTTGCGCTCCAGCGCTTCGGTATCGTCGACGCCTTTGCCACGGGCGATGAAGATCTGGCGCACCTCCGGCATGAGCTTGCGGGCCAGGTCGCCGCAGGTGCTGGGATCGGTTGGGACGCGACGCCAGCCGAGCGAGCGTTGTCCTTCCTCGCGTATGACCTTCTCGAAGAGCTCTTCGCAGACGTTCCGTTCCGCCACGTCGCGCGGCAGGAAGACCATGCCGACGCCATACTCACCGGGGTCGGGGAGCGAGATGCGCAACGCCCGGCATTCCTTGTGGAGGAACTCGTGCGGCACTTGCATGAGGATGCCGGCGCCGTCACCGGTGAGCGGATCGCAGCCGCAGGCGCCGCGGTGCGTGAGGTTCTGCAGCACCTGCAGCCCCTTCTGTACGATGTCGTGCGACTTGACGCCCTTGACGTTGGCCACGAAGGCGACGCCACAAGCGTCGTGCTCGAAACGTGGGTCGTACAGCCCCTGCTTGGTCAATCTCCGCACCTCGTTCATCCCTCACACTCCTTTGAGGTGGACTGCGCGCTTGTCGCCGTTGCGGCGCGGCCGCTTGGCAACGAGTGTCGCATCGAAGTGAATCGGAATCTGCGTCCGTTCCGTATGGGTGGAGAGCACCACCATCGTCTCCGTGCGGTCGACGCCTTCGATCGAGCGGATCTTGCTGATCAGCTCCTCGAGCGACGACGTGCTCGCCGTCTTCACTTTCAAGAGCAACGTGTGCTGGCCGGTGACGTGGTGGCACTCGAGCACGCCGTCGAGCTCGGCGATCTCTTTCTCAAACTCGCCGATGAGCTTTGGATGGCTGATCGACACGCCGATGAACGCGGTCACGTCCTTACCGAGGCGGCGCGCATCGAGGATGGCGCGGTAGCCGGCAATGACGTGGTTGTCTTCGAGCTTCTTGATGCGCTCGATCACCGACGGCGCCGACAGCCCGACCTGCTCGCCGATCTTGGCCAGCGGCAGCTTACAGTTCTCCTGCAGCAGGGCCAGGATGTGGCGGTCGATTTCATCCAGTTCGTTTTCGTGATTCCCTAATTTCATAAGGCAAACCGTACCTACAGCCGAATAAATAGTCGAAGAACGGCCGCCATGTCAAGATATCATTCGGAGATTTTCAACTCGACAACGAACGCAGAAGCCCGTCGGCGTCCGCCGCCGGAGCTCCGCAGGCACGGCGGAGCGGGATCGTGCGTTGGAGTCTCTTCCTCGATCGGCGTTCATCGGCGTACATCGGCGGTTTCGTTCTCCCCTGGCGCCAGCCGTTGGCCGTACCAGTTTACCGCAAGCAGCATCGCCGCCGACACGAAGAAGACCTGACGCAGCCCGACGTGCGCCGCGATGAAGCCGCCCGCGAGCGGGCCCAGCAGGTTGCCGAGCATCGTGGCGCTCGAGGTGAGGCCCATGACCCCGCCGCGCCGGTCGGCGGGGCTGGCTTCGCTGATGAAGCCGAACAGCGGCGGAAGCACGCCGGCAACGAAGCCGCCGTAGATGAACCGCAGTGCCGCCAGCTGCTTGACGTCGGTCACCAGCCCCTGCAGCAGCAGTGTCGCCGCCGACCCCAACAGCGCGACGCGCAGCGCGCCGTGAAAGCCCAGGCGGTCACCGCGGCGTCCCCACAACGGTGCGGCCACCAGCGACGTGATCCCCGTCGCCGCAAACAGCACTCCGGTGGTCGTCGACAGCAGCCGGGGCTCGACCCCGAGCTGCTCGACGTAGAGGACGAAGATCGGCTGCAGCGTGGTGATCATCATCTGGGAAACGATGATGGACAGCAGGGCGCGACGCAGATCACGTTGCCGCCAGGCAATACCGAGATTGTCGCGGACACTGGTGCGGGCGGGAGTGAGTGCAGGCATGTTCCGCGCGTCCGTCAGCAGCGCCGCCGCCACGACTCCGCCCACGGCACAGATCCCGCCGACCACGTAGAAGATGGCGCGGTAACCGATGAGGTCGGCGAGGACGCCACCGAGCAGCGGGCCGATCAACCCGGCCGCCGGTACCACCGACTGCAGCAGCCCGAGCGCATACCCGCGCTGGCCGTCGGGCACCGTCACCGACACCAACGCCAGGCCCGCCGCCAGAAAGCCGGAGACGCCGCCGAGCGCCAGCCGCCAGCCGAAGAGGGTCTGGACCGAATCCGCCAAGGCCATGCCGACGTAACATCCCGCGCTGCCGACCAAGGCGCGCACGACCATCAGCTTCTGCCCGTAGCGATCGCCGAGGTTGCCCCAGATCGGCGTCGCCAGGAACGACACCATGAACGGTCCCGACAGCAGCAGCCCGCTCCAACGGGTGACGTCGGCGACGTCGCTGATGCCGAGCTCGCGGACGTAGAGCGGGATGAACGGCAGGATCAACGACAAGCCGGAGAAGGCGGCGAACTCGATGGCCCACAGGACGTACAGATTCCGACGCCAGGGTTCCCACGAGCGTCGATACTTCCAGATCGCCACATCCTCCTCACACCACGAAAGCGCGACATCCTCAACTCTGACGCGCCACTCGCGAAGGTTCACGCCACTTGCGGCAACGCCTTCTTCGCGCCGCCAACGGCAACCAGGAACATCACGCTCTTGCCCGCGGCGTGCGGCGAGAAGAAGTCCGTGACGTCGTCGTCGAAGAACGTCAGCCCCGTGGCACCAAGGCGCAGCGCATACGCGGCGAGGTAGAACTTGCCGCCGGTGATCGCCGCGTCGAGCTGGGCAACACGGTAGCCGCGGTTGCCGAAGCATGCGAGCACGGGTTGAAGATCGCAGAGGAGATAGATGTTCACGCTGGCGTCGGCCGGCAGCTCCTGACCGAGCCCGAGAAGGCCGGCCTCGCGGCGGAAGCTCCCCGCACGCAGGAGCTCGATCGCGTTCTCGTTGCGATGATACACATAGCTCCCGGGCGACAGCCCCTCGACCGCGTTGACAATGAGGTACACGTCGTTCGCCACCGCGTCGAAGTCGGCGACGACGCCGTGAGTCGCCCGTTGCAGGATCGTCGACAGGTGCGCCAAGCTGATCGGCACGGGCGCAAACCGGCGCGTCGACCCGCGCCGCACGATGAGGTTGTCGATGCTCTCCGTCGGCAACGCCGACTCCTCGATCGGCAGCAGTGGGAACATCTTCCCTGCCCGATTGCCTTCCAGCGCTTGCGCCGCGGCGTCCCGCCAGGCAGCCACTTCCTCGGGCATCTCCAGCGATGACGCGGCCTGCATCTCACGGATTGCGGGATAATCGACCTCGCGCGTCGACAGCGGCAGCGTCTCCGGCGACAACGGCGGAACGGCGGGTCGCTCCGCCGTGCCAACACGCGGATCGTGCCCGAGCGTCACCAACGCCAGCGGCCCTTCACGCAGCGGGTCCAGACCGAGCACGGCGCTGACCGTCTCGTCGACGAAGCCGACGACGATCGTTGCGGGCAGCGCATCGGCTGCGGCGACGGCGAGCAGGTTCGCCAGCATGGTTCCGCAATCCCAGAAGCAATGACGATAGGCGCGGGCCTGATACTTCCAGCTGTTGCGCCAGTAGGTCGACGCGCAAGCAATGATGACGGGCGCATGTTGCACCGACGGCTCCGCACCCGTGGCCTCCACAAGCACGCCGCGGTGGTCGCCGGCCCGTAGGCGGTGCAGCGCGAAGTTGTGCGGCCCGAAGTGGTAGACGCCTGCCGGCAAATCCGGCAGGTCAGCGCAGATCACGTACAGGTCGACGTGGTACAGCGCGCCGGTGCATGCAGCTGCGCGGAAGTGGTACTCCTGTCCATCAGGATACACCTTCTTGCGCGTGATGCCGGCGGAGAAGTGGAGCACGCGCGCCAGCGCCGCCAAGTCGAGAACCCGCGGCTGATCGCCGACTAGAGTGTCCCGTACAGCAATCGCATGCAGGGCGGGCACGGACGACCGCGGCAGCTCGCGCGGCAGCGGAATCGGCTCGATGCGCGGATAGATCTTGAACGGCAGCGGCTTGATCTCCCAATCCAGATAGTGCTGATGCGCTTGCAGGCGGACGGCCGAGTGCTTCGTGCCGTCGTGATAGCGCCAGGCGGCGTCGGTGTCGCGGTTGCGCACGGCCCGACGTTAGCGCTGCGGTGCGATCAATGAAATAGCGACGCCGACGACAATTCGGCGTGGCTCAGAACGCCGACACGATCAGTCGAGGCGCGCGGCACGCCGTCGTCGGAATCAGATGACCGGCGCCGCCCACCGGTTCGTGCTGAGCCTGTCGAAGCATCTTCGACTGGGTTGCCCGTGAACCTGGGGCTGACCCGGCGAATGCGCTCGCATCGCTGTGCTTGACCCGCCACTCGGCCGCGCCGTATAGGTTGGCCAGGAAACGCGAGGCGTCCGATGGCCATCATCGATTCCGACCAGCACTTGTACGAATCACGCACGCTGTGGCTGGACCACATCGATCCGAAGCTGCGCGCGGAGGCGTTGCGCATCAAGGAAGACGTTGCGGGGACACCATGGATCTGCTGGCGCGATCGGCAGATCGGCGTCGCCGAGGTGCAGATCCCCGGCCGTTCCTTTGAGCTCGGCGAGCATCATCGCCGCGTCCGAGCGGGGCTGCCGCCGCTGCAGCGTTATGACGAGGTGTTGCCGCGTGACTACTGGGAACCGGCCGCGCGTCTGGCGAAGCTTGCGGAGCTCGGCGTCGATGAAGGCGTGTTGTTCCCCAACTACGGCTTGCTCTGGGAGCGGACGCTGCACAGCGCGTTGCCGGCGCTGCTGGCCAACATGACGGCGTGGAATCGCTGGTGCGTGACGGTGGCGCGGGAGGGACGCGGGCGGTTGCATCCGGTGGCGCACCTCACGCTGCGCGATCCGGCCTGGCTCGAGGCGCAGCTCAAGGATCTTGCTAGCGCCGGGGTCCGCCTGGCGATGATCGCCCCCGCCCTGGTTGACGGCCGGCCGCTGTCGCACCCCGCACACGACCGCATCTGGGCCGCGTTCTGCGCGAATGGGATTACCCCGGTATTCCACGTTGCGGATCAGCCGCGACCCTTCGCCGATGGTTGGTACACCGACGAACGCGAGGCCTTCGTGCCGGTGCTCTCTGCGGTGTTCATTTACGTGGCCGCCGCGCTGGCGTGCACCGATCTCATTTTGAACGGGACGCTCGAACGCTTCCCGGACCTGCGCATCGGCATCGTCGAGCTGTCGGCCATTTGGGTGCCGATGTATCTGATGATGCTCGACGGCGCCTCGGCCTTCACCGCGCAGATCAACGGCAGCGAGACGAAGCTATCCCTACAACCGAGCGATTACTTCCGGCGCCAGGTGCGTGTCTCGTCGTTCGCGTACGAGTCTCCCGGCAACATCGTGCGCCAGCTCGGGGGGACCGATCTACTCATGTGCTGCAGCGACTACCCGCACTCCGAAGGCACGGCGACGCCGATCATCGACTACACCGCCCGCGGCCTCGACGCCCACACCGGCGTGAACCCCGGCCTGTTCCACGACAACATCGCCTTCCTGCTGCGCCGGATGTGAGGGTTAGCGAGCGTCGAAGACCCCGTCGGTCGCCACCGTGAGGCTGAGACGGTCCGAAGAATCATCGGAGACGCCGCATGGCCAAGACGTTAACGATCCCAGCAGTGGCCAGAGTAGGCCGCGGCGAGATCTGGCAATACAGCTTTCCCAAGCCCGACCGGCGCAGGCCGGTACTCGTTCTGACCCGCCGAGCGTTGATCGGCCGCCTCCACACTGTGACGATAGCGCCAATCACTTCGACCATTCGCAGCGACGTTGCTTACACGCCGCCCGCAAGCGGCGGGAAGATGTTCAGCTCTTGGCCGTCGTGCAGCACCGACGTCGATTCGAGATGCTCGTCGCCGGAGACCAGCATGCGGGCGTGATCGCGCGGGATGCCGAGGCGGTCGACGACGTCGGCGACGGTGGCACCGTCCGGCACCTCCACCACCGTGGCGTTTCCTTGCGTGCCCTTCGGCACGTACTTCCTCAGTGTCCCGTGCAACTTGGCGGTGATGCGCATGCGGGGAAGGCCCCCTCCCTAACCCTCCCCCGTTCACGGAGATGTTCACGGGAGAGGGAATTCGATCGTCGTTCGTCGTTCATCTCGCTCGGCTACCGGTGATGCGCCGCCGCGTGTACCAGCGTCGCGTAGGTGAACCGCGGTTGGGGATGGGCGGCGAATTCCTTCCACGTGCTGCGCCGCTTGATCATGCCGTGGATGACACCCATCTCGGCGACGCCGTTGCCGTCGCCAAGGTACATCGCGCCAACGATGTCGCCGTTGGGACCAACCACGACCTTGCGGTAGAGACTCCCCTGCCCTCCACCCAGCACCTTGACGTCGTCCGTCGGCGCTTCCTTGAAACGGCCCACCTGCGCCAGCGTCACCTTGAACAGCTCGACGACGTTCATTCCCAGACTGCCCGGATACTTCACCTTCGCACCCGCCATTGCAGCGCCGGCCACGCGTCCCTGGTCAACCGCGGTGGGCCAGATCGCGTGGATGGTGCGATCGTCGGAGAGGAAGTCCTTCGCCTCGGCGCAGTCGCCGGCCGCGTAGATGTTGGTGCAGTCCGTCTGCAGGCGCTCGTCGACCAGGATGCCGCGGTTCACCGCGCACGGTCCCTTCTCGATGCAGCTCAGGTTCGGCTTCACGCCGGCCGCGACGACCACCATGTCGGTCACGACGGTGTCGCCGCCACTCAGGGTCACGGCGACCTGGCCGTTCTGCGGCGCGACGGCTTCGACACGCGACCCGAGTTGCAGCGTCACGCCTTCATCCTGCACCGCCTTGCCGAAGAGTTTGCCGCCCTCGACATCCAACAGCTGCGGCAGCAGCTGCGGAGTCATCTCGACGATGGTCAGGCGGATCTTCAGCTTGCGCAACGCTTCCGCCGCGAGCATGCCGATGAAGCCGCCACCGATGACTACCGCGGTGCGCGCCTTCTCGGCTGCTGCCCGCATGCTCTTCGCATCGTCGAGTGTCCACAGGTAGTGCGGTGTGATCGTCTCCAGGCCGCGGATCGGCGGCGTCAGGCACGCCGAGCCGGTGCCGATGAGCAGCTTGTGGTAGCGGATCTTTCGACCGTCCGAGAGCACCACCTGCTCGGAGCCGGCATCGATCGACGTCACGGTGGCACCCTCAACCAACTCGACGCCCTGCTTCTCGTAGTCGGCGGGTTGGCGGATGAGCAAGTCGTCCAACGTCATCTCGCCGGCGACGTAGTACGGCAGGGCGACGCGCGAGTACGCCGCGCCGGCTTCGCGGTTGATCAGGATGATGCCGCCCTGGCGGTCGTACTTACGAATCCAGTCGATCGCCGCCAGCGTCGCGGCGCTGTTGCCGATCAGGACGTACTGGCCTTCCATGACGCCGCTGATCGGCTAGTGATCCGCTTGCAGCGGCTGTCTCATGAGCGACTTCTGAATCGTCGCCGCGTAGATCTTCTGCTGCGCCGTCGCCGCCGTTTCCACCTCGGCGTACTCGAGCGCATGCGGCGCGCAGAAGGCGACGCACTGCGGCCCGTCGGGATTGCCGCGGCACAGGTCGCAGTTCTGCGCCACACCGGTGTGCGGCTGGAAGCTCATGACGCCGAAGGGACACGCCAGCAGGCACATCTTGCAGCCGATGCAGCGGTCCTCGTGCACCAGGATCTGCCCGTCCGGCTCCTTCTGAATCGCCACGGTCGGACATACCGTTGCGCACGGCGCATCGGCGCAGTGGACGCACGTCATCGGCAGGTAGAACTGCTCTTCGTAGAAGTCGTTGACGCGAATCCGCGACAGAGACGGGTTGAACACCGCTTCGTGAGAGAATGAGCACGCTAGCTCGCACTCGCGGCAGGCGGTGCATTTCTCCTGGTGGACGATGATCTGCTTCACCTTCAACTCCTTCTCAGGGAGGTCACGCGGCGCAGGCATCCTTACCAGACTGGTTGCTCGAATCAACGGGCGCGTCGCCCACGGCGATGGGATAGCGGCCGGAGAAGCAGCCGTGACACATGCGCGTTGCGGGACGCGTCGCCGCGAGGACCCCTTCGAGCGACAGGTAACGCAGGCTGTCGACGCCGATGACGCGGGCGATCTCGGCGTCGTCACGTCCCACCGCGATGAGCCGACTCTGGTCCGGAATGTCGACGCCGAAGAAGCAGCCATGCCGCAGCGGCGGTGCGCTGATGCGCGCATGTACCTCGCGCGCGCCGGCTTCACGCAGGCAGTGCGCCAACGCATGAAACGTCGTGCCGCGCACCAGGGAGTCGTCGACCAGCACGATGCGCTGATCACGCACGTGCGGGACGTAGACGTTGTACTTGATCCGCGCTTTGAAATCGCGCGTCGTCTGCAGCGGCTCGATGAAGGTGCGCCCGACGTAGTGGTTGCGAATCAACCCGTGCGCCAGCGGAATGCCCGACTCGCGCGAGAACCCGAGCGCGGCGAAGTTGCCCGAGTCGGGAACCGGCACGACGCAGTCGGCGGCCACCGGTGCTTCGCGTGCGAGCTGGCGGCCGAGCTCGATGCGCGTTTCGCCGACGCTGCGCCCGAAGACGCTGCTGTCGGGCCGCGAGAAGTAGATCCACTCGAACACACACGGGGCCGGAGCCGCGGGCGCGATGCGCTCGCTGCGCACGCCGTGGTCGTCGATGATGACCAGCTCGCCCGGATCGACTTCGCGCTCCGCGTGCGCCCCGACGAGGTCGAAGGCGCACGATTCGGAGGCCACGACCCAGCCGTCACCCAACCGTCCGAGTGCCAGCGGACGGAAGCCGTGCGGATCGCGTACGGCGTAGAGCGCTCGACCATGCAACAGCAGCATGGAGTAGGCACCTTGCACGCGGCGGAATGCCGTCGCAACGGCTTCCACCCAGCTGGCGTCCGCGGGAATGGCGGCGAGCGCCAGACCGAGCAGTCGCGTATCAGAGGCGAGTGGCGGCTGCCCCGGAGACAGCGCTGCCGCGTTCAACAGGTTGCCGTTGTGGCACAGCGCGACACAGGCCGCACCTTCCCCGAGCGCAATCGGCTGGGCGTTGTCGAGTGTCGAGCTGCCGCTGGTCGAGTAACGGTTGTGGCCGATCGCCACGTCCCCCGGCAGCGCGGCGAGCACGGGCGCGGGGTATACCTGATCGACCAGGCCCATGCCGGCGTGACGCTCCCAGTGGCGGCCGTCGCCGACGACCATGCCGGACGATTCCTGGCCGCGATGCTGTAGCGCGTGCAGGCCCAGGTAGGTCAGCCGGGCCGCGTCGGCGACGCCAAAGACGCCGAAGACCCCGCAGTCCTCGCGGACGGCGTCTTGTTTCATCCGTTCACCTGCCGCGAGATCGTGACCGGACTGCCGTGCTTACGCGTGTGCCCCTGCAGAGTCGGAGGCGCCGTGCCCGCCGCGGAGGCCGCAGAACTCCTCATAGTCGATCAGCTGGGTCACCGTGGGATGCGTGCCGCACACCGGGCAGTTCGGATCTTTGCGCAGCTTATGCACGCGCAGCTCCATGCTCAGCGTGTCGAAGTACACCATGCGGCCAATGAGCGGCTTGCCGATGCCGAGGATCAACTTGATGGTTTCGAGCGCTTGGACACAGCCGATCAAGCCGGGCAGGACGCCGAGGACTCCGGCCTCCGCGCAGCTCGGCGCGGCACCGGGCGGTGGCGGCTCGGGGAAGAGGCAGCGGTAGCAGGGGCCCTTGCCCGGATAGAACACCGCAGCTTGTCCTTCGAACTGGAAGATACTGCCATGCACGTTCGGCTTGCCGGCCATCACGCACGCGTCATTGACCAGATAGCGCGTCGGGAAGTTGTCGCAGCCGTCGACGATGACGTCGTAGTCCTGAATGATGCGCATGATGTTCTCGGACGACAGGCGTTCCTGGTAGCCGACGATGCGCACGTCGGGGTTCAACGCTTGCAGCGTTTCACGAGCCGACTCGACCTTCGGCATGCCAACGCGATCGTTGGTATGCAGGATCTGGCGCTGCAAGTTGCTCAGGTCGACGACGTCGTGATCGACCAGGCCGAGGGTGCCGACACCGGCGGCCGCGAGATACAGGGCGCTGGGCGAGCCGAGACCGCCGGCGCCGACGAGCAGCACCTTGGCATCCAGCAGCTTTGCTTGTCCCTCTTCACCGACCTCGGGCAACATGAAGTGACGGCTGTAGCGGCTCAGCTGCTCGGGGGTGAACACCCGGTCCTGCTTCCACGGGTATCCGGCGCCTTTCCAGGCCCCGTAGCCACCGCTCATCGAGATGACATTCTGGTAGCCCATGTCCTTCAGCTGTTTGGCGGCGAGCAGCGAGCGTGTGCCGCCGGCGCAATAGGCGATGACCGGCTTGGCCTTGTCGGTCACCGTTTGCTCGACACGGATCTCGAGGAAACCCCGCGGTAACGATACGGCGCCGGCGAGGTGCCCCTCGCGGTACTCCTCCTTCTCACGGACGTCGAGCAGCACGTAGTCGTTGCCGTTGCCGAGGTGCTCCTTGACCTGGTCGATGCTCCACTCCGGCACCTCGCGCCGGGCCTCGTCTATCAGATCCTTGAACGTCTTTGCCATGGCACAGTCTCCTTACGCCCGCCTCGGTCGTCGGCCGCCTGGCCTTCAAACCGTCGCCAATCTGCTTCACCAAATCTATAGCGCCCGGCTGTCTCTGAGTCTATCGGGCCGAGCCCCTGCACCCCGAGCCCTGCACCCTGACCCCGTCAGTGGCAACGGTCCGGGTTGGGGGGTTTCAATCCCAGACGGGCTTCCTCGAGATGGAACTCGATGACTTCGTCCAGCCGTTTGGCACGCGACGGAAGCGTGGGAGCTTCCAGCAGACCTTGCTTCTCCAGAGGTGCAATTTCGAGGGCGTAGGAGAAAAAGTTTACCAGCAGATCGTCGGACAGGGACGGATCGCGCAGCAGGCGATGCGCCGGCGTATCCGCCTTTGCCCGGAGCAACGCGGTGAGCAGATTCACCAGCCGCGAGCGCTGGGCGCCGTCGATCTCGCGTGGTCCGCCGGTCCGCCAGCTGATCTCGGCCTGACGATAGGGTTTATCGAAGATGTGCCGGCGCACCGTGAACTCGCGAAGGCCGTGCAGAAGGATGTTGAACTTGCCGTCCGGGAGTGCCTCGGCGTTGACGATCTTGCCACCGCAGCCGACGTCGAAGATCTCCGGATTCTCCAGATACCGACGTTGCCAGTCACCGCGCAGCAAGATCATGCCGATGATTCCGTGCCCGTCGGCTGCGTCGCGGACCATTTGACGATAGCGAGGCTCGAAGATGTGGAGGGGGAGTGGCACGCCGGGAAAGAGGACTACGTTGGGCAGCGGGAAGACAGGAATGACTGACGGCAGATCCATCTCCGTGCTTCATGGATGCCACGTTGAGCCGGAGGGCGCAAGGCACAACGGCGCGCACCGCTGCCGCTCAGATCACCTGCGCGTCGGGTCCCCACCTCTTGACCCGAGCGATGGGTGTGATGCGATGCGCCAGAACATGGAGCAGGCTGAGAACGCGGTGCGCATACCCGGGTGGATCGTGCTGACGGCAGCCCTGCTCGCCAGCGCCTGCTCCAATCCTCGAGATCTCACCGCGATCGAGCGGGGCCGCCGTATGTACATGGCGAACTGTGAGGTCTGTCACAATCCGGATCCCAGACAGCCAGGTGCCGCCGGACCAGAGATCGCCGGGGCGTCGCGTGAGTTGCTGGAAGCACGCGTGGTCCACGGCACGTATCCGCCAGGATACAAGCCGAAGCGGACGACCCAAGCCATGCTGGCGCTCCCGCAACTGGCCTCGTCCATCGAAGATCTTGTCGCTTACCTCGCCGCCGCGCAGAACGGATCGTGAGACCGCGGGGGTAGCCGGCCCGCGAGCGGCACAGCGCCTTGACAACCCGACCTCCGGCGATTAATCGAGGGGGCGATTCGATCGTCCGTTTTCACTCATGTGAGTTCGGTCCGCGGACAGGCAATGGACCGCTAGAGCAGATGCTGCGCAGGAGGGGCTTATGGTGATGAACTTGTTCGAATCGCTGTTTCGCTGGATCCACGTCTTCGCGGGAATCATCTGGATCGGGCACTTGTATTTCTTCAACTGGGTGAACGCCAACTTCGCCGCCACCATGGACGCTGAAACCAAGAAGAAGGTCGTTCCCGAGCTCATGCCGCGGGCGCTCTTCTGGTTCCGTTGGGGTGCGGCCTTCACGTGGGTGACCGGCGTGCTGCTGCTCCTCATGGTGTACTACCATGGCGGGTTGCTCTTCGATTCCGGTCACTGGGGTGGCGCCACCATCCTGTCACTGCTGGTGGTGTTCTTTGCGGTCTTTCTCTACGACCAGCTCGTAGCCAGCGTCCTGAAGGAGCCCACCGCCTTGTTCGTCGCCGGTCTCGTCTTCTCCTTCATCGTCCTCTGCCTGATGGACTATGTGGCCGGATGGAGCTTCCGCGGCTACTCGATCCACTTGGGGACGATGTTCGGGACGACCATGGCGTTCAACGTCTGGTTCCGCATCTGGCCGGCGCAGCAGAAGATCATTACCGCCACGAAGAACGGCGAGGCGCCCGACGCAGCCTTGGTAGGTCTGGCCGGTACGCGTTCGCGGCACAACACCTACATGTCGGTGCCGCTCGTCTTTCTAATGATGAGCCAGCACGCCACGTGGGCGGCGAACCCAATATGGTTGACGATCGTCGTCCTGGTTGGCTGGGGCCTCACGTACCACATCTACGACCGGGCCAAGGCGGTCAAAGGGTTCTAACGGGCCGCGGCGTATGTGAGCTGAACCGTCACCGAGCCGCTCGGCGGCAACGTGATGCGTTGCTCTTGTGTGCCGAGCTTCTCGTGCCAGGCGGCGACGACGTAGGTGCCCGGCGGTACTTGCGTCAGGGTCACGGCGCCGTCGGCTGGGCTGACGGCGAAGTACGGATTGGCGACGATCGCCAGGTAGGCCTTCATCCACGGGTGGATGTCGCAGCCTACTGGGATGGCCACTTCGGGCTTGTCGAAGGACAGGGTCTTCTCCAATCCCTGCCGGGGCATCAAGAAGTTCCATCCGGACACCACGCTGGGGCGGCCGTGAACGTTGTGGCCCTCCTTGTCACTGTTCACGAACTTGACCGGCTGCGATACCATCGCCGCCGCGACGTGCGGATTGTACACGCAACCCTTCTGGTCCAACACGACCGGCGTGCTCGGTGGCGCGAACACCCAGCTCTGCAGCCCGTCCTTGATCCAGACAACCGCGTTGGCCAGGTGGCCGTCGTGCACCACGAGTGATTCCTCATAGACCGGCTCGCCTTGCGCCGTCGCACACATCGCCGCGCTGCGCATGTCCAGCTGCGCCGGCGGCGGCGCTGTGCCCTCGTAGCGAACCTCGACGCGGAGGGTTCCCGCGGTTGCCGGGTCGACGGGGGTCGCAACCACGGCGGGAGGTGGAGGAGCCGGAGAGTCACTACACGCAGCGAGCAGGAGGAGCACCGCGAGCGCCGGAACCATCCGGACGCCACGACCATTCCGCTGCGACGCTTGCCGTTGCACAACGCCCCCCACGTTCATCACGATCACTGCAGCCCTTTCCGGAGCGCCGCGCGCTCCTCGTCTGTTGCAGAGCTGTGGCGAGTCAGGAGTGCTTGGCCCGACAGCTGGGGCATGTCCCGTAAATGCTCACAGCGTGGGCGCGCACCGCGTAGCCGGCGCGCCCCAGCGCCGCCCAACGCGGCTGCGGCGCGTCGTGTCTCGCCAAGTCCCGCACCTCGCCGCAGCGCTCGCACAGAAAGTGGTCATGCTCCGCGAGCATCCCGTCGTACCGCGCGGCGCGGTGCACGAGATGCACGACGCGCACCTGTTGCTGCGCGGCGAGCTTCTGGAGATTGCGATAGACGGTTCCGAGGCTCACCCGCGGCAGCCGGCGGCGCACCCGCCGGTACACCTCGCCGGCCGTTGGATGATCGCGCGCCGCCTGCACGACATCGTAGACGGCCGCGAGCTGGCGCGTCTGCCGCTCCTTCATGCGGCCTCCAAGTCGGCAGCCAGCGAGGCGCGCACCGCGCCGTTGACCGGCGCACGGTGGCGGTAGTTGGGATGATCGATCACCAGGCACACCGGCTCCGTGCCGTGAATGAAGGCCTGGCGCGCCCCGTCGTCCAGCGCGAAGCGCACGTATTGCACCGCGCTCAGCTTGTCCTCTTTGCTGCGCCCGCCCTCGAACTCGCCGCGAATTGCGGACCGGTCGCCGATCTCCAGGCGCACCGCCGCGTCGATACCGATGAGACGGACGAGTTGCTCGCGAACCTGGTCCGACTCGGTGATCTCGATGAGCATGGTCGCGCTCAGCTCGCCCGGTTCCGGAATCAAGGCGTTATAGACCTCGACCTCGTCGCGCACCCGGTCCAGATCGACGATGTGTTCGGCACGCAGCATTTCCTGGATCTGGAACAACATCGTGTCGCGGTTCTCGAACACGAAGGTGACGCGATCCCCCACAGCGACGCGCCGGTTCTTTTTCAGATCGATGATGCGCTGGCGGAAGGTGGGACGCAGTTGTTCGTAGCGCTCCAAACCCATCACCTCATCGAGCCCCACCTTCTTCACGGCGCCACCTCGCTGCTGGACCGGGCGCGTTGTGGCGGACCGGTGTGCACCGGCCCTTCCTGTCGATCCTGCAAAAGACGGCTAATCCAGATGCAGCGTCTGCAGCCCCTTGGTGAAGCGGCCGGCGTGCGACTTCTCGGCGCGTGCCAGGGTCTCGAACCACTCGGCGATCTCGTCGAACCCCTCGCTGCGTGCCGTCTTGGCGAATCCGGGGTACATCTCCGTGTACTCGTACGTCTCGCCTTCGACCGCCGACTTGAGATTCTTCTGGGTGTCGCCAATCGGTACGTTGGTGACCGGGTCGCCGACTTCCTTCAAGAAGTCGAGATGCCCGAATGCATGCCCGGTTTCGGCCTCCGAGGTGTCGCGGAACAGACCGCCGATGTCCGGATAGCCCTCGATGTCCGCGCGCCGTGCAAAGTACAGATAACGGCGATTCGCCTGCGATTCGCCGGCGAACGCGTTCTTGAGATTGTCGTGCGTCTTGGTCGCATTCAGAGACTTGGCCATAGCTGAAACCTCCTTCAATCAGGAATGATTCCTGTTACGTGTCGTGGGTGTATCGCGCAAGCGCCGCGGTCTGTCAATCCCCCGCACCGCGGCTGTCGGACGACGACGCGGCGCGCAACGGGTTACAAGCCCAGCGCACGCACGCTCGGACGCTCACGCAGCCGAGCGAGCCAGGCACCGACGTTCTGCAGCCGCGCGTCGATCTCCACGCCGACCTGGCTGAGGATCATGCCGCGTGGAACGAAGGCAATGTCGGCGAGCGAGAAGTCGCCGGCCAGGAACTGTTTGCCTTCCAGTCCGCTTTCCAACCGGGCGAACACGCGTGCCATCTCACCCTGGCATCGGCGTATGCGATCGGCGTCACGCTCGGCCTCGACTTTGGCGAGCTCGGTCAGAATGAGCCCCGCGGGGGGCGTGAACGAGTTGTCGGCAAAATCTTCCAGCAAGCGCACGCGGGCCCGGCCTGCCGAGTCTTCGGGCATCAGCGGCGGATTGGGATACTCCTCGTTCAGGTACTCGTTGATGATGGTCGAATCGTACACCACGATGTCTTCGTCGATCAGCACTGGGACTTTTCCGTAGGGGTTCAGCTTCAAAAACTCTGGATTTTTTTGCTCGCCTTTGCGCAAGTCGACATGGATGCGCTCGTACTCCAGGTCCATTTCCGCCAGAACCACCCGCACCTTCTGACAGAAGGGGCAATCCGGATAGTCATACAGTCTGATCATCAATCCCTCCCCTTTTTTGCCTCTAGACCCGCCACGCCAGCGCCCGCCAACATCGCAAAAAACCGCGGGCGTGTCCACCGCGATCGAGACCGTATCTGAAGGAGGGACGCCGCCTTAGCGCACGTGCTCCCACGCGTGGTAGGAGCTGCGGACCAGCGGTCCGGACTCCACATGGCGGAAACCGAACTGCAGCGCCGCCTCACGCAGGCTCGCGAACTCCGCCGGCGGCACGTAGCGCTCGACCGGGAGGTGCGATTGTGACGGGCGCAGGTACTGCCCCAAGGTCAGGATGCTGCAGCCGGAGGCCGCCAGGTCGGCAAACACCGCGAGCAGCTCGTCGTACTCCTCGCCCAGGCCGAGCATGAGCCCGGTCTTGGTGAGCACGGCGTGGCGCCGTTCCTTGGCGCGACGCAGGACCTCGAGTGAGCGCTCGTACTTGGCCCCGGGCCGGACCCGTTTGTAGAGGCGCGGCACGGTCTCGGTGTTGTGGTTGAGGATGTCGATTGGTGCGTCCACCACGGTATCGACCGCGTGTGGATCGCCCTGAAAGTCTGGGATCAACACCTCGACGGTACAGTCAGGCACACGCGCCTTGATCGCCGTGGCAGTGCGCGCGAAGTGGCCGGCACCGCCGTCGGGAAGATCGTCCCGATCCACCGAGGTGACGACGACGTGGCGCAGCCCGAGGCGGACGACCCCTTCCGCCACGCGCTGCGGTTCGTGCGGATCGACTGCAACCGGCTTGCCGTGCGTCACCGCGCAGAACGAGCAGTTCCGGGTGCACACGTCGCCCAGCAACATGAACGTTGCCGTCTTGTGCCCCCAGCACTCTCCGACGTTGGGACAGTGTGCCTCCTCGCAGACCGTGTGGAGCTGGAGGTCGCGGACCAACCGTTTGGTTTCGAAGAACGCTTCACCCTGCGGTGCCTTGACCTTGATCCACTCCGGGTGGCGGCGCGCGACGCTCATACCTGGCACTCCTCAGTTGCAGCCGCAGTCGCGTAGCCGAACGCGCCCCGAAAGCGCCGCACCAAAGCGGCGCCGACGTCGGCGAGCGGCGGAGCGCTGCCCAGCTCCACGGCCATCGACGTCATGCGCACCTCAGGCATGCGGCACGGAACGATCTGGCTGAAGTAGTGCAGCTCCGTCGACACATTCAGGGCAACACCGTGAAACGTGGTCCAGCGGCGCACGCCGACGCCGATCGAGGCGATCTTTGCCGTCCCGACCCAAACCCCGGTCAGCCCGTCGCGCCGCGCCGCCGCAACGCCGAACTCGCCACACACCCCGATAAGCACCTCCTCCAAGGTACGGACGTAACGGTGGACGTCACGCCCACCGCGGTGCAGCGTCAGGATCGGATACGCCACCAACTGCCCCGGGCCGTGGAAGGTCACGCCGCCCCCGCGGCTCACCCGAAACACCGGCACGCCCAGAAGCTGGTCGGCACCGCGCAAGTCGTGCGCATCGGCGCCGCGCCCGAGCGTGTAGACGGGATCGTGTTCCACAAGGAGCAGGTAGGCGTGCGGCACCCCGGCAATCTTCCGGCCGACCAGCTCGTCCTGCAGCGCCAGTGCTGTACCGTACGGACACCGTCCGAGATCACGCACGACGAGATCCATCGCACGGTCCAAACTAATCGAAGCCTGTCAGCACCGCAATCGCGGGCTCAAGCCCTACGGACCGTCAATCCGACTGTTGTCCGTCGGATCAGCAGCTGCAGAGCGTGACGGCCGCCACTCTGCGCGCCGGCAATGACGATGGGCCGTCCGGCGTTGTCCTTCGCCAGGTAGTGCCGGAAGGCGGCGCGCACGTCCTCGTAGGCAAGATCGACGGAGCGCGTGTGCCGTGCCGGCTCGCCCGCGGGTGCGGCGATCGCCTCCTGGCGAAAGCGCGGCGCGTACACGCGGCAGCAGCCGTTGAAGGCGGTCGCCCACTGTTCGAGGAGCGCGCCGTCGACCAGAAAGGTGACGCGTTTCCACGTTGTGAGAGCGCCCTCTGCTGCAACCGCTACCCACCCTGCAGCCTGGGAGGGGCGGCGGGGCAGATAGCATCACGATCCTCAGCTCCATCTCGGGCGGCTGAGTCCCGAGCAGGATGTTTTGATACGGCCCTCCGTATCCTCGGGGCCTATCCGTCCGTCATGCACAGTGAGAGAAGCACCGATGGAGGAAGGGACATGGAACGTTGCGGCGCCAAAGAAGGTGCGCCGGATCGAGTGCTGCTACTAGCGGCCCATCCCAACGATGAGAGGAGAGAAGAATGGCAGCAGAATACAAACGGACCTTTGTCGTGGCTGTGCCGGTGGCGACGGCGTGGACGGCGTTCACAGACACGCAGGAGCGGGAAGCATGGATGGGGGGCCGCGACCACATGGATGACCCGGCCTCCCTCGACACGTTCGAGCCTTGGGGGATGAAGGTGGGCGCGGTCGAGCAACACCGCCGGCTGTCGTGGTCGCAGAGCCAGTCCGGGCTCGACGGCGGATATGAGACGACGGTCACCTTCGAGGAAGTGTCCTCGGGCACGCGGATCACGATCGTGCGCAGCGGCTTCGGCGATTCGGAGGCCTGGCGCCACTACGCGGAGAGCACGGCGGGTGGTTGGGACGAGATGATCGGCGATCTGATCCTGTACTTGGAGACGGGTACGCGCGGCTCGCGGCACTTCTCGTTCCGCAGCGGCCTCGGCGCGACGACCCTTCAGTCGGGGGCCGGCGTGCGAATCACGCACGTCGTGCCCGGGGGCTGCGCGGCGGAGGCCGGCATTCAGCCCGGCGATCTGCTCCTCTGGTTGAATAGGGCGCCGGTGCTGCGCCTCTCCGACGTCACGTTCTTCGTGCGCGAGCACGCACCTGGTGAGGAGATCGAAGTGGAGTACCCGCGCGGCGGCGAGGTCCTGCGTGGCCACGCACCCTTGTCGGCGTGGAACTACGGCACGGGCCGGTATGTGGGGCATCCGGGCGGGTACCCAAAGCCCCGTCTCACGGTCGCGTAGGCGGACATTCCGCATCAACGGAGGAGGACGCACCATGGGCGATATCGAGCTTCCCGACGCGCTGCGCGACGACCTGCGCACGGCCTGGCACCGCTATGTCGACATGCTCGTGCCGCTGCGGCCGGCCCTCCACGGCTACTGTCGCCGTCTCGCCGGAAACGTGTTACGACCGACTAGTCCAGGACACGTTGCTGCGGGCCTTCGGGCAATGGGGCGTCACCAGCCCGGAAATCCGCAACCCGCGCGCCTATATCCTGCGCACGGCGACAAACGTCTGGATCGACACGCTGCGCCGCCGCGAGAGGGAGGCGCGTGCCCCCAACGCGAACCCCGACGACGCCCCAGCACCGGGCGCGCATCCCGAGACGTCGAGCGACGTGCGGGATGCGGGATTCCAACTCCTGCAGCGACTCTCGCCCCAAGAGCGCGCCGCGGTGCTGTTGAAGGAGGTCTTCGACATGAACCTCGACGAGATCGCCGAGCTGCTCGCCACCACGACGGGCGCCGTCAAGGCTGCGCTGCACCGCGGGCGGGGCCGCCTGCGTGAGCCCGAGAGTGCGGCGGCGGCGCGGCGGCCGGCGCCGTCCCCGGAGCTGCTCGACCGCTTCATCGAGCGGTACAACGCCAAGGACGTGAAGGGCATGGTCGCCCTCATGCTCGAGGGTGGCTCGACGGAGAACGTGGGCAACTCGTTCCACATCGGCCTCGACCCCTCCGAGGGCACCCCCCGCTTCTTCTACGCGGTGGTCCACGGTCACGCCGAATGGCCGCCGGAGCTCCAGCGCGACGCAGCGCGCCTAGAGCGCGCCGAATTCGAGGGCGAGCCGATCGTGCTGACGTTTGCCACGCGTCGAGGACGCGAGGCGCTCGAGTCAATCTTCCGTTTCGAGGAACAGGACCGGCGTATCGCTCGCATTCGCTCCTACGGCTTCTGCCCCGAGACCATGCGCGCAGTCGGCGCAGCCCTCGGACTGCGTGTGCGCACCGGGATCTACCGCGCGCCGACGCCAGCGCCCGGCAAGTACTACGAGCTCAAGCCGTCCCGAGGAGGTGCGTCGTGAGTGCCCGCGTCGAAGAAGACGTTCGTCGTCCCGGTCCCGGTTCGGCACCCGCCACGAATTCGTGAGAGGAGGCGCAGAATCGCGTTGTGGCGGGGGGCGGGGCGCGCGCCGTGAGCTCCGTCACTGCAGGCTTACCGACTCCGCGGTGACCTGCGTGCCGCGCCGCGGACCACGCACACCGACGAACGCGCCGGCAGTGAGATCGCCACAACGACCCGGGGTGCCGTTGGCGGCGAAGATCTTCGTGTTGCTGGTGATCACCACGAGCAACACCAGACCACCCTGGTTCTGCAGGTCGAAGTGGCCTGCTCCGCTGCCGCAGAACGGATCGGACACGATGGTCCCGCTGTTGAAGGCGACGATGAACACACCATCGCCGCACCCCAGCGCAATCACGGTGAGGAGGCCCACAGCTGCTAGCGCCGCTCTCATTCCCTGTCGTCACGCTTACCGATTGAATCCTACGAGTCAACCGGACTGTCCCAATTCGGTTTGAGCTTCCCATCGGCGTCAGCTTTCCGGATCTGGCCCGGCGGCTCCCTATTCCCAGAGCTACGACAGAATCGTTGGCCGTGGGTTGACCCGCGGGCCACTCGCGCTATAGGTGCGGTCAGCCCATGCCCGATTCGTATGATTTTCCGCCCCGCGGGAGGCCTGACGATCCGCTGCGGGAGATCCGGCAGATCGTCGATCAGGTACGCGGTCGCTTCGCCGGTCGCGGGCCGTCGCGCGTCAACCCGTGGCTGATCACGGTGATCGTGCTGCTGGTGTACGCGCTCAGTGGCGTGTACATCATCGCGCCCGACGAGCGCGGCATCGTGCTGCGGTTCGGTCGCGTGGTGCGCGAGGCCGACCCCGGCCCCGGTTACCATCTGCCTTGGCCGTTCGAAGAGGTGATCAAGCCGGCGGTGACACAAATTCGCAAAGCGGAGTTCGGTTTCCGCACGGTGTCGGTCGGCCCGCCGGCACGCTATCAGGACGTCGATCCGGAAGCGCTGATGCTCACCGGTGATGAGAACATCGTCAAGCTGCAGTTCATCGTCCAGTTCAAAGTGAAGACCGGTCCGACCGGCGCCACGGACTTCTTGTTCAACGTGCGCGACCCCGAGAACACGGTGCGCGATGCGGCGGAAGCAGCGATGCGCGAAGTGCTCGGCCGCAACGACATCGACAACGCGCTCACCGAAGGCAAGGAGCAGGTACAGCAAGACGCCCAAGCACTGCTGCAACACATCCTCGATCAGTACCAGGTCGGCCTCGAAGTGGTGACGGTGAAGCTGCAAGATGTCGGTCCGCCGGACAAGGTGTCCGACGCGTTCAAGGACGTGATCAGCGCGCAGCAGGACAAGGAGCGGCTCATCAACGAAGCGCGCGGCTACGCCAACGACGTGGTGCCCAAGGCGCGCGGGCAGGCGGCGCAGTTGCTCAATGAAGCCGAAGCCTACAGCGCGGCGAAGGTCCAAGACGCCACCGGCGCGGCGCAGCGCTTCAGCGCGCTGCAGCAGGAATACGAGAAGGCGAGGGACGTGACGCGCCTGCGTCTGTACCTGGAGACCATGGAGCAAGTCTTGCCGCGCATGAACAAGATCATCCTCGACGAGGTCGCCGGCAAGCAGGTCGTGCCCTATCTACCGCTCGATCAAGTGATCAAGCCGAAGCCCGCGGAGGCACCGAAGCAGTGATGGA
>CAZCGA010000104.1:0-23820 GCA_964498075.1 uncultured Binatia bacterium (SeqCode) | reverse complement strand
GCGGCACCGAGCGCAACTCTACATCGCGAGGTGGCTTTCTCAACGGGCTGCTAGCGCCCGAGGACGCTGTTCGAGTACTCATGGATACATACCGCGGCTTCCAACTGGGGACCCACTATTCTGGGAAACGCTCTTTCTGGACGCCAGTCCACGAGCTCTACCGACGCATCAACCCGACCGGGCCGACGTTGGGTTTTGTTGCCTTGAACGCCTCGAAGATGGATCAGCAGGGATCCATGCCGAGTGAGGACGTGCGTGAGGCTTTGCTCGGCACTCATCTCCTTCCGAAAGAAATCGGCATTCTGGAACCCGATGTGGTGGTATTCCACACAGGCCCCACGTATGAAGGCTGGCTCGATGGCTGGTTCCCGGGTCTGATCCGCACAGGGGACGCCTTGCTGGCTCGACTGACGGCGGCTCGACTTCCGAATCGGACTTTTCGCACGTATCACCCCCGGTACTTGAACTACCGGTCGCAGCGGGTAGCCGTCTATGATCGAATCGTGGCCGCGGTAAACGATGCTGAGTGACAAGGGCGTGAAGCGAGCCCGGCCTACCGTGGGCTGCGGAACAGGGGAGGTGGCGATCGGGCTGGCGGGTGGAGCGGATCGATGCGGTGGTCGTGACCGTGCTACACTCGGTTTGTGCGGTTCGAATGGAACCCAAAGAAGGCCACCTCGAACCTCGCCAAGCACAGAGTGTCGTTCGATGAGGCAAGCAGCGTCTTTGGCGACCCACTCGCGACCACTGTCGAGGATCGCGAACATCCGGCTGGGGACGAGCACCTTCTCACGACCGGGCTTTCGTCTCGGCACCGGGTCGTGATCGTGTGGCACACGGAACAAGACGAAACGGTTCGTATCATTGGTGCGCGCGAGGCGACACCTCGCGAACGGAGGATCTATGAGTCAGGCGAGTAAGTCAGCATCGGAGGACGAGATGCGACCCGAGTACGACATCCGCGGTGGGGTTCGCGGCAAGTACTACGAGCGCTACCGCGCCGGAACGAACATCGTCCTGCTCGAACGCGACGTCGCCGAGGTGTTTCGTGATTCGGAGTCGGTGAACCGGGCGTTGCGTCTCTTGGTCAACGTCGCACAGGCCAGCGCCGCATCCGAGCAGGGGCCTAGCCTCACACCAAAGCGCTCCACCGCACCGCGGCCGCGCTCCGGTTCCGGCAAGACAAAGCGTGCGTCTGGCCGCGGCGGGTGACCACCCCGCTGTCATACCCGGCAGGACGACGTCCATCCGGTAGAGAGGGGGGAGGCCGCGCAGGCGGCCTTGGGTGCTTCTCGTTGCCGCGAGTTCACTCGCCGCGTTTTGCGGCCGGCTCGACGCTACCGCTGCTTGAGCAGAAACGCCGCCATCGCCCAGTTGGCGTGGTCGCAGTCGCGGCCGTTGCCGCCTTCGGTGACCGCCAACGTGATCTTCTGGGCGTGGTGCAGGTCGACCTCGATGGGGCGTGGCGGCGTCGTGGCTTCGACCGGACCGCTGTCGAAGAGCAGCTTGTCGTCCGCATCGCGCACTTCGAAAGTGACCAGGGCGGCAGCACACTCACGCACGCTGTCGGACATGCCGATGATCGCCTGGAAGGCTATGGCATCCTCCGGCACGGCGTAGGTCATACGCGTCCACGCGTGCGTACCCAGGCCGTGGTCGTAGCGCACGCCATTCATGAGCATGGGTCCGTTGCCAAAAGCGCGGTCGATGCTCGGTGGCTCAAATCCGTAGGTCACTTCGAGTGGCTTCAGACTGCTCACCCACTCCTGCGGCCCGCGACGCAACGCGATCGGCGTCGGTGTCGGCGGAATGAATAGCGTCGGCAACGGTTGGATCTGCTCGTCGGACACACCGGTCGCCTCCGCCCCTGCATCTAACCGCAACAACCGGTACTGCGTCGTACCGCGTTCCGTGGCCCGCACGCCGCGGCGCTGCAGCGCCGCCGCGACGCCGCGGAACTTGTCGGCAGGCGCCAAGATCAACGTCGCATGATCGACGATGCGCCGCAGCTCGCGCGCCTCGCTGTCCAGCATGCGGTCGCCACCCTCCAGCGCGTTGTGCAGCAACCCCTCCGGGAGCAACGTCCCGGGCTGGCTCGGGTTGCGTCGCGCCCGCTCCAACATCGTGAGCTGTACCCAGGCGATCTCGCGATGGTCCCATGGCGACCCGACGACCACCGGCCCCGGAATCGTGTTGATCTCATCGAGCAGCACCTGTCCCGCCCCCGGCGGCGGATTGCGCCGATCGTAGAGCAGCGTCAGATCGCTGTACACCACGGTGAGCGCCACGGCGGCGGCGAGGAAAAGCTGAACCCTGACCGGTAGCCGCGCCTGCCGGCAGGCCCGCGCCGCTTCCCAGACGCCGAAGGCCGCCCAGATTGACAGCGGGACGACGAACAGCATCATGCGGTGCGAGTCGACCCGGTTGGTCAGCAGCAACGGCACCGTACTGCCGCCGAACCAGGCCAGCAGGCAGAAGTGACGCCAGGAGAACAGGCGCACCAGCGAGTGCAGGAATCCCCACGCCACAAACAACGCCAGGGGCGCGTAATAGAGCTGCGGGAGGACGGTGACGAACGCATCGTTCAACGGCTCGGCCTGGATCACCGGCCCGAGCAACCCGGCATACTGCGGCAGGGTGGTCTGCAGGACCCGGCACAGCAGGCGCAGCTTGTCGATCACCGTCAGCGTCTCCGGACGGATGCGCTCCTGCAGCAAATCCTTCCCGAACAGGGTCCGGATCAGCTCGGGGTTCTTGATCATGTCGAAGAACTGCTCGCCGCGCGCCCGCAGGAACGACCCCTCGCTGTAAAACGCACTCTCCAACTGCCACACGGCCACTACGCCCGCTGCAATGATCAGCATGCCCACGAGGCGCTGCCACCAGAGCTCCCGCCACTGCGCCACCAGCACGACCGCGATGGCCCCGAGCAGAATGAGCACCACGATGCGGCCCGGCGAGTACTGCAACGTCGCTAGGTAGAACATCACTACACACAGCGCGCCGCTCCACCATGCCGACTGCTTGCGGTCGAGGAAGAACCACGCGCAGAGCAGGGCCAACAGCACCCCCAGCATCGTCCCCGCCGGCGAGCTGCCGTAGCGGCCGTAGAAAAGCACGCACTGATTGAGCCCGAGCGCCATCGCCGCCGCACCGCCCACGAGTGGCCCGAAGAAGCGGCGCCCGAGCACGTAGACGACGACGATGCTCACCAACGTTGCCAGCACCGCGAAGATGCGGAGCGTCCACGTCGAGAAGCCGGCGATGTGAAACAGCGCGTAGGTCGGCGCACCGTAGAAGAGACTCGTCTGGCCGGCGCTCAGAATGCCATCGTCCCACAGGAAGCGGCGCGCCGCATAGTGGAGGAGACCCTGGTGCGCATAGTACGCGTCGGCGAACCCTTTGACGACGGGAGACTCCCAGATCAGGACGGTGCCGGCGAACCCGCTCAGGTTGCCGAGCAGGAGCGCCGCCGCGACCAGCACTGCCACGATCAGGTAGACGACCGACGTGCGTGCGGACAGGCCGTCGTCGCCGTGTTCGTCCCCCGTCGGGTTGAGGATCATGTGGGTCAGGAGAAACGCGCCCGCGAGGACGACGGCCGTGTAGCGTGCGATGACCGGGACCCCGTTGATTGACAGCGGCCAGAACGCCGCCGCACCGGCGGCGACGAACAGCACGCCCGGAACGCAGCGCACAAAGGCGCGCCCACCGCGGGCCAGACCGGTGCCGAGCGTCACCAGTGCCCCGAGCAGCAACACCACCGCCGTGGCTACGTAGGGTGTGACGATCGCTGCGGCTTCCTGTGCGAAGACAAACGCGAGCATGACGCGGGTCTCAGTCTGGAAGGTCCCACCCTCGAAGTTGCAGCCCAACCGCCGGGGTGGTGACGATGCCCAGACCGGATTCCCCTGTCAATAGGTTTGAAGTTCGGGCCGCAGCCGTGTATCAACGTTCGTCCGCCGCCGACGCGAGTGCGGAACGGATCGCGAGGATGGACACACCGAGCCCACCTGCTGCGCAGCCACTGCCAGTGACCCCCGGGGAATCAACGGCCGCGGTTGCGGCGCTGGTGGTCATCATGGCCGCTGCGCTGGCCATCCGCCTGTGGGCGCTGGGCTCGGTGCCGCAGCTCTTCTTTCACGACGAGTGCGACAACACGGTCAACGCGATCGAGATCCTCCAGGGCAAGGGATCGGGCTTCTTCGGCCTCGACTGGAAACCGCAACCGGCCTTGGGCGTGCACCAGATCGCCCTCAGCCTCAAGCTCTTCGGCCCCAGCGTGACCGCCATTCGGTTGCCCAGCGCCGTCTTGAGCGTCGTAGCGCTGCTGCCGTTCTTCCTGGTGGCGCGCCGAGTCACCGGACCGGTTCCAGCGCTGCTCTCGGCGCTTCTGCTGGCCTGCAATCTCGGCTACCTGCACTTCTCCCGAACGGGTTGGGAAAACGTGCAGGTCGGCCTCTACACGCTGATCGCCATCGATGCCGTGCATCGCGCCGAGAGCCGCGGCAATCTGCTCTGGTGGATCGTTGCCGGCTTCGCCGCCGCGGTGGGCGCCTACATCTACTTCGGCGGCCGCGCCATCGTTGCGTTCCTGCTCGCCTACGCTCCGCTGGCCTTCCTCCGGGCGCAGGGAGCCCGCGGTCGTGTGGCGCTCGGCACGGCGCTGCTGTTGCTCACCTTTATCCTGTGCCTGGCGCCGTTGTATCCCACGCTGCGGAACAACTGGGCGGGGTTCAACAATCGCACCCGCGCCGTGCTGATCACGCAGGAGCTGCCGCCGAACGCGACGGCGGCCGACGTTGCGCGCAAGCTGCTGATGAGTGGGGGGACGGCGGCGCGCGGTCTCTTCGACGGTCGGATGAGCAACCAGCCCCGCTATCATCCGATGGGCCGGCCTTTCCTCGACGGGCTGGGTAATGGCTTGCTGTTTGTCGGACTCGTCGCGTCGCTGCTGCGGCTGCGCGACACGGCGCTGTGGTGGCTGGCGCTGCTGATCCCGTTCGCCATGACCCAGATGCTGACGACGGGCGCGCCGAATCTGGCGCGCGGCATCGCGCTCCTGCCGATCGTGTACCTGTTCGTCGCGCTGGCAATGTGGGCGCTGGAACGGTTGGTCGGACGTTGGCGACGGATCGTCCAGGTGGCGCTCGTGCCGGTGGTGATTTATTCTGCCGGGACCAATGTGCGTGACTACTTCAAGTGGGCGGACAGCTATCAGCTCACCGGGCCGCTCTTCCCGGCGGTGCAGCTGGCGGACTTTCCCGCCTGGTGGGACTTCCAGAACGAATGGATTCGAGCCAACCGTGGGTTCTTCAACGTCGACCAGTGGATGGCCCGGCGCGCCGCGGAAGCCGCGCACGCACCGACCCGCCAGCAAACCGGCACGATCTACCGCGGCTCGACGACGGTGCAGCCGTATGAGATCGATCTCGGCGCCATCACGCTCCACGGCGGTAAGCTCGAGGTCAAGATTTTCTCGGTCCCGGGCTCGGATTGCGTCTACGACTATGTCGAAGCGATTGGTCCCGATGGACAGAAGACGCGCGCCGAGGCGGAAGATCCGCGCTACACCGTCGGTGATCAGCCGGTGCCGTTTCACGCCGTGGACAACCACTGGTGGCTGCAGGACTACGGCGGTTTCAGCGGAGGCCAAGGGCTGGTGGCACTGAAGAACGAGACCCCGCCGGCGCTGGTCACCACGCTGGTGCTCAGTCCGGGGACCTACGAGGTCCACGTCGGTTCCTTCACCGGCGATCCGGGCAACGGTCCGTTCGCGATCCAGACGGGCATGTCGGAAGTACCTCCACCGGGGCAAGGAGTGGCGCCGTCACCATGAGCGCGTCTGCGCCCACGACCTTTGACTGGCTGGATCGCGCGGCCGCACTGTTGCTGATTGCTGCCGCGGCGGCGGCGGCCGGGTACGGGCAGGCAATCGTCGGCAATGATCCGACCCTCAGCCTCAAGGCGTTTGCGCTGGGTGTCCTGCTCGTCGTGGTCGCGGAGCGTCTCCTGCCCGTGCCGCTCGAGCCGGCAGATGCAGCGCCGGACGTGCCGGCCTCTCGGCCGTGGTGGCTGCTCGGCGGCGGCGTGCTGTTGTGCCTCGCTGCGGCGGTTGCAGCGAACCTCGAGACCTGGCCGCACCTCACTGTCGGTCTGTGGCTCGTGGGGCTGGCTCTCTTCGTCGGCGCGGCGCTGCGATCGTGGTGGAACGGCGCGCCGATGCCGCGGCCGCCGGCGCGCTTCTTCGTGGTGCTGCTGGTCCTGTTGGTCGTGGCCGGAGGGTTCTTCGGCTGGCATCTCACGTCCGTCCCTCCCGAAGTGCATGGCGATGAAGCGGAGGTTGGCAACGATGCAGTCCGCTTGCTGACCGAGACGCCGTTCAACCTGTTCACCGCCGGCTGGTACGAGCTGCCGATGTTCCACTGTCTTCCGAGCGCGGTGGGCTTGAAGATCTTCGGGGTCAACCTGCTCGGTCTGCGCAGCCCGAGCTGGACGTTCGGTGTGCTTTCGGTGCTGCTGTTGTTCGCGGTTGCGCATCGCTTGTGGGGGTTTGAGGTGGCGCTGCTGGCGGCGCTGCTGCTGGCCTCGACGCGCTTCTTCATCCATCTGAGCCGCACCGGGTATCACTACATCGACACGCCCTTCATCAGCCTCCTGGCGGTGTGGTTGTTCCTGCGCATCTGGCGCGACCTGCGTTTGCCGGCGGCGATCGGCTGCGGCATCCTCCTCGGTGTCGGCATTCAGACGTATTACGCCAGCCGCCTGGTCCCCGTGCTCCTGACGCTGACGTTGCTGTGCTGGCTCATCGGCAGCGAGCGTGTGCTTCTGCGCCGGCGGCTGGTGTGCTTCGCGGTGATCATCATCGTGGCGCTGGCGACCTCGGCGCCGATGTTCGGCTACTTCCTGAACCACTGGGATTGGCTGTGGGCGCGCACGCGCGGCACCAGCATCTTCAACGCCGGCGCCATCGAGCACCTCTCGCACGGTTACAACACGCACGACTTCTCCAAGATCCTGGCGATTCAGCTGAAGAAGGCGTCCGGCCTGTTCAACATTACCGTCGATACGTCGCGCCAGTACGGCTACCAGTTCGGCGGCATGCTCGAGCCGGTCAGCGGCGCGCTGCTCGTGCTCGGGCTCGGCCTGGTGTGCCTGCGTGCCGGCCAGCGACGCAATCAGCTGCTGCTGCTGTGGGTGTTGATCCCCTCGATCGCCGGCGCGGCACTGACCATCGACGCGCCGTTCTTCCCGCGGGTCAGCGGCGCGGTGCCGTTCGCCATGGTCATGATCGCGTTGGCGCTGCACACCGGGCTGAACGGCATCCGCGCCGTCATCCCCGGCGCTGCGGGCCGGGTCGTCGCGGTCGTCGTTGCCGCCGGCGTCTTGGCGGCGATCTTCACCAACAACATCCGCACCTACTTCATCGACTACGCGCCGAACTTCCGGCACGGGCCGGCGGTCGAGCTCGCCGCGTGGATCCGGGAGCACGGCAAGGACAAGACCAGCTACATGGTCGGGGGCGCCCCCGGCTTCTACATCAAGCACGGGACGATCCGCTTCCTCGCGTACGGATACGACATGCGAGACATCATCGAGATCGAGCCGTTCTTGCGGGAGAACCGCTTGGATCCGATGCACGATGTCTTCGTCATCATGCCGCCGTTGCAGCGGCTCACACGTTGCGGGGCTCCTTCCTGCGGCGACCTCGGGCAGCAGCTCACCGACGCCGTCGGCCCACTCGACGTGCAGGAGTATCGCAACATCCGCCACGAGGTCAGCTTCTACGGCGCGATTCCGCGGGCGCAGCTGAACGGCGCGCCGTAGCCCCCATCCTTCAAGGGGCCGTCGATAAACAGCGGCGCCCCTCGATACGCCGCGAAAAGAACGGGGCTACTCGGGGTGAACGGAGGAGGGGTCTCCAGAAGAGATCTCGAAATCCGTTCGCCCCGAGTAGGCCCCTCCTGAGTAGGCGCCCTTCTTTGGCGCCGTATCGAAGGGTTCTCAGGGGCCGTATCGAGGGGCTGCCTCGGAGAAAATCGACAGTCCTTCAAGGGGCCCGGACGAGAAACGCCGGGACAGCCCAGTTGGCATGATCACAGTCGCGGCCGTTTCCGCCTTCGGTCGTCACCAGCGTGATCGCCGTGACCCGACTGACGTCCACTTCGAACGCTTGCGGCGGTGTGGTCGGATCCACTTGCGCGGTGGTGGAGAGCAACCGATCGTGCTCGTCGCGCACCTCGAAGGTGACCGCCGCGGCCGGGCAGTCCTTGACCGAATCGGACAGCCCCACGATGGCCTGGAAGCTCGTCGCGCCCGGCGGCACCGCGTAGGTCATGCGACACCAGGCGTGCGTGCCGAGCCCGCGCTCGTAGCGCACGCCGCCCATCACGATCGGCTCGCCGTTGTACTGTCGGTTGGTCTCCGGTGGCGCGAAGCCGTATTTCACTTCCGTCGGGATCCGTTCCGTCAGGAAGATCCTTCGTCCTTCGCGCAGAGCGACCGGCGTCGGGGTCGGCGGGATCTCGATCGCCGGCAGCGGTTGGACCTGCGCATCCGACACTCCAGTGGAGGCCGCGCCGGCATCGAACCGCAGCATCCTGAAGCCGGCGGAGCCGCGTTCTGCTACCCGTACACCGCGCCGTTGCAGCGCCGCCGCGACCGGATAAAACTTCTCCGCCGGCGTAAGGAGGACAGTTGCTGCGCCGACGCGCCGGTACAGCTGCTGCACGTACGTTTCGTCCGGAACGACGCCGCTGTTGGCCAAGCCGTGCAGCAATCCCTCGGGCAACAGCGTCCCGGTGGACCGGAGGTCACGGCGCGCGCGCTCCAGCATGGCCAGATGCGCCCAGCCGACTTCGCGATGGTTCCACAGGGCACCCAGTATGACCGGACCCTCAATCCCCTCGATTTCAGCAGCGATGTCTTGCGCCGCCTGCGGAGGGCGGACCTCAGAGTCGGAGAGCACGTTCACGTTGTGCTCGATCAGCGTCACGATCAACCCCGCCGCCAGCAAGTGCTGCACGCCGCGCGGCAGGTAGGCCTCCTGCATGAGCCGCACCGCTTCCCAGACGCCGAGCGCCGCCCAGATCACCAGGGGCACGACCAGCATCAGCGCGCGGTGCGCGTCGACCCGATTGGTGAGCAGGAGCGCCAGCGAGCTGAATGCAAACCACGCCAGCAGGCAGACATGACGCCACGAGGGAAGCCGCAACACCGCATGCACGAGGCCCCACACGATGAACAGCCCGAACGGGGCATAATAGAGTTGCAGCGGTGGCGGGTCGAGATCGATCACCTTGCCGTGCGCGGGTAGCCGGGCGGGCGGGACGAGAACACTGAGGTACTGCGGCGCGGTCGTCTCCACGACGCGGTACAGCAGCTCAACCGTATCGCAGCAAGTGAGCGCATCGGGATCCATGTGCGAGCCGAGCATCTCCTTGCCGAACAGCGGCGAGATCTGCTCCGGAGCTTGAAGGAACTCGAAGAACTGCTCCCCACGCGCTGCCAGAAACGATGACGCGACGTGATGCGCGCGCTGCACCTGCCAGACGACAACGACCCCGGCAGCAATCACCACGATGCCCACCAGCCGCTGCCACCACAGCCGCCGCCACTGGTACGCGAGTACAAGCGGGATCATGCCGAGGAGGACGAGCACCACGGGCCGCGCCGGGGAGTATTGCAGCGTCGCGGCATACAACGCCGCGGCGCACACGGCGCCCATCCACCACGCGGAGCGATCGCGGTCCAGGAAGAGCCACGTGGCGAAGAGCGCCAACAACACCGCGAGTAGAGTCCCCGCCGGCGAGCTGCCGTAGCGGCCATAGAAGAGGACGGCGGTGTTCAAGGCGAACAAAACAGCCATAGCACCGCCAACGACCGGGCCGAAGAACCGACGGCCGTAGGCGTAGATCGTCAGCACGCTGAGCAGCGTGGCGATCACTGCGGCGATGCGCAGGGTCCACGGCGAGAAGCCGGCAACGTGAAACAGCGCATACGTCGGCGCCCCGTAGAAGAGGCTGGTGTGGCCGGCGCTCAGAATGCCGTCGTCCCAGAGCAGTCGCTGGGCGACAAAGCTCTCGATACCTTGCCCCCGCAGGTAGGCGTCCGCGAAGCCGGCGGTCACTGAGGATTCCCAGGTGAGCAATGTGCCGGCGTACCCACCGAGATCATCCAGCAGGAGCGCGGCAGCGATCAGCAGCGTCGCGCCCAGGTAAACACGGGCACCACGTGTCGACCCCGTCGGGCTGTCCCGCGGTTCGGTGCGGTCGGTGCGATGGAGCAAGACGTGGATCGCCAGCGCCGTCGCGGCTGCGATGAGGGTGACCCGCGGGGTGGCCCATGCCGCACCCGGCAGGGGGAGAGGCCAGAACGCGGCAGCCCCGATGCCGACGAACAGCACGCCGGGGACCGATCGCACGAAGCCGCCGCGGCGCCGCGCGACGCCGCAGATGAGCGTCATGATCGCCGCCGCGATCAGCAGGGCAGCGGAGGCCGCATCGGCCGGCACGACGGCGGCCATTCGCTGTACGAGCCCGACGGGCAGCATCGTGGGGGACACAGATACCTGTAGATCGCCCGCGACGCTACGCGGATCGACTGTGGCGCTGCTGGTCGTGCCATGACCCGGTCGCTATAATCGGGCGCCCATGACCCGCACGTTCCGACCCACCCGGCGACCCCGCAGCGGTGCGCCGAAGACCGACGCCGAGGCGGTGATCCGCGCCGCACGTGCTGCGGCCGTGACGCGGCAGCAAGGGTATCGCGCCCGGTCGCTGGACATCCACGGCTGGATCTGCGCCAAGTGTGCGCGCGAGTTCGATGCGTCCAACCTCCAGCTGCTCACCGTGCACCACAGGGATGGCAACCACAACAACAACCCACCTGACGGCAGCAACTGGGAGAACCTGTGCGTGTATTGTCACGACGACGAGCACAGCCGCAGCATCCTCGCCGATTACCTCTCCGGCAAGGACTGATTGAGGTTCCCGAACCGCCCTACAAGCATGAGCCTCGCGATCGAGTCGATGGAACCGCGGCTGCTCTTCGTCATCGGTCCGCCGCGGTCGGGGACGACCCTGCTGATGCGGATGCTCGGCTCGCACTCGGCCATCTACAGCCGCGCCGAGCCGCACTTGCTGACGCCGCTGGCGCACCTCGGCTACTACGACACGGTCGACGCCGCTCCCTTCGATCACCTGCAGGCGGCGCAGTCGGTGCGCCAGTTCGTCGCCGAGCTGCCGCATGGCGAGGCGGACTATCTCGACGCCTGCCGCGCCTACACCGACGTCCTCTACGGCCGCATGCTGGCGGCGCGCGGCAAAGGCAAGCCGTGGTTTCTCGACAAGACACCGGCCAACGCGCTGGTGCTGCCGTTCATCACCAAGCTGTACCCACGGGCGCGCTATGTCGTGCTCACACGGCATCCCGCGGCGGTGTTCAGCTCGTACGCCAACTCCTTCTTCGACGGCGACTACGAGGCGGCGCGCCGCTTCAACCCGATCCTCAACCGGTACGTACCGGCTATGGCGCGCTTCCTGCGCGAGCGCAACGCGCCGCTCATCCAGATCGGCTACGAGCAGCTGGTGCAGCACCCGGAAGCCGAGATGCGACGCGTCTGCGACTTCCTGGAGCTGCCCTTCGAGCCCGACATCATCGAGTACGGACAGCACGAGCACGACTCCAAAGGCCTCGGCGACCCGCTCACCGTCGACAAGCACACGCGGCCGATGACCGAATCGATCGAGAAGTGGGCCACCGAGCTCGCCCAGGACGCGACCAAGCTGCGCCTCGTACAGCAGATGATCGCGACGATCGACGACCCCGACCTCGAGCGCTGGGGATTTCCGCGCGCCTCCTTCTTCGCGCCGGTCGAGGAGGTAGCCAAGCGCAGCGGGCAGCGGCCGCCGCGCCCGCCGCTGCTCGACCGCTTCCGGCTCGAACGCAAGCTGCTGGTGTTGCTCCGGCGTAACATCCAGAAGAATGCTCTCGGACGAGTCGTCCGGCGCACGCGGATGCTCTGCGACGTCTTGCTGCGCGGCTAACACTGCACGATCGACCGGCGCAGCGGGACAAGGGGGGGAGATGATTCTGGATCGCTTTCGACTGGATGGGAAGCGGGCGCTGGTGACGGGCGCGAGCCGGGGCATCGGGCGCGCCATTGCGCTCGGCTTGGCGGAGGCCGGTGCCGATGTCGTGCTGGCAAGTCGGAAGGAAGCGGATCTGCAGAGCGTGGCGCAGGACGTCGAGCGCACCGGCCGGCGGGCAATGGTGGTCCCCACGCACGTGGGAAAGGGCGGTGACATTCGTGCGCTGGTGGATCGCGTCGACACCGCGTGGGGTGGGATCGACATCCTGGTCAACAACGCTGGCACCAACCCGACGATGGGCGGCCTCACGACGGTCGAGGAAGCCGCCTGGGACAAGACGTTCGAGGTGAACCTGAAGGGCCCATACCTGCTGGCCAAGGCGATCGCTCCGGGCATGCAGGCGCGCAAATGGGGGCGCATCATCAACATCTCGTCCATCGGTGGCGTGAACCCCATGCCCGCGCTGAGCGTGTACAGCATCACCAAGGCCGGCGTGAATGCGCTGACCAAAGTCCTGGCGGCGGAGCTGGGACGCAGCGGCATCACCGTGAACGCCATCGCACCGGGGCTCATCGACACGCGCTTCTCCGCGGCGCTCACCGGCAACGACGCCATCCTCCTCCGCACGCTGGAGAACACGGCGGTCGGCCGCGTCGGACAGCCCGAAGACATCGTCGGCCTGGCGGTGTACCTGGCGTCGGAGGCCGCGGCGTTCGTCAGTGGGCAGATCTTGCTCGTCGACGGCGGGCGGATGTGAGAGAGCCGGCTGCGCCGACATGAGCTCGGTCCATCCCCATCGCGCACTGGGCCTGCGGGTCATCAACGGTGTCGGTGGCGCCTTGCGCGCCGCCGGCCTGCCGCTCGTCCGCCTCGACGAATCGTCGCTGCTCAATCGCGCGGTGAAGATTACCGGTCTGTCGGACTTTGGCGACGAGGCCTTTCATGGGCCGCTGCGCATCTTGCTCCATGCCTTCGAGCACGAGGCGGCGCTGACGACGCTCGGGCGCGTGATCGGGCGCACGGATGTCGTGCGCACGCTGGAGAACCGCCTGCGCATGGTCGACACTTGCAAGCGCCATCCCGAGATCGCGTCGGGCGAGGTCCGCCGGCCGCTCTTCATTCTCGGTCTGCCGCGGACCGGCACGACCATACTCCACGAGCTGCTGGCGCAGGACTCGAGCAACCGCGTGCCGATGACGTGGGAGGTGATGCATCCGTGGCCGCCGCCCGAGCGCGCCACGTACGACACCGATCCGCGCATCGCGCAGGTCGAGAAGCACTTCTCCGGGGTCGACAAGATCCTGCCGGGCTTCAAGGCGATGCACCCGATGGGCGCGCAGCTGCCGCAGGAATGCGTGGCGCTCACGCAGCACGACTTCGCCACCATGATCTACCACACGACGCACAACGTCCTGAGCTACCAGCAGTGGCTCGACGCCGCCGACTTGCGGCCGGTGTACGCCGCGCATCGCCGGCAGCTGCAGTACTTGCAGTGGCGCTGCCCGGCGGAGCGCTGGGTGCTGAAGTCGCCCGGACACCTGTGGGCGTTGGACGCGTTGCTGGCGGTCTATCCGGACGCGTGCATCGTGCAGACCCATCGCGATCCGCTCAAGGTGATTGCCTCGCTGACCAGCCTCATCACGCTGCTGCGCAGCATGGGGAGCGATGCCATCGATCCCGTCGCGATCGGCGCGGATTGGACCGAACGGCTCGCGCAGGGGTTGCAGCGGACGATGGATGTCCGAGCGCGTGGACTGCTGCGAGACGATCAGGTCTTCGACATGCACTTCTCGGAGTTCATCGGCAACGAGGTTGCGATGGTGCGCCGAATCTACGCCCACTTCGGCATCGAGCTCACCGCCGATGCGGAGGCGCGCATCCAGCGCTTTCTTGCCGCGAATCCCAAGGACAAGCACGGCGCGCACCGGTACCGTCTGGCGGACGCGGGGCTCGACCCGGTCGTCGAGCGGCGTCGCTACGCGGCCTATCAGGAGCGCTTCGGCATCGCCTCGGAAGCGACGGACTGAAGAGCGGCTGGTCTGTCCTGACCTCAAGGCCCTTCAGCCCTGAAGGGGCGACAGATCACAGCCCAAGGCAACGCCCTGGGTTTCCGGCGTCGCCCGGGTTCGAGTTCGGACAGCACCGAGCGCCTCAATGGCGCGCGATGATCTTCACGCCGGGGATGTCCTTCCATTGCTTTGCGGTGTCGGCGACAATCTCCATGAACTCGGTCGCAATCGGAGGCAGCAGCTGGAAACGGCGGGCGGCCCAGCCGACCGGGACGGGCGGCAGGCCGCGAATGGGGACGGCCTTGACGCGCCCGCTGCGTTCGAAGTTCCGGCCCTGAACGGCAGGTACGATGGCGTGCCCAAAGCCCAGCTCGACAAACAGGTTCGCGGTGTCGAAGTCGTCGACCCGCGCCGTCGGCGTCAGCGCGATCCCCTCCTTGGCGACGGCTTCGCTGATGAGCCGGTGACTCGATGTGGCTTGCGACAGTGAGATGTAACGGATCGACTCGAGATCACGAACGCGGATGGACCGGCGTGCGGCCAGCGCGTCGTCGCGCCGCACTACGAGAACCAGCGGATGCTCCATCAGCAGCCGGTGCTCGAAGCCGCGCAGATCGCCGCTCAGCGTGACCAGCGCCATGTCCGCCGACCGTCGCGCGACGGCGTCGAGGCATTGTTGTGTGGAGCTCACAGGTTCAAAGTGGAGCGTCACGTCGGGATGCCGTTTGCGAAACTGGATGACGGCGTCGCGCAGGAAGTGACGCACCGTCGTTCCGCCGGTCGCGATCGACAACCGTCCGGTCTCACCCAAGCGCAGGCGTTCGATCTCCCGCCGCGCCAGCGCCAGCGCTCCCAGGCCCGTGCTCGTGGCTTCGTACACGATGCGCCCGGCGGCGGTCAGGACGACGCCTTTGCGGGTCCGTTCGAGCAACGCGACACCCAGCTCACGCTCCAAGCGGCCGACGTGCTGGGCCACCGCGGGCTGCGTACAGCCGAGGGTGCGCGCCACGCTGCTCAGGTTCTGCGCCTCGCACACGGCGTTGAACACGCGGAGATCCTCCAGAGTCACGAGCCACCTCGCCCAAAGGCAACGCTTCGAACGTACATCAGTTTCCTAGAATTGACTATACGGCGCACTCTGCGAAGATCGCGCTGACACAATCAGCCCGAGGGAAGGCAGGGTCACATGGAAGCGAGCAGTCGACGCCAAGTGTTTCACGCCTACGAGGGCAACGGCGGCACGGACGATCGCCGCTTCTGCCCCCGATGCGGTGCCCTGTCCGTACGCGATCAGGTCGGTGGACGTGTGCGGCCGCTGTGTCCGCAGTGCCGCTACGTTCACTACCGCAATCCGGCACCGGGTGTCGCCGTCGTCGTGACACAAGAGGATCAGGTGCTGCTGGGCCAGCGCGTGTCGGACGCAGCATTCGGCGGCCGTTGGAGTTTCCCGGCGGGGTTCATCGAGTTCGACGAAGACTTCCTCACCGCAGCCCGGCGTGAAACCAAGGAAGAGACTGGGCTCGACGTGGAGGTCACCGGCATACTCAACGTGACCTTCAACTACCTGACACACGCGCTGCATGCGCTGGTCGTCGCGGTCTCGGCGACGCCGGTGGGGGGTGCGCTGACGGCCGGGGACGATCTGTGCGACCTCTGCTGGGTGCCGGTCGGCGGCCCCTTTCCGCCGCTGGCGTACGACGCCGATGCGGAGCTGCTCCGGCTGCTGGCGGGCGGCTCGCTACCGCGCCTTCCGGTGGATGCCCGCTACGCCACGGGCGCGCTGCGCGGTCGGCGATGAAGCTGGTCCTCGTCCAGCCGCAGCTCCGCGTCGCCGCCGATGCGGACAATCTCGCGGTCATCCGCGCGCACCTCGCGGCCAGCGGCGTCGCCTTCGAGCCGCACGACATCGTCCTGTTGCCGGAAAGCGCCTACGTGAGCGACTCTCCCGAGAACTACGCGCGAGACATCGCGGCGCTGGCGCGCGCGCTCGGTTGCCACGTGGTGGGCGGATCGCGGCGCGAGACGGTCAACGGCGGCGCACTCAACTCCGGTCTGGTGTTCGACCCGTGCGGGGAGATCATCGGCCGCTACGAGAAGCTGCGGCCCTATGCCGGAGAGCGGCAACTCGTCGGCCCTGGCGGCGCACTGGGTGAATGTGTCATCGCCGGACGCAACGTGCTCATCCTCATCTGCGCCGACTTCTGGTTTGCCGACCTGCTGCAGCGCGCGACGCGCGTTCCCGATCTGATCCTCGTCCCGGCGTGCTCGGTGACGCGCAAGCCAACCCCGGAGTACTCGCGGGCGCTGTGGCGGCACCTGGCGGTTGCCCGCGCTTACGAGTTCGGTGTCTACGTCGGCATCAGCGACTGGGGCTTCCCCTCCGAGCTGCCGACATTGTTCGCCAGCGGCGTGGGCGGCTTTGCCGATCCAACGACGTCGGCGCCGGAGCAGCTCTTCGCACCGATCGGTGCGGCCGCCGTCACCGCCCACCGCGTCGACTTCGCGGCGCTCGAGGCCTTCCGACAGGACCGCACCGCGCGCGGTTTCTTCTGGACCAGCGCCGCCCGCATCGCCGTGTAGCGCCGCTCCCGGCGGATCAGCCGGACATCCGGGGCGCGTGCCACTTGGTATAGATCGGCGGCCAGTTGTTGGGCTCGCCGCGCTTCTTGTACGTGGCGAGCAAGGCGTGATCGATGTCGAACTCGAACAGCAGCTCGTCGCTGCTCGAGGTGCCGCCGGTGGCGAGGAACGCCGTCCGGACCCGCTCTGTCAGCTCGGGGTCGGGGCGACGGATTGCGCGGCCGGTCACGTAGAACTCGTCATCGACATCCGGCGAGGGGAAGGTGTGCAGCGCGAACCGTCGGTCACGCAGTAGGTCGTGCCGCTTGGGCGATGGACCGATGAGTCCGTAGAGGTGGCCTTCGGTCTGCACGGGACAGATCGGGTGCACGCGCGGCCCGCCATCCTTGCGGACCGTTGCGAGATACCCCAGCCCGTTGCCGAACTGGTACAGCAGCTTCCGCCCTGCCGCAGCCATCGCCGGGTTTGCTTGTTCGAATTCGCTCCATGTTGCCATCTCTCGATCCTCCTTCTGCATTGCGCACACCTTCAATGCGGCGCGATTATGCCTTCCGATTCCTGACATCCTCTGTCAGGATCAGAGCCGTAACTTGTACGGCCAGACATGCGTGCCGATCGGCTTCTCTCACTGCTGTTGCTCCTGCAGACGCGCGGGCGAATGACCGCGCAGGACTTGGCGGAGCGCCTCGAGGTGTCGGCGCGGACGATCTACCGCGATCTGGACGCGTTGAGCGCCGCCGGCGTACCGGTCTACGCCGAGCGCGGCCCGCGCGGCGGCTGCATGCTGCGCCCGGAGTACCGCACCGATCTCACGGGGCTGAATGAGTCTGAGGTCACCTCGCTGTTCGCCGGAGACGCCGGCCGGGTCCTCGACGACGTCGGCTTGGGTGCCGGGCTGCAGCGTGCGCTTGTGAAGCTGGAGGCCGCCTTGCCCAGCGCGCGGCGCACCGATGCGGCGCGCGTGCGGGCGCGGCTACACGTCGATGCGGCGGGGTGGTTCGCTGCGAACGAACGCGCCCCGCATCTCGCCACGCTACGCGACGCGGTCTTCGCCGATCGCGCCGTGCGATTGACCTATCAGCGTGCCGACGGACGTCAGGCGACACCTCGGGTCGAGCCCTTGGGTTTGGTAGTGAAGGGGGGCGTCTGGTACCTGGTGACCACGACCGCGGGGGACATGCGAGTCTTCCGCGTCTCGCGGATCCGCAAAGTCGTCGTCACCAAGGAGCCCGTCCAGCGGCCGCCGCACTTCGATCTGGGGACGTTCTGGCGGCGCTGGTCGCGCGACTTCATCGCCAGCATACCTGAGTACCGGGTGAAGCTTCGGGTCGCGGCCAAGGCGCTCCCCATCCTGCCGCAGGTCTTCGGCGAGCGGGTGCGGTCGGCGATCGAGGCGGCCGGGCCGCCGGCGGCGGACGGGGTGACGTTCGAGTTCACCTTCGACTCGCGCGAAAGCGCCTGTGGCAACCTCCTGGGGTTGGGCACCGCAGTCGAAGCGCTCGAGCCGCCCGAGCTGCGCGAGGCGTTGCGGGCAACCGCCGAGGACGTGGCGGGGTTGTACGCGGGGTCGATCCGCCGGGCCCGAGCCAGAAGCGCTCCCAAGCGTGCTTCTCCTTCCTTGTTGCAACCCGTCAGCCGCTCTGCAGGCTTGGAAGCAAGACCGCGAGCAGATTCTCGACAAACTTTGAGGAGCCGGCGACAGTGAAATGGCAGGGGTCATTGAAGTAGCGAGGGGAGCCCGCCATCAGACGCGCTTGGTCCACAAACAGAACGCCTTCATGCTGGGCTGCCAAACTGTGCACAACCTGGTTGTGGGCTGCCACGGCTGCCAGGACATGATTGGGGGTCCCCCAGATCTCGATGGGGGCGCGATGTAGCCCATAGTCGAGGCGCTTTTCTTTGAAGGCTTCCAGTGAGTAGTCTTCGGGGACGTAGGTTGCGAACGTCATGAGCAGTACCTGGTCACCTCGCTGCGAAGCGAGATCAAGAACGGCGCCCAGGTTGTGCTTGAAGGACACCGTGCTGCGGGGGTCCCGTCCATACTGAACCCAATCGGCGCGGGGACGGCCGGTCGGGACGTAACGATCCTTCGCCAGGACATACCGCGTACCGGTGGCAAGAAAATGTAGGGTGTAGGGCAAGGCGAAAGAAGTCGTTCCGTGGTACGAGGCTAGAGTGTTGACGATCTCGTACCAGGAGTAGTGGGAGTAGTCTTCCCGGAATATCTCCGGGGGAGCGTTGTTAGCGCGGGCCTCGTTGATTCCGTGATAGAAGAGCACCAGTTCAAAGCGGGCCTCGCCGAGTGCGGCATACTGCAGCCAGCTATCCCGTGAGGTGCGGGCCGGCGCAGCGAGATTGAAGATGCGTACGTTGCGGTGACCGTTGTAGGCCAGTTGTTCGCGGAGGCTCTGCTCGACTTGTCCCCAGTCCTTATGCAGCACCGATCCGCCAAGAAACAGAATATCGTAGAATTCGTCCCCACGGGCGGGCCGTTCCGTGTCAACTCTCTGTAGCCCTGGGTAGAAGGCGTAGAGGATGCGACCCGGATCAAGAAAGGGGACACCATAGCGGAGACGCCAAAAGACACGCGCCGCCACTTCCGCGCCTACCAGGCACAGAAGCGCTGAGAGGAGGAGCAGTATGAGCCTGGTACGCCACCCACCGCGGCGGATCGTGCCATGGTGAGTCAGGTCCGCTCCACCACCGGAGCATCGCCAGGTTGCGCTCCTTCCGCCGGCCAACGCCGGTTAGTCAGCGATGGGTTTCTGAGTCGCACGCGCAATGACCTCCACCGGATCGCCCGGCCCTACCTCGCCACCCTCAACCACGCAGAGGTAGATGCCGCGAAGGTTTCGATGCCGCAGGTCGCCTTCACGTCTTCTCACGATCAGGCCTACGCGGCCTGTGTTCTTGGGTGTGCTCGGCAGCATCGCGAGCCCGCGCTCCAGATGATCAAGCGTTTGATATCGCGCCGGATCGCCGACCGAGCTGGAATCGATCCGTGACCTCTGTTGTTCCATCGTTCTCGGGTTCCTCAGCTCGCCATTCTACGATCCAAGTTTCTCCTTGGCAAAGATTCCATCACTCACCTGCTCGAATCGATTACGGATACAGCTTCTCGTTCATCGCCAACATCTCGGCGAACCGCTGGATGCGCTTCGCACGAGTGTCAGCCTTCTTGGCGGTTTGGATTCTGAAGAGAATCGCGTACCTGTTTCGGCTATCGAGCGTCTCGAAGAAGGTCTTTGCTCGCGTGTTCTTGTTCAAGGCCGCCCGGAGGTCGCGCGGCACGGTCATATGGCGCGGCGAATCGTAGGCCGCGTCCCAACGCCCATCTCTCTTGGCGCGCTCGACCTCCGCCAGCCCCGCGGGTCTCATCTGGCCACTCTTGATCAGCGCCAGCGCCTTCTCCCGATTGCGCTTCGACCAGATGCTTCTCTTCGCGCGGGGTGTGAACTTCTGCAGTCGGTAGTTCTCGTCTTCGCTCTTCCCCTGGCTGTCGATCCAGCCGTAACACAGCGCGACGTCGAGCGCTTCGTCGTACAACACGGACTTCTTGGCTGAGGCCTTCCTCGCCAGCCGCAGCCACGCGCCGGACGATGTCGCGCGGTTCTTGTCCAACCACTCCGCCCAGGCCTGCTGGTCGTGGAGGAGCAATACGGGCTTGGCACCCAAGCGTTGCGGGTTGGACTTCATCCGTCACCTATTGTTGCCGTGGCGTCCCCTGCTGTCCAGCTAACCTTGATGTGACAGTGTGCCGTGCAAAGACGGCGATTTCCAGTGGGTGAAAGACCCACCCGGCAAAGGGTCGCTCCAGCCGGAAGCAGTCGGAGCGGTGAGAGGAGGTAACGAATTTCGCTGAAACACTCCGATGACAAAGGGTCGCGTAAGGCGACTCAGTGAGCATGCAGGCCGGAACGTGAGTGAACGCTGAGCAGACCTCGAAAAGGGTAACGTGGAAGCCGACCCGCCTGTCTTACGGGGAAGGCCGCTGCTGGTGGGAATGAACAGAGCGACAGAGACCCGCCGGTTCCACCGGGGTATTGGCGACGGCATGCATGACAAGGAAATCGACCGGATCGACTTTCTGGGATATACCATCGGGCGATGTTACTCGCCGAAGACGGGCAAGGTGTACATAGGAACCACGCCGTCGAAGAAGAAGATCGAGCGACTGTGTCGTGAGATCAGCGAGCTGACCGAGCCGCGATGGCTGCGCATAGACACCGGGGAACAAGTGGCACGAATCAACCGCCGGCTACGAGGGTGGTCGAACTACGTTAGCTGGGGGCCTGTGAGCAAAGCCTATCACGCCGTGGATCGACATACGGCCAGTAGGCTACGCCAGTGGTCGCGCCGAAAGCACACGGTGCAGGGGCGGGGGACGGCACGCTACCCCGATGAGTACTTGTACCAGACGCTGAGGGTAGTTCGGCTTCAGGAGCGGACGCGCAACTTCGCGTGGGCGAAATCGAAAAGAGGTCGAGCTGAAAGTTCTTCGCGGTCTCGTGCCGCACCCGCTTCAACGGAAGGCCTTCTCAGCCTCTGCGCGTTCTTCATGACGAGAAAATTTCTGTCACATCAAGGCTAATTCAGAAGGAGTCCGCCATGTCAGTTTGGTCTCGAATCCGCTGGTTCCTCGCCGCATTGCCCGTCACGGTGGTTGTCTGCTTCGCGCTGACAGCTGCGGCCGCCGATGAAGACTTCCCCACGCTGACGAAACGCCTTCAAGCGGAGAAACCGACGTTCGCGAAGCGCCAACAGGCTTTGCTCGCGGAGCGCTACGACCTCGCTGACCGGCCGGCAAAGGAAACGGCCATGTCGCGCGGCAAGCCGGTGCAAGACGGCGTGCGCGTCAAGTTGCCCGAGGGCATGACCTGGGAGAAACTCGCCGCCTTGTCGCCGGAGGAAGTCAAAGCAAAGCAGCTCTGGCCGGCCGGCTTTCTTCCCTTGCCGCATCCCCACCACGAAGCGGGCGGCATGATCTTCCCCAAATTCCTCATCGACGAAACGAAGAAGCAGACCGATCGGGATCTGACTCGCTTCGACCTCGACTTCGACTTGCCGGATCATTTCCTGCCCGAGTTTCCGGCACCGATCTATCTGACGACGCGGCCAGATCTGGGCGACGTCTCGCAAGGGCAACTGGTGACGCTCAGCAACTTCAACGAAGTGTTCAAAGACATCCTCAATCCCAAGCAACTCGAAGGATTGCGGTTGCTGGTCACGCCGTTTCCCCAGCAGCAGTTCAACGCCACCGAAGACCGCCGCAGCTTGAAGGCCCATCCGGGCGTGGCCTGCTTCGACTGTCACGCCAATGGCCATACGAACGCCTCCACCCACACCGTCGGCGACATTCGGCCCAACGAGCATCGCCATCGGATCGACACGCCATCGCTGCGGGGCGTGAACATTCAGCGCCTGTTCGGTTCGCAACGGGCGCTCAAGTCCGTGGAGGACTTCACCGAGTTCGAGCAGCGCGCCGCCTACTTCGACGGCATCCCGGCCGACGCGACGCGTAAAGGCACCAACGTCCTCGAACGCGGCAGCCAAGTGCATTTCATGGCGGAGTTTCAGTCGCTGCTCGACTTCCCGCCCGCACCGAAGCTCAACGTCTTCGGCAAGCTCACTCCCGCCAAAGCCAGCGAGAGCGAGATGCGCGGCCAGGAAATCTTCTTCGGGAAGGGCCAGTGCGCGGCCTGCCACACCCCGCCGTACTACACCGACAACCTCATGCACAACTTGAAGGTGGAGCGATTCTTCAAGGAGGTCACGATTAACGGTCGCACGGCGTCGGCCGACGGCCCGATCAAGACCTTCCCCCTGCGCGGCATCAAGGACTCGCCGCCGTACCTGCACGACGACCGTTTGCTGACGCTGGAGGACACGGTGGAGTTTTTCAACCTCGTCCTGGAATCGAAGCTGAGTGCCCAAGAGAAGGAGGATCTGCTGGCCTTCCTCCGGGTGCTGTAGGCTCCGGACTCTGGCCTCATCAAACGCTGCACTGATCGGGGGGTACGGTAGGTCTCCCGTTCGTCGCCTGAGCCTTGATCCGTCGCGTCCGTGTGCCGCGGCCCCGGCGCGCCGCGGGCACCTGAATGCTCGCGAGGTGGCGGCGCGACGTGTGTCGAACCTCCGATTCGATCAGCTGTAGCCGCCGCGCCCTTGATCTTTCCCGCTTCGGTGTTTAACGCTACAACGTTTGCGGTGGCCCGAGCGGCTACCGAAAGGACAAATGCTGAATATCATCAAGAAGATTGTCGGCACCAAGAACGAGCGCGAACTGAAGCGCATGCAGCCGCTCGCGCAGAGCACGAGCGTGCTGGAGCCGGGGATCTCCGCCCTCAGCAACGAAGGGCTGCGCGCCAAGACCGAAGAGTTCCGGGCCCGCGTCCGCGAGCAGACGGCGAGCGAACGGGCGGCCCTCGAGCAGCTGCAGGCGCTGCACCGTCTGCAGGCCGAAGGCCCCTCCCCGGCGGATACCGAGGAGGGCACGAAAGACCTCAAGACGCAGATCGAGGAGCAAGAGAAGGCGGTGCGGGACGCGGAGAACCGCGTGCTGGACGAGATCCTGCCCGAGGCATTCTCCGTGGTGCGCGAGGCGTCGAAGCGCGCCACGGGCCTGCGCCACTTCGACGTGCAGCTGATCGGCGGCATGGTGCTGCACCAGGGCAAGATCGCCGAGATGAAGACCGGTGAGGGCAAAACCCTGGTGGCCACGGCGCCGCTCTACCTCAACGCCCTGACCGGCCGCGGCACACACCTGGTCACTGTCAACGACTACCTGGCGCGCCGCGACGTGCAGTGGATGGGACCGATCTTCCACCTGCTCGGCCTTTCGACCGCCTCGATCGTGCACGAGACGAGCTACCTCTTCGACCCGACGTACGTGGTCAAAGACTACCGCATGCTCAATCTCCGCCCGATCGAACGCAAGGACGCCTACCTCGCCGACATTACCTACGGCACCAATCACGAGTTCGGCTTCGACTACCTGCGCGACAACATGAAGTTCACGCTCGAGGAGTACGCCCAGCGTGAGCTGAACTTCGCCATCGTCGACGAGGTCGACAACATCCTCATCGACGAGGCGCGCACGCCGCTGATCATCTCGGGCGCGGCCGAGGAGTCGGCGGACA
>CAZCGA010000103.1:0-24115 GCA_964498075.1 uncultured Binatia bacterium (SeqCode) | reverse complement strand
GGGCAATGCTTCTATGATCTTCCACGGCCCCGGCCCGAGGTACTGCTCGCGCGGCACGATGGCGAACGCCTGGACCAGCGCCTCGGATCTCACGTGCACCCTGTGCCGCAAGTCCTCAGCGTAGCGCCGGCGCGCGGCGGCAATCTCGTTCACGGCGCATGCATCCTCTCTCGCGGCACGGTGCGAATGCGTGCTTCACCGCCCTGCCTTTCCGGCCAACTCAGGATCGATGATCGGGAATCCTTCGACGATGATCCTACTCTCAAGGTAGACAAACGGAAGGCCCCCGTATTCCAACTTGATGGTGCCGTCCTTGAGCGCCACGCAGCCCGGAACGGAGCTGAGGGCATTGTCGATCGCTTCCTGCAGGGAAAGGGTTCCGATTGGAATGATGGTGACGGTCCGGGTCTTGTCCTCCCCGCTGGTGCGTATCGCGCGTTGTTCGAGGGTTGGAGTACGGGAGAGGTCGACGCTCCGCGTAGAGAGGAGCGAGTAGTTCAGCAGAATGGTGGACGCGCAACCGAGCGCCTGCGTCGCGACGACGAGCACGAGAAGCCTTGCGTAGTGCATGGACACCCCCTCCAAGTAGCGACAAGACAATTTGCGGACCCGCGCCGCACCTGGCTTAACGCCTTGGCGCTCAGGCGCGGCGTGCTCTTCGCCGTCGCCTGGAGCGCCGACTGGCCGGTTTGGTTCGCCCGTCTCTAACGTTTGTAGCCATGATTGGCCCGATGATGGTCAACGTAGTCCGGGGCTGGTGAGAAGCCGGCGGGTTGACGGAACGAACAATCTGGCGCTAGAAGCCCCAGGATTGTGGAGCTGTCGATCCCTGGTCGTGTGAGGACGCGTAGGTCGTCGCTGAGCGACCAGTACCCAGTCTCGAAAAGCGCGTCGTGGAAGCGGCACAGGCATATGACATTTCTGAGGTCGCCGCGGGTCTCGGGACGTTCGGCCCAGCCGATTACATGGCTCGCCACGAGCAGATTTTGATCACTGACGTCGCAGAGGGCACACCTGAATCGATAATTCTCAAGTGTGAGCTGTCTCAGTTGTGCCTGTCCTTTTCGCCGCCGACTCTCGCCTACCGAAGTAGACGTGTCGATCACGCCCAATACATCGACCATTCCGAAGCGCAGACGACCCCCGCGAATTGCGCTCCGCAACTCGTTATCCGAAAGGTCCTGGGCCTCAACATCGATTGGATCGGCAGCGATGTCGTTCTGAGCGACGCCCTCGGCTCTTCGATCAACGACTTGCACCCGGCATAGCTGACCGCTGCCATCGGTACCTTCCCAAGTCCGGAATGTTGGTGTTCCTTTCGCCCACGGCGGATTGGGCGACATCGCTATACCCCGACTGCGCCGCGCACGAACTTCGCCCATCGCTGCGTCATACGCATCCTGTTGCCGGGCATAGTGGCTGCTGCGGGTCGTTCCCTGTTCGGTGATGCGTACTTCGTACTCGCTCACGTCGTCATCCCCAATGTGCTCGCCGTGCCCGCGGCCATGAACGCAACCCTAGCGCCCGGCAATCAACGGCGCGCGGCCTTATCGCGCGTCCGCTGGATTGCTCGGTTCGGCTTTGCGTGTCGTTGCTGGGAGCGGTCGCCCTTCGACGTACAGGGTGTCGTAGCTGAGGTCGAGGCCGTTCGCCCACTCCACGGACCCTGCAACGACCCTTACTGTCCGAAATGCATCTCGGTCGCGGAGCCGGACAAAGGTGCCGCGACCAAGGTAGGGCTTGACGTCGAACCGCCGTGACTCGTCGTTGTCAAACGAAACCTCCAACTCATAGTCGTCCAGCGCTCGGACGGATTTCACGTGTGGATTCATTCACCCTCCTACTTCAACGGGTCGATCTTAAGGACCTCCTCGCCGTTCACAGCCAACTGCCAATCAGCCAGGAGTTCGTCGCGGTGTATCTCGATCCACGCCTGGACGAGCCGCGTCTTTCCAGACGGCAGGCGACCAGCCAGCACTTCTCCCGTCAGAATCGCGAAGACAGCTTCGTCCCCAGAACACTCCGCATGGACGTGGGGAGCGTGGTGTTGCTTGTCGTCGAAGAAGTACATTCGCACCACGATGCCGTAGAACATGGACAGGATCGGCATGATCGTCTTCCGCCGGGTTCACCGTAGCACGTCGCGCTAGGCGGGCCGAACCAGATTCCCCCTCTCGAATGAGATCGGCGACCCACGCCGCCAGCGCGTGGGGTGCCGGATCATTTCGGGGCAGATGCCTGCGGTGTTTGATCATAGATTGGAAACTTCGGTTGCTGCCGGCTCCATTGTCCCGACGCTGATACGCCGCAACGCTCGCTTGCCAACGCCGGATGTGACCTCCACCTGGTCGGCGGGGCTCTGTTCTCGCCTCCAGCGAAGTCGCTTTCCTTCACCCGCAACCGCAGGCACTCCATGACGCGCAGACCAGGGACCGTAGAGCAGCATTGCCATGCTCCACGCAGTACGGTCAAGCGCCGCCGCAACGCTTCGACCTCTTGTCGGCTCAGCACTACCGGCGGCTGGCAGCCCGCTTCTCTTCCCCGTGACCGAGCCTACCCACCCGCGGCGTGCTAGCCTCAGCGCCCAGCCTCTCCGGCCAACTCAGGATCGATGATCGGGAACCCTTCGACGATGATCCTACTCTCCAGGTAGACAAACGGAAGGCCCCCGTATTCCAACTTGATGGTGCCGTCCTTGAGCGCCACGCAGCCCGGAACGGAGCTGAGGGCATTGTCGATCGCTTCCTGCAGGGAAAGGGTTCCGATTGGAATGATGGTGACGGTCCGGGTCTTGTCCTCCCCGCTGGTGCGTATCGCGCGTTGTTCGAGGGTTGGAGTACGGGAGAGGTCGACGCTCCGCGTAGAGAGGAGCGAGTAGTTCAGCAGAATGGTGGACGCGCAACCGAGCGCCTGCGTCGCGACGACGAGCACGAGAAGCCTTGCGTAATGCATGGACACCCCCTCCTAGAGTGACAAGACACTTCGCGCGACCCGTGCGCCGCGCCTGGCTTAACGCTGCGGATCAGGCGCGGCCACCAAAACGCGACACCTCGATGTCACCGAATGGCCTCGTGGTGGCCGTCGCCTGCAGCCGCCTTGTTCGGCAAAGCCGCGGCGTCGTTCCTCCGATTGCGCGCAACGTCGGGAAATTGTCCCGACCGGCCTACGCCGCGTTGGACAGTAGGTGCTCGAAGCTCGAGCAGGAGAGCTGCGTGGTCCGAGACACCAGCGCAACGCTCGATGTCGGAATATTCGCATGACACCAGTCGCTCACGGAGCTGTTCAGATAGGAAAGCGTGGTCGATCCGAAAGCCGTTCAGGTCCCTGCCACCGCGTCGACTGTACCAAGAGAACGCACGCTGGCGCGGATGCAGCAGCCGCCACGCCTCGACGAACCCGTGCGCGGGCATGGCAGCAAAGTGCTCGCAGCAGCTGAATCCCCTACCCTCCGGCTCGGCGTCACCGATCGGGGCACCAGTGTTCCAGTCGCCCACGAAGAGGAACGACGCGTGCCGCCGCATTGCGGCTGCTTCCAGCACCTCGCGCCAATAGGCGTCCTTCCTCGTGGCGTCTCGGCCCCGGACCGGTACGTAGACGGCGGCGAGGGCTAGTCCGTACGCCGCCAATTCGACCTCGACCCACCGCTCGAGCGGTACCAACCTGGGTGAGCTGCGCACAAGGAATGACTCGCGTGACAGGACGGCTACGCCATTCCGGCGCGGCGCCGGATCGGAGGTCACTGCATGTGGCCATCCGGCGGCGGCGAGGCGCGCGAGTAGGGCCGCGCCGGGGGCGGGCCGGTATTCGGTGAGGATGATGACGTCCGCTGCGTGCCCGATGAGGGCGTCATAGATGGCACTTAGCCGTCGCCCACCGCCGTGCCGAATATTCCAGGAGACGAGACGCATACTCGTTGCTCCTTGAGGCCCGATGTCAGGATGCATGGCGGCTATCCGTCGGTCGAGCGTTCATGCGGCCGAACGCCTATTCGGCCTCTCCGCGTCAGCCCCAATAGACACTCAAATCCTCAGCCGCAAACCAGTGCGGGATGCGCGTCTCCGCCCTGAAGAAGCCGTGCATGACGTAGGGGTATTGAGAATGGCCACTCTCCTGGAATACGTAGTGGTAAGCGTTACCTTCCGGCTCGCCTGTCCTCGGGTTGCGCTCCAAGACGAGCACATCGGCACCGGCAATCGCAAGGATGCCGTTGATGTACCGCGGTGTATTCTCACACCCGCTAGCCATCACCGCCACGGTGTCGAGGGGTCGGAGCACTCGAGGAAGGCGGAGCCAGCGCGCCAACGAAATCTCGGCGGGATCCAGTCCGGCGGCGTGACGATCAGGCCAAATTGCTGTTGGGTCAGTGGTACGCGATTCACGGAAGCGACTCTAGCAGGTGGTGATGCCGATTCAGTACAGTTCTGCACGTTCGAGACGGGACGTAAGCTGTTCAGCCGGGGCCGAACGCCAGCGCCGAGCAGCCGGCGCAGAGGCGATCGCGGGAACCGCCCCCGCCCAAGCCGGTGCACCCCAGCGCTTCTGTTTGGCATTTGCTCCATGCAACCGGCCACTCGGCCTACGTCCGCGATTCACCATATGCGTCACCTGCTCAGCGCTTGCTTAACAACATCTGCAACCGTGTCCCTGCCAATCCCGCGCCGCTTGCAGTAACTCGACTCAATCCAGATGGAGAGTCTCTTTGTCCCTTTGCTTGAATTGCAGGACGCGCAGCATCTCGCGATATTCTCCCGAGTGACGAGTCTCGCGTCATTAAGTGATGTGTTCCCACGTCGCGACCGATCTTCGCGATCCGTCGGCGGGGGGCGACTCAAGCATCGGGATTCGGCAGTAGACGCACTCTTTGTCTCGCTGCCGCACCTCAAGCTCAAGCCACGCCGGAATGCTCCATTTGTTCATATGATCATTCTACGTACGCCGGCTAACGGTCGCGTTCAGGCAGAACTGGGGCCGGTGGGTGCTGGCGCGCGGCGGCTGCTTTAATTCATGTTCTTCGACATCACTCGGTTATACGGCCGCCATCAGGTGCTGCCGCAAGTTGTACCGCCGCCTTCTGGCTGTTCCGACGGAAGTCGTTCATTCACGATGGTCGCCTTTGCGTCGCACCCGCCCATCAATGTCCGTATACGGAGATACAGTTGGCGGTCGAGGTGAAGGGCTCTCGGTTCCACCCGTCCCAACGCTCCTTCAACCGTAGCCCGGCAATCCGCGCCATGAGATCGAGCTCGCTCGGCCATGTGTACCGTGTAACGATCGGGTTCAACCGCACGCGGTCACGCGACAGACGAATATGGCTCTCCTCGAGCCGCTGCATAACCGGATCATGTCGAGCTACGTCGAGCCGGACCTCGTCGACCTCGATCGCCTCCGCCATGACGTACTGACTGTTTTGCAGGCGATAGAGCCAGTGCGGCACGCCGGCCTCGAGGACGAACGAGCCGTCGTCGGTGAGATGAGCCGCGACGTTCTCGAAGCACCGGACTTGTTCGTCTTGGGTCAGCAGGTTCGAGAGCGAATTCGCTACGAGGTACACCAGCCGGTACGTGCCCGGCACGCTGACATCGGCGTAGTTCCCTATCGTGATTGACAGCCGGTCACCACCCGGCTTCGAGCGCAACTTGGCGACCATCGCCGGCGAGAAGTCAATACCGTCGACGGTAATTCCACGGGCACTCAGGGGCAGCGCGATACGGCCGGTGCCGATGGCGAGTTCAAGTGCTGGGCCGCCGTGGGCCAACTTTTCCAGGAACGCGACGGTAGCCGGCATGTCGCCGACCGACGGCTCGCCAGGATCGCCGCCGGCATGGACGGCCTGATCGTCGTAAATCTCGGCCATCTCGTCGTCGAAGCTCATGACAGGTTCGTAGTTTTTCATAACGCGACCTCCGTATCTGCCCAACGACCCGCGGTTGAGCGGCTGGCGGCCACCGGCGCTCGCATGAAGTAGGCTGGCTGCCTGCCGGTCCGCTCCAACCGCGGGTTGGGCGGCAGCGGCTCCGAGGCAGCCAGTGAGGGCTTGCCAGCTCTCACGCGACGACACCCTCGATAATTGACAGCCTTCCCGCGGGAACGACCCGCGTGAGCTTGAAACCTGCCGAGGCGTATAGCTTGCCGAACTCTTCCTCGGTTCGTTCGAGCCCAGTCAGGAGTACGAGCATATTGAGATCCATCAGTTTCGCCACATCGGGCTGGTTCGGCGGTTTTACAACGAACTCTATCACCAGGAGCTTCCCGTTCGCCGTGATACCTCGTCGGCAATTCTGCAGGATTCGAGTTGACTCGGTGTCGCTCCAATCATGGACGATCCGCTTGAGGATGTATGCGTCTCCCCCGGAGGGGACCGACTGGAACATGTCCGTGCCGGCGAGCTCGCATCGATTGGCGACGCTGGATTGTCTGATCTCGCTGGCACCGGCCACGACCGAGGGAAGATCGCAAAGGACGCCGGTTACGGTGGGACACATCTCGAGAATGCGGCGCAGCAGCGCTCCATGACCACCCGCAACATCGACGATCCTCTTGAAGACCGAGAAGTTGTAGGCGTTCAGGATCGCCGGAAGGTCAAAGCCGCTCGCGCTCGTCATCCCTGCGTTGAAGAGCGCAGCGTCGGCCGGGTGCTGCGCGAGGTAGTCGAAGAAGCTGCTGCCATGGACGTGGTCGAAGCCGGGCTTGCCGGTCTTGACGGTTTCGCAGAGATCCCCCCACGCCCTCCAAAAGAACGGTTCGCCGCACATCACGGCCAAAGACCGCGCGGATTCCGGATGATCTGACCGCAGGAGTGCACCTAGTGGTGTGGCGGAGAACCGGCCTCGTTCGTCCTCAAGCAAGATGTCCACGGACGTCAGCAAACTCAGAAGCCGGCGGAGAGCGCCTTCCTGGGAGGCGGTCGCCTGCGCGATCTCACTCGCGGTCTTTGCCCCATCACGAAGGATATCGACCACTGCTAACTTCGCTGCGACGTGAACGGCTTGGCTGACCATGAAGCCCCAGATCATCTGCATGAGGTGGGGAAACAACGACGCGTCTACAGCCTTGGCCCCATCGGGTACCATCGGAAGCCTCCTTCGCTCTACTTCCCTGCCGCCCAACCAGATTTCGCCTCCCGAATTACATCGGCGACCTACGCAGCCAGCGCGTGGGTTGCCGGATCATTTCGGGGCAGATGCCTGCGGTGTTTGACCATCGATTTGAACACTTCCGATACTGTCGGCTCCATCGGCGCGGCGGATACGACGCAACGCTCGCTTGCTAACGCCGGATGTGCCGTCCACCTACCATCTGGTCGCCGGGGCGCTGTTCTCGCTTCTCGCGAAGTCGGCATCCTTCACGCGTAGTCACACGCACTCCATCAGGCGCAGACCAGAACCGTAGAGCAGCATTGCCATGCTCCACGCGGTACCGTCAAGGGCCGCCAGCAACGCTTCGACCTCTTGTCGGCTCAGGACTACCGGCAACCGGCGTGGTCGTTTCGCCCGTACCATATCGTCAAGCCAACCGGGGTCGCGCGGCTTCGCACACAACGTCGACAGGGTCGACCTGCAGCAGCGAACGCGGCGAATGAAGTCGCGCGCTACGAGGAGCACCAAAGTCGCCCTCCGGCGACTCTCCACCCAACCCCGAAATGCATGCGTCGGCGGGGTTGGGTGCCTGCGCAGGCAGGCTTGGCGCCTTTCATAGCGCGCGGTTTCAACCGCTGCGCCGAGACGGCGCAGCGTGCGTGCCCGAGTTCCCTTGTGCAGAGCGGGGTCGCGCGCCAACACCCCGAAGCCTTCGCGACGTCACAAAACCTATCGGCACCGCGCGTGGCCGCGGATGACGGCGCACCCACGCGCTCTGCGACGCTGTTCGACCGGGAGCCACGCTGTTTCCGCGTCGGCACCGGCTCGGGCTGCCGGATCTGGACTTAGAATCGCGACGCCGTGAGCGTCACGTCCGCCTGCTTCCAGGCGTCGCGGAAGCGCGCGTCGATGCCGTCGGCGCGGCGCTCTGCGCCTTGCGCCCGCAGGCTTTGCGACAACCCGAACAGCGACCAGCCGTTGTTTGGATTGCGTCTCAGGTCCTCGCGGTACACTAGTTCCGCCGCCTTCGCTCGCCCGGCCTCCAACAACACCGCGCCAAGCGACTGGCGCGTCGGGTAGTACCACGGCGGCGGCTCGGCGTACGGCAGCCCATCTTGCAAGCGCACCGCAATCTCCAGGTGATGCACTGCCTCGTTGGTTCGCCCGCGCCGCGCCGCAAGCTCACCGGCGAGCGCCGCCGCCGCCAAACGCAAGGCCGTGGCCGCCGGCGTGTTGTCGCCGACGATGCGGTCGGACGGCATGAGGGCGGCGGCCACCTCGACGCTGTCCCGCTCGTGCGCCGCGTCATCAAATCGACCGCTCGCCGCCAGCGCCAGGCCGCGCGCGTAGTGCCACATACCGGCGCTGTACTGCAGGTCCACTGGGGGCGCAGGCTCTTTGAGAATGGCGTCCCACTTGCCGAACCGGGCCAGTGCAAAGAGCGGCGTCGGCACGAAGTACTCGGTCATCGGCATTGCGCGTACCATGTCGTCCGACAGCGCGCCTGAGAGGTCACGCGCCGCGGCGATTGCTTCGGTGCTGCGGCCCTCCATGCATGCCGCCGCCCACAAGAAATGGATGTTGTGCGGGTAGTACATCATTGGATACACGCCCTGCGGCTTCTCGCGTTCGAGGTACCGGCGGTCCACGGTTATCGCCTGGCGATTGGCTTCGGCGGCTTCGGCGTAGCGGCCGACGCGCATGTAGACGTGTGACGGCATGTGCACGAGGTGGCCGGCGCCGGGAACCAGTTTGCCGAGCCGTCCGGCACTGGCGAGCGCGCGTTCCGGATGCGGCGAGGCTTCCACCGCGTGGATGTAGTAATGGTTGGCGCCCGGATGGATCGGGTCCTTGTTGATCACGCGCTCCAAGGTTGCGAGGATCTCCGGCGTACCCGGCTGCGGCCGGCCGTCAGGCGTCCACAGGTCCCACGGCCGCAGATCCATCAGCGACTCGGCGTACAGGGTCGCGGCATCGAGATCGTCCGGAAAGGCGCGGCTCACTTGCCGCATGGCATCGGCAAACGCGCGGTCCAACACCTTGCGGTCGGCGTCGAGCGCCAGCGAGTAGCGCTTCGCCAGCGCGGCGATGTAGGCACGTTCGGGTTCGCTCGCCTTCGCCGCGAGCCGCACAGCCTGCTCCATGGCTTCAAAGGCCGCTCGGTTGCGTTCCGCGTCGAGCGGCAGGTTGTAGTTTGGCCCAAGGGCAAAGGCGACGCCCCATTGTGCCATCGCGCAGGACGGATCGAGGCGAGCCGCTTCCTTGAATGCACGGATCGCCTCGTCGTGATTGAAGGCGTAGATGAGGCGCAGCCCTTGATCGAAGTAGCGCTGCGCCTCGGGCGACGTCGTGGTGATCGGATGATGATGCGTGCCGAGATCGTCGAACAACGGCACCGGAGCCGGCGACAGCGCGGCGTCCTGCGGACGCGGTTCCCGCCCCGAGCCCGTGCAGGCTGCGAGCCCCCACGCCATACACAGGAGCATACACCGTCGCCACAGCATACCGACCTCCCGGGTCAACCGTCGTTCAAGAGTTCGGATCTATAGCAGGAGGTCGCGCCTGACGGTACCGGCCTACAGCGCAATGATCTGGCCGTCATGGGCGCATTCCGCCTCGACCTCACCGGCCCGTCGTAGCATGTCGTCGCTCATGTGGGTGAGGATCAGACGCTGGCAACCCAGCCGGGCGCGCTGGACCTGCACGGTTCGGTAGTCGAGGTGATAGCGGATCTTCTTCTCGAAGAAGTACGCCTCGCAGACGAACAGGTCGGCGCCGCGCGCCACGTCGATGAGGCTGTCGGTCCATTCGGTATCACCGGAGTACGCTACCACCTTGCCCCCGTACTCGACCCGCAGCGCATAGGGCGGCGCGCCGCTGGCGTGCTCGACCACAACCGGCGTCACCTTGGCGGGTCCGACGGCAATGGCCACGCGCTCGCGGAGCTCGACGAACTGCAGCGCGAACGGTCGAGCCGTATGCGTCGAGCCCGGGAAGAAAATCTCCATCGCCGCTTCGACGCGGGCGCGGACGCCGAGCGGCCCGGCGACGACGAGTGGCCGTTCTCGACGACTGAACTGACCGTCCAGGATCAGGAATGGCAGGCCGCCAAAATGATCGCCGTGGAGATGTGTGAGCAGCACGAAGCCGATATCCGACGGGTTGACGCCCGCCTGCTTCATGGCAACGAGCGACGACGCGCCACAGTCGATCAGCACGGCATCGCCGGCACCCCGGAGGAGCAGGCAGGTCTGAAGACGCCCACCGCTGCCGAACGCGTCACCCGACCCGAGGAACAGTAGCTCGACCTGGCCCATGACTCCCCTCCCGTGGACCCGCGGAGCGGACGATCGTCTGCCGCACGCGGACGAAGAGCACCAGCATGACGCCGGCCGACAGGACGTTGCTCGCCGCCACGACCGCGAACACCGCGCGGTCCGCCATGCGCAGCCACTGCGTGCACACAAGCGCGACCGCCATCACGCCGATCACGCGGACGACCACCCAGACCAGCGGGGCGGTCGCCCGCCCGAGCCCTTGAAACGCAAAGGCGATGACCATCGCCACGCCCATGAACGGATACGACGGGCCGATGATGCGGAAGTACTGCGTGCCCACTGCGAGAATCCCCGGGTCGGTGGTGAAGATGCCGAGCCACAGCGTCGGCTTCCAGAACAATAGCGCCGCCGGCACCACCAGCAGTCCAACGATGATCGCCCCGGCACGCGTCACGTAGGTCGTCACGAATTCCGGCCGCTGCGCGCCCGTCGCCAGCCCCACCAACGTGAGCACCGCCGCCCCGAAGCCGAACGCAAATGACAGGAGCAGGAAGTCGAGCCGGGTCCCCAAGCCGTACGCCGCCAGATGCGCTTCCCCGAGACGCGCGATGACACCGGTGAGCACCATCATGCCCACGTAGTTGATCGTCGTCGACAGCGACGCGGGAATACCGACGCGCAGAATCTCCCCGAGCGGCCGCAGGGCGAAGACGCGCGGCAGTGGCGCCGGCCGCACAATGCCACGGCCGCCGAAGACGTAGCGCGCCCGCGCCAGCGTGGCGAGCAGCTGGCTGGTCAACATCGCGACCGGCGCCCCGACCAGCCCCCAGCCGGCGACGAACATGAACAGCGGGGTGAGCCCGATCTGTAACAGCAGCGAGGCGCTGGCCCAAATCGCGGGAACGCGCACGTTGCCTTCACCCCGCATGATGCTGTCGAACATCGCCCCGACGAAGGTGATCAGCGCGCCACCAAACAGCACGCGGGCAAACAGGACAGCGCTCCGCAAGACGACACCCTTGCCACCCATCGCCGTGAACAACGCCGGCGCGCCGAGGAGAATCGCCAGTGCGAACAGCACGCCCACGCCGACGCTGAGCGCCAGCGCGTGCTCGGCCACCGCTACCGCTTCGTGCCGCCGCCCCGCACCGAGCGCCCGCGCCACTGCCGAGGCCGCGCCGGCTCCCAGACCACCGCCCATTGCCGTGATCGCCAACAGCGATATCGGAAACACCAACGACACGGCCGCTATGGCATCGGCGCCGAGCCGACTGACGTAGTATGTGTACAGGACGTTGGAGGTCGCGCCGATGAGCATCACCAGCGTGGTGGGTGCGGCCAGCCGCATGATCGCTGCCAGCGGCGACATCGCCAGCAGCTCCTCCGGTTGCCCGCGCCGTATAGACGGTGCCGGCGCAACCACAGGCTCGTGCAGATCAGCTGTGACCGGTGGCCGCTCATTCGAGATGGATCTCATCAAGTACGCTTCAGCGTAGCGTCCTAGCCGATATCACGAGGCCTGGTGCTGACGCGACGGGTGCGTGCACTTTGCGGCGCAGGTTGATGCACCCCGCACGGCGTGCTTCAGTCAGTGCGATTCATGCACGACCGCACGCACCGCTTTCTCTGCCTCTGTCTCCGAGCGTGGGGCGACCCGCATGCCCGCGACGCTGTCCGCGAGCTCGCGGCGGACCCCGACCTGGATTGGGAGTCGGTCTCGGACGCGGCGGTTGCAGAGCGCGTCGGCCCGCTGCTCCACCACGTCCTGCGCGAGCTGCACGGCGTCCCACCGGTCATCCAGCAGCGCCTGCACGCCGTGTATCGATCCACTTCCTTCCGCAACCTCGTTCTCCTCACCGAGCTGGCAACGGTGTCGCGTCGCCTGGCAGCCGAGCAGGTACGGCTCATCGTCTTGAAGGGCATGGCGCTCGCCGACGCGGTGTATCGCCACGTCGGGTTGCGACCTTCGCTGGACCTCGACGTGCTGGTGCGACAGGCTGAGCTGCCCGTCGTGCTGCGCGTGATCGAGGCACTGGGCTACCGCAGCTCGGAGCCCGAGACGCGTACCGGCGCCGTGCTCGCGTATGAGAACGAGTTGATCCTGCGCAAGCCCGGAAGCATCGAAGTCGAGCTGGACCTGCACTGGGGCTTGTTCGACTCGCCCTACCACCAGCAAGCGGTGGACATGGAGTGGTTTTGGAAGACCGCGGTGCCGCTGCCCGGTGACGGCCACGCGCTCATGCTCGGTCCGGAAGCGCAGATCCTGCACCTCTGCGGCCACCTGGTGCTGCATCACAGCGGTGAGGGCCTCGGTCTCTTGCGGCTGCACGACGTAGCGGCCGTCATCGGCGTGTATGGCGAGCGTATCGATTGGCAGTTGCTGCTCGATCGCGCCCAGACATGCGGCCTCGTGCTGCCGCTCCAGCAGGTCCTCGGTCGGGTCGCCGACGAGTGGGGTGCGCCGATCGCACCCACGGTGCTGGATCGCCTCGGCGCGTTGCGCCCTTCGCGCCACGAGACGCGGGTCTTCGCGCGGCTGACCGGGGAGCGCCAGCCAGGTCGACGGTTCTGGGCCGACCTGGCGAGCACGACGGCTTGGCGTCAGCGTCTGGGCTACGCCCTGAGCGCCGTGTTTCCCTCTCCGGCGTACATGCGCCGGCGCTACCGCATTTCTCATCCGGTGCTCCTGCCGTTCTACTACCCGTATCGCTGGCTGCGGGGGTTACGCAGCTCGGTCTGATCGCGGCGCGCAGGCATCATGTTGCGCCCTCCGCCGTCGGATATGTTATGGAACAACAGTTACCCATGCGCATCTTGTTCTGGACGGAAACATTCTGGCCCCACATCGGCGGCGTCGAGGTGCTGAGCACGCGGCTCATCGTCGCTTTGCGCGATCGCGGACACGACCTCATGGTCATCACGCGGGAGGACCTCGAAGAGCTGCCCCAGAAAACCAACTACCTGGGAATCCCGGTGTATCGCTTTCCGTTCTGGAAAGCGCTGGCCGATGGCATGGAAAGCTTGGCCGAAGTGCGCCAGCAGGTGCTCAATCTGAAGCGCAGCTTTGCTCCGGACGTGGTGCACATCAACGCCGTGGGGCCGGGAGTGTTCTTTCAACTGTGTACGGCGAAGGCGTGTCCGGCCCCGACGTTGGTGACCCTACACGGCGGCTGGCGGGCTCGGGATCTGCGGCGCGACAGCTTGCTGGGAAACGCGCTACGCGCGGCCGATTGGGTGAGCGGCGTCTCAGCCGCGGTCTTGTCTGCCGCCCACCCGTTCGCGCCGGAGATTCCGGCGCGCTCGTCGGTCATCTACAATGGTCTGGATGCACCGGCTCTCTCTCCCGAGCCATTGCCGACCGATCCGCCGCGGCTGCTGTGTTTGGGACGCGTCGAGCGGGAGAAGGGTTTTGACTTGGCGCTTCAGGCTTTGCGCGCGCTTCGCGACCGCTTCCTACATCTCCGCATGGTCATTGCGGGTGATGGACTAGCGCGCGCGGACTTGCAGCAGCAGGCCGCCGCGCTTGGGCTCACAGAAGTCGTCGACTTCCGCGGTTGGGTCGCGCCGAAGGAGGTGCCGGCATTGATGAACTCTGCCACCGTCGTCTTGACGCCGTCGCGCGATGAGTCGTTTAATCTGGTAGCCTTGGAGGCCGCACTCATGGCCAGGCCGGTGGTGGCGACACGGGTCGGCGGGTTGCCGGAAGTAGTGGCGTCAGGGCACACTGGCTTGCTGGTTGACAAGGAAGACAGCGCCGCGCTCGCCGCGGCGATCGGGTTCCTGCTCGATCATCCGGAGAGGGCGACCGAGATGGGTTGGGCGGCGCGGCGGCGCGCGCAGGAGGTTTTCAGCTTCGCCCGCTGTGTGGATGGGTACGAGGCGCGGTACCGAAAGATGATCAACGGGGGTGTTCGATGCTGAACTTGCAGAGCAGTCTTCGCCGCGGCGAGGAAGTCGTGGCCAAGGTCATGGACGGCGAAGCCATCGTCATCAACTTGGCCAACGGCATGTACTACAGTATGGACAAGGTCGGCGGCGCCATCTGGGCGCTGCTCGACGAAGGCCATTGTCTCGCCGACATCGCCGGCGCGGTCGTGGCGCTCTACGACGTGGCGCCGGCGCAGGCACAAGCGGACGTCGAGCGCATCGTCAACGAGCTGCTCACCGAGAACTTGGTGACGGTCATCGAAGACCGACCCCGGCCGCGGGCAAACCCGGACTCTGCTCCGCAGCCCAAGCTGGCGTACGAATCGCCCACGCTGAACATCTATCGCGACATGGGCGATCTGCTGGCGCTGGATCCACCGGTCCCCAACCTCGGCAACACTCCCTGGAAGGCCCCGACCGAAGAGTGACCGCCGGGGCGGTCCCGGAGACGCCATGCGGGTCTTGCTTTCGACGGAGCTCTTCTGGCCGTACATCGGTGGCATCGAGATCCTCAGCGCGAAGTTGATCCGTGCCTTGCGGCGGCGTGGCTACGAGTTCACCGTCGTCTCGTCGCATGACGCTCTCGACCTTCCCGACGTCGCCGACTTCGACGGCACGCCGGTGCATCGATTTCCGCTCCGCGCGGCGTTGCAGCACGGGAGAATCGAACAAGTCGTGCAGCTCCGCCGGGCGCTGGCACAGCTCACCAGCGCCGTCGCACCGGACCTGATTCATCTCAACGGCATCGCCGCCAGCGGGCTGCTCATGCTGCAGGCGATCGAGGCGCATCCGGCTTCGCTGCTGGTCTCGATTCATCAGGAGGTGTTGCCCAGCCAAGCAGCCGGCGGCGGATCGATCCTGCTCCGCGCTCTGGGCAAGGCGAGCTGGGTAAGCAGCGTCTCGGCCGCCGCCCTGGCGCAGGCACGCGAGCTGTTGCCGGCGATAACCGCGCGCTCTTCCGTCATCCACAACGGCGTGGATGAACCCTCGGAGCCACCCGCCCCACTCCCGATCGACGCGCCACGACTGCTCTGCTTGGGCCGGCTCGTAGCGGCCAAGGGGTTCGACGTCGCACTGCAGGCGTTTGCGTTGCTGCGTCCGCGCTACCCGCACGCTCGTCTGGTCATCGCCGGACATGGAGCCGAGCGCGCGGCGTTGGAGCAGCAAGTGGCAACACTCGGTCTGTCGGCGACGGTTGACTTCGTTGGCTGGGTGGAGCCGGATCAGGTTCCCGCGCTCATCAATGCGTCCACCCTGGTGGTGATGCCCTCGCGGCAAGAGGGGTTGCCGCTGGTGGCGGTTCAAGCGGCGCTCATGGCGCGTCCGATCGTGGCGACGCGGACCGGGGGTCTTCCAGAAGTGGTGCTCGATCCGCACACCGGCTTGCTCGTGGAGAAGGACGATCCCGGAGCCCTGGCATCCGCCATTGCCGTGCTGCTCGACCAGCCGGAAACGGCGATCCAGATGGGCGCCGCGGGCCGTTGCCACGCGCGCGCGGTGTTCGGCTGGGAGCGTTGTGTGGATGCGTACGACGCGCTGTATCGAAGGCTGGCGTGAGATGCGTGTGGTGATCACCGGCGCCGCCGGTCGAATCGGCATGCAGATGATCGCCCTGCGTGTCCGCTGACCGCCTATGGCGTCTCCGCCCAGCCGACGGCTCCGTACGATCTGTCGTACACCTGTCGCTTGCTCTCCTGGGCTCCCCGCGAGCTGCCGTGACACGATGCGGTCAAACCCGCAGCCGTGCACGCATGGCCCAGCGCAATCGACGCAGGGCCTGGTAGGTCGCCGCCGGCACTCGCCGCTTGTAGGATCGCGGGACCAAAACGAAGTGAGCATCCGGCCGGCGACGCAGCTCGGCAGGGATCTCGATTGCCACCGCTTCGCTCAGCGCACGTGACAGCTCCGCGCCCAGAGCGGGAAATCCGAGTCTCTCCGCCATGCCGACCAACGCCGGTGCGATGCGCGGGATGACCTGTTGATAGCTCGCGCCATCGCCACGGTAGAGAATGCCGTGATCGAGGTGATGTTCCCGCCAGTCCGCCAAGCGCATGAAAACGACGGTGCGGCCAATCGCATCAAAGTGGTCCAGCTCGTCGTGGATGGTCCGCATGGAGTCGTAGGTCCAGAGCAGAGTGGCGAACCGGTAGACGTACTCCTCCACCTCACTGCCCATGGTGCGCCGCACCTCCGCGCGGTTGGCGCGTGAGATACCCCGCCTCCAACCCCCGAAGTCGCCGTTGGCGTATACTGAGTGAAGCAGGCCGGCAGCCACCGTACTCACCGGTGCGCCGTGGGCAGCGAGAACGCTCGCCGTGCCGACGAGATGCGCGATGAACGTCTTCCCCGAGGCGGTATAGCGGCCCGCAAACAGCGGCATCGCCAGCTCGTAGCACGCGTAAATGCGACGCAGATCTTCGGACGAATAGGCCTGACGTTGGAGCTGGTTGAAGAGCTGAACGCTCGTCTGTGCGTATGCATGCATGGCTGCGCTCCGCCCGGACCAGGTCACTTGCATAGCACGTCAGGAGCTGTTGCACCGAACCGCCCGGCATGATTTGGAAGAGCCACTTGGTGACGGACGAGCGAAGCGTCGAGAGCGCGAGCGCCTTCGCGCGCATGCAGTGCGCATTCGAGCAGGCCGCGGCAGCTGCGGCTGGCGGCGTGCGTGAGGCGCGCTACGGGTTTGCAGGGGTGCCCGTACGCCTGCGCATCGCCGGCCGCACCTTGGCTGAGCGCCTCGCCGCGCCCTTCACGCACTTGCGCCGCGGTGAGGCCGCGCCCAAGCGCTCGCTCACGATCGATCTCTGGGATGGCACCGACACCGGCATTCCCTGCCCGCCCGGCGCGGCGCAACTGCCCAACGGGCCGACCTGGAGTGTGGACGGCGGCGTTCTCGCGACATCTCCGGACGGGCGGTTCGTTGCCTTCCAGCTCCAGCGGGCGCTCACGTGGCTGGACCGTGCGGCGCAGCACATCGTGGGCTGGACCGCATCTGCCGAGCACCTGTCGTTGTACGAGCGCGCCAAGCCGTTCCCCGCGCTGCTGTCGGTGTGGTACAGCGATCGCGGGGTTCAGGTCATGCACGCCGCACTGATCTCACACGACGGGCACGGCATCCTCTTTCCCGGCAACAGCGGCACGGGCAAGTCGACGTGTGCCGCCGCTTGTGTCAGTGCCGGCATGCACTACCTGGGCGACGACTTCGTGGGCTTGCAGACTGCGAACGACGGATTCCTCGGCCACAGCCTGTACAGCTCGACCCGTCTGGCGCCCGAGCACTCCATGCGCTTTCCGTCGCTGTTTCCGCACGCGATCCCGGCGCGCCCGCCGGCGGAGCCCAAGTCCCTCATCTTCCTGTCCGACGTCTTTCCCGAACGCCTCGACTGCAGCGCGCCGATTCGCGTCGTCGCCTTCCCGATCGTGACCGACAGGCCGCGCGCGCGCATCCGGCGCGCCGCCAAGGGCGAGGCCCTTTTGCGACTCGTGCCCAGCTCGATCTTCTCGATGGTGCCCAGCCCCGGCGCGCGCGGTGTCGAGCGACTGGCGCAGCTGGTCGGGCGCGTCCCGACGTACTGGCTCGAGCTGGGCCGTGACCTGGATGAGATTCCGCAGCGCGTCGAGGAGCTGGTGGCCACGGCGATGGGGTCATGACCGCCGAGCTGATCAGCTGCGTCATCCCCGTCTTCAACGGCGAACGGTACCTCGGCGAGGCGCTCGACAGCATTCGCGCGCAAACCTATCGCCCCTTGGAAATCATCGTCGCCGACGACGGCTCAACTGATGGAACCGCGGCGGTCGTGGCCCGCTACGGGAGCGACGTGGTCTATCTCCACCAGCCGAACGCGGGGCCGGCGGCGGCGCGCAACCTGGGCTTGGCCGCGGCGCGCGGTGACTTCATCGCCTTTCTCGATGCCGACGACCACTGGCCCCCGGGAAAACTCGCCCGTCAAGTTGCGTGCCTTCACGCGCGCCCCGATCTCGATCTGTGCGTCGCGCACGTACAGAACTTCTGGATGCCGGAGGTGGCGGAGGAGGCGGGGCACATGAGCGAGCATCGCATCGCGCGGGCGCTGCCCGGTTACGTGCCTGGGACACTCCTGGCGCGGCGGAGCGTGTTCGATCGCGTCGGAGAGTTCAATGCGGCGATGGCACATGGCGACCCCGCAGACTGGTTCCTGCGCGCCACCGAGATCGGCGTGATTGGCGAGCTCTTGCCCGATGTCTTGCTCTATCGACGCATGCACCGCGACAACCGCAGCCGGCACCATACAGTTGGAAGCCACGATGAATACCTGCGGCTGCTGAAGGCGCACCTTGATCGCCGGCGGAAGAAGGAATGAGCGCCGCGACGCGCACCTGCTGCGCATCGTGAAGGCGCATCTCGATCGCCAGCGACGGTGTCAGTGACGCTCCACTCAGCAAGATGTCCGCGCCCGCCCTGTCCGACACGCTTTCCGTCATCCTGCCGACGCCTGACGAGACCTGGCTCCTGCGCGCTTGTCTCCACACGGGCGATGCCGCGGTCCGGGCATGGGAGGTGTGGCAAGAGCGCGTCGGCGATCCCAAGGCAGCACTCAGAGAAGACCGCTCCGGCGTGAAGCGACTCCTGCCGCTGCTTTTTCGCAGCCTGCAACATAGCGGCGCGGCCGTCGACAGAGGCCTGCTCCCTTACTTGCGGAGCGCTTATCTCAGCGAAGAGCTGCGCAGTGCGGCGTATCGCCGCATCTGTCGCAGCGTGCTTTCCGCCCTCGCGGCGGAGAGCATTCCGGTCATCCTCCTCAAGGGCGCCGGGCTCGCCGAAACCGTCTATGGCGACCCGGCGCTGCGGCACTCACACGACATCGACTTGCTGCTGCGCGAAGACGACGTCGGTCGCGCCACCGTCCTGCTGCTGCCGCACGGATTCTCCCTGCAAGTAGAGGATCAGCGCCCTACCTTTCGGCACGCGCGGCTGGTCCACGAGAACGGGCTTCCACTCGAGCTGCACACGCGTTTGTTTCGGCTGCCTCTCTTCCGCGCCCCACCGCACGAGGTGTGGGCCCGCAGCCAGGCACAGGTGGTTGCCGACGTCCCCGGACGGATTCTCTCGCCGGCGGACAACCTCCTGCACGTTGGTGGGCAGGCCGCGTGTTCCGGTAGTCGTCAGTCGCTGCAGTGGGTGTGCGATGCCTGGCATCTGATTGCGAAGCATGGCGATCTCGACTGGGAGGTGCTGCTCGATGGGGCCTGCCGTTGTCGTCTCGCCCTGCCGCTGTCCGTGCTTTTCGACTACCTGGCCGGGCAGCTGGATACGCCGATGCCTGCGACGTTCTTGGACCGCCTGCGCAAGGCCGCGGCCCAGGCGGACATGGTCGCACGCGAGGCTGCGCTATTTGGCGCACGCGCCAGCGGCGCAACCCTCCGGGCGATGTTGCAAAGCAGCCGCAGCTGGCGTGCCCGCGCGCTCGTTGCGAAGTGGATGCTCTTGCCCTCGGCGAGCTGCGTGCGTGCGGTGGAGCCATTGCGACATGCGTGGCTCCTCCCCTTCTACTACGCGTATCGTCCGCTCCGCTACGTGGGGTGCCGCCTGCGCCACGCCGCTCGCGCCGGCAGGCTACGGAGCCTGACGGCCCGTGAGTAAGGCCAACGCGAACTATAGCTTGGGCGGACCCTGATGGATCCGCTGGCGCATCGCGTCGAGTGGCCCGCGCCACGGGTCGAGCGCCTCCAGCCACCACGTCACGCCCGCTTCGGCGTACGGCGCGACGATCGCGGTGCCTTGCGTCGCGTCGGGCGTGATCCCACCGAGCACGACGTCGAACGCCGTGTCCGTGCGGCGATGCCGCTTGATGTAGGCGAGCATGTCGCGCACGTCTCCGGGAGTCAGCTGCTCTGCCGGGAAGCCAACCTTCAACGGGAACACCCCGTCCCAGCGCGCCGCGCGGCGGAACGGCGGTTTGTTCGGCCACATCCCCGCCACCCAGATCGGAACGCGTGGCGACTGCACCGGACACGGCAGGAACGTGCTCTCCGCAACGCGATAGTGCGCGCCGTCGAAGCGAAACGGCGCGCCGCCCCACAGACCGGTGAGCACGTCGAGCCCTTCATCAAGCTTCTGCGCGCGTACGCGATCGTCGGCGTCCTCTCCGAACATCGCAAACTCCACTTCGGGCGGATAACCGAGACCGACGCCGAGAATCAGGCGGCCGTCGGACAAATGATCGAGCGACACGGTCTCGCGTGCCAGCTTCCACGGGCGCCGCCGCGCCACCGGCGTCACCATCGGCCCGAGGCGGATGCGCGTCGTGCGCATCGCCATCGCCGCGAGCGCCACCCACGGATCGGCCATCGGGGCGCTCATCCGCTTCGCCGAGAGCAGGATGTGATCCCAGATGAAGAACCCGTCCCACCCGGCGGCCTCCGCTTCATACGCCAGCTCGGCCAGCCGGCGCGAGTCGAAGTAGTCACCGAAGTTCGGCGTGATGACACCGTAGCGCATGGCATCGTCGAATCAGATTCTGGCTCGGAACTCAACCGAGGCGAACAGGATTCAACTCCCTCGGGTCTTCCGAACGCCCCGAAGCTACAGTATAGAGCGGGTACTCATGCCTCACCCAGTCAGAACGAGCGGCCGGTGGTACGTCGCATGGTGCGGTTAGCGGCGGGGTTGGCGATCGCGTTGTCGTTGGTGCAACCCAGCATGGCACAAGCAGGCGCTCCTCGAGACGGCAGTCGCTTCCGGAACCTCGCCGGAGCGCGGGAGCTCCCCGCCTTCACCACCATGTTCCCATTTTTTCTGCGTAAGGCGTGGATGTCGCTGATCGGGCGTTCGGGCGGAGCCCACCGGGTCCCCTTCGATCGCAGCGCGATGCTGCACAATCCGAGCGTCACCTGGATCGGTCACTCGACGATGCTGGTGCGCATGGACGGGGTCACATTCCTGACCGACCCGATCTTCTCCGAGCGCGCCAGCCCGGTGCCTTTTGCCGGCCCGAAGCGGCTGGTGCCGCCGGGCGTGCCGCTGGCGGAGCTGCCGCACATTGATTTCGTAACCCTCTCCCATGACCACTACGACCACGCTGATGTAGCCTCCATCGAAGCTCTCGCCCAGCGCGGGGCGCGCTTCATCGTGCCGCTGAAGATGGGCGAATTGGTGCGTGACGCCGGCGGCTCGGCCATCGAGCTCGACTGGTGGCAGTACACGCGCATCGGCGACGTGCAGGTCCACTGCGTACCCGCCCAACATTTCTCCGGGCGGGCAGTGGCCGACGGCAACCGGCGGCTGTGGGCCGGTTGGGTGGTGGTCGGACCGACGCGGCGCTTCTACCACGCCGGCGACACCGGCTACTTCAACGGCTTCGCCGAGATCGGCAAACGGTTGGGGCCGATCGATCTCGCCGCCATACCGATCGGCGCCTACGATCCACCGGCCATCATGCACTTCGTCCACCTCAACCCCGAAGAGGCGGTGCGGGCGGCGCAGGATCTCGGCGCGACGCGCGTCGTCGGCATGCACTTCGGCACCTTCGACCTGACCGACGAGGCGCTCGACGAGCCGGGACGACGCTTTCAGCGCGCCGCCGAGGCGCTGGGACTGGATCGCGACCGCGCCTGGATCCTCAACGTGGGCGAGAGCCGCGGCTGGTGACCGTGTAACTTGACTGCGCTAGCACAGCGTGTTACCCATCCCCGCGCCGGATCTTTGGGAAGCCAATCGCTGCCGTAAGCCGTGCGTGATGGAGAGAGACGACGCTATTCTAAACAGCAAGGATGTCGCCCGCATCCTTGACCTGAGCCCCGACACGGTCAACGAGTACGCCCGCAAGAGTATCCTCCCGGCCTTCAAGAAGGGACGACAGTGGCGCTTTCGCAAGCGTGACATTGCCCTGTTCAAGCGGCAGCTGCGCGGCGAGACGGCGGCCTGAAGCCCACGGGATCAAGCCCCCGTTGCGGCGGAGCGCCGCGGGGTAACGATGCGGAGAGATGATGGCGAGCCTGGAAGGAACCCAAGCGCACGAAAGCAAGCTGTACTACGAGCTGTCGCACCTCTACGATCGTCTGTTCACGCGGGTGTTTTATCCGCGGATCGCGGAGGTCATTCACTCGCTCAACATCAAGCCGGGTGCCCAGGTGCTCGAAGTGGGGGTGGGCACCGGCCTGTCCTTCACCGCCTACCCGACACATTGCCAGGTCACCGGCGTAGATCTGGCTCCCGACATGTTGGAGCAAGCGCAAGACAAGATCAGTCAGAACGGCTGGCGCCATCTCAAGGTGATGGAGATGGACGCCCTGAACCTCAAGTTTCCGGACAACACCTTCGACTACATCATGGCGTTCCACGTCGTGAGCGTAGTCCCGGACGCCGGTGCCCTGATGCACGAAGCGTTGCGCGTCGGCAAACCGGGTGCGACCGTGGTGATCATCAACCACTTCCGCAGCCGCAACCGGGTGCTTGCCGCGTTGGATAGCTTCATCGAGCCGATCACCCGGAAGCTCGGCTGGTGCACGCTTGCCTTAGACGAGGTGGTGGGTGCGATACCGCTCGAGGTCACGCGGACCTACAAGACCTCGCGCCGCTCACTCTTCACGATCGTTGTCGGCAAGAGCCGCAAGTAGGCGCGGCGCGCGCCCCGGGCTAGTGCACGCGGGTGCGTGCGGGCGCGTACGGAATGATTCCGTGTCGCACCAGCCAGCGCGTATCGCGCTCGCTGCGCGTGTACATCCAGCGCGTATAGACCCGCAGCGTGTGGATGTCGCCGTGGAAGAGCCGTTCGAAGCTGATCTCGGCCAGCACCCGAACGAAATCCGGAAAGCGCTCGGCCAGCTCGGCGAACAGGTCGCCCGGAACCGCGCCGACACCTTCCGATAGCGTCGACAGATGCGCGTACGCTGTTCGCCCCACCTGGATGTAGTAGTCGGCGCTCACCAGTTGCCGATGCAGGCTTTCCATGAACAAGCCGGACACAAACAGCGCCGTGTCGCCCACTCGTTTGAGCTTGCCGTAGCGGTGTTCCCGAGGGCTGTGGAAGGATTCCAGGTACTCCAGGGCGAGGGGCCGGGCGAACCAGTCCGGCTCGGTGTGGGCGAAGGCCTCCAGCAGCTTCACCAGGTAGAACTCGGTGTCCTCACTTGATCGCACCGCCTGGGTCCGCATGGCGTCCTGCAGTAAATCGCGAAAGAACTCGGTCAGATTGTGCTGCACCACGGCGCTCCGCGCGGTCATCATCCCACCTCCTCAGTCATTCGAAGTCCCGGCTCCCCACCATGGCGCTCCCTTCCCAATTGTTGAGAAGGGTGCCATCAAAAGCAAGGTCATTCGCTGCGATGGTGAATTGTGGGTCCCCTGCCGTTCGGTTATAATCCGGCCACTTGTTCGTAGAGAAAGGTATTCGTATCGATGAAGAACCGAAGACCCCGACTGCTCACCATCCTGCTCGTGTGCCTGCTCACCGGGACGCTGTGGTTCGGCGGGCGCTGTGTCGGCCGGGTCTCCGCAGTCGCGAAGGAAACCTATGAGAACATCGAGGTGTTCACCAACGTCCTCGCCTTGGTGCAGAAAAACTACGTCGATCCGGTCACCACGAAGCAGCTGATCGACGGCGCGATCACCGGAATGCTCAACGCGCTCGATCCGCACAGTGCCTACCTGCCGCCCGATCTGTACAAGGAGTTACAGGTCGACACGCGCGGCAGCTTCGGCGGCCTGGGTATCGAGATCACCCTGCGCAACAACGTCCTCACCGTCGTTTCGCCGATCGAAGACACCCCCGCCTATAAGGCCGGCGTGAAGTCCGGCGATCAGATCATCAAGATCGAAGATGAGTTCACCAAGGACATGCCGCTGGTGGAAGC
>CAZCGA010000102.1:0-24460 GCA_964498075.1 uncultured Binatia bacterium (SeqCode) | reverse complement strand
CGTCCGACTCGCGCAACCATAATACGTTGCCATATTTATGCCAACGAATACTTAGGGGATCAGCTGCGCGTGCAGCGGTGTTGCGCTGATCAGCGACAGAACCCCAACCAAGAGTCCTTGAATACTGGTGCGTGCTATTCATGTGCGCCTCCTCGCTGGGCATGTGCGTGAGCCCAGCAACTGAAAACCGCACTGTCTCGACGGCCAGCGATTTCGGGGATCCCTTCGAGCGGATGGCGGATGCCCGATTTGTCATCGCCTATCCGGCGCGACCCGTGTGTAGTGTGTCCGACGTATAGGACGCAGAAAACGCGCCTGTCAAGCAAATTCAACAGTCCTCGCAGGCCATCGCCGCCGCGGCGGCCAGCGGGATGGCGCGCGGCGTGGCGGCCGAGACCGCCTCACCGGGATGGCTCAGCACCTGCGCCAGCGACGCCATGCCCTTGGTATCGCGCAGCCGGACGACTAATCCCTCGTAGGCAATCGTCCAGTACTCGCCCTCTTGCCGGAAGAGGTTGCGTTTTGCCGGTGCAACCGCGTCGAGGATTTTTGCAACGTCTGAGCGCATTGCGTATCGACCCAAAGGCGTGAAAAATCGCTGCACAATGTGAATTCCGCGGGTACAAATTGTGCGAGCGCGGATTTTTTCGGGGTGCGCGCGATCGAGTCATTGATCCAATGACCCACAACGACCCAATGATTCAATCGATCGCAGTGGATTAATGAATCAGGGGTCAGTCCACCCACGTCACCGGGCGACCCGGATCGGACGTGTAGCTGCAGAAGTAGCCCGTCTTGATGCTGGTGGCGAGATGATGCGCGAGTGCCGGATGGCTGGAGCGGACCTTCTCCACCGCCGCCTTGATGCCCTTGGTCACCGCCAGCCGTGCGCGCTCGGCAGCGCTCCCCGACGGACGGTCGCGACCACCGAGACCCATCGCGCCAGCGAGTTGTTGTCCGATGAATTCGATCTCCTCGCGCGCCCGGGCGGCCCGCCCCGCATCGCTATTTCGCTCCGCCTCGGCTAGCTCGTCGCGCAAGTCGTCGAGGCGCCGCCGGTACGCTGCCTTGGCGGTCGCGTCCAACGACGCAGGTTGATCGGCACTCTTCAGTGGCCCGCCTGCGCGCGTGGGTGCGGGCCCGGTCTGCATCACCAGATCGAGCGCGTGGAACTCCTGTCCGGGATGGCGCAACAAGTGCGCCAGATGGTGAAGCCCTCTTGTATCCTTCAGTCGAAAGGTTGTGCCGTCATACGTGATGCTCCAGTAGTCACCTTCCTTGCGGAAGAGCTGTACCGAGCCAGGGCGCGTGTCGGCGGCAGAGTGGTCGCCGGTGATGGTGTCGGCCACCATCTCGCGCGTATCGGGTCGCGTCGCGCGCAATTCTTGACTGCGGTGCTGCATGGCAGCGATGGTGGCGGCAAGGTTGCCGGCCAGCGCAACCAGCAGACCGAGATCGCGGTCATCGAAGGCTCGCCGGTGTAGGGGATTCACCGCTTCAATGACACCCAACGTCTCGTCACCAGCAATCAGTGGCGCACACAGCAAGGCCCGAGTCGGTCGCCCGCTGTGCGCATCAACGCCTGGAAAAAACCGCGGATCCGCTGCGACATCATCCACTCGGCTGGGCTCGCCACTGCGCCACACCGCTCCCGCAATACCGCAATCGTGTGGAAACCGAACCGTTCGCAGCCGTGCGGCGACCTCCGTATCTTCGTCCGCAACGTAGGGGAAGTACAAGAGCTGGCGCCCGGCATCGACGAGGAGCACGGCGGCACCCTCCGCAGCCAGCGCTTCTCGGCACTGCGCAATGGCGAACTCGATCACCTCCTCGAGCTGTTCCTCCTCCGCGACGGCCTGCGCCGATTCCAGTGCCAGGCGGGACGCGAGGTGTCGTGAGGGTGGCGTCCGCGCACCACTCAAGCGGTCGAGCTCCGACGCGAGCTTGTCACTCACCACCGCAAGCAGCGTGAGTTCGGTTGCGGTATACACGTCGCCGGAGCGTTTGCCACCCAAACAAATGAACGCCGACAGGCCGCTGCGCCGGTGCACCGGCACGATCAACTCCGCACCGAGGGTTTCCAGCGCAGCCCGGTCGAGTGCGCTCAGTACCGGAGTACGGCGACGCTGGGTCCAGTGCTTGCGCACCATAGGGCCCGACTGGTGCGCCAGTGCTGCGACCAGCGGGCTGTCACCCGCAACTGTCGATGGCGCCTGCCGTCCCCGCGCCAACATCGGAACGCACCGTCGCCCGCTGCAACGAGAGACGACGCAGGCGGTAGGATGCAGCAAGTCGTCGAGCGCCTCGCCCGCCCGCGTCAGCAGAGCCCGCGGCGTCTCGCACGCCGAGAGCTCCCGCAGGAGCTGAGTGATGCCGTGCAGGAAGGCGAAGCGGTCTGTGAAAAACAGTCGATCGACCCAGCGACGGAGGGGTCGCTGCGCCGGGACCAACAGGGAGGCGAGGCCGATCGCGAGCACGATCTCGACGGAAGCCGGGTCGGTGTCCAGTAGGCGGCTGATGGGCGCGGCGAGAAGCGGGGCGGCGATGATCCCTGAAGCCAGCAGCGCGAACAGCGCCGTGCTGTAGGCCGTGGTGGCACTGATCAATCGGTCGATGTCGAAGAGATTGTAGCGGATGATTCCGATCAGGAAGCCGGCCGCCAGTGCCGGAAGCGCCAGCGTGCTCAGCAGCAACATCGGCTGCAGCCACTGGTTGTGCGGGTCGGCGAGATTGAGCACCACGGTCGAAAACAGCGTGACCGTGCCGACGTACTGGCCTAGCAAAACCCATTTGATGCGGCGTCTGCCGATCGGTTGGGCGTGCCGGTAGTTCCAGGTCAGCGCGCCCAAGACGCCGATACCAATCATGACATCGATGCCGAGCGCAGCCGCCGGAAGCCGTGGCGTCGGGATCGGGCCGCCGAGGAAAAAGCTGCCGTGCACTGCATACCACAGTACGCAGGAAAGCCACGCCCACGCTGGCGCGATGCGCGCCGACGGGTTGACGTCTTCCGGGAAGAGCAGCGCCCATCGGGGCACGAACAAAGCGGCGAGCCCGCCGGCGAAAAAGAAGACGAGCTGAGAGGCCCACGTCTGTATCGGCGGTCCGCCATCGAACGGCGTCTCGATGATGGCGAAGGTCATGCAGGCGGCGAAGAAGAGGCGTCCCTGACTCACTTGCGGCGCGCGCAAGAGCACGAGGACACAGGTGAAGACGATCGCCATCAGGCCAGGAACGCGGAACCAAGGAACGGGGACGCGCGAGAGGGGCAGCTCGATGACGGCGCGCTGGCCTGCCCGTTCGAACTCGACAGGAACGCTGAGGTCAGAGCCCGCTTGGTCGAGGACCGCAGCGTAGAAACCGATGTAACCCACCCCACGCAGATCGACGTTGCCGGCGCGCAGGAGCCGGTCCCCAACCCGCAGGCCAGGCTCGGAGATGAACGTCTCGGGGCGCAACCCGCCGACCCTGGGGTAGTCGTCGGTCCGACCCGCCGGCGTTGCAAATGCGGGCGGAAGCGCGAATCCCGTGTGAACCAACTGACGCAGGTGGAGTCCGAAGCAGACCAGCCACAGCGGCAGCAGCGTGCCCAACAAGACCGCGTCAAGCAGCCGTAGACGTCTCAAACCGCTCCCACTCCCCCGCGTCGGCTTACGGAGGACGCTCGGTCAGGTTGCAATGACGGCCGCGTCATCCCACAAACGGGCGCAGCGGGCGAAGCGGTTGCGCGAACGGTCATCGGTACTCAGACTCCGGCTTCAGAACGCAGCGCCCCAAAGATGCCAGCTGCTCTCCGCACCGTGGCATGCGTGCACGCATTCGTCCAACTTTATTCGTCGCGCTCGTCGCGCCAGTGACGAATCGAAAGAAAAGTGGGGCTTCTCCAAAGTGAGTGAGTGAAGAACGTCTGTCGGGTGCGTCAAAGTCGCTGCGCACAAGAGTTTACAGCGATCGCTCGCGGGGTGTCGGAATGCCGGTTCGAAATCGCCGGGCAGGCAGCCACCAGCCCGGTAGTCCTGGGAGAGGGCGACGATGGCCCTCTGCTCGGTGCCGTGACTCTGGAGACCCTGGGCCTCATGCTCAACCCTCTCAACCGCGAGCTCGTCCCCATGCGCCTCATGCTCGCGGGGCGTGGATGACTGGCTGGCAGCTGAAAGCTGATGGCGAGCGCCGGCCGGAACCAGTGACTCTCGCAGAGTCTGGTGGCACGAACACTCAACCCGCGAGTCGCGAGATGACCGTGATGATCCCGCCCGCGGCCAACCCCCAGAGCAGATCCTTCCGCAGGTTGTCCTCGGGCCCGCGCATACGCTCCATGGCAATCGCGCCGGCGGCGAAAATCAGCGACACCACGCCGAGGGCCCACGAGATGCCGGGGAGATCCTCACCACCGCGCGCCGCGGTCGCATGGCGCGACCAGGCAAAGACCAACGAAAACCCCGCCGCGATGACCGGGATGCGCAGTAGGCGAATGATCATGCGGAAGGAGGGCGGCCACGGAGGGCCGCCCCTACTGTCTATTCTTCGCTCACCTTCGCGGAGCGCGCCATCTTCAACAGCTCTTGCGCGCGCTTGTCGCCGGAGGCGGCTTCGCGCTCCCACTTCTTGTGGCGCCACGGCTTGACGACGTACTCGTCCAAAAACACGACCACGAAGCTGAATCCGAGCACGATCGCCACCGAGTTGTACAGGTTGAGCTCCATGCGTCACCTCGCGGCGCGCTGCGGCGCCATGCTGGTCAACGCCGGCGCGCGGTTCGCCTCTTTCATGATGAACTTCGGCTTGAACATGACGATCAGCACGGGCGTCAGTGTCTGCGAGCCGACGTAGCTGATGGCCATCCAGATCGCCAGCAGCAACCCCATCTCGGCGTTGAAGCGGATGTTCGACGAGGTCCAGAAGACGGTGCTGATGACCATGGTGACGGCGGTGAAGGTCACCGCCTTGCCGGAGGTCACCAACGCCTCGCGCACCGAGTCTTGCAGATCGCCGCGCACGCGGATCTCTTCGATGGTGCGGCTGACGATGTACAGGCCGTAGTCGATGCCGAAGCCGAGGCCCACGGTGACCAGCGGCAGGGTGTGGATGTTCACGCCGATGTTGTTCACCGCCATGTAGGCGTTCACCATGATGTTCGACAGCGCCAGCGGCGCCAGCAGGTAGACGCCGGCGGCGAACGAACGGTAGGTGAACAGCATGATCATCCACATGGTGAAGAAGCCGAGGAAGTTCATCAGCGCATCGTTGCTGACCAGCTCCTCATTCGCGGCCGCCAGTGTACCGATGAGGCCGCCCGCCAGCTTGAAGACCGCTTTCCACGGCGCGCTGACGGTCGAGTCGACCGCCTGCCCGGCACGCTCGACTTTGAAGTCGAGCAGCGTCGAGATGCCCGCTTGCTTCATCAGCGCGGCGCGGAACTCGACCTCGTTGGTCACCGGCAGCTTGCCGATGCCGACGATGCGGTCGCCCACCTTGAACGGCCCCTCACCCGTGGCCGCGCTGCCGACGACCCATGAAGGACCGGCGCGTTCCCAGATCGGTTCCGCCTGTACCGACTTCACCACCATGTGGCCGTCCTCGGCAGCCACCGCAATGCCGAGGTCTTCGAGCTGCGTGTTGGCGATGAAGTCCTTACTCTCTTTGATGATGCGCCGGATGTTCTCGCCCTTGTGATCCTTGCAGAAGAAGGTCACGTGGGCCGTGGTGTAGCTCGGGTCGACGTACTTGGCGGTCTCCGAAGGCGGCGACCCCGAGAAGTAGATGAAGAACAAGCTGCCGACGTCGACCCAGTTGTCTGGGATGACGCCCCATTTGGGTTCGAGCTCGTGGAACACCATGTTGACGGCGCGCATGATGTCGGCGAGCGAGAAGCTGTAGCCGACGGACGGGTCGCGCTCCAGGTGGCGCTGGAAGCGTTCCATGTTGCGCAGCGCGCCGGGGTCCTTCATGGCGTTCTTGTCGTAGCCTTCGGCCACCACGATCAGCGGCTCGACGCCGCCGAACTTGTCCTGGATCTTCTTGTGCGAGAGGTTGTACGGGGAGTCGAGCCAGAGCAGCGGTGACGCCGAGGTCGCATCGCCGATGGTGAGGCCGCGCACGAAGTAGAGTGCGATGATCGTGGCGCCGATCCAGGAGACCATGGTCACCGACTTCCCCATGGGCGTCAGCAGCATGCTGACGAAGCGCTCGATGCCGCGGCGGAAGCCGCCGTGCTCACGCATGACCACCAGCTCCGGCTCCGGCGCCTTCAGATAGTAGTAGACGATCGGGTTGAGCAGCATCTCGGAGATGGTGATTGCCAGGATCCACCACGACGCGGTGATCGCCAGCTTCTGCAGCATGACCACCGGCACCAGCAGGATGACCAGCACGCCGAAGGCGTCGGTGGTGATGCCCGACAAGGTCGGCACGAAGAGCTCCGCAAATGCGGCAACGATGGCGCGGCGCTTGTGCCAGCCGCAGTTTTGAAACTCCTCGTAGTAGCGGTCGTGCATCTGGATGGCGTGGCTCACGGCGCGGGCGGTAATCAGGAACGGCATGACCAGCATGAGCGGGTCGAGGGCCAGGCCGATGAGATGAATGAACCCGAGGCCCCAGAACGCCGCGATCAACCCGGTGATCGTCGGCCGCAGGGCGCCGCGCCAGTCGTGAAAATACATCCAGCGCAGCACCCATTCGAGGCAGTAGGTGATCACCAGGATGAAGAAGACGTCGCCGGCGTAGTGATAGACCCAGCCGTACAAGCGGGGCTCGCCGGCGACGTAGACCTCGGTGTTGGGGTCGCCGCTGAACGGCTCAACGACGTTCTCGTTCACTTCGGTGAAGATGCGCTTGTAGTCGAGCCGACCTTCGATGAAGTTGGCGCGGATCAGCGCCGCCTTGTCATCGAGCGAGACCAGCAAGCCGTAGATGTTCTCGGCGTTGTGCACGATGCGCCGGATGTTGGTGGCTTCCTCCTGCGTCTTCACCTGCTCGAGCATCACCGGCTGGGCGCGCATGGTGCCGCCGGCGGCGACCTTGAGGTACCGCACGGTCCGGTGGGCGATCGAATCGACCTGGTTGTGGTTGACCCCGTAAACCTTGTCCAAGGCCTCGGTCATCTTCCAGATCTTGTTGAGCGTCTCGGGTGTGAAGATCGATCCGTTCTTCACCTGGAGCATGATGTTGATGTTGTTGGCGCCGCCGAAGGTCCCGGAGTAGCGGTTGTGGATCTTGATGTAGGGGTGGTCCTGCGGCAGCAGATCGCCGAAGCTGGTCACCAGATGGAGCTGAAACGCCCAGTAGGCGAACAGCGCGGTGACGAAGATCACGACGATTGAGACCGGGTGGCGAAAATCGATCAGCTTGTCGCCCAGCCAGTAGAGCAGGCGTTTATCCTGCGGTACATCGTAGTCGAGGGCCATCGAGTCCTCCTTCCGCGCGCGCCGCGACTAACCGAGCGACGGTATCCAGCTCTGCCCCCCATCCTTGGTGTGCAGGATGAGGCCGAGGCCGCCGACGATCCAACCGTTCTGCTGATCCACCCAGGACATCCCCCGCAACCAGGTGAGCACCTCCATGCCGATCTTGGCGCGCTCCCACTCCCCGCCGGGAGTGGCCAAGTGGACGACCTCCCCGGCCGCACCCACGACGTAGCCGGTGCCGTCGGGAAACTGGAACGGATTGAAGAGCGGGTCGACGATGGGGAAGTCGAGCTTCATCTTCTCGAACTTCCACTGCGCGCCGGCGTCGTCGGTGCGCGCGATCTTGCCGTCCAGCCCGGCCACCAACCCGTGCTGCGCATCGTTGAACCGGACGCCGAAAAAGCTCGGGAGGTCTAACACATTGACGACCTCGGCACCGAGCAGGCTCTGCTCCTGCTCCACCCAGATCAGACCGCCGTCGGTGGTGTGATAGATCTTGCCGAACTCGCCTACGACCCAACCGGTATTGGCGTCGAGGAATTGGACGTCATAGAGCACCGGGTCGGCCGAGACCAGTGCTTCCTCGGCGCTGAGCTCCTTGGACGCTGCCGAGACGATCTTGTGCAAGTTCCAGGTGGCGCCGCCGTCGCGCGTGTCGAGTATGATCGATCTGTCGCCGACGGCCCAGCCGTGGTTCGCGTCGATGAAGTACAGCGAGAAGAGATAGACGCTCGTACCGCTCTTCTGCCGTTGCCAGGTCTTGCCGCCGTCGGTGGTATGCAGGATCAGGCCTTCCTGGCCCGAGATCCAACCGTTGTTGGGGTCGACGAAGCGGACGCGATAGAGGGCGCGGTTGGTGCCCGAGGCGACCTGCGTCCAGGTGAACCCGCCGTCCGCGGTGAGCAGGATCTTGCCGCTGTAACCGACGACGATCGCGTGGTCGGCATCGAACGCCTGGACGTCGAAGAAGCGGTCCGAGATGCCGATGAGTCGGCTCAGCAGCGGCACCTCCTTGACTTCTTGATGGCACCCGATCGACCCGACGAGCACCACCAGCGCGATGAACGTACGAACAGACCGCAGACCCTGCATGACCCCTCCTGAGGCTGTGTGCCGACAGCTGGCTCTGATGCGCACGCTGTACCGACTCTGCCCCCCGGGTGTCAAGCGTCCGGCCGTTTACTTCTCGGCGGCCGGCGCCGGGAACCACTTGCTCTGCTCGGCCTTCTCGAGGATCTGCTGCTGATCGATCTTCCAGCGTCCGTCTTCGCGGATCAGCGTATAGAGCTCGAACTCTTGCACGCCCAGCTGATTCAAGAACTTGTCCTGGGAGCTGAGGAGGTTCGGCACGCGCGCCTTCTCACCGTCCACCTTGCCGGGATAGACGTGGAAGTCGAAGATCTTGGCGTCCGACATCTGCATCGTCCACTGCTGCTCCTTCGCCCAGTCGTCGCGGCTCTTCTGCTGCGCCATGCCGTTGGAGACCTCATCGTAGGCGGCGGGGAAGTTGCTCGCCTTGAGGGCTTGCAGGTAGCGGGTGACGGTTTGCTCCGGAGTACCGCCGGCCGCGGGGGTGACGCTGGTTTGTGCCTCGGCGGCGCTCCAGGTGACGCACAGCAGTAGGAGAATCCCGGTATGCTTCCTGATTGACTCCATGTGCGATCCCCGTCGGCGCCCCAGTATTACGCACGCCCGCGAAACATCAAGCCCACCAGCACGATCTGCAGCACGATCACCACCGCCACCACGATTCCGGCGCTGAGTCGGAAACTCCCCAAGCTGCCCTCCGACTCTTCCACTTGCTTGCCGACCTGCGCGATGTCGCCTTTGAGCCCGCTGCTCTCCACGTACAGGCCACGCACTTCCTCCCGCATGCCTTTGATCTGGTCCAGGCCGCCCTGCGCCTCGTCACGGCTCTGCCGGATCTCATCGCGCCCTTCGGCGATGGCGCGCTGCAGGGCGTTGAGCTGATCGCGCAGCTGCGAGAGATCCACGGCCAGCAACCGCTGCGCTTCGGCCACGGCATTGAGCCGCTGCGTCATCTCCGCCGGGCTGATCGGCCTGGGTTTTGGTTCCGCCTTGGCGGCGGGCGCGCCGGCCGCCGGCAATGCCCAGACGGTCAGCGACACCAGCAGCAGCGCGAGCCGACCCTGCCACGCGCTGGCGCAGCGTACGCCGCCCCGATCTCGCACCCCCGGAGCCGCGCCCTCTGTCCGTCGATTGTTCCGTGCCAACACGGCGGTCTTGTATGCGAAGCCACCGTGCTTGTCCAGATCGGAAGCGCTCAGCACTCAGCCGTCAGCACTCAGCTCCGTGGATAGTTCCGTTCGGAAGCTGAAGGCTGATCGCTGAACGCTGACCGCTGCGCTCAGTGGTACATCTCCATGATGTCGATCATGCCCAGGTCGCGCATGGTCTCGAAGATGCGGCTCTTGATGGCACGGACGGTGGACAGGGTGAGCACCTCGTCGGCCAGGCTCTGCGCCGACTCGTAGCTCAGGGCACGGATCAGCCGCTTGATGACCGGGATGAAGAACGGCCCCATGCTCAGGTCGTCGAGGCCGAGCCCGACGAGCAGCAACGTGCACACCGGATCCGCCGCCATCTCGCCGCAGATCGTCACCCGCTTGCCGGCTTGCTTCGCGGCCGTGACCGCTTTGGCGATGCATTGCACGACGGCGGGATGCAGCGGCTCATAGAGCGGCGCCACCTTGCGGTTGTTGCGATCGACCGCGAGCACGTACTGAATCAGATCGTTGGTGCCGATGCTGAAGAAGTCGACCTCCTCGATCAGCGCCGGCGCCAGGAACACCGCCGACGGCACTTCCACCATCATGCCGATCGGGATGTGCGGCGCAAACGCGTGGCCCGCAGCGCACAGCTCGTCTTGTGCCTCGGCGAGCAGCTCCTTGACGCGGCGGATCTCTTCCAGACTGGAGATCATCGGGAACATGATGCGCACCGGCCCGGCGGTGCTCGCCCGCAGGATGGCGCGCAGCTGCACCTTGAAGATCTCGGGCAGCTCGAGCGAGATGCGGATCGAGCGCCACCCGAGGAACGGGTTGGCCTCGCGCGGCACGTTGAAGTAGCGCGGATACTTGTCGGCGCCGAGGTCCAGCGTGCGAATGGTCACCGGGTGGCCGCCCATGCCCTCGACGACGCGCCGATACATCTCCACCTGCTCCTCCTCGGTAAGGAAGTCGCGGTGCGAGAGGAACGGCACCTCGGTGCGATACAGGCCGACGCCCTCGGCGCCGTGCAGGCGCGCCAGGTTCATGTCGCCGAGCAGACCGATGTTGGCGTACAGACCGACACGATGGCCATCGAGGGTTTCGGCGGGCAGGTCGCGCAAGGTCTCGAGGTCGCGGTTGAAGGCCCGGTACTCGCGATCGAGCCGCTCGAACTCGCGCCCGATCTCCGCCGTCGGATTCACGTAGACGATGCCGGCATTGCCGTCGACGATCACCTGGTCGCCCTCACGGATCGCCTCCTCGGCATGCTCGACACCGACGACGGTGGGGATTTCCAGCGACTTGGCGAGAATGGCGGCATGCGAGGTCACGCCGCCGCTCGCCAGCACCAACGCCTTGAGGTCTTGCTGCTCCACCGTGGCGAGATCCGACAGCGAGACGTCGGCGGCCACGAGCACCACGCCTTTGGCCAACGGCCGGTCGCGCTCGCTCACGCCCAGCAGGTGGCGCAGCACGCGTTGCCCGATGTCCTTGATGTCGGCGGCGCGGTCCTGCATGTACGCGTCGTCCAGCTCGGCGAACCGGGCGACGAACTCGGTGACGGTTTGCACGAGCGCCGCCTCGACGCTCAGGCCGTCGCGAATCAGGGCCTCGATGCGGCTCAGGAAACCTTCGTCTTGCAGCATCAGCCGCTGCGCATCGAAGATGGCGGCATCGATCTCGGGAACGGTGGCGCGAATGCGGTCCCGGGTGCGCGCCAGCTCCTCGATCGAGCGGGCGACGGCGGTGCGCAGGCGTTTGACCTCGCGCTTCAACGGGTGGCGGCGTTCCGTCGGCAGGCCGTCGATGCTGACGCCCGAGGCCATCACGTGCGCCCGGCCGATCCCGAACCCCGGTGAGGCGCCCAGCCCGACCAGACGGAACTGTCCCGCCTGGCGTACCGCAGGCCGCGTCGCCGCCTGCGTCTCGTAGTCGCGCAAGCGATCGATCGCAGCGACCATCTGTTGCTGATACGAGAGGCGCTCCTCTTCCTTGGTCTGCAGACGGGCGCGTAGATGGGTCTGCGCCAGAATTCCCGCCACCGGCACGGCGATGGCCTTGAGCAGACGTACCTCTTCCCGCGTGAAGCGGCGGCGGCGCGACGTCTGTACGATGAGCACACCTAGTGGCTGGCGCTGATCGACGATCGGGACGCCGAGGAACGAGTGGTAGCGCTCTTCGCCGGTCTCCGGGAAGTACTTGTAGCGCGGATGCGCCATCGCATCGACCGCCATGACCGGCTCCATCTTCTGGATGACGATGCCGGTTAACCCTTCATCGACACCCATGGTGACTTTGCCGACCGAGGTGGGGTCCAGGCCGGTAGTCGCCCACAACGTCAAGGCCTGCGCCGCCGGCTCGAAGACGTAGAGCGAGCACACCTCCATCGACAAGTGCTCGGCCACGGTCTCGACGATGCTTTGCAGGCTGGCACGTTGGTCGGAGGAGTGCGTGATGATCGCGCCGATGTCCTCCAGCAATCGCAGGCTATGCCGGCGACGTGGTCCGCCGTGCGAGACCGATCTCTCTGTAGCCGCTTCAGCCATATCAGATTGGGCGCGTCAGATGGGTTTATATCTCAGGGTCACGCGGCGGACAACGCAACTACCCGAGAAGAATCCCGCCAGTCTCAGCGCTGGAGCTTACAGTCGTGGAAATACGATACTGGCGTAGCTGACGCAGTGCTCGTAGTCGCCGGTCACGTCGAGCGAGGTGTAGTACGCCAGGAGCCGTCCTGCAGTGCGTCGCTGATGCATGGTCAGAAACGCCGCGATCGGCATGCGGCCGCAGATCGTCGCGTCCGTGTCCTCGACGTAGCGGCGGAACCCGGCGGCATCGCCGGCGCACACGCGATCGAGGGCGCCCATGTCCAGCGCGCGGAGCGCCGTCCGCACCGGCTCCGCGCCCTCCGGAGGGAAGGGCAGGTACCTGAACCGTGCGCCGTAGTGCACGAAGTCGGAGCTGACGATGAACAGCGTGTGGTCGTCGGCGAGTCGCTTGAGGGCTGCAGCCACCGCCGCGTCGTCCTCTGGCGTCAGGTCGCTGATCAGCACCGGCACCACGCGTGCCAGCGGCAGCACCCGCTGCAGAAACGGCAACTGGATCTCCAGCGAGTGCTCGTTGCGAAACGGCTCCGCCGTCTCGCGGAAGAGCGGCTGCTCGGCCAGAGTCGCAACCGCGGTGCCGTCGACCGAAACGAGGCCGAGCGGTGTCTCGAAGGCGTCGACGTCGAGGACCGCCGCGCCGCGGAAGTGGGCGTAGTGGCTGGGGGCCAAGATCACGACGCGCTGATAGTCCGCGCCGATCACACACACATAGGCCGCGGCGGCGGCACGGCCGGAGTAGACGTAGCCCGCGTGGGGCACGATCACCGCGCGCAGCGGCGCCGTGACCGCGGCTGCGCCGGCGGTCTGCAGCAGCTCGTCGACCTGCTGCGACAGCGCTGCCGTGCTGCCTGCGTACCAGGTCCCGGCAAGGTCCGACGACTTGATGCGCGCCATCGCTCAGTCCTCGCTGCCCACCAAGCTCGAAGCGTCTTGCTCCGCGGCGGCGAGCTCGGGGCGAAAGCGCACCTCGCGCGCGCGCTGCACCTGCGGCTGGCGGTAGCAATCCGCGCACGACACCACGTTCGTCGCCTGCACCAGCCGCAGCACGGTGACGGCCTCGGACGGATCGTCGGGACGCGCCATGGTCACCGGCTCCACGTCGCCGGTGTGCAGGCTGTAGTAGTCCACCCGATAGGCGGTGCGGGTGTGGGTGGTTTCCGCCACCTCGCGGCCGCAATGCGCGCAGTGGAGCGCTGGCTTATGATCCTCCGCCGCAGACATCTGCAACGGTCATATTACCCAAATTTGATTCGCCTACGCCATACCGCCGATGGCCAGCGGCAGGGTGACGGAGAACTGCGTGCCGGCGCCGGGGTGGCTGCGGACCGTAATGCTGCCCGCATGCTCCTCGACGATCGCCTTGGTGATCGCCAGGCCTAGGCCGAGCCCGCGCGAGCCGAACTCATGCTGGCCGGAGCTGTGCAGCGACACGTCACCGCAGGCGGCCGAGAACGGCTCGAAGACTTCGTCGAGCAGACTCGGATCGATGCCGATCCCCGAGTCCGCCACCGTGATCTCGACCGCCGCCGGGGTGGCGGTCGCGGTGACCGTGATGGCGCCGCCGTCGGGCGTGAAGCGCACCGCGTTGGAGATCAGGTTGGCGAGCCCCCGCTTGAGCCACAGCGGATCCGCGACGAGCGGCGGGAGCCGCGACGCCACCTCGAGGCGCAAAGCGATGGCGCGCGTGGCGGCGGCGGCATGGAAGGCAAGGCGCAGGTCGGCGAGCAACGCGGCAAGGTCGATCGGCCGGCAGTGCAGCTGCAGGCTGCGGGCCCGCCAGCGCCCGCCGGTCGCCATTTGCTGCAGGCCGCGCGCCAACCACGCGGCGCTGCGCCGTGCGGTATCCACCCACGCACGCGCTGCGGCGGGCAGGGTGGTCTCGTCCATCAGCTCGAGCGCGTTGGCGAGCACGTGGAGCGGCGTGCCCAGCTCATGCGTCGCCAGCGCCAGCAGCCGCCCCTTCTGGTCGGCCTCGCGTTGGATCCGCGTGCACGCCTGAGCCAGCTCGGTGAGCAGCCGCTGGCGCTCGGCTTCGGCGTCGTAGCGCTCGAGGCCGCGGCGGACGACCAGGCGCAGCTCCTGCGGCTCCCAGGGCTTGGTGAGGTAGTAGTACACGTGTCCTTGATTGATGGCGTCGACGAGGGTGTCGATGCCGGTGTAGCCGGTGAGCAAAATGCGAATCACCTCGGGGCGCTCGACGGCGCTGCGCGCCAGCAGCTCGGTGCCGCTCATCTCGGGCATGCGTTGATCGACGATCATGAGGTCGACCGGTTGCGCCGCCAGCAGCTCGAGCCCGTGGGTTGCGGACGTGGTGGTGATGACGGACGCCTCTTCGGCCAGCGTCCGTTCCACCGTCCGCACGCTCGCCGGCTCGTCGTCGATGACCAAGATCGTATGTTGCCTCATAGACTATACAGTATGATGTATGCACTATACAGCGAACGGGTTGCGTTGCAACTCTGGCAAGACACCGACCAACCCTCGGCGGCCGCCCCGGCATGCGAGCCCATCGGCATTCGGCCTTCGAGAACCTTCCTTGACCAGGTGGGCTATCGCCGTTATCGTGCACCATAGCGAATATGCCCACCCCGCGATCTCGTCCGCGCCGTGCTGCTGGGTTCGGGCGCACGGTCCGGAACTTCTTCTTGTTCCTGGTGATTGCGTTGAGCCTCTCGGCGGCCGTGGCCGTCGGCTTGGTCTATTGGGAGCTCACCACCAACCTCCCGCCCGTCGACAAGCTGGCGCAGTACCGGCCCCCCGTGGCCACGCAGGTGCTGGCCGACGACGGCACGGTCATCGGCGAGTTCTACTTCGAGAAGCGCTACCTGGTGCCCATCGAGCGGATTCCCCCGGTAGTCCGTAACGCGTTCATCGCCGCCGAGGACGATTCCTTCTACCGCCACGGCGGCGTCAACCCGATCAGCATCGTGCGCGCCTCCATCAACAATCTGGTGGCCGGCGGCAGGGTACAAGGCGGCAGCACGATCACCCAGCAGGTGGTGAAATCGCTGCTGCTGTCGCCGAAGAAGAGCTACGAGCGCAAGCTCAAGGAGATGATGCTGGCGCTGCGTCTCGAAGGCCAGCTGACCAAGGACGAGATCCTCTACCTCTACCTGAACCACATCTATCTCGGCAGCGGTGCGTACGGTGTCGCCGCGGCGGCGCAGGAGTATTTTGGAAAGAGCGTGGAGAACCTCACTCTGGCGGAAGCCGCGCTGCTCGCCGGCTTGCCGCAGGCGCCCAGCCGCTACTCGCCGTTCAAGCATTGGCCGCGGGCGAAGGCGCGGCAACGCTACGTGCTGGAACGCATGGCCGACGTCGGCTTCATCACCCCCGCCGAGGCCGCCGCGGCGGCGCGCGAGGCGCTCGCCCTGGCCTCGCGCAAGGGCAGCTACATCGCCGCACCCTACTACGTCGAGCACGTCCGCCGCCTGCTCGAAGAGCGCTACGGCGAGACGGCGCTGTATGCCCTCGGACTGCGCGTGCACACCGCCGTCAACCTACGCATGCAAGCCGCGGCTGAAGCCGCGCTCCGCGAAGGGCTGCAGGAGCTGGCGGTGCGACAGCGCTTCGAGGGGACGGTGCGGCACCTGACCCCGGCGGAAGGCGAGAGCTTCATCCGTGCCGAGCGCGAGGCGATGAAGGGACACCCGTTGGAACGCGGCCGCACCTACGAAGCGCTGGTGAGCCCCGCCGGCACCAGCGCGGCACGCGACGGTGCAGTGCGCGTGCAGGTCGGGCCCTTCCGCGGCGTTCTGCAGTCAGCCGCCGCGCGCAGCAGCAGCCGCGGCGACACGTACCGCACCGGCGACGTCATCCGCGTGCGGCTCGCCGACCCGCCAGGCAACGATACCGCCTACCAGTTCGTGCTGGATCAAGAGCCCTCGGTGCAGGGGTCGTTCATCGCTCTCGATCCCACCAACGGCGCGGTGAAGGCGCTGATCGGCGGCTACAACTTCGACAGCAGTCAGTTCAATCGTGCCGTGCAGGGAGCGCGGCAGCCGGGCTCCGCCTTCAAGCCCTTGGTCTACGCGGCGGCGCTGGAGCGCAACTTCACGCCGGCGACGATCGTCGTCGACGAGCCGATCTCCTTTCAGGACAACAACTCGACCTGGATGCCGCACAACTACGAGGAGAAGTACTTCGGCCCGACGCGGCTGCGCGAAGCGCTGGCGTTCTCACGCAACGTCGTCACCGTCAAGGTCGCCACACGCATCGGCATCAAGTATCTGATCAAGTACATTCAGCGCCTGGGCATCCGCAGCCCGCTGGCCCCGAACCTGTCGCTGGCCCTCGGCTCGTCGGAGGTCACACTGCTCGACCTGGCCGCGGCGTACGGCGTGTTCGCCAACCAGGGGCAGCGGGTCGAGCCGCGCTTCATCATCCGCATCACCGACAATCAAGGCAACCTCATCGACGAGAACATCCCGCAGACCGAGCAAGTGATCTCTCCGGAAACCGCGTATCTGATCACCAGCATGCTGCAGAGCGTCATCGACCACGGCACCGGCAAGCGCGCCAAGGATCTGGGGCGCCCGGCGGCGGGCAAGACCGGCACCACCAACGACATGAACGACGCGTGGTTTCTCGGTTACACGCCGCAGCTGCTCGCCGGCCTGTGGGTGGGCTTCGACGAGAAGCGCACGTTGGGCAAGGGCGAGACGGGCGGACACATCGCCGCACCCATCTGGGAGCGCTTCATGGAGCGCGCGCTCGACGGCGAGCCGATCCTCGACTTCCCCGTGCCGGCGGGCATCAGCTTCGTGTTGATCAATCCGCACACCGGGCAGCGTACTTTGCCCGGTGACGGCGGCGGCTTCCTCGAATGCTTTCGGCGCGGCACCGAGCCCACCGCGGTGGCGGCGCTGCCGGTCAAAGCTTCGGTCCCCGAGCCCTCCGCGCCCGCGCCGGACTTCTTCCGCGACTTCGACTGAAGCCAGCGCACGGCCGGCGCGTGGACTCGCGATCCGTGCCGTGGATTCCCCCGTACGAAGCTACAGACGCCAGTAGCGGCTCTGCACCTTCTTGATGCGATCGAGGAGCGGGCCGGCGCGGCTGGGTTGCGGGCTGGGCGGCGCAACGTTCTCGCCGCGCATTTCTTCCAACACCTCGACCGCCGAGGTGCGGATCGCCGTCAGGTCGTAGCCGCCTTCGAGGACCGCCGCACATCGGCCCCGTGCATGCGCGCCCGCCACTCCCAACAGCGTACGCGCCATCTCGCGGAAGCCGGCTTCCGTCACTTGCAGGCTGCCCAATGGATCGCGGCGGTGCGCGTCGAAGCCGGCGGAGATCAGCACGAACTCCGGCGCGTACTGCTGCGCGATCGGCTCGACGATGCGCGTGAACGCTGCGTCGAACTCGGCGTCGCCGAAGCCGGCCGGAAATGCCAGGTTCACCGTGTATCCCTCGCCGTCGCCGCGCCCGACTTCTTCGACAGCGCCGGTGCCGGGATAGTATGGATACTGATGCGTGGAGACGTAGAGGACACCCGGGTCCGATTCGAACAGGTGCTGCGTGCCGTTGCCGTGGTGCAGATCCCAGTCGACGATCAGGATGCGCCGCAAGCCGTGACGGCGGCGCAGGTACTCGGCGCCGACGGCGACGTTGTTGAACAAGCAAAACCCCATCGCGTGCGTGCGCTCGGCGTGATGGCCCGGCGGCCGTACGAAGGCGAAGCCGTTCTGCACGCGCTCGCCCATGATCGCGTCGAGCAGCGCCAGGAACCCACCCGCCGCCAGACAGGCGGTGGCGTACGAACGCGGCGACGTCGGCGTATCGGCATCGAAGGCATACCACGGATTCTGGTCTTGCGTCGCCGCGACCTCCTCGATGTAGGCGCCGTCGTGCACGAGTGCCAGCTCATCTCCCGTCGCCGGACGCGCGGGTACCGGCGTGAGGTGATTCGCGGCGGCGGCGACCACGGGCAGCAGGACGGCGATGCGCTCGGGGCGCTCCGGGTGTCCCGCGCCCGTGTCGTGCTCCTGATAGCGCGGGTCGATCACCACACCGGTTTCCGCCATGGATCACGAATCTTAGCAATGGTGCCCACCCGGGTAAATCGTACGCCGGTCAAGCGTGCGACCGCGTATGGCAAGCACGCTGAAGGTGGTGCTGTCCTCATTGGGACAGCAGCCTGAACATCGAATCTTGACATCGTCGGAAGCGCGAGACTAGCATGTGCTCTGTCGACATCGTGCCCGCTTCCCGATGCGGGGGGAAATTCTGGGCGGACCACGGTTCGTCCGCCCAGAAGGGAGGCCGCAAATGAACGCTCGCTGTCGTGTGATCGTCTTTGCTCGGTTGCTCTTTGCCGTCGCCTTCATTGCCAGTGCGATCGGAGCTCGCCAAGCGTCGGCCACCGTTGATCTCACCGGTCGATGGTTCGTCCACGCAGAGGTGCGCGAGTCCCCCCAAGGCATTGTCATTCTCGCTTTCACCGACCAGTGGGACGTGGTGCAGACCGGTAGCACCATGACGGTCAGCTGCGTCAATGGGCCTTGCCCGTACAGCGCGTTCCTCATCGATCCGGATGCCGGTATGTTTACCCTGCCGCCGCCACCACCTTGCACCCCACCTGACTGCGATCTTTGCCCCGCCGAGGCCTTGACGGGCACCACGGCACCCGATGGCAAGAGCTTTAGCGCGACCTCCAGATTCTTTATTTTACTACCGCTTTATTTTGACGAATGCTTCGAATTCTCGGTGAAGTTCACCGCCGTCCAGTGCGGCAACGGTCTCCTCGATTCCGGCGAGGAGTGTGACGACGGCAATCAAGATGATGGCGACACCTGCGACTCGACGTGTACCCTCCCGCACTGCGGCAACGGTCATCGGTCGGCTGACGAGGCGTGCGATGACGGCAACAACGACAACACCGACGCGTGCAAGAACGACTGTACCTTGAACGTCTGCGGCGACGGCTTCGTCCACATTGGGGTTGAGCAGTGCGATGACGGCAACCTGACCCACGGTGACGGCTGCTCGGCTAGCTGCCACAATGAGGCGTTCATTCCAGGCGGCGGGTCGCCGCGCAGTGATTGCACGCATGAATGGCTCACGGTTCCGAACCCGCCGCAGAACGCGCAAGGCATTCCCGTCAACCGACTCAAGTGCACCGATGACGACCCGTCGTGTGATTTCGGCGCGGCCACCGGCGACAACCAGTGCACCTTTCACCTCGCCCTGTGCTTCAACCTCGTCGACCCTGCCCTCCCATGCACTCCGACCGACGCATCGCTGGTCCAACTGCTCCAACCCGGCATGGCGCCGCGACACGCCATCGACGCCGATAACCGCACTGCGTTGGAAGAGGCGCTCGTGGGTGTTGGGGGCCGGGTTCAGGGTGCGTGCGCCAGCGGCAGTCCCACCCGCGGGCTCTTCTGCGCCAAGAACAGCGACTGCGACGTTCTTCCGGGGGACGGCGTGTGTCGCCGCTATGTGGTCTTCGCGCCGTCGCTGGCGACCGCCAACCGCTGCACGGCGTTCACCGAGATCAAGGTGCCGTTGCGGCGAAACGGGCGGGCGGGCAAGAAGCGCCTGCGGCTACGGGTGCGGTCGGAGAGCGCTCCCGCGGGACAGTCCCCAACCGATACGGACTCGCTCACACTGGTTTGCAAACCGTAGCCAGAATGCCGCGCCGGTCTCGGCCACGGCCGGTGCTTACTCTTTCTTTTTGAGGTGGGCGCGATTCGCGTCGATGAACGCGCGTAGCTCACCGACCGCGTTCAGCAGCTTGTCCCACTGTTCCTGATAGAGCGTCACCGGAAAGCGGCCGAGCCCGTACACCGACACCGCACCCTTTTCGGAGACACGGAACGAGAGCGCACCCGCCTTGCGGGGCGCCTTCAGCGCCTCGTTTTCCGCCCGCAATCGTTCCAGCTCCTTTTTCATATCCTCGTCCGCCACGATGCCACCCTCCTTCGCTACGCGCATCGCCCGCGCGTCTCGCTTCCATATGCGCTGCTCGAGCCGCTCGCGCAACTCAATTCCGACGACGAAGTCGTTTGCTCAATGCAAGGCGGCCGCACAGAAGCGACGTGACCGGTGGATGACTGCGGAAGTGTCAGCGCAGTCGAGACCTCCCGGTTTGGCTTCCAGACGACGGCCATCATGGCGGATTCGTGGATGAGGTGAACACCGCGCCCGCCGTGGCGTTCCCATTCGACGCATGGGTCCCGCCCCTGTGTATTCGGTCCCTCGGACACTGAGCCTTCAGCGCAGCGGGAACACCAGCGAAAGCACCCACGTCGCAAACCCAGCTCCAAACAACGCGCGACTCAAGGGCGGCTCGTCCTCGGGACCGCTGAGGAGCATCACGATCGATGCAACGACAGCCGCACCGAATGGAACTACCATGATGCTGGGCGATGCGAAATTATTGTATTGGCCTGCATTCACGTACATGAAGGCGGCAAGCCCGACTGATATCGCCACCCGGGGGAGGCGCCAAGCGGCAACGGCTGGCAACCAGCGCCAACCGGACTGCAGGGAACCGCCGGCAATTGCCAGCAAACCGAGAATAACAAACGAGAGCGGCGCATAGATGGCGGCTGCACGTACGTGTGCCCACGTCGGTGTCGGATCGTAGTATCCGGCCAGCAGGGCTCGCAAACAGGCGTACAGAACCGACATACGCACAACAAAGCTCACCAGCGCCCTCAATGTGAGGGCGGCTCGCCGTCTCCGCGGAGTGCGAGACCAGAGTCCGAGCGCCGGTGCCGCGGCGATGGCGGCCACGAGAAGGGACCCCAGGAATACTTCTCCGCCGACGAACGACGTAGGCGCCGCCTCTGCGGCATAGCTGAGAACCGTGGGGCCGACTCGCATCGCGATACATGGCACGGCCGCGATGGCGAGAACAGAGAACCCCATCCGCCCAAAAGGAGGTCCCGGCCGCGTACTGGAGTCGGTTGAGCCCGACGGCCCGGCAACCCCGTGGCTGCTTTGCGAACGTGGTGCATCCTTCCTCGACCAGATGAGCGCGACGGCGCTTTCCGCCGACACCACCGTGGCCGCTACCCCGAAGGCGAGCCACCCGAATGGAAATCGCCGTATCGGGATCGGCTGCGCGCCCAGGGACCAACGCGGTCTCCAGCCAATGAGTTGCTTCTTCTCGAACGCTTTGGTCTGCGAGGATGCTGAGATGGCCAGCGCCTTGAATCCGCAGGAGGAGACGGGCGCTTCCTACTCCGACATCGCCGTATAGGCGCCCAAATGCATCGCCCAGGCCGCGCGTCGCCTTGGCCAACAGAATCCGCTGCTGGTAGTCACCGATGAAACGGTCCTCCGAGCCCCGCAGAAGCAACAGGTTACGCGGGCAGACGTGATTCACGTACTCATACGGCTGCAATGAGCTGCTCAAGGCCACCGTCGCCACCACGCTCCAATCGGCGCACGCGGCTTCAATCGCCAACGCCGCACCATAGCTATGCCCCAAGAGCGCGATGCGGTCTCGATTCACTCGAGGGTCGTCCTCCAGGTGCCGCAGGACGGAAAGTACCGCAGCATTGTTCTGAAACAGGCGGCTGGCATCCGGTCCATCAGCAGGGAACACTGGCTGGTCCGTCAGGTGTTGGACAATCAGCACGAGCATGCCGCGACGCACCAGCTCTTCGGCGTAGAGGCGGTCAAACATGGCGGCGTCCGCCATATAGCCATGGAGGAGGATGACCGCCGGAAGCTTACTCCCGGGTGCCAAGGGTGCGTATTCGATGACCGCCACCGACGACGGCTGGCTCGTTGCGGCGGATGACGTTCGCAGGAAATCGTGGATTGGCACACGACGCACCGCCCGCTCATACCCCGACCGAAACCCTCGGTGCGAAGCGCAGTACGCAAGAGCGACGAATGCCGCCGAGAGCATGAGCACTGCCGCTGGAAGCAACCGGCGGTGCGTTACAACCGTCTTCAAGCGAAGCGTCTTCACCATCCATCCGAACGGACGTACATCCCGGGAACTCTCGCCCTTGCGCCTGAGAATCCGTTCGCCCGGGAGGCCACCCCTCTCAGTGTGGCCTCGCCCGGACGTAGCGACCGGCGGTCCCTGCCGTCCCCACTGCGCTACTGCGACGCAGTGATGTCCGACACCGTGCCGGAGGTCTGAGACGGGACCTGGGTCAGGGTTCCGCTCCAGGTACCGGTGTCGTTGAACGCACTGAACGTATACGTGCCGCTCATCCCTGATCCGCTCGCTGCGCCCGTGAAGGTGGCCCATGTCGTGTCACCTTGAACCACCCCGAAGCTGATACTGCTGTCAGTCATCGAGCCCTGCACCGTGGCATCACTGATAGCCGCGGCCCCATCGATCGAAATGGTTCCACCCAGCGCGTCCCCGGCGGCAGACTTGAAAAGGATTGCTTTCCACGTCCCGGGTTTTGCGCCGCTGGCTGAGCTCTGCCACGTGCCTACGGCGCGGTATTCGATCGGTGGGTCGGTCGCGCGAGCAACCGTGGGTGCCAGCAGCGCAGCCGCGCCTGCTAGTGCGAGAAGGCCGATGCGCAATGATCTACCTTTCATAGCTCCCTCCTTGGGTTGTGTGGCTCATTCAATGGTGGCCTGCGTAGGACGTAGAACCCGAATCTTGAAGTTGCAGGTGTCCGCGACATACACGTTGCCCTGCGGATCGACGGCGAGTCCGCCCAGCCCGCAGAACGTCGCGCCGAGCGCCGGACCGCCGTCACCACTCGCGCCCGCGGCACCGCTGCCCGCGATCGTGGCGATCGTGCCACTCGTGTCGACGCGCCGAATGCGGAGATTGCCCGCGTCGGAGATGTACAGGTTCCCGGCATCGTCGAGGGCGACGCCGCGCGGCTGATTCAAGCGGGCGAACGTGGCGGGCCCGCCGTCGCCAGAGAACCCACGGACGCCGTCACCAGGGGTTTCCGTGCCGGCGCCACCCGCAACCGTGGTGATGATTCCGCTCCAGGTAATGTGCCGGACTCGATGGTTGCCCGTATCGCAGAAGTAGGTCGCTAGGGCATGGCCTTGTCCGAACGGTATGGGCGTCGGGATCGTGACCGGCCGCTCATCGACCAGCAGTGGACCGGCAGTCTTCAAGCACGCCAGAGGCGCTCCACCACCGTCGTTGAGGTTGCACGGCTCCGCATTGCCCCCCGTGGCGCCCGTGCGACCGGCGAACACAATGTCGGGAATGTACGGCCCTTCAGGAGAAGGGCCGAGGATCTGTCCGCCAGCGCCGTTGCCGATCCGCACCGACACGTCGCTGACGGCACCAACGAAGCCGCGCAGCGGCGTGGGATATGTGCCACCAAATAGCACTCCTCCGGCATAGGCGGCGTAGAAGAAGATGTCGGCATCGGTGCTCACGAAGACAATGTGACCGAGTGGATTCCCCGGCACTTCAATGAATATGCGCGCCGGCGAGACCGACACGTCTTGAACGGCGCCGGCTTTCTGGGTCGGGCCTAACGTATAGAGCCGGCCGTCCTGCACCACACTCACGCGCTCGCCATCCCCGATGTACACGCGACCAAACACGTCGACGGCAGCCGTCGTCGGACCGTGCAACGGCGCTTCGGTTGCCAGCGTGCCTTGCGGGGCCGTGCCCGACACACCGGTGCCGGCGGCCGTTTCGATCGTGTAGCCGGGCGGCGGTGGACCGACACTGGTGCTCGTCTCGCCACCACAGGCAGCCAGGCACACCGCGCCAACGATCGATGCGGCGCGCATGCCGGCACGGAGATGTCGAGGTGTGCTCATTGCCGCACAGGCCGCAGGACGCGTACCTTGGGGCACGGCCCTATGCCGTCAATGAAGTAGACGCTGCCGTCTGTACCCACCGAGATGGGTATCGGCGCACGCAGGGTTGTGCCCACCGCGGGTGCGCCATCACCCGGGCAGCACGTCCCCCTGTCCAGACACTTGTCGGCGCCGCCACCGGCAATCGTGTCGATGATTCCGGCCGCGTCGATGCGGCGGATGTGCTCCTCCCCACCGACTATGAGATCGCCAGCACGTCCGATGGCTACGGAGAGACCGCGTTCCAGATACGCTTGCCTGGCCGGACCCCCATCGCCGCCGAACAGGCAGGGCGCGTCGACCTGTGAGAGCGGAATGCCACCGCCTCCGGCCACCGTGTGAATGAGCCCGTCCGGCGTGACCTTTCGGAGCAGGCAATGCCTCTCGTCCGAGAGGTACACGTTCTGTACTACTATCACCAAAAGTCTGTGCGCGGCGCGCAGAAGTTGGCGGTGGTCATGCG
>CAZCGA010000101.1:0-24557 GCA_964498075.1 uncultured Binatia bacterium (SeqCode) | reverse complement strand
GCGGGCGACCGGGGTCGAACCGGCGACGTCCAGCTTGGGAAGCTGGCATTCTACCGCTGAATTACGCCCGCAAGGACTGCGCTGGCAGGTGCGACCGACACTAGGCAAATCGTTGCAGGGTGTCAACGCAAGGTGCTGTCCGTAGTTCGGACAGCACCCGCGCTCACCCGTCAGCGTTCAGCGATCAGCTCGGAGAATCTCCAAACGCGCCTGGATGCTTGCGCAAGTGCTCCTCTTAGCAGTAGCAATGGGCGGCGGGACGCGGATTGGGTCTATGGGGAAGGATACGGCATGGCGCTCGAGCTCGATCACCTGGTAGCCGCGGGAGTGGTCGCCGGCGCCGTGTCGTTCGCGGTGACGCCGCTGGTCGCCCGCATCGCCCGCCGCCTCGGCGTGCTCGCCCGCCCCGGCGGCTATCGCACCCACGCGGTGCCCACGCCGCAACTCGGCGGTCTCGCCATCGCGGCCGGTACGTTCGGCGGCGCCGTTCTGTTTCTCCAACATGGCGGCAAGACCGGCCTCGCAGGGTTCTTGGCACTCGGCTCCGGTATGCTGGTCATCGTCATCGCCGGGCTGCTCGATGACATCCGCGTGCTCTCACCGGCACGCAAGTTCCTCTGGCAGGTGAGCGCCGCCGCCGCCGCCGGGCTGTGTCTGGCGTTGCTCGGCGTACGCCTCAACCTCTTCCTGCATTGGCCGGCACCACCGATCATCCTGCTCACGGTGCTGTGGGTGGTCACCATCACCAACGCGCTCAACCTCCTCGACAACCTCGACGGCCTGTGCACCGGCCTCGGCGCCGTGGCGGCGTTCTCGCTGGCGATCACCAACCTGCGCTCGGGAGAGCTGAACGTCGCGCTGGTGGCCGTCGCCCTCGGCGGCGCTTGCCTCGGCTTCCTACCGTACAACTGGCCGCGCGCCCGCGTCTTCCTCGGCGACACCGGTTCCATGCTGATCGGCTTCTTGCTGGCGGCGCTGTCGGTCATGGGCGTGTACACGCGCGGCGCACACGTGCCGGTGATCTCCGTGTTCACGCCGCTGTTCGTGCTCGCCGTCCCGTTGCTCGATCTGGTGCTCGTCATCATCCTGCGGCTGCGCGCCGGTCATCGGCCGTGGGTCGGCGACCGCCGCCACATCAGTCACCGGCTGATGCAACGGGGCATGCACCCGGCCGCGGTCGTGGTGACGTTGTGGGCCGCCGGTGCCGCCTGCGGTTTGGCGGCGCTGCTCCTGCCCACGGTCGGAGCGGCCGAAGCGCCGCTCCTCGCCGGCTTGCTGGCGTGCGCCCTCGGCGCCCTCGCCGCCACAGCCGGCACCAAGGGCCAAGGTTGAACCGCCCGGCTCGGTCAGCGCCGGCGATACACCTGCAGCGTCCGCCGCGCCGTCTCGTCCCACGAGAACCCGGCCGCGCGTTCAAGCCCGCGCTGCGCCAGCTCGGCGCGGCCGGAATCATCGCCCAGGAGGCCGGCAATTGCGTCGGCAATGCTCTCGACTCCCAGCGGATCGAAATACGCGGCCGCCTCGCCGGCGACCTCCCGCAAGCTGGCGGCGCGCGAGCACGCCACGGGCGCGCCACAGGCCATCGCTTCGAGCACCGGAAGCCCGAACCCTTCGTACTCCGATGGGAAGACGAACAACGTCGCGCCACGATAGAGAGCCGGCAAGACGTCGTCCCGCACGGCGCCGGCGAAGCGCACAGCGTCTCCCAGCTGCAGCGCTTCGGCACGCTGCCGCGCCTGCAGGTAACGCGCATCCCACAACCCCGCAATGACCAGCGGCACCGCTTGCGGCCGCAGACGCGCCCATGCCTCGACCAGCCGCGGCAAGTTCTTGTGCGGCTTGTTCGAGCCGACGTACAGAACGTAGCGCGGCGGGAGATGCAGGTGACCACGAACGGCCGCATCGGCGTCCGCGGGCTGCGGGCTGAAGATAGGATCGGCCGCCGCCGGAATCACCGCAACCCGCTGCGCCGGAACGCGCAGGAGCCGCTGCACGTCTGCAGCCGTGGACGCTGAGTCGACGATCACAGTGCGCGCGGCGCGGACGGCCAGCCGAACGGTCAGCGCGAAGATCAGTCGCTGCAAGCGCGTGAAGTAACCCGGATAGCACAGCGGGATCAGATCGTGGAGGGTCACTACCGCGTCCACTCCCGGACGGAACGGCATCAGGTAGTATGGGCTGTGGTACAGGCCGACGTTGAGCTGGCGCAGCCGGCGCGGCACCGCCCACTGCTGGTGCGCCGAGAAGGGAGACACCGCCATGTCTACCAGCCGCAGGCGTGCGCCGCCGAGCGTCGAGAGGTCCCAGGGTGACGGCCGACTCGGATCACGCAGCACGATGAGCGTCTCGGACGCATCGAGGCCGGGCACGAGCGCGCGGGCGAGATTGACGGTGTAGCGACCGACACCGGGGAAGTGATCGTGCGCCGTGCGCGCGTCCAGACAGAAGTTCACGGGCAGCGTCCGCAGGCGCGAGAGTGCATGCACCGTTAGTAAGATAGGTCGACTCGATAGTACAACCCCGGCCGACGGGATTCGCCGCGCCGCGGTTGTTGGCGCGGGGGATCAAACTGCTACGGAGGCTCACCGTTCGCGCATGCCTTCCACATACACCCCAACGATCGTATCGGTCATGCGTTGGGCGCACAGGCGAGCTTCTGCATGTTGGCGTGCGGCCGCGCGGCGCGCCGCGGCGTGGGGCGGATCGAGGCACCACGCCAAGCCCTCGGCCAAAGCAGTCGCATTGTTCGGCGGGACCACACGGCCGGACACACCATCCGCAACGGTCTGCTGCGTACCGGTTCCGACATCGGTCGTCACCGCCGGCACGCCGCACGCCTGGGCCTCGGCGATCGCCACGCCGAAGGCTTCGGCGCGCGAGGTCGAGGGGAGGACTGCGGCATCGGCGGTCTGCAGCAGCCGCAGCAAGCGCTCATCGTCGACGTCACCGAGCAGGTGCGCACGCTCACGGCAGCCATTGGCGCACAGCGCCGCCTCGAAGGCGTCACGTTCGGGACCGTCACCCACCACCACGAGCTGCGCCTGCGGCAGACGCGCCAGGGCCGCGGCCAGCACGTCCAGCCCCTTGTAGTGGCGCAGCCGCCCGACGAAGAGCAGGCGCGGATGCGCCACCTCGGGGAGCGGGTCGCGGACGGTGGGATCAGGGCGAAGGCGATCGAGGTCGACGCCGAGGGGCACGACCAGCACGCGCCCGCGATGCGCCGCGAGGAACGGGGCCTCACGCATGAACGCTCCGGTCACCAGGATGCGACTCGCCGCACCCAGGACGCGTTGCGTGAGCGGGGCGAGCAGGCTGGCGATACGCGCTTGGCGCACCGCTTCACAATGCACGGTCACGATCAGCGGCCGCCGCCGCCCGCCCAGCAACCAGGCCACCTCGCCGGGCGGCCACGGCAGATGCAAGTGGACGATCTCCGCCCGACTCCGACGCAGGGCCCACGGCAGCAGCGGCGGCAGCGGCGCCGACGCCAGGGTGACCAGGCTGGTGCAGCGGTGGACGTTGACGCCGTGGCGTTCCTCAACCGCTACGGTCCCAGCTTCCCGCACGCACAGCACCTCCGCGCGCGCGCCGCGTGCCGTGAGCAGCCGCGTGAGCAGATCGATGTGCCCTTCGATGCCACCGAGCACGGGCGGGTACCCTTTGTACACATGGACCACGTGGAGTTGGGAAGACATCGCCGTCGCGTGATACTACGTGACGGCTGACGCCGCGCAAAGGAGCCGGCACGCCGAGAGTCGATGCAACGGGACCTAGACAACACGAACGAGCCGGAGACCCGGCGCATCGCCGTCCAAGCCGTGCGCGGCTCGGCCTACAGTGCAGCGGCGGCCGCGGTGACTCTGACGCTGGGCTTCATCCGCGCGGTGTTGTTGGCGCGCCTGCTGCTTCCAGAACACTTCGGTGTGGTGACGCTGGCGATGTTCTACGTCATGCTGGCGACGCAGCTGCGCTCGTTCGGGCTCGATGCGGCGCTCATCCATCGTCAGGATGCCGGCGAGACGGTGCGGCGCACCTACTTCGCGCTGCGCAGCGCCACCCTTGTCGTTTCGTCGATCCTGCTAGTCGCGGCGGCGCCGCTGCTGGGCTGGCTCTACCCGGCCATGCCGCTGCTGAGCTGGGTGGTGGTGGCGCTGGTGGCCGCTGAGGTCGTCTGTGGGCTCAGCGGCGTGCAGGAGACGCTGCTGAGTACGGAGCTCGCCTTCGGCCGGTTGGCGTGGCTCGACGTCGCCGCGTCCGTCGCCATGTTCGTCACGGCTCCTCTCCTCGCGTGGAACGGCTGGGGCGTGTGGGCGCTCACCGCCGAGCGGTTCAGCGGCATGCTGGCGCGCTGCGCCATGAGCTGGCTCGTGTTCCGTCGCTGGTCGCCACGTCTGGGCTGGGATCGCACCACGGTGCGCTGGTTCTGGGACTACGGCAAGCCGAGCTGGGTCTCCAACAATCTCGGGTTCGTAGTGAATCGTTTCGACGACTTCTGGATCGGCACGGTGTTGGGTCCGGCCCGGCTGGGGTACTACTCACGCGCTTACGAGTTCGCGCACTATCCGCGGCGCGCGGTGATGAATCCGCTGGTCGACGTTCTCGCCGCCGTGTTTGCGCGTCTGCAGGCCGACCGCCTGCGCCTGTCGCAGGTGTTCTACCGCGCCGGCTACGTCATCGTCCGCCTGGCGTTTCTCGTCAGCGGCGCGTTCGCCCTGGTCATGCCGGAGTTCATCGAGTTGGTGATCGGCACGCAGTGGATGCCGATGCTGTTCACCTTCCGCCTGATGCTGATCTACACGTTGCTCGATGCGTGGGTGCTGCTCGGCAGCAACCTGCTCTTCGCGACCGGCCGTCCCGATCAGGTGCAGCGCGTGACGGCGGCGCGCGCGGCGTTCTTCATCCCGGCGGTCATAGTGGGGGCGCGACTATGGAGCATCAACGGCGTGGCGCTGGCCGCCGACGGCATGGCATTGGTCGGTGCGGCCGTCGTCTACAGGTACGTCCGACGAAAGGTGGATTTCTCGCTCTTCCGTGTCGCGTTCTGGCCGGTAGTGGCCGTCGCGTCGGGGTGGTGCGGTGGGCTGATGTTCGAGGCCGCCTGGCACGTGCCGGGAGCGTGGATGATGGCGACGGGAAAGTTGGCGGTCTTTGCCGGGCTGTACCTTGGCCTACTGGTGGCGACCGAACGGAGGAGGGCCTTGCAGGGGCTGCGCTGGGCGTGGGAGAACCTGAAGCGAGAGTGATGCAATCGTCTCAATCTGGGGCTTCTCTTCGCAGGCGCTTCAGCGTGGCAACGAACTCCTCGCCGTAGGCCTCCCAGGAGAAGGCTTCGGCACGCCGGCGCGCGGCGATCCTCAGCGTCTGGCGCAACTGGTCGTCGGTGCGCAGCTGTTCCAGGCGGGTGGCCAGGGCATCGATGTCGCGCGCCGGTACGACGAAGCCCTCGACCCCATCACGCACCACCGAGCCGGCCTCGGGCGTGATGATCACCGGCAGGCCGCACGCCAAGGCCTCGTAGGACACCTTCGGGCTGGCATCCACCAGCGTCGGCAGAACGAAGCAGTCCGCCTGCTGGAAGATCGCGAGCGGATCGACGACGTGGCCGAAGGTGCGGATGCCTGGGACGTCATCGTAGCGCCGTAGGATCGGCCGCATCTCCGGATGGACGCGCCCAACCAGCCAGAGCTCCGCGTCGTGCCACCGCGTACGTCGGAAGGCTTCCAGCAGATAGGGAATCCCTTTGCTGAGGTACACCTCGCCGACGAACAGGACGCGAAATCCGCTGCGCGGCGTGTCGGCGGCGGGCACGAACTTGCGGGTGTCGACGCCACGTCCAGGCAAGGCGACACACTTCTCCGGGGGTATGCCGTGAGCGATGAACGTGTCGCGCGCCGCGGGGTTGTTGACGATGACGTAATCCGCCGCGTCGAACTCGGCGATCTGGCGGCGCAGCGCCGCCTCCAGCCGGTGCAACGGCGCGCCCCAGCGTGCGTGTTCATCGACGAGCACTTGCTGCCAGTGCCGCGGGTGCGTCTCACCGCACTCGACGATCGTCAGCAACCCCTTCGCCCGCGCCCGGCGCAGCGAGGACAAGCCGTAGCGGCTCCACACGTGGAAGACCGTTGCCGCTTCCAGTCGCCGGCACGCCCACAGGTCGTAGAGGATACTCTGCACGTGGGCGACCCAGCCGCTGGGATCGTACACCGCCAGCTTGCGAAGCACTCGATCGGGCAGCCCGAAGGTACGAATCTGGGCGGCAGGGATATCGGTCGGTGAGAAGGACCCGCAGAGCAGGCGCTGCAGGAGGTCGTGTCGACACAGGGCGCGGACATCGTGATAGGCCGTGGTGCCCAGGCCGTGTCCGGCAAACTTGTTGCCGAAGGAGTAGATGATCCTCATGGCGGCGCGCACACTCCGTTTTCAACTGCGATCCGTGCACAGCTGGCCGCCTTCTTATCTGCATCCGCGGGTCGCTTCCAGAGCGGCCGGAAGCGGGCGTTGCCTGGGACGGTGCGGCCGCACCGTGGTAGTGTAGCCCGCCATGCCGTGCCGGATCCTGTTTGTCGACCACGCCCCTGCCCTCGGCGGCGCTGAAGTCGGCTTGTTGCTGTCGCTCGAGCTGCTCGACCGGAATCAGTTCACCCCGTATCTGGCAACCCAGCCCGGTCAGCTCGCGGACGCCGCGCGTGGCCTCGGGGTCGGCGTGCACGAAGTGCCGTTGGCTCGCCTGCGATGGGAGCCGACCGCCGGCGTCCGCCTGCTGCGCGGAACCGCCGCGCTGGCACACCTCATTCGTGACCACCACATCGATCTGGTCTACTCGAACACGATGCGCGCAAGCTTCTACGCCGCGCTCGCGGCGCGCCTCACCCGCCGGCCGCTGGTGTGGCATGTCCACGACATCCTCCCGCGCGGCGCGTACGTGCGCAGCATGTGTCGCACGTGCACGGCCGCGGTGGCCATTTCGCTTGCCGTGGCGGCGCCGCTGCCGTGCACGGAGAAGGTCTGCATCCTTCCGCAAGGAGTCCGACTCGACGACTTCGCCGGTGATCGCGGTGCCGCTGCCAGGCGGCTGCGCGCCGCCTGGGGTGTGCCCCCGGGTGCAACCGTCGTCGGCCAGGTGGCCCGCTTGCAGCCGTGGAAAGGGCAACGCGACGTATTGGCGGTGGCCGAGACGCTCCTGAAGGACTGCGACGACCTCCACTTCGCGATCCTCGGCGGCGACATTTTCAACGACGCGGCGGCTTACGCGCGGGAGCTGCGCACCGTTGCCCGAGCGCGTGGCCTCGGCGATCGGGTGATCTTCGCCGGCCATCAATCAGACATCGCCGCGGCGCTGCATGCGCTGGACATCTTGGTCCACGCCAGCACCGACGAACCGTTCGGCCGCATCCTGATCGAGGCCGCCGCTGCCGGCCTGCCGATCGTCGCCTACGACGGCGGCGGGGTGCCCGACATCCTCACTCACGAGCGGACGGCTTTGCTGGTCCCCACGGGCGACGCGGCCGGCCTGGCAACAGCGCTGCGGCGCCTGCTGACGGACTCGGCGTTGGGTCGCGCCCTTGGCGCCGCCGCCCGAAGCGACGTCGCGGAGCGCTTCGACGTGCAGCGGCTGACACGTGAGCTGGAGGCGATCCTCGGCCGAGTGTTGGGTGGTTCGTGAACGGGAGAGCGAGGGCTACTTGTCGGCCGCGCGGCCGTGCGGTGACGGGCGGCGAAGGAGATCCGGCTCGACCGTCGGTAGCCGTACGGTGACGGTGGTGCCCACGCCCACGCTGCTGGAGATTTGCACCGTCCCGCCATGGGCCTCGACGATAGCCTTGACGATGAACAGCCCGAGTCCGGACCCGTCGGTAGCACCCCCGCGTGCCTGGCGGCGATACTTTTCGAAGACCATGGAGAGGGCGTTCGCCGGGATGCCGGGGCCGTCGTCCTGAACGGAGATGACGACGTGTCTCGGCTCGCGGTGCACGGCGACCTGCACCATCCCGCCTGGTGGGGTGAACTTGATGGCGTTGCCCACGAGGTTGGAGATCACGCGCTCCATCTGCACCGCGTCGAGGTAGGTTGTCGACACATCGGAATCGACGCTGCTCTGCAGGGTGACTCCCTTGAGCTCGGCGGCACTCCGCGCCAGTACCAAGGCGTCCTCGACGAGATCTGCCGCCTGCACAGCGGTGGGCTGTAGGACAAGCTTTCCCGCATCGATGCGTGCCGCGTCAATGAGGTTCAGCGCCAAGGTGATCACGTGCCGCGTACTCGCATGGATGCGGCGCACCAGGTCGGTTTGTTGCTCGTTCAGGGTCCCGTCGTCGCCGTCGAGCAGCAGCGTCGCCAGCGACTGGATGACGCCGAGAGGGTTCTTGAGGTCGTGACTGACCCCCGACAGGAACTCCATCCGGCGGGCGCGGGCGCGGGTCTCATCCGCCTCATGCTGGCGGCGGCGCACGTCGGCTACCAGGTGGCCGAAGAACATCGCGACGACGAACAGAAACGGTACCCGCAGGATGTACGCCGGCTGCATCAGCTGGACGCCGCTGACCAGGCGTGACTCGTTGAACAGATGCGCAGCCCCCAGGAGCAACGCGGCACCGACCACCAACCCCAGGCGTTCCGTGAGCGCGCTGAGGAACAGCACCAGGAAATAGACCACGAAGAAATCACTCGACGCGCCGCGGGTCAGTGCCAGTCCGGTGCTGACCATGACGACATCCAGCAGCACCACGCTGACGTTGAAGGCGGACTCGGAACGGAAGCGCGGCAGGATCTCGGTGAGGACGACGTTCGAGGTGAAGTACAGCGCCACGAACAGCGCCGCGCTCGCCGGGTTCTGGTCGAGCGGCCGGCTGAAGATGACCAGGTACGACGTGGCGACGATCAACACCCAGCGCAGCAGCAGAACGGATTGGGCGGGGCTCAACCTGCCGATGGGATAGGCGGAGGTTCGTTCAGCGGTATCTTCGCGGAACTCGGTTGCGACGCTGACAGCAGTCATGACAATGCTCTCCAGCAAAGCACTGTGCGTGCCACCAGTTTTCGATGGTGAGCCGTGAACAATCACCTGGCCGCGCCGCCCGGATTGACCTCATAGGGTTACAGCTCGACGGTGGGTCGACGGTTCCACGACGGAAGCCGCCGTACGCGAAGCAGGAATCCGCAGTGACCACTCCGCCGCGGCGGCGTCACCAAGCGGTCAATCGTCTCGAAACTGACGAACCTGTGTCGCCTCAGCGGTCAGCGCCGGAGGAGATAGAAGAGCAGGCTCAGCGCGATGCTGATCAGCACGCAGATGCCGAGTGGAAAATAGAAGGTCAGGTGATCGCTCTTGTAATAGATGTCCCCGGGCAGCTTGCCGAGCCAGGCGATTTTAGCGGCATAGGTCAGGAATAACCCTAGCCCGGCGAGCAAGGCGCCGAGGAGGATGAGTAGCTTGCCGAACTCCGCCATCAACTCCCGAACAGCTTCCCTTGGGTAGAGTGCGCCCGCGCCCGCTTGCCGAAATGCGCGAACGCCCGCGGGGTGGCCATACGACCCTTCGGCGTGCGGCTCAGATAGCCCTCTTGGATGAGAAACGGCTCGTACACGTCTTCGATCGTGTCGCGCTCTTCGCCGATGGCGGCCGCCAGGGTTTCAACGCCCACGGGCCCACCGCTGAACTTGTCGATGATGGCGAGCAGAATCGCGCGGTCCATCTTATCGAAGCCGCGATGATCGACCTCGAGCAGTGCCAGCGCCTGATCGGCAACCAGCGCCGAGATCACGCCCTGGGCGCGGACCTGCGCGAAGTCACGCACCCGTCGCAACAGGCGGTTGGCGATACGCGGGGTGCCGCGGGCGCGGCGCGCGATCTCCACCGCGCCCGAGTCCTCGATCGGCACGTCGAGGATCTTCGCCGACCGTCGCACGATGGTCGCCAGCTCGTCCGGATTGTAGAAGTCCAGCCTGAAGCTGGCACCGAAGCGATCGCGCAGCGGCGAGGTCAGCAAGCCGGCGCGGGTGGTGGCGCCGATGAGCGTGAAGCGCTTCAGGTCGAGCTTGATCGACCGCGCCGACGGCCCCTGACCGATGAGCACGTCGATCTGGTAGTCCTCCATCGCCGGGTAGAGGATCTCCTCGACGACCCGGCTGAGGCGGTGGATTTCGTCGATGAACAGCACGTCGCCGGCTTCGAGATTGGCGAGGATCGCCGCCAGGTCGCCGGGCCGTTCGATCACCGGCCCCGCCGTTGAGCGGATGCTCACACCCATCTCGCGCGCGATGATGTGCGCCAGCGACGTCTTTCCGAGCCCCGGCGGGCCGTACAGGAGCAGGTGGTCGAGGCTCTCGCCGCGCTTTTTGGCCGCGTCGATGGCGACGCACAGGTTGGCCTTCACGCTCTCCTGGCCGATGTACTCAGCCAGGGAGGGGGGACGCAGGGTGGTGTCGAGTGTCAGGTCCTCATCCGCCGTGGTGCCGGCGATGACTCGCTCGTCTTGCGGGTTCATGCGGCCACCCGCTTCAGCGCGCTGCGGATCACGGCTTCCAGGTCGGTCGCCCCGCTGGCGCGCGCCGCCTTCACGGCGCGTTCGGCTTCGTTGTGGCGGTAACCGAGATTGACGAGCGCCGAGACCGCCTCGATGTCCAGACCGGTGGTACGCCGGCCGTCATCGGCTCCCCGCCCGCCCTTGATCACCTTGATCTTGTCGCGCAGCTCGACCACCAGTCGCTCGGCGGTTTTCTTGCCGACGCCGGGGATCGCCACCAGGCGCACCAAGTCACCAGCCTCCAATGCGTCTTCCAGCTCCTGTGTGGGCGTGCCGGACAGGATGTTCAGCGCCAGACGTGGGCCGATGCCGGACACGCTGAGCAGGAGAAGAAACAGCTCCTTCTCTTCGCGGTCCAGGAATCCGAACAGCTGCAGCACGTCCTCGCGCACGTGCGTGTGGATCAGCAACTGTATGGGGCTGCCGGCCTCGGGCAGCCGGTAAAATGAATTGAGCGAGACGAAGATCTGATAGCCGACGCCGTGCACGTCGACCACGAGATGCTCCGGTGACTTGTACGCCAGGGAGCCTGCGAGCTGGGCGATCATGGACGCCTACCGCGACCGTATCACCGCGACCCGGCGTAGCGTCGGTTCCAGGCGCGGCGAGTGGATTGGGGCCGCCGCGTCCGCGGTGCCACAGCCTCGCCGAGGTGGGCGGCAAACGCCTGGGTATGCACGTGGCAGATCGCCGCGCCGAGCGCGTCGGCCTCGTCGGTCGTCAGGGGTTCGTCGAGCGCCAACAGGCGCGCCACCATCGCTTGCACTTGCTCCTTTGCCGCACGCCCTTGGCCCGCCACCGCGACCTTGATCTCAGCTGGGCTGTACTCGCACACCGGCAGACCCGCCTGTGCCGCCGCGACCAGGATGACGCCGCGGGCTTCACCCAGTCGAAAAGCGCTCTGTACGTTCTCACCCACGAACGTTTTCTCGAGGCTCACGCACTGCGGAGCAAAGTCCGCGAAGATACGCCGTGCCTCCGCGTAGATATTCGCCAGCCGCTCCGCGAGTGGGCCGCGCCCGCGCACCACCCCGCCGGCAACGTACGACAGGCGCTGATCGACTGCATCGATCACGCCCCATCCCATGGCGACCGTTCCAGGATCCACACCCAGCACCCGCATCCACCACACTCCGAAGCAATCAGAGACAGGACACCAAGAATCAGAAGTGCACAACCGGCAAATCACCGTCCTTGCCTGGACGTTGACCGGTTTTCAGTTTGCGGTTTCCGGTTTCCGGTTTCCCATTCGCCCAGTCCACCCTCACGCGCTCAGTCGTTCCAGCTCCTCCTGCGGAATGTCGACGTTCGACGCGACGCTTTGCACGTCGTCGTGGTCGTCGAGCTCTTCCAACAGCTTCATGGTTTGCTCGGCGTCCTTGCCGGTCAGGCTCACCGTATTTTGCGGCACCATGGTGACTTCGGCGCTGGCGCGCTCGATACCCGCCGCGTCGAGGGCCGCCTTGACGGCTTCGAAGCTCTCCGGCGCGGCCACGATCTCGAAGGTGTCGCCGGAATCCGCCACGTCATCGGCGCCGGCGTCCAGTGCCACTTCCATCAGGCGGTCTTCGTCGGCCTTGCCCTTCTCGAGCGTGATGAGCCCACGCTTGTGGAACATCCAGGCGACGCAGCCGGCGGCGCCCATATTGCCGCCGTGCTTGTCGAAGATGCGGCGCAGCTCGGAGACGGTGCGATTGCGGTTGTCGGTCAGCGTACTGGCCATGATCGCGACGCCGCCGGGGCCGTAGCCTTCGTAGTTCACCTCTTCGTAGTGGACGCCTTCGAGCTCGCCGGTACCCTTCTTGATGGCGCGATCGATGTTGTCGTTGGGCATGCTGTTCTCGCGCGCCGTCAGGACGGCGGTGCGCAGGCGCGGGTTGGCGTTGATGTCACCGCCGCCCATGCGTGCCGCAACCGTGATCTCCTTGATGAACTTGGTGAACTGCTTGCCCCGGCGGGCGTCCTTGATCGCCTTCTTGTGCTTGATCGAACTCCACTTGGAATGGCCAGACATGGAACCTCCTGAAGCAGCCGGGGGCTGGCGAAACAGCTAGCACATGGCTTCCGGTGAGTAAACCGAACCCGCGCCCATTGCCGATCCGCCGTGCGACGATCGCTCCGGCCAACAGTAATGACAGCCGGCGGCTCATGTGTTACCAATTCACGAGCGGTGGCCGCGCGTCGGCCATCGTGAACCGGAGGAATCCATGAAACACCTCAGTATGCTCGCCGTCATTCTCGTTGCGTTTTCCACAACCGCGGCGCACGCCGCCGACGTCAAGGGTACCGTGGTCTGCGACAACTACCACTTCGTGTTTACCGGAGGGCTCGACGGCACCCATCTGACGCCCCGCGGGCGCGTCGAGTTCGGACCGCACACTCCGCCGGTCGCGTACGAGTTTCAGAAATCCGACGACGAATACCTCTACGTCGCGGCCTGGAGCGACCGCAGCGTCCAGCAGGGACTCCTGCATGGCTTCACGGTCGACGGCACACCGCGGTACAGTGCCGAGGATGACAAGAGCGACTGGGAGGTCTGTGCCACTGGGTTTCGCAAGGATGCTCCGATCTCGAAACCCGTCAAGGACTTGGACCTCGCCAGTTGGATCCGCGACTGTAATGCCGGTTCCACGCCGAGTGCCGGTTGGGTAAAGCCTGGGACACCGCCGGACGTGGTAGCGATTGGTAGTGCCAATGACGGAACCTTCCCGCCAGGAAACCCGTGGTGCAACGGGAGCCCATGCGACGGGATTCCGGAGAGCGCGCAGTGGATCTGGTACGACAGCGGCAAGTGTGCTGGTGCGCACGCTCCTTTCGTGCCCGAGTGCGACCATTACGAGATCTTGATCTTCCGGCTCAACCCGGCGCAGTAAGAGAGCCGGTTGGCGACGCAGAAAGGGGGCGGCATGCGGCATTTGATGAGTGTTGCGGCGTTGGTGCTGGCGTTGGCGGTGATCAGCCCGGCGCGCGGCGTTGCGGCGGAATGGAATCCGACGGCGTTCGCGAAGGAGAACACGTTGGAGTTGCGCACCACAGCCCCGGGGGAGAGCGAGCATTGGTTTCCGGTGTGGCTGGTGGTGATCGACAACCAAGTGTACGTGCGTCTGGGCTCGCGCGCCGCCGGGCGCGTGCAGCAAAACACGAGCGCACCGATCGTCGGCGTGAAAGTCGCCGGCGAGCGTTTCGATCAGGTGCGCGGCGTGCCGGCGCCGGACTATGCCGAGCGCGTCGCCACAGCGATGGGGGACAAGTACTGGAGCGACGTCTTCGTACATCTCTTCGATCACCCACTCACGTTGCGCCTGGTGCCGGAGGGCGCAGCGCAGTAGGAGTTGGGGCGTGCGGTCCCCAGCCTCTGGCCGTGCGACCAAAGGCTGGGACCGCGGGCGCGCGCCTAGCGCGCAGTGGTCGGCAAGCCCTCGCAGGGGCTGCTGGCGCAGGCGCGACACTCTTCGGTGTCTGGATCAAGTGCCTCGGCCGGGCACCACGAAAGGGCTTCCGGCAACCCACCGAACCGAAACAGCTCGCAGCAACGAATCTGGGCAGTAGGGAAGAACTTCCCCGTGCAGTTCGCCGAGCCGATGAAACACCCGCCGTCGATCTCAGGTGTCGGCGGCACCGGCGCTGGCGGCGCGACCGTCGGTGTCGGCAACCCAGCACACGGGTCGGTGCAGGCGTCGCACGCGAGCGTGGTCGGGTCGAGCTGATCATCCGAACACCACGATACCGGACGGTCGGGGTCGTCTGCTTTGAACGACGCGCAACACCGCTCGCGCGACGTGGGAGACGAAGGTCCGGTGCACGCCGGCGAACCAAGGAAGCACACGCCCTCGCGTGGCGGCGTGGGCGCAGGGGGCGCCGTCGGGCCGAGCGTTGGTGTCGGCAGGCCTTCGCAGGGATCATCGCTGCAGGCACCGCACTGACCCGATGCAGCGATCTGATCCGCCGGACACCAGGAGATGGTCAGCATCGACGCGTCGAATCGAGCCACCTCGCAGCACCGTTCGTGCGATGTGGCGAAACCGGCTCCTGCCGCGCACTGCGCACCGGGCGGGTTCTTGTAACACAGCCCCTCGCTCGGCAGCGTAGGAGGCGGCACGAACGGTACGCACACCGTCCCGCATCCGCCCGAACACGGGCGCGGACACGAGAGCACTTCGCCCGGGCCACAGCGCGGCGGCGTGCACACCGGACCCGGCGTTGCCGTCGGCACCCGCGTCGGTAGCGGCTGTCCGTCCGGCGAGAGCACCGTCACGTCGATGCTGACGACTGGGTCGTAATACAGGTAGAAGCGGCCGTAGATGGTATACGTCCCCGGCAGTACCGGCTTGCCGTCCTCATCCTTGAGATTCCAGAAGGCACGCAGCTGGTACTTCAGGACTTCCGCGTCGCGGTTTGGCGCGCCCGCGGCCAGGAAGGGATCACCGCAACCTTCTTCGCGAATGGTGCGCACCTTGGTGTTGCCGTCGAAGACGTACAGGTCGAGGCACGGATCGAAGATGCCACCGTGCGGCTGCGTTTCGGTCACCGTGTAGCGCAACTCCACAAAGCTGGGCTGCTGATACTCAGCGCAGTCTGACTCGAGGGTCACGCGGTTGAAGTCGTCGGACCACACGGCACGGTTGATGTGCGCCGGATCGCAGTACGCCAGCTCGCTGGTCTCGAACACTTCCAGCGAGAGATGATCGCTCTGCTGACCGTCGAGCTCCGCCCACACCTGCACCGTGCCGGCGGCGAGGCCGGTGAACGTACCCTGGGTATCGATGCTTCCAAGGGTGGCATCGCTCGTCCGCCATGTTACTTTCTTGGTGACGTCGCGCGTGAAGCCGATGTCGTAGTAACCGACGGCGTGGAAGAAGCGCTGGTCACCCTTGGCGACGACCCGGTCGCCCTGCTCCTGATAGATGGAAAGGAACTGCAGCGTGGCTTGGCTGACGACGTTCACGCGCACCGGGCCGCTGTTGACGGCGTCGAGAACCGCATCGATCGCCGCGGCGCCGACGCCTCCGGCGGTCATCACGCCGCTGGGAACGATCGTCGCCACAGCGGTGTCGCTGCTGCGCCAGGTCACTTGATCGGTCACGTCCTGCCATTCGCCGGTGTCGTAGTGGGCGGTGGCGCGGAACTTCAACTCGTCGCCGAGCAACACGGTGACGGAGTAGCCACACTCGAAGCACGGGCTCGCAATATCCCCGGCGAGCGGTCCTGGGCAACAGCATGAGCCGCCGGCAGGCGGCAACCCCTGACACACGACGGCGTCCGCGGCGCGTACTGGCCCGCCATCGAGCACCGCAAACGCGCCGTTCTCCGGGTAGATGGACAGCTCGATGACCGTGGGTTTCTCGACTACGCGGATCTCGGTGGCGTCGCTGACCACGTTGCCCAGCGAGGCCGTGAGCTGCGTCGTACCGGCCTGTTGCGCGGTGAACAGACCGTCGACCACGCTGCCGATCTCCGGCGGCGCGACGTGCCACGTCACCTCCTTGGTGACGTCCTGATAGTAGCCGTTGTCGAACTCGCCGAGTGCCGTGAACTGGATCGTACCGCCGAGTCGGACCACCAATCCTGCGGACACCGGCGTGCCGTCGATCTGCACCACAGGGCCACAGTTGGGTGCCGGCAGCATGTCACCCTGCGCGGGCTGTGCGAGCACGGGCGGTGATGCCTCACCATTCTTCGGAAGCCCTTGCGGGTAGAAGCACGACACGTTTTGGATATAGATCCTGCGCAGCTCCGGCCGGTCGGTGACTTTAATCGTCCACGGGGCGCTGGCCAGGCTACCCAGCGTAGCGGTGAGGGCCGTGCTCCCTACGCCTACAGCGGACACCGTTCCCCACGAGTCGACGGTGGCCACGGCTTCCTCGGACGATTTCCAGTCCGCGACGGTGGTCACATCGAAGGAGGTGCCGTCCGACAGCAACGCGGTGGCGCGCACCCCACCTTGCTGGCCGACGACCAACTGGGAAGAGCCGTCGATCGTGATAGCCGTGATCTCCACGGGGACGCAATCGGGAACGCAGACGCTGCGCCCGCAGTCAACGCACGTCGGGCAGCTGGCGACGCAGATGCAGCGGTCCGAGGGCCGGGCGCAGGTCTCGCCGGGAGTGCAGCGGTACGGGCCGACAGATCCGGGCGGGACGCACACACCAGGTCCACAATCGTCGACGAACGGGCTGCTGGCCGTGCAGACGCAGGAGCGATCGTCGCCGCAGCTACGGTCCGCGCTGCACTCCCAGACGTGATCGATGCACGGCTGCACGTCGAACTGGCCGTTGCCGTCCGGATCGGTGAAGGTGCGGCTCGGGTCGCCAAACTCTGTCAGGCGGCCGTCACGGTAGACCAGCCGCGCGCCGTACGGTCCATAGATGACGCGCACCTGCGCGCCGCCATCCGTGTACGTCGAGGTCGTGCGCGCGGCACCCCATACCACCTGGGCCACCACGGTGGCCGTGCCCTGATCGCCAACCGCGAACGGAATCGTCGGTGCTGCGAGGTTGCCGTCGAGCGTCTTGGCCAGCTGCAGTGTGTACTGCCCCGGCGCGAGGCCGCTGATCTGGAACTGCCCGTCCGGGCCGGTGACGCCGCGCTTGTCGGTGGCTTCGCGCACCGACCAATCGGCGTCCGACAGCGCCCGGTCGAACGACTTGCCGTCCGGCTGTTCGGTCCACTGCTCGGGGGGCGGTCCGAGTGCGTCACCAGAACCCGCCGACACTGCGCGCTGCACGACGACCAGCACATTGACTGCGGCGGTCGACGGCGTGTGTGTCGCGGTGGCGGTCGGCGTACCGGTGCTCGTGGGCGTCGTTGTGCGCGTCGCGGTCGGGGTCAGCGACGCGGTGCGACTGGGTGTGGCGGTGTTGACTGCGTTCTCGGCCGACCCATTGCCGCCGCAGCCGACTGCGAACAGCGCAACGGCAGCCGTCGCTCCCCAGACTCTCCACCGTGGCGCGCGCAGCATCATGGCATGTCCTCCTTCATCGCGTCCGCCGACCTGTTCGCCTTCTAAACAACTCTTGTTAGCTTGTCAAGCAATTTAATTTTGCTATCATCGGGGGCATGGCCGTCACGCCGTCGGCGCGCAAGAGCATCCGGGACATCTTCTATGAGACCCGCGTGCTCATGGGGCGCGACTTCACGCTGCGCCGCTTCGCCACCGAGGTGTTGAGGGGGAGCGTCGATCCCGTCATGCTCGGCTACATCGAGAAGGGCAAGCGCTTCCCCAGTGAGGCGCTGGTGCGGCGGCTGGCGACGATTCGCAAGGAAGACGCGCACGAGCTGCTGGCGCTCTTGTGGCGTGACCGCATGCTGTACGCGTTCGGCAAGGAGCTGCGGCGCGTGCTGCACGCGCCGCGCGCCGTGGCCGGCGTGGAAGACGCCGATCTGGCGGTGCTCATCAGTCAAGCGATCGCGGCGCTGCCGGACGATGGCGGCTGGATTCCCGTGGCGCGGTGGCGGGCGCAGCTGCGCGCCGCGCCGCGCCGCCGGGCCCGTGCCACGGCCGTGACGGGCGCGCTGGCCAAGCGCGTCGAGGAGACCCTGTGCCAGCAAGAGCTGATCGAGCTGAAGGCCGGAAAGGTGCGCCGGCGTGGCCGCCACTTCGTCGCCAAGGATACGGAGCAGCGCCGCGCCCTGGCGTTGGAGTTCTGTGCGCTCTTCGCGAAGGGCGTGCTCGACAAGCTGGCGTTGCCGGAGACCGACACCGGCACGTATCTGCGCAACCACTACCTCAACATCGACCCGGCGCGACTGCCCGCATTCCAGCAGCGCTTGGACGAGGCGGTGCGCAAGCTGGCCGAGGAGTTCACCACCGACGCCTCGGCGCGCACACGCTTTTTGAACGTCCTCGTCACGTCCACCACGTTTTGAGTGAGGCCATCATGCACGCACGGCGACATCGCGGGTTCAGCTTCGCGCCGCTGGCATTCGTGGCGCTGGCACTCGTGCCGCTGGCACTGGTGCTGGCGGCTTGTGCCGGCGGCAGCGGTTCCAGTGGCTTCGACGCGTTCGCCACGGAGAACGCCGCCATCACGGCGGCGCTCGATCAGCAGCGGTGCGTCACGCGCAAGGGCTTCACCATCTGTCCGGCCGACGAGTCGCAGGCCATGGTTCCGGAGACCTCGCCGACGCCCGTGCCCGGTCGCCAGCCCACGCCCACCACGACAGCGCCGCGCGTCGACACCGGCGTGGATTCGACGACGCCGATCGACTGTGCGCCGCTCGACGTCCCGGCCGCATGCACGTTCACCGTACCGTTTGCGCCGCAGGGGTTCCCGCCCGATGCCGTGTTTCGAGTCGCCGTGCGGCAACTGGAGCCGTTGAGCCCGTGGAGGATCGGCCCACAGTTGGGCGGTGTAGGCAGCCCGCTGGACTTCGACGCGCCGGTCGAGGTCGACGCGTCGACGGCGTCTTCCAGTCCCACCGTCGCCGTGCAGATCGCCGTACTCGTCTTCCGCAGCTCGGTCACGGCCGTCCCGTCGGAGGTGAAGGAGCTCGCCGACAGCGGCGCTGAGTTCGCGTTCGTCACGACGCAGCTGGTCGTGCGACCCGAGTCAGATGCAGAGCCGGTGCAACCACCGGTCTCGGGATCTCACCCCGACTCGCCTTGACCCTCGGCGGGGGAAAGCGCTAAGTAACGCGGCTGTTCCCTCCCCGCGAAAGTGGCGGAACTGGCAGACGCGCAGGATTCAGGATCCTGTGGGGTAACACCCGTGGGGGTTCAAGTCCCCCCTTTCGCATTTTCTGTCCTTCGTGATTTCGAATACTTCCGCGTCGTCGATTTTCTTGGGGGCCAACGTAGCCACTTTCACTCAGTCCGCGGGCCGAAGCACGTCGGCACGCTCGAGCAAGTGCAACGGATCGCAGCACACGAATCCCCACGCACCACGAAGCTCTAAGATGATCGGTGTCGAGGACGACCATTGCGCTTGCGCCGCGGCCCGCTGGGCTTCGGGCGCAAAGAACGCCGGTACTGCTGCCCGAGTTTCATCGCCTCCTCGAATATCGGGTCATTGGCGAAACCACCGGCGATCTCCTCCCACCACGGCCGATGCGATATCGCCCCCCAGTCCTAGTCATCTCAATGCACGCGTGGAGCGATAGCGGACTGGGAACAGGACCGCTTGAAGCAGACCTGGAGCACCGCTCATTCCCGGCAATCCCGTCGGCACGTCGGCAGCCGAGCCACTCGCCAGGAACGTCCCGAAACAGCGGTCCCACAGACTGAAGATCGTCCCGAAGTTCGTGTTCAGCTCAGTCACCTGCTTCGAGTGGTGCCGGCGGTGCAAGGCCGGTGTGATGAGGACTTGCGCCAACCGCCGCTCCAGTCGTGCTGGTAGGTTGATGTCGCCGTGCTCCACCAGATTTGCCACTGCGAAGATCAGCTCGAAGAACAATACGCTTTCCGGCGGTGCACCCAACACAACGACGGCTGACAGGCGCACTGGCAAAGAGAGGAGAAGCTCACCGGGGTGAAAGCGCACTCCGGTCGAGACGGTGAACGTAGTGTCCGAATGATGGACCTGATGGAACTGCCACAGCCAGCGGAGTTGGTGATTGGCCCGGTGCCACCCGTAAGACACCACGTCGAGCACGACGACGCTCGCAATGATGGCCACCGCTCGTGGCATCGGCACCAGGGTGAGCACCCCGACACCGGCAGCGCTTGCCCAGCGCGCAACGCTGTAGGCACACGCTCCACACACGACCCCGAGCACGACGGCGTTGATCGCCCATAGTCCGAGGTTGGTCCGCCAACTTCCTTGGAGTCGCGCGTGGGGGGTGATGCGCTGCAGGCTCACCGCAATCGCGACGGCCAGCACAAACCCCACTGCGCGCACCACGGTGAAATCGCTCTCGGTCATCTCCTCACCAGTGCCTTGAATTTCTCTTGGCGCAAGTGGGTGTAGCACAATGAGCTATTGACTGACTCAGTCAGTCAGGTATAAAAGACCACATGGCTCGCACGATTCCCCCCGACCGTTTCCAGCAACTCGTCGACTGCGCCACCCAAGTCTTCATCGAGCGAGGGTACGCGCACACGCAGATGGCTGACGTCGCCGAGGCGATGGGCGTCGGCAAGGGCACTCTGTACCTCTACGTGGAAAGCAAAGAGGCGCTCTTTGATCTCGTGGTGCGCTCTGCAGATGCCGAGCATCCGCTCACGACACCGCTCAAGCTGCCCCTTCCCACACCGCGGCCTGGTGCAACACTCCAGCACGTGCGCAAACGTGTGGCCAAGCAGCCGCCTCTGCCGGCGCTTCTTGCGGCGCTCGGCCGCAAGCGAGTGGCGGATCCGCGTGCGGAGCTCACGGAGATTGTCCGCGAGATGTACCACACGCTGAGCACGAATCGGCGCGCCATCAAGCTGATGGATCGATCGGCGCAATTCCATCCAGAGCTTGCCGCCGTGTGGTTCACGGGCGCACGCGGTACGCTTATTGAGGCGCTCTCCGCTTACTTGCAGAGCCGCATCAGGCTGAAACTGTTTCGCTCAGTCCCCGATACCGCGCTCGCCGCCCGTGTCATCCTGGAGACGATCGTCACATGGGCCGTGCACCGTCACTGGGACCCATCCCCCCAAACGATTGATGACCAGGTCGCCGAGGACACTGTTGTCCAATTCATTGTCGGCGGTCTGATGAAGGAGGTGCGGCCATGAACCCCAACACTCTGTCAGACCGCGACGCGCGTCGGTACGATATCGACTGGCTCCGGGTGTTCGCGACCTACCTGCTCCTGCTTTTCCACGTCGGCATGGTCTTCAACCCGGCGCCCTTCTACCACGTGCGCAACACGGAAGTGTCCTTCTTCTTCCTCATCCTTTGCGGCTTCATCAGCCTCTGGCACATGCCACTGTTCTTCCTTCTAGCCGGCTGGTCCGCTTTCGCCTCGCTCTCGATGCGCGGGACGGGTGAGTTCCTGAAAGAGCGCTTCTTCCGTCTTTTCGTCCCGCTGGTGACCGGCTGCATCCTCCTCATGCCGGCGATCAAGTACATGGAGCTCTCCAGCGGCCTCGACGCGAACTACACCGGGCTGTACGTCGCCCCGGCGCTGCAGAATAGCTTTCGCCAGGTGATCCCGTCGGGCCTGCCCGCCGCGGCGCCGTTCAACGAGAGCTTCCTTGATTTTCTGCCGACCTTCTTCACCGATTTATCGCGCTTCACGTGGGCGCACCTCTGGTTCGTCGCCTACCTCCTCACCTTCACGATTCTCTATCTGCCCCTGTTCGGGCGCCTCCTCCGCTCGCGCGAGTGGTTCAAGGGCGGGATGTCCCCCTTGTGGGTGTACGCACCGATTCTTCCGCTCGCGGTCATTCAGGTCACCATGCGCGAGCGCTGGCCGGGACTTCAAAACCTGATCAACGACTGGGCGAACTTTACCTACTACAGCACGTTCCTGATTGCCGGATTCGTGCTGGCGCGGTTTCCCGCCCTGGAGGCGACCGCGCACGCTGAGCGTAAACGGGCGCTCGCGATCGGGCTGATCGCTAGCTTGGTGTTACTGCTCGGTGTTCTCGGCGTATTCTCTTCGCCGGCGGTGATCCTTGCCCACACGGCCATCGCCGGCTGGTGTTTCGTGCTTGCCTTCCTCGGGTGGGCGCGCGGGAGGCTGTCGTTCACGACGCCGGCGCTCCGCTACCTGACGGAATCCGCATTCCCGGTCTACTTGCTGCATCAGTCGGCCATCGTCATTCCGGGGTACTTGCTGATCCAGCTTCCGCTCGGACTGTGGACGAAGTTCGTCTTACTCTTCGCCCTCTCGTCGGCTCTCACTCTCGCGGTCTATCATCTACTCGTGCGGCCATTTGCCGTGCCCCGCTTTCTGTGCGGAATGAAGGCGAGGGCGTGTGCGCTGCGTCCACGCCTTGCCCCGGGCCTGACCGCCGCCGGGGTCATGCTCGCCGCCATCGTTGCCATCGGGACCGCGACATCGAGCGAAGCCTCTCACCAGTTCGCAGCATCTCCGATCGGCCGCTGGTATGCGGAAGGCGGGGCTGCACAGGTCGATATCAGCGACTGTGGCGGCGAGCTTTGCGGGCGGGTCATGTGGTTACGATCCCCTTTCGACGAGAACGGCTGCGAGCTGCGCGATCGCTACAACCCCGACCAGTCTCTGCGACACCGTCCAGTGATTGGGCTCGAAATTGTCCGTGGGCTCGCACCGTCCTCCGGCGCAGAAGCCGTCTGGAAGGGCGGAACCATCTACGATCCCGGGAGCGGGAACACGTACCGCGCCTCCCTGAGCGTGGTCGGCGAAAACCGCATCGAGCTCAGGGGGTATGTCGGCATTCCCCTAATCGGACGGACCACGAGTTGGTTTCGCGTCGGGTCAGAGCAGGAGATCTGTAAAGAAGTGAGCTGAATGAGAAGGGAGTTCCAATGAACATACGCCATTATCTGCCTCTCGTTGGATTCGTCGTGCCGACGGTGATCATCGCTTACGGATTCGTGATTCCGCGAAGCTGCATCGCCGGGGTGAACGAGCTCACCATTGGCTTTGCGAGCAGCATCGTCGGCGCCTGCGTGATCTACTATTTCGGTCTACGCACGCTGGCGAGAGACTACCGACCACCGACTTCCTGACGGATAAAGTCGTCGCCGGTTCGGCGACCTGACACGAGTGACGCCAGAGGTGGAACCGATGCGCAGACCTGAATTCATCGCGCGACAGAGTGGCTGCCCGAGCGGGTTGCTGGGGCGGCTCATTGGCTCCATCATGGCCACTGAAACCGCGGGAGCAAACGACGCGGTGGTTGCGGCACTCGCCCTCCAACCAACTGACCGTGTCCTGGAGATAGGCTTTGGACACGGACGAACGCTCGATCGGGTGGCTCGCCAGCTCACCACTGGCTTCGCTGCCGGCGTTGACCTGTCTGAGACGATGGTCCGCATGACTGCTCGCCGCTGCCGGGACCTGATCACCGACGGTCGAGTCATGCTCCATCAGGGCGACAGCACCCGGCTCCCGTTCCCCGCTGCCCACTTCAACAAGGCGTACTCGGTACACACGCTGTATTTCTGGAGGCATCCCGAAGAGCACTTGCGCGAAATCCACCGCGTGCTTTACAGCGGTGGCCACCTCGCCCTCGGGTTTCATACGGATCAAGCGCCCGGCGTCCGAGACTTCCCCCAGACTGTCTACCGGTTCTACAGCCAGGCCGAAGTCAGCATGCTACTTCAGTCGGCCGGTTTCAGCGAAGTGGTTCTCAGCGAGCCACCCTTGCACCGCGGATTCGTGATCGCGTCAGCCAGCCGCGCTTGAGTCCCGTTGAAGCGGCGGCGAGCCGACTTTTGGCAGCGGTGCGCCTCATCTGATACTTGTGATACTTGTCGAGCATCAGAGGAATGTAATCAGATGCGGCCGACAGCCGAATGGGTGTTGTACGATCAGATCGCGGTCGATTACGATCGCTACACTCCCAACAGCTACCGCCTTCTTGCACGCGACTTGGTCGCCGCTCTCCGGCTACCAGCAGTTCCTCTCACTGATGGAGATCTCGGCGGCGGGTCGGTTTGTGCGCTGGCGGCTCACGCCGTCAGAATGGGAAGAGCTGCACACCACCATGACGGAGCAGTTCCGCACCCGATTCCGCGATCCCGTCGAGTACACGCCGCGGGCACACATTGCGGTCGGTTCAAAACCGTAAGCCCAATATGGGCAGCAGTCGGCACCAGAGTCTGTCGGTAGGCGCCGGATGCGTGTCGATCGCGTCCCTGCGCGTACGGGTGCGTCACCACCGTCATGGTCATCAAAAGGATCGAGAGCAGAGAGGGAAGTCCACGCGCAGGCCGGCCGCGCCGCAGCGCTCGGTGACCCACCGCCCAGCGCTTCAATTCACAAGCCGCGCATTGTGCGCGGAAGGGCGGGTGCTCACGACAGCCGAACTGGCAGGCCGGGGGCGCTATCCGTGGCCGAGGCTCGACAGCGCGGCGGCGAGGCCCGCGCCTTTGCGCGCGGTGAACGGCTCGCGCAGGAAAAGAAAGCCGAGCAGGGCCGTGACGACGAATCCCATCTGCGCGATCGGGACCACCATGC
>CAZCGA010000100.1:2466-24801 GCA_964498075.1 uncultured Binatia bacterium (SeqCode) | reverse complement strand
CATTTCCGTGATCTCAATGCTTCAAAACCACCCACTCACTTTGGAGAAGACCCAAATGATTAGAGAGGCAGTACCTCGGAGAAGGGACACCCGATCCCCCCCCGCGGGAGCTGGGCTGGAGCATGTGAGCGACCTGCAATGTCCGAGACGTTCGAGCGCGAGAAACTCTGCTACGAGCAGAATTGCGAGCAGATGCGCAGCCTCAATCAGGTCATGTAGCAGGTACCGATCATTGCGATGACGCTGATCGGCGGTTTCTGGCACGGCGTCGGTACGATGAGCGCGGTGCAAGTCGCGGTGAAAGTTGGGTTGGCCAGGAGATTTCCGTATGAGAGTCTTCATCGGAACCACGATTGAGCAGAAGGACGCGATCCCGGTTCTTGTGCGGCACCTGAAGAGGGCGGGCTTCGAGGTACTTCCGTGGCTCACCGCCTTCAAACCGGGAGAGTACAACTTAGAGGCCTTGTTCCGCGCCGTGACGGAAACGGATGCAGCCGTCTTTCTGATGACGCTCGACGACAAGCGGTGGTTTCGCGGAAAGAAAGATGATACGCCCCGCGACAATCTCATCTTCGAGGCCGGGCTCTGGATGTCGAAGTACGGCCGGCGGCGCGTCTTCCTCGTCGTCCCCTTACGCCCAAGCCAGAAGCTGGGCCTGCCCACGGACTTGTCCGGCCTAACCGTCCCCACGTCGAAATTGCGGGCGGGCGGGAGAGTAGCGAAGTCGTTGGATGGCGTAGCGAAGACGATTTGCAAGAACCTCAAAGCCGTGAGTGGTGTCGATCCCGAGCCTTTGAGGCTCCATCCCAAACTGAAGGCGATGCTTTCAAGCGCGCCGGATGAGGCCTCCTATATCGAGACCGTCGTCGCACCGTGGCCGCGCGCTCGCGACCCCATCGCCAGTGCGATCGGTGACAAGCAAACGGATCGCATCGACATTCTTGCTGCATACCAGCTGGGAGAGATTCTCCGCGGTGCCAAGTTCCGAACGAACAAGAAGGCGTGCCTCCGTGTCTGCCTTTCGAATATGTATGACGATACCCTCCTTGCGGCTTACATGCGGAAGTATGCGGATCCAAATCACACCGATTCGTTAGTCAGGGCAACCTTCGAGAAGAGCCTAAAGGAGGCAGTGGGAGATCAAGCGGCCAAGATCGTCGTGGCTCCCCACACCAAGCTACCTAGACTGAAGACAAGTCGTTCATATAGGCGTCGCGCAAGAGTCGAAGTGTATGTCACGTCGCAACGGATCGCGACGAGCTACTACCGCGCGAACGACCTCAGCTGGGTGATACCGCTCGACGCCAAGAAGGGCAAAGATCCAGCTCCCATGTGTTGGGGCATCTCGCGAGATGCTTCGGCCGCAGTTTGGGAGAAGTATGCTGAGGAATTCGAGGCCGTCATAGGAGAGGCGCACCGTGTCTATCCGTAGCCCCAGCGAAATGGACTTGTGTTTCATAGACATTGAAACCACGGGTAGCATCTTCGGCCATCACGAGATCATCGAGATCGGGGTCATTCGCAGTGATCCGAACGCGTCGGAAGTGAAGGCGCTTTGGGATACGCGAGTGAGGCCTCTTTTTCCCGAACGAATCACCGAAGTCGCGCAATGCCTCAATGAGTTCAGAGCAGAAGAATGGAAGGATGCGCGGTGCAACTCGGGGGAGCTGTGGCGGGAGTTCAGCGAATTCGTGCGCGGATGCGTCCCAGTTTGCCACAACCCATCTTTCGAGCGCGCGTTTATCAGCCTTAGTGCTGCCGAGAAGGGAGTTCTGGATCTCGGGCTCGATTACCACTGGATAGGAACGGAGTCTCTGGGTTGGCCTCTGTACCAGCATGGCTTCATCGAGAAGCTCTCACTAGATACCCTTTGCACGTTCCTAGGGGTGGGAGCGGAACCCCGCCCTCACAACGCGCTTGATGGTGCACGAGCCTGTTGGCGTGTGTACGGCGCGCTGATGCACCGGTACGAAGCCCTTAGCTTACTCCGCAAAGTCGAGGTGCGTCCACAGGGTAGCGTTGAGCCCGCCCACTTCGCGAAACAGCCTCGGGCGACGCCGAAGGCTTCTAGCTGACCGTCCCCTGGGTTGAACGGCGGCAGCCCGGAGCGCTAGCGTGCTTATGCTCATCCGCGACCCCATCCACGGTGACCTGTCGTTGAGCCCGTTGGAGGAGCAGGTGCTGGACCTCCCCGAGGTGCAGCGCTTGCGCGGCATCAAGCAGCTGGAGAGCAAGCGATGGACTACGACCTGAAGATCACCGGCGGCACGATCATCGACGGGACCGGCGCTCCGGGCGTCGGCGGCGACCTGGGCATTCGCGCCGGGCGACTCGTCGCCATGGGTGCGGCACCGGGCAGTGCCGTGACGACGATCGACGCCGCGGGGCGCGTCGTCGCGCCGGGCTTCGTCGACGTGCATACGCACTACGACGCGCAGGTGCTGTGGGACCGCATGCTGACCATTTCGCCGTGGCACGGCGTCACCACCGTGGTGATGGGGAACTGCGGGTTCGGCGTCGCACCGACGCGCCCACACCATCGCGAGCTGATCCTCCGCACCCTGGAGAAGGTCGAGGGCATGAGCTTCGCTGCCCTGCAAGCCGGCGTCGGGGTGGACTGGCCCTTCGAAACCTTTCCGGAGTATCTCGACGCGATCGAACAGCGCGGCACGGCGATCAACGTCGGCGTGTTGATCGGCCACACGCCGCTGCGGCTCTACGTGATGGGCGAGGAGGCCACGGAGCGCGCCGCCACCGAGGCTGAGACCGCGCAGATGCGCGCCATCGTCCGCGCCGCCATCGACGCAGGCGCCGTGGGCTTCGCAACCTCCAAGGCGCCCACACACGTCGGTTACGCCGGCAAGCCGGTGCCGAGTCGCGCGGCGGAGCTGGGGGAGGTGCGCGGCATCACGGACGCGTTGCGTGATGCCGGCCGCGGCGTCGTGCAGGCAACCGTCGGCCCCGGCCTCTTCTTCGACGAGTTCGCGCAGCTGGCGGCCTCGAGCGGGCGGACCGTTACCTGGACCGCGCTGCTCGCCGGCATGCTCGGCCCCGGCTCGCACCGCATGTTGCTCGAGCGCTCCGTTGATCTGATCCGGCGCGGATTTCCAGTAGTCCCGCAGGTCAGCTGCCGGCCGCTGAACTTCGACTTCGACTTCAAAGAACCGTTCGCGTTCGAGTCGCTGCCGGTGTTCGCTGCCGTGTCAGCCGCCGATCTCGGCGGCAAGCAGCGCGCCTATCGCGACCCGATGTTTCGGCAGGCGTTGAAGGACACGGTCGCGTCGCCGATGGCGGGCCCGTTTACCAACTGCGGCGATCGCATCTGGATTTCATCGTACTCGCAGGATCCCGCCCTCGAAGAACGCTCCATCGCCGAGGTGGCCGCCGAGCGCGGCATCCATCCGGTCGACCTCATGCTCGATCTCGCGCTCGCTTCGAACCTGACGGCGCGCTTCCGCATGGCGATCGTCAACTTCGACGAAGACGCCGTCGCCGAGCTGCTGAGCGATCCGCACGTCGTCCTCGGCCTCTCTGATGCCGGCGCGCACGCCAGCCAACTCTGCGACGCCTGCTTCTCGACCCACCTGCTCGGGCACTGGGTGCGAGAGAAGCACACGCTGAAGCTGGAGGAAGCCGTGCGCATGCTGACCACGCGCCCCGCCGAGGTCTTCGGGATCACCGACCGCGGCCGTCTAGCCGTCGGCATGCCCGCCGACGTAGTCATCTTCGATCCGCGCACCGTCGGCGCGGGCAAGCTACGCCGCGTGCACGACCTGCCGGCACGGGCGAACCGCCTGATCGCCGACGCGGCGGGCATCGATGCCGTGATCGTTAATGGTCAGCTCATCCGCCGCGACGGGAAGGATGTCGTGGACGCCGACGGCCCGCTCCCCGGCAAGCTGCTCCGCGGTGGCCGGGCGAGTGGATGAGCGGGCGCACGTGCTCATTCGCGATCCGATCCACGGCGACGTTCGACTGGACCCGCTCGAAGCGGCCGTCCTCGATCTGCCGGCGATGCAGCGGTTGCGCGGTATCAAGCAGCTGGGGACGGCGAGCCTCGTGTACCCGGGCTGCGTGCACACCCGCTTCGATCACTCCCTGGGCACGAACGCGGTCGCGAAACGCATCGTGGCGGCGGTGCGCGAGAACGGCACCGCCGTGCCGGGGGAGCTCGAGCACGTCATCGGCGCGGCCGCACTGCTGCATGACGTCACGCATGTCCCGTTCGGCCACACGCTGGAGGACGAGCGCCGGCTCTTTCCGCGCCACGATAAGGGAGCGCGCTTGGGAACGCTCCTCGTGGGCGAGCTAGGCCACCGCTTGCGCGCACTCGGGATCCAAGACCAGGTGGTGGAGCTACTTGGATCGGATCGCGGCGCATCCACGCTGCCGCCGTGGACCCGGCAGGTCGTGTCGAGCACCATCGATGCGGATCTCCTCGACTACCTGCGGCGCGACTCCTACTTCGCGGGGCTGGCGCAGCGCTACGACGATCGGATTTTCCGCTACTTCGTCGTCGAGAACGATCAGCTGGCGATCAACATGACCAAGCACGGCATGGAACGGCCGGACGCGCGCTCGGAGACGGTGCAGCTGCTGCGCATGCGCTACTTCCTGACCGAGCGCGTCTACTACCACCACACCAAGGTGGCGGCGGGGGCGATGGTCTCGAAGGCGGTGGAGCTGGCGCAGACACACGGCGCCGTCGGCGAGGAGGAGTTGCTGCGCCTCAACGACGGGCAGCTCTTCGAACGCCTGCGGCGCGTACCCGACGCCGAGCGTCCCGACCCTCGCATCGTGCGCCTGATCGAGCGGCTGGAGGCGCGCGCCCTGCTCAAGCGCGGCTACGTGATCTCGGCGTTGAGCGTTCCGGAGGAAGGGCGGCGCGTGCTCGTCGAGCGCTTCCACGAGTCCCGCCGCAATCGCCACGATGCCGAAACGTATCTGGCGCAGCAGCTCGGCTGTGACGCCGCGGAGGTCATCGTGTACTGCCCGGCGCTCACCGTGATGAAGGAGGCCGCAGCGCTGGTGCGCACGCCCGCCGGCTTGGTGCCCTTGAATGCGCCGGACCGCCAGCCGATCTCGGAGATCACCGCCTTGGAGGCACGCTACGCCGCGTTGTGGCGGCTTTACGTCTTCGTCCCCGACGCCTGCGCCGCGCGCACGGCAGACGCGGCACGCGATGTGTTCGGCTATCCCAGCGAGCACCGTGTGGGGTAACCCCCTCTTGTAACTGCCGCCGCGATGGGGCAGCTTGCGCTGACATTGGGTCCGGAGAGCGCACGTGTTGCGGTGCATGCTGATCAGCGTGATCATCGGGATCGTGACGGAGTTGAACGCCCGCGCGTTGCGGCTGTGGATCTACCGCTCACCGCAGCTGCCGATCCTCAACGTGCTTGTCATGTTCGGTGTCGTCATGGGAGGCATCGCCAGCCTGGTACCTACCTTCGGACTCTTGCCGGTGTTTCTGATCGCCTTCGGCGTCGGCCTGGCGTACGAGATCGCGAATCTCAACCTGCTCAACTGGTGGTACTTCCCCGGTGAGCGCATCGCGTTCATTCGCGGCCATACGGCGATCGTCGTGGTGATCGCGATCTTCTGGGGTGTCGTGCCGGTGATGACCGAAGCCGTAGAGACGGCGCTCTTCTGACCCGATGCGGCGCCCGGTTCTCATCTCCCTGACGGTATTGACGTCCCTGCTGCTCGCCGGCGGCGCGCGCGCCGCCGACTTGCAGACGCGGCTCGATCAGCTCAACCAGCGGGAGAAGCAGTTACTCCAGAAGCTGGAAGCGGTGCAGCAGCGCGAGCGGGATCTGCAGGAGCGCCTCGACGAGGTCCGGCTGCTGAAGCAGGCGATTCTGAACAAGCTGGAAGTCCGGAAGCTGGGAACGCAGGCGGCCACCCCAGCAGCCACGCCGTGATCTCGCTTGCCGTCGCGTGAACCGGCAGCGTTGCGGTGTCGGAGCCAGCGCGCCGCCGGGGAAGCGAATAGTCGACCAACGTCGGCTCAAGCCGACTGGAAGAGCACTTGGTGAGTCCCCTTTCAGGGGACTTTTTTCGCTCGTTAGCCGGCGAATTCATTCGCCGGCGATGGCGCGCATCATCCTGAGTCGCCCCGGCATTCCACAGCAACACGCGCCACCGCGATCGGGGATCGTGCTGTTAGCAATTGGGGAACGTCCCCTCAAAGAGAGTGTCGACTTTCGCGGGAACAGCGTTGCGGTGTCGAAGCCGGCGCACCGCCGGGGAATGAATTCCCCGGCTGAGTCGACGAAAAGTCCCCTGAAAAGGGGACTCCAATCGCGGTTTGCAGTCGGCTTCAGCCGACTTCGTTCCCTGAGCCGGGGAATTCCATTCCCCGGCGACCGCGACCGCACCGACGCTTCGCCGTTTATCGAAACAGGAAGGCACACTCAGACCTCGCCGCGATGCGACGCCGTTCACACGGCTCTACCTCCACTGCGTTGGGGCGACATGGAATCAAAGAGGAGGAGCCAACAGCTGAGGGTCAGCAGGGATCTCCCTTCCCGACGCGGTGATGTAGGTCAGCGACGATCCACCGTTGAAGGTCGCACCGACGCGAACCTTTGCGATCCGCTCGCCCGCGATGCCGCCGATCAGCATCGCCGCGCCGCCTTCGCCGCCGATGATCACGGTCGCTTCCGCGGTGATCAAGCTGCGCCCGGCGGCCACGGTGACGTCGGCGAAGGCCGTCGAGCTTTCCACAGAGCCCACGAGCGCCGAGCTGGTCACGCTTGTCGGCGCGCCGCTCTGTGGAATGACGCCGACAGTGACCGCCGTGTTCAGCGGCATGTTGGATGCGGCGAGATTGACCATTGCGCTCGTGGTGCCCGCCGCCAGCGAGATGTCCGGCGTCGGCGCGGTGTAAGATCCGCCTGGGCTGCCGGGTGCGGCGACGCCGCCAACTGAGGTGATCGTCAGCGTCGGTAGTGCGCTCAGAAACACCGGACTGGTGACGAAGGCGACCGTATACGGCCCGTTGGCAGAGAATGCTGGGCTGCCTGTGAACTGTGGGTCACACGCCTCGAATCTCACACGGCCGGTGCCTCCAAAGTTGCAGCCGAAAGGACAGGGACCGCGGCCGCCATCGACTAAGAACTGCCCGCTACCAGCAATCACGTTTCCGATCACTCGGATGGCACCGCCGGAGCCCGCTCCCGAGGTACGTGGTGCGGCAGGTCCAATATGGCCAGCGCCGCCATTTGCTGAGATCCTCCCCGACAGAGTAACGGTTCCGGACGACGCGACCAAGATGGCGCCGCCCCCACCTCCGCCCCCAATAGGCTTGCTGGTACTTCCGTTCCCACCTCCGCCCCCTGATCCGCCAATCAGTGGGTTGAGGATCAGGTTGCCGTAGCCGACGGGAGGCGATCCAAAGAAGAAGGCTTCCGATCCGCTGTTGATGGAAAGCCCACCGCACCCCGGCGCCCCTCCGCCAGGTCCAAGACCTCCTCCGCCACAGAGCAGCCCTCCGGTACCGCCGTCAAACCCTCCGGGTCCGCCCGGTCCCGGGACCCCGTTGGCGGCACCATCTGTACCGCTCACGTCGATCGTTCCACTGATCGTGACGTTGCCCGTTGCCAGCAGGTACACAGGCGTATTCCTCGCATTCCGCTGAAACTTCACGGTCACGTTCGCCGGGATGTTCACCGTGGTGAAGTTGAGGATGCCGTCCGGCGGCAGTGATCGCGTCGTGTTCGTCGCCGGCGAGAACGCGCCGTCAGCACCCGTGCTGCCGCTGACGAAGGGACACTGTGCACGCGCCAAGCGGCCAGTCCCGCAGATCGTAGTCAGCGCAACGAAGAAGAACACAGCGCTCGATCTTCTCCTGTGTAGGCTCATTGGGAACTCCCTCCCGTGCGCGGATTGCGTGTAGTTGCCAAGCTCATTCTTCATACGTCTGACTCCCTACTGCACCTCGATGCCGACCGGCAGCGCCAGCACTTCCACAGAGACCACGCCGGGTGCGGCAGGTACCGCTGGAACTTCGATGCTCACCTCCGGCGCACGCACTCCTGCCTCGATCGGACTCGGCATGACCGGCAGCGCCGGTATGTCGACACTGACCGCTGGCGCTACGAATGTTCCGGTTCCGCTGAACGGCGCGGTGACGTAAATGCTTGCGGCCGCGGTTCCGGGGCCGGTTGCCGTCAGCGTCGTGGTGCCAACGCTCTTCCCTTGCACGGTTGCCTGGGTGGATACCTCGCCGATCGGGATGGTTACGGACGGCGGCACCGAGGCCACGTTCGGGTCGGCCAGACTCAGCGTGACGGTTGCTGGGGTTGTTGCCGGTTGCGTAATGCTCAGGGTCAACGTTGCCTGCCCCCCGTTTGGTGCCAGAGCCACAGCGCGCGGAGACAGGCTCAAGGCCATCGGCCCGCCGACGGTTGCGGTCGCTGTGCGCAGCGTCGGAGTGCGAGTCGGCGTTGCCGTGCTGGTGACGGCCTGGGTGGGCGTCGGTGTCTGTGTCGCCGGTTGCGCGCCGCTCATCGTGCGCGTCGGCGTGCTGGTTGGTGTGCCCAGTGTACCGGATATCGCAATCGGCGCATCCGCGGCGCGTGCGTTGTTTGCTTCGTTGCTCTCCTCAATCTGCTGCGGCAGATCGACCAGGGCGCCGAGGAAATAGTTGCCGGGTGCCAGCGAGGACGGTACACCGGTCGGCCCGCTGCAGGTGACGGTCTGCCCAACGGACAGTCCGGAGAAGACGCACCCGAACCCTGAGCGCACGTCGTCAGCCGCAATCACCACGTCGGCGGAGTAGAGGAAGTCGACCTGGAACGCGTCGGCCTCGGCCAGGCCTTGATTCGCGATGCTCGCGGAGACATCGATCTGACCGCCGATGGTGCCGCTGCTCGGTGCCGTCACCGCCGTCACCACGAGGTCCGGCAGCACCGGCCCCCCCATCACCGTCGGTGTGGGTGTCGGTGGAGTCGCACTCGAGTTGATGTGCAGCAGGAACTGCCCGCTCTGCGTCGCCGAGCCGTCCACGGTAATCACGATCACCTGGTTCTTTGAAAGGCTGAGCCCGACTTCCGATTGCAGGCTGCCGGCGCCGCGGTCGTCATTGCAGGCCAGCTCACGTCCCGCGCACTCGCCGGCGCGGACGTAGAGGACGGTGTCGAGCTGCGAGCCGATCGTATCGATCGTGTAGAAGCCGTCGTCCGGCGCCGTGTACTTGAACGTGAAGTCCGGTGCCTCATTGCCGCCGCCGCCGCAGCTGGCACCGCCGGTGGTGTTCTTGGGATTGATGGCGGTCGTGCCCGATGAGCCCACCGGGATGGTGTTGCCGAGATCGAACGGCTGGCACGCAGGTGGCGGGCCGGGCGTCGGGGTGGGTGCGGGCGGCGCGGCGCACTGCGAGAGTGATACGGCGCGGCAGCTGGAGAATACCTTGTCGACGCGCTTGTCGGCGTTGAAGTCGAAGGCGACGCTACCGGTCGCTCCAAACCGCACGTTAGGGCGCGGCAGCGCGTGTGCGGCGATGACCCCCGCAATGACCGTGTCGCTTCCCTCGCAACCGGCGTCGCCGTTGCGATCGACGGCGAAGCCGGCGGACGCGGTGTCGAACGCAGCGGTCAGCGACGTCGCATAGGCGAGAATCAACGTGGAGCCGTCGACACTTTGAAAGACCGACGGCACCTTCCCCAGCGTGACGCCGTCATCAGGCGCGCTCGAGCACACACCGGCCCCGGTCGTCGGCACGCTGGTGCCGAAGCCGTAGGTGTCGCGCCCTTGGAACCCGCTGCAGGGAGCCGCGACGCTCATGAGGCGATCGACGGTGGCCCCTCGGACGCCCTCGGTGCCGGTCGCCAACGGCGCGCCGGCGTCGAAGGTGAACGTCGTGCAGCGCCCGCCGGCGGCGCAGGCGCAGTCGGTGGTGCACTCCGGGCCGATGCAGACCGCGCCGTTCCCGTCACTGCCGTTAGGGTTGAAGCACGGCGGGCTGGCGTCCGCGATCAGCGGCGACCTGCGCACCGCAGCGATCGGAAACGCGTTTCCGGGTCCCGCCGCGACCAGCGCCTGCACCTGGCTCAGCGCGAAGCAGCCGCCCGCATCGCGCGCGTCGGAGCCTACGACCGTCGTCACCTGCACGTCCTCGGTCTTCAACGTGGCATCGCCGTCTGCGTTCTGCAGAATCTGATAGACCTGACCGTTGGCGGCGCGCACGGCGAACTCGCGGTAGCCCGCCGGCGGGAGGGTGTCGTTCGCACTGAGCGCCGGCAAGCGCCGCGTCGGTTGGTCCGGCTCACCGTTCTTCGTCATTGCCGCGGCGCCACCGGCCGGGTTGAACCCCGGCAGGGCCACCTCAAGGAGGCCGCCGGACGGACACGCGTCTCCCGCCGCCACGCGAATCGGCACCTTGGTGTCGAACCGCACCTCGCCGAGGCAATCGACGGTCATGCTGCCGCTCTCACTCACCAGCACGTCAGCCGCCTGCGTGGTCTGTGTGACCACGAAGTTGCGAAAGGTTTGCGTGAAGCGCTCCACAGCTGCCCCGGTGTTGCTAACTTCGAGCATGCCGTTCGCAGTGACGTGCACCGTCGTTGGGAATGCGCTGGCGTCCACGTCGAGGACGAGGTCGCCCGTGGTGAGCGTGCTGCGGTTGCCGCTGGCATCCACCTGGCTCGCAGTGAAGGTGCTGAAGCGGAGGTGGGTGTTGGCATTCGACGGGATCGGCTTCGAGCACGCGTTGGGTACCTCGACCGTCCGCACCACGGTGCCGCTGCGGGTGATCGTCGTTCCCGGCGCCTGACCGGGCTCACTGCAGTTGGCAAACACCGTCGTAAGCGACGTGCTGGCGTCGCCGGCAGTGCACGAGATGTCCTTGGTTCCCCCGCCTGCGCACGTCCCGCCGTCGGCGGCGCCGCCCGCGCCGGCGCCGAATCCGATGAATCCAAAGTCCATGATGCTGACCGACTCCATTGTCGACACCGCGACCCGCGCCGACGCGGTCAGAGCGTCTTCGTCCTGCAGCGGCGGCGGGCAGGCAGTCAGAGCGGTGCCGACACTGCGGAGGATCTCATCCGGCGTGATCCGGCGATCGGCGTTGGCGTCTGCGGCTGGGCAATCGAACCCCGACGCCTGGCCCAGCCCGACGGCCACCATGCGGAGCAAGTCGTCGACGGTGACCTCGCCGTCGTTGTTGCAGTCGCCGACGCAGCGCGCCGGTGCCTGCGCCACCCCCGGGGATACGACGACAGACACGAGGATCGCTGCGAACAGCGCTGCCACAATCAGTGAACGACTCGACCCCTTCGACACGATCGGCCAAGCTAGTAGAATGCGCGCGCGAAGGTCAAATGAAATCGACCGCCGGTACGCCGGTACTGGGTGAAGTCAGACAGTACCCGACCGCCCAATCCTCCGTCTGAGTCTGTCGATTTTCGCGGGGCACGTCCCCTTCGACAGCGCTCAGGACAGGCTTCGAGACGCCGCCACAAAGACGGCGGCTCCTCAGGACGAACGGTTCTGTTGTTGTTTTCAGAGAGCATTTCCGCTCACCCTGAGGAGGCCCCATCTTTTCGGGGCCGTCTCGAAGGGTGTGTTTCGCGTTTATCGACACTCTCATCTCCAGGAAGTACGGAGTTCGCAACGTGTTGGATGCGTTGACCCCTCTCGACTTTGCTCACTCCCCCTGCCACGATCACGCTACTCATAGAAGGAGGCAGCATGGCGCGACTTCCGTACGTCGATCCGGCGACGGCGCCCGACAAGGTGCGCGAGGCGCTCGCGGGTTTGGCGGTGCCGTTGAAGATCTTCCGCATGATGGCACACGCGGAAACCAACTTCCGGCCCTTGCTGCGTTTCGGCGGCAGCATCCTCGGCGCGCAGCAGCTCAGCGCCCGGCTGCGCGAGCTGGCGATCCTGCGCGTCGCGCAGACCTCGAAGGCGCAGTACGAGTGGACGCAGCACGTGCCGATCGCCAAGGCGGCGGGGGTCACGGATGCGCAGATCGCGGCGCTGGAAGCCGGGAACGGCACCGCAACCTGCTTCGATGCGCGCGACCAGCTGATGCTCCGCTTCACCGATGAGCTGATCCAGCAGGTACGCGTCTCCGACGCCACCTTCGCGCGCATGACCGAGCAGTTCCCGCCGCGCGAGATCGTCGAGCTGATTCTCGCCGTCGGCTTCTACATGCTGATCGCGCGCCTGCTCGAAACCACCGCCGTCGATCAGGAGGAGGCTGCCGGGACGGCGATCGTCGACGCCTTGAAGTGAAGCGCCATGATCAAGGTCACCGGCTTGGACCACTTCGTGTTGCGCGTGCGCGACCTGGACGCGTCGCTGGGCTTCTACCGCGACCTCTTGGGTTTGCCGATCCTGTTTCTCGACGAGTACCGCGCCGGGCGGCGTCCGTTCGTGTCGGCGCGCGTCGGCGACCAGCTGCTCGACCTGGTTCCGGATCCGACTTACGACCCGGACCAAGGGCGGAACAGCGGCGGCTTCCTGCACTTCTGCGTCGAGATCGAACCCGGTCTGGAGCGGATCATCCCGTGGCTGAAGGAGCACAACGTGAATGTGATCGAGGAGCAGCCGATGCGACGCATGGGCGCACGCGGCATGGGCCTGGCGATCTACGTCACCGATCCCGACGGCTACATCGTCGAGCTGAAAGAGCACACGGCGTGAGCGCACCGCGTCGACTTTCGTTTGCGCTGCGGTTGGTCACAACGCTGCTGGTCCTCGCCGGCACAGCCCGCGCGTCGGCAGAAGAGATCAATTGGACCGAAGTCGAGCAGCAGGCGAGCGAGTTCTTGAGCGCCTACATTCAAGTCGACACGTCGAACCCTCCCGGTAACGAAACCGCTGCGGCGCAGTTTCTGGCCCAACGCTTCCGCGCAGCGGGTATCGACGCCGAGGTGTTCGAGTCGCAGCCGGGTCGCGGCTCGGTGCTGGCGCGCCTGAAGGGCAAGGGTGGGAAACGGCCCATCATTCTTCTGAACCATCTCGACGTCGTCCCCGCCACCCCTGAGGGCTGGACGGTCGCACCGTTCTCCGGCGCCGTTCGCGACGGTTTCGTGAATGGTCGCGGTGCCCTCGACTGCAAAGGTGTCGGGGTCGTCGATGCCCTGGCGTTGCTGCTGATCAAAGCGAAAGGAATCGGGCTGCAGCGCGACGTGATCTTTCTCGGCACGGCAGACGAGGAGGCCGGCGGCAAGCTCGGTGCCGGCTGGATGGTCGCCAACCACTTCGACAAGTTCAGCGATGCCGAGTTCGTGCTCAACGAGGGCGGACACATCCGCGTGTTGCCGAACGGCAAGCGGGCCTACGAAGTGGCGGTGTCCGAAAAGACGCCGTGTTGGTTGCGGCTCACTGCCACGGGCGACGCCGGGCACGGGTCGGCACCGCCAAAGGAGACGGCGGTGACGCGGCTCCTGCACGCGCTCGATCGCATCCAGGCGTTGAAGCCGAAGCTGCGTGTGACGCCCGAGGTCGCCGCCTACTACGCGGCGCAAGCGGAGATCCGCGACGACAAGCGGCGCGCACACTATGAGGATCTGCGGACCGCGCTGGCCGACAAGACGTTCCGCGACGAGTTCCTCGCCGATCGCCACGATGCGGCGCTGGTGCGCAACACGATCACGCCAACCGTGCTCACCGCCAGCCAGAAGATCAACGTGATTCCCCGCAACGCCAGCGCCGAGCTCGACTGCCGCCTGCTGCCGGGGGAAGACCCGGACGTATTCGTGCGCAGCATCAAGGAGGCGATCAAGGACCCGGAGGTGAGCGTCGACGTGCTGTTGAACTTCCCGCCGTCATCGTCGACGACGGACACGGTACTCTTCGGTGTCCTGCGCACGCTGGCGCAGCGCGACGGCGCCCCCATCGTCCCGGCGGTGCTCACCGGGTTCACCGACAGCCACTACTTCCGCGACAAAGGCATCGCGAGCTACGGTTTCGTGCCCTTCGTGTTGAGCGAAGAGGACGAGCGCGGCGAGCACGGCATCAACGAGCGCCTGTCGACCGAGAACCTGCGCACCGGTGTCCTTCGGCTGCTCAGCTTGCTACAAACTCTGGATGGAGAGGTCCAACCCGATGCATCACACGACGCACACCAGCACTGACGGAACGCGCGTCTTCACTTACCGTGGCACGCTGCCTTTGCCGCTCGGCCTGCTGCTGCTCGCGCCGCTGGCCCTCTTGTTCCTTTCTGTGGCGGCGATGTTGCTCGCGGGCGGAACCGTCTTGGCGCTGTTCCTGCCCCTCTTCTGGCGTCGCCGGCTGCGCGGGCATCGCGAGGAGGACTGCATCACGCTCCAGCCCGACCAGTACACGCGGATTGAACGCCGCTAGTTCCGAGGAGGATCGAATGGCTGTCAAGCCGCACGACGACTACATGCACGAAAACACCGGCGAGGCGAACTTCAATGAGAGCATGTACTTCAACTTTTACGATCGCAGCGCCAAGCTCGGCGGCTTCGCACGCATCGGCAACCGCGCCAACGAAGGCTACGCCGAGGTGACGCTCACCGTCTACCTGCCGGATGGGACGGCGATGTTCAACTACATGCGCCCGTCGATCGCCGACAACTCCGGCTTCAACGCCGGCGGCATGCGCTTCGAGGTGCTCGAACCGTTCAAGCACCTGCGCGTCACTTACGACGGCAGCGCCGTCTTTCTCGCCCGGCCATTGGAGCTGGAAAACCCGAAGCGCGCCTTCACCGCGAACCCGCACCAACCGGTGCAGCTGGCGCTCAACTACTACGGCCTCAGCCCGATGTACGGCGGCGAAGCCCCTGTGCAGAGCACCGACATGGTATTCGCCAAGGGCCACACCGAGCAGCACATGCGCGCCGAGGGGCACTTCGTCGTCGACGGCAAGGAGACGCGGCTGCGCGGGCTCGGCTTGCGCGACCATTCGTGGGGACCACGCTCGTGGCAGTCGCCGAAGTTCTATCGCTGGCTCACCTGCGAGTTCGATGAAAGCTTCGGCTTCATGGGCTCGCAGATCGTCATGCAGAACGGCACCGAGCTACTCACCGGCTTCGTCTTCAAGGACGGCGAGAACCACTTCGTGAACACGTGGGAGATCGACACCGAGCGGGCGGGTGAAGGGCAATACCACGACCGCATCAGCGCCAAGCTGCACACCGGCGTCGGCGACTTCGACATCACGGGCAAGGTCCTGACCATGCTGCCGCTGCGCAACCGCCGCGACGGCAAGGTGACGCGCATTGCCGAAGGCATGACCGAGTGGCGCTGCGGCGACCACGTCGGCTACGGGCTGTCGGAGTATCTGGATCAGATTGAGTGAAGGGCGGAGCCGAAAGCTTGCGGTAGGGGCAACGCCCCGTGGTTGCCCGTCTTCACGCATGGGAGGGCAGGCACGGGGGCCTGCCCCTACGGTTGCACGATCACGCCAGCAGCGGCTTGCCCGCGCCAGCCTGCTGGCGCAGCTTGTACTTCTCCACACGCTGTGACGGCGTCTTCGGCAGCGAGTCGCGGAACTCCCATAGCCGCGGCACCTGGAAGCGCGCCAGGCGCTCGGCGGCGAAGGTGCGCAGCTCGTCTTCGCTGACGGGACCGTTGGCGACGATGAAGGCCTTCACCTCCTGCCCGAGCACCGGATCGGGCACGCCGATCACCGCGGCCTCGACCACACGCGGGTGCTCGCGCAGCGTCTTCTCGATGAGAACGGAAGAGATGTTCTCGCCGCCGCGGCGGATGACGTCGCGCTTGCGGTCGACGAAGTAGAGCCACCCGTCCTCGTCGACGTAGCCCAGGTCGCCGGTGTAGAACCAATCGTCGCGTATCGTCTGTGCCGTCTGCTCGGGATCGCGGAAGTACGCCGCCATGCGTGCCGGAGAGTGCACGCAGATCTCACCGACCTCACGTGGCCCCAGCGCACGCCCGGCCTCGGCGGTGATGCGCAGCGTGACGCCGGGCACCGGCGGGCCGCACGAACCCGGACGCGGCGTCGCACCGAGCGGGGTGATGGTGACGACGCCCGCGTCGGTCGCTCCGAAGCACTCGGCGACGTCGATGACCCCGAAGCGGCGGATGATCTGGTCGCGGATCGGCGCGCTGCCGAGGCCGAGGATGACGCGCAACGGATTGTTGCGTTCGAGGTCGGACGGCGCGCGCGTCAGCAGCATCGCCAGGATGGTGCCCAGCGTGTACAGCACGGTGGCGTGCACCTCGTGTACCAGCGGCCAGAACTCGGAGGCGTGGAACGCCTTGGGAAATGCCACGGCGCTTCCCGCATGCAGCGCGGTGATCACCGCACCCCAGGCGTTGCCGTGAAACAGCGGCGTGACGGCGAGGATCGTGTCGTCCGGAGTCAGACGCAGCGCTTCGATGAACTGCGGGCCGCTGGTGCCGGTCCGCCCATGGTTGAACAGGACGCCCTTCGGGTTGCCGGTCGTGCCGGACGTGTAGAGCAGCGTCGAGGGGTCGTCCGCGCCGATCACGACCGCGGGAGCCTCGTCGGAGCTGCGCTGCATGATCTCGTCGAGCGCCGCTGCGCCGGGCACGGTCCCGAACGCTGCCACCGTGCAGCCCAGCGGCAGCCTGAGCTTGGGTGACAAGATGTTCGCGGCGCTGTGGGCATCGGTCACGATGACCCGCGGTTGCGCGTGTCCGAGGATGTAATTCAACTCCTGCGCGCCCAGTGCCGGGTTGAGTGGATTGAGAACGGCGCCCGCCTTGAGCACGCCGATGGCGGCGACGACGTACTCGACCGAGTTGCCGAGCGCCAGCGTGACCCGGTCGCCCTTCTCGACCCCGAGCCCGCGCAGCGCATGCGCCGCCCGGTTCGCGAGCCGGTCGAGCTCGCGGTGGGTGACGCGCCGGCCGGCGTGTCGGATGAACGGCCGATCGCCGTACGTCGCGACGTTACGCGCGAGGGTGTCGAGGATCAGCATGAAGTCATCGCACGAACACGAGTCACGAATTCACGCCAGCGTGCCGCCGTCAGCGACCAGCGTGGCACCGTTGATCATCTTCGCATCATCCGACGCCAAGAAGGCGATCTCCTTCGCCGCGTCCTCCGGCTGCCAGAGCTGATGCGGCACGGGTGGCGAGATGTAGGCGATGAGCTGCTTCTCGAAATCCTCGCGCGGCAGGAACTGGCGGATCAGCGGTGTGGCGATGCCGGCGGGACACAGGCAGTTGGCGCGCAGCCCGCGCGTCGCAAACTCCAGAGCGATCGAGCGCGTGAAGTTGATCAGCCCGGCCTTCGACGCCGCGTAGTGGCAGGCGTACGCCTGTCCGCGCATCCCTGCCGTCGAGGCGACGTTGACGATGTTCGAGCCCGGCCGCTTGAGGAGGGGCTCGATAGCGACCCTGGTGGTGTTGAACGGACCCGTGAGGTTGACGGAGATGACGCGCTGCCACTCCGCTTCATCCATCTCTTCGAGACGCAGAGATCGCCCGACGCCAGCCGCGTTGACCAGGATGTCCAAGCCGCCGAAGGTCTCGACCGCCGTCGCGATCGACGTGCGTACCGATTCCATCGAGGCAACGTCACAGGCGCGACCGTCGGCCGTCCCATTTGCCAGGCGGATCGCACCGACCGTTTCGCTCAACCCGTCCCGGTCCACGTCGACGGCGAAGACCTTGGCCCCTTCGGCGGCGAACAGCTTGGCCGTGGCCCGGCCGAGCCCGGAGCTGGCCCCGGTTACGTAGACCACTCGATCCTTGAAACGCGCGTCAGGCATCTCTTTCTCCCGCAAGCCGTCTTCTACGAGCCCGACTCACGATCTTACTGCCACGCGGCGACGACCTGGTCTACCGTCGCGACGGTCGCGAGCAGGCGGAGCGTGTGCTCGAAGACGCCGTCGACGTAGGCGTCCGGCGTCCCGGTCACGGCTTCCCGCGGGATGACCACCTGATATCCGCAATTTACCGCTTCGATGGTCAGGCCGGTGACGCCGACGTTGACCGACACGCCGGTCGCCACCACCGTGCGCACGCCGAGGTTGCGGAGCAGCTGATCGAGCTCGGTGCCGTGAAAGGGGGAAATGCCGTGGAAGCGATTGACCATGTAGTCGCCATCCTGCGGCGCCAATGCCGACACCACGGCGTGCTGCGGCGAACCGGGGAGCAGCGGCGTGCCCTTGCGCCCGAGCGCCAGCAGCAGGCAGTTGGCGGTGGAGCCGCCGCTGTCGGCGCGCCGCGCCACGGTGAGGTAGAAGACGGGAATCTTCGCCGCGCGCGCCGCCTGCAGGAGGCGCCGGATGTGCTGCACCGTGCCGTGGCGCGTCACCGCATCGCCCAGCGCGCTGAGCCGCCCGCCGCCCGCGCCGATGATGCCCTCCTGGCACTCCATCAGCAGCAGCGCGCAGCCCTTGGGCGAGAGGATCTCCTTCAGATCAACAGGCATTCGAATGCAACCGCCGCCGCTTTCCCTACGAAAGGGCGTAGAGCCGCGCCGGGTTTTTGTCGAAGATGTGCTCCTTGCTGAGCCCGGAGAGGTCGGTGCGCTCCTCGATGATCTTCACGGTGTCGGGGAAGCTGCAGTCCCAGTGGCAGTAATCGGAGGCGTACACGACGACGTCCTCACCGAGCGACTTGATCACGTTGGGGATCTGCCGCTCGTCGGGATCGCAGCCGATGAAGCACCGCCCCGAGAGAAAGTACTCGCTCGGCTTGCGATCGATCTGCGGCGCCTGCTCGGGGGTGAGCTCCCAGTGCTCATCGAGACGGTCCAGCCAAAAGGGCAGCCAACCGACGTTGGCTTCGAGGAACGCAACCCGCAGCTTCGGGAAGCGGTGCAGAATGCCGCCGACGGTGAACGACATCACCGCAAGCATCTGTCCGACCGGATGGGTGAAGGCGTGGGTTTCCAGCCGCGTCGCGAAGCGATCGACACCGATCGGTACTTGGTCGATGGCTTGGCCGCCGCCGTGGACACAGACAGCGACGTCGAGCCGCTCGGCTTCGCGCCACACCACGTCGAAGCTGGGGTGATCGAGGTTCTTGTCGCGGACATGCTGCGGGGTCACCATGCCGACCATACCGAGCTCGCTCACCGCGCGTCGCAGCTCGGCGGCCGCCGCGTCGGGATCGATCATTGGGAGCTTGGCGACCGACATGAGCCGCTTGGGACTGAATCGCGTGTACTCGGCGCGGCAGTTGTTGAGGGTGCGGCACAAGGCGACGGCGAAGTCGCGGTCGAGACCGGCCCACTCTTCGCCGGCGCCGCCGGGAAACATGATCGTCTGGTCGATGCCCTCGAGGTCCATGTCTCCGATGCGCGACTTCGGGTCGGTCATCCCCGGGCGTTCGAGGCTGTCCAGCTTCGCCTTGCCTTGTGTAGTCTTCACGCCGACGCCCGGCAGGTTGGCGAACTGCTTCTTGATGCGCTCGCGCCGCTCGGCCCACTTCGGTTGAAACTGTTGCGGAATGCGCTCCTGCCAGTTCGGCAGATCACCCCCGTGCCCGTCTGCATCGATCACGTGATGCCCAAATCGACCCATGATGCGTCCTCCTGTGTCTTTCTCTCATCCCTGCTCTTCTCCCCTTGGGAGAGGGCCGGGGTGAGGGCTGTTCAATCGCGCCGCCGCGTCTAACGCTTTGCTCCCTCACCCTGACCCTCTCCCCGAGGGAGAGGGAACCGGAGATCGAATACGCCGCGCGCCAAATGGCCTTGCCGGAGATCGTCCAACGCCGTGTCGAACTCCTCCAGCGCATAGTGCCGAGTGATCAGCTCGTCAATCTTGAGCCGGCCGCCGAGGTACAGGTCCGCCAACATCGGGAAGTCGACGCGCGGCCGCGCCGTGCCGTAGCGGCAGCCCAGGATCGACTTGTTCTGGTACAGTGCATGGACCACGAAGTCGAAGCTCGTGCCCATCTTCGGCACGCCGACGATGGTCAGTGCGCCGCCGGGCCCGAGCGCTTCCAGTGCCTGTTTGATCACGGCAATGTTGCCGACGGCCTCGAAGGTGTACTCGGCGCCGCCGCCGGTGAGGTCTTTGATGGCGGCGACCGGATCGTCCTTCGAGCTGTCGATGGTGTGTGTGGCGCCGAAGCGCTTCGCCCACTCCAGCTTCTGCGGCATCACGTCGACTGCGATAATTTTCGACGCGCCGGCCAGCACGCCGCCTTGCACGCAATTGAGGCCGATGCCACCGACCCCGAACACCGCCATGGTCGCACCGGTCTCGACGCGGGCCCGGTTAATCACCGCGCCAAAACCGGTCATGATGCCGCAACCGATGAGGCAGGCGCGATCGAACGGTACGCGCGCATCGATCGGGATGGCGCCCTGCTCGCGGACGACGGTGCGCTCGGCGAACACCGAAGCGTTGGCGAACTGGAACGCCGGCTTGCCGCCGACGGTGAATGGGCGCGCGTCTTTCGGGCTCGGCGCGTTCTTGCATTGCGTCGGCTTGCCCACCTCACACGCCGGGCAGCGGCCACAATGCGACAGCGTCGAGACGATGACCGTGTCGCCTTCCTTCACCGACGTCACGCCCGCACCCACCGCGTCGATGACGCCGGCGCCTTCGTGTCCGAGCACCACGGGCGTCGGATACGGAATCGTTCCGTCGATGACGCTGAGGTCGGAGTGGCAGAGCCCGGCCGCCTTGAGCGCGACGCGGACTTCCCCCGGGCCCGGGTCCTTCAGCTGGACCTCTTCGATCCGAACCGGCTTGTCGACGGCGTAGAAGACGGCGGCTTTCATAGGACGGGGTTCGGGGTTCCGGGATCGGGGATCGGCTCAGTGATTGGAGACATAGAAGTCGCTCAGTTGGTCGGGTTGCCGACGCGCAGCACGCGGCCGGGCCGGGTGCCGGTGAGCTTGTTGTTCTCGACGATGACCTCGCCGTTGACCATCACGCGCACCACGCCTTCGCAGGCCACCTGCCAGCGCTCCTCGCCGCCGGGCATGTCGCGCACCAGCGACTTCTTGCCGAGCGCCAGGCGCGCCGGATCGAACATCATGACGTCGGCGTGATAGCCGCGCGCCAGCAGGCCGCGTCCTTTGAGGCCGGTGATCATGGCCGGGATGTGCGTGATGCGGCGAATGCCGTCCTCGAGCGGGAACTGCTCGCGTTCGAGCAGCCACGTGTGAATGAAGTACGTCGACCACTCGGCGCCGTCGTCGCGGTCGGCGTGCGCGCCGCCGTCGCCGGTGCCGATGATCATGTGCATGTTGCGCTGCGCTTCGGCGTTGGCTTCGATCCATGGCGCCGCCTCGCTGTTCCACATGAACTGGGTCTCCAGCTTGTCGGCGACGGAGAGGTCGCACATCACGTCGGCGGGGTGCACACCGCGTTCTTGCGCCAGCTGCGCCAGGCTCTTGCCGGCGGCCTTCCGATCCGACGCCGAGTGGTCCACGAAGATCGCGGTCATTGCCGGCATCGGCAGCGTCGAACCTTTGCTCGGGTCCTTGTTCGGGCTGTCGATGCCCGAGCGCAGCTTCTCACGCAGCGCAGGGTCGCGCAGCGCGGCCAGACGTTGCTCGGGCGTCTGCTCCGCGAGATCGCGCCAGTGGAAGACGCCCTCGAAGAGCGAGGTACCTCGACGCCAGTTGAACGGCCGCATGAACGGCTGCGTGCGGAGCATCGAGTAGATGGCCGCACCTTGGGCGCGCGCCTCGCCCAGGAACTTCGTCTGATCATCCCACAGCTGGCGGTTTCCGGGGCGGTAGCCCATGCCTTGGATGACGATGGGAAGGCCCGAGCGATGCGCCAGCTGGATCAGGCGGGCGCGGTCGCGCGCGTCGACGCCTTGTGGGGCCGACTCCGGCAGATACGCGATGCTCCCGGCGCCGCCTTCACCGGCCGCCTCCGCCAGCTCCAGCACTTCGTCGAAGCTGCCGTGGCGCGACGGCACCGGGCGCTTGAACTGATCGACGTGCGTCGGTCCGTTGGACGACGAGAAGCCGGCAGCGCCTGCTGCCATGGCCTCGCGTACCAGGCGCTTCATGCGCTCGATCTCGTCGGCGGTGGCGGCGCGCTCCGACGCCGCCTCGCCCATGACGTAGCGGCGGATCGCGGAATGCCCGACATACACCGCGAGGTTGATCCCGAGGCGCTTGTCGAGCGCTTCGAGGAACGACGGGAAGCTGTCCCAATCCCACGGCAGCCCTGCGCGCAGCACGCTCGGCGTCATCCCTTCGACCTTTGCGAACAGCGCCGTCAGCCAGTCATGGTCCTTGGAGGCGCACGGCGCGATCGAGTAGCCGCAGTTGCCGGCGACGACCGAGGTGACGCCATGGAAGCACGACGAGGTCGCGTGGCCCTCGAAGGTCACCTGCGGGTCGTCGCTCTGTGGCTGGTCGAGGAACATCATCTTCACGACGCGTGCGTAGTAGTAGAGCGACACGACGCTGTTCAGCACGGCGGCGACCACCAGCCAGTAGAG
>CAZCGA010000100.1:0-2456 GCA_964498075.1 uncultured Binatia bacterium (SeqCode) | reverse complement strand
GCCGGCGACGACCGAGGTGACGCCATGGAAGCACGACGAGGTGCCGAACGGCTCGAAGCTCAGTTGCGGATCGTAGTGAGTGTGCGCATCGACGATGCCCGGCATGACCACCAGGCCGTCGGCCTTGATTTCGCGCTTCGCACCCGAGAGGCGGCCAATGTCGGTGATGAGCCCGTTCTTGATGCCGACGTCCGCGGTCCGCACCGGCAAGCCGGAGCCGTCCACCACGCGCCCGCCCTTGATGATCGTGTCGAAAGCCATGCTACCCCCTCGTGTGACTGCAAGCAGGGCTTCGAGACGGCCCCTGAGAAGACGGGGCCTCCTCAGCCCGAACGGTATTGAAATTGATCGCCAAGGAATTTCCCGTTCGCCCTGAGGAGCCGCCTTCCTTTGGCGGCGTCTCGAAGGGCTGGTTCGGAGAAAGGCGATAGTCTGTCATGCCGTGAAACCGATGTACTTGAGCTCGCTGTACGTATTGAGCGCGTAACGCCCGCCGTCGCGGCCGATGCCGCTTTGCTTGTAGCCGCCGAACGGCGCGTCCGGGTTCATCGGTCCGCCGTTGATCTGCACCGTCCCGGTGCGCAGCTGCCGCGCGACCCGCAGGCCACGCGCCGTATCGCTGGTCCAGATGTAGCCGTAGAGTCCGTAGTCGGAGTCGTTGGCGAGCGCCACCGCTTCCGCCTCGTCACGGAACGGCAGCGCGGTAATCACCGGACCGAAGATCTCTTCGCGCGCGACCACCATGTCGTTGCGGGCGTCGGCGAACAGCGTCGGCTCGATGTAGTAGCCGCGCGGTGGATGCGCCGGGCGCTTGCCGCCGCAGGCGAGCCGCGCGCCTTCGGCGAGCCCTTGGGCAATGAAACGCTCGACGCGGTGGCGCTGCGCCGCCGAAACGAGTGGGCCGACGACGACACCGGCCTCGTGCGGGTCGCCGATCTTGAGCTGCGGCCCGGCGGCGGCGAGCTTCTCGATAAGCTCGCCGTAGACCGACTGTTCGATGAGCGCCCGCGTGCCGGCGATGCAGATCTGCCCGCTGTGGAAGGTCCACACTTGCATGAGGTTGGCGAGCGCCTTGGCGAGATCGGCGTCGGCGAAGACGATGGTCGCCGACTTGCCCCCCAGCTCCATCAGCGTGCGCTTCAGCCGTGGCGCCGCACCTTCCTGGATCGTGCGCCCCACGACGGTGCTGCCGGTGAATGAGATCATGTCGACGTCAGGCGACGTGGTGAGCGCTTCGCCGATGTCGGGGCCGGAGCCGCAGACGAAGTTGACGACACCGGGCGGCAACACCGAGTCGACGATGCGGCACAGCTCGGCAACGCCGAGCGGATCGACCGGCGCCGGCTTCACCACGACGGTGTTGCCGCAGGCCAGCGCCGGGCCGATCTTGCCGGCGCAGTTGGTCATCGGAAAGTTGAACGGCGTGATGCAGGCGACGACGCCGATCGGCTCGCGCACGACCAGGCCCGCGGCGAGGCCGCGGGCACCCGGACCCATCAGCTCGCGTGGCGGCAGGGCTTCTTCCACCGGTGCGCCCGCGAGCTCCGCGTTCTTCGCCAACCGCAGTGCGACGGCGCCGACTTGTTGGGAGACGGCCACATGCTTGAGCGCCCCGGTCTCGGCAATGGTCAGCTCGATGAGGCCGTCCATCTCGGCCCTAAACTTCTCCGCCGCCTGACGCAGCAGCGCACCGCGCTCGGCGCCACTCATCGTGCACCACGGCCCGTGCTCGAACGCCGCGCGCGCCGCCCGTGCGGCGGCGCGCGCCTGCTCCACGGAGCATTCCGGCGCGTATCCCGCGGGCTCCTCGGTGGCGGGGTTGGTGATCTGGTAGGTGCCGTGGGCGGCGGTCACCCACCGGCCGCCGATCAGCACCTTGTCGAAGACGGGTGCGCTCATTGCGCTTCGTTATTGCCCTCACGCCGCCTGGGCCGCAAGCTGCGCCTCGCGCTGCCGCGTCGTGCTGTGGACGGGATCCTTGTCGAACTTCGGCAACACGTGTTTGCCGAAGGTTTCGATCGAGCGCAGGACGTGCTTTTGATCCAGGGTGAGTGTCAGCGGCGCGTAGATGAGCTGGTCGACGCCGATGTCCTCGTACATCTGGATCACCTTGCTGATCTCGTCGGGCGAGCCGATCTGACGCCCGCCCACGGCGAGTCCGGCCTGCAGCTGCTCCGGTGTGGCCGGCGGCAACGGCCCAATCGGTCCTTCTTTCGGCAGACCCTTCGGACGCGGAATCGAGTCGAGCCACTTGAAGAAGTATTCGGTGAAGCGCTCCACCTTGGCGCCGGCGTAGAGATGGCGCGCCGCGTCGCCGTCTTCGAGGCAGAACATGTTGGTAGTGACCGCGATGTTGTCGTTGATGTAGGCGCCGACCGGTTGCTTGCAGCGTTTGATGGCGTCCTTGTAGTTGCGCACGTGCTCGGCGATCTCGGCCGGCGTGCCGAAGGTGAAGC
>CAZCGA010000099.1:0-25592 GCA_964498075.1 uncultured Binatia bacterium (SeqCode) | reverse complement strand
GTCTCGGCAATGACAAGCAGGGCCGTTCGGTGCCCGGTTGGAACAACCTGCAGGGGCCCTTCCTGCGCGACCTCGCCGCCGCCGGCTTCCCCCGCGAATCCGTCGACACGGTGGTGTGTACGCACCTGCACGTCGACCACGTCGGCTGGAACACCATGCGGGTGGACGGCAGATGGCTGCCGACGTTTCCGAACGCCCGCCATCTGATGGGCCGCACGGAGTTCGAGTACTGGCGGGACCAACAGGAGGTCGCCGAGCAGGTCACCGTATTCTCGGACTCGGTGCAGCCGGTCTTCGACGCGGGCTTGGTCGACTTGGTCGCCACCGATCATCGCGTCTGCGACGAGGTGAGCCTGGTGCCGACGCTCGGCCACACCCCCGGGCACGTCAGCATCCGCATCGCATCGAAGGGCGAAGCGGCGTTGATCACCGGAGATTTCCTTCATCACCCTTGCCAGATGGCACGTCCCGAGTGGGCGGCCGTGGTCGACTATGACAAGCGCCAGTCCACGCAGACGCGTCACGACGTCTTCTCGACGCTCGCGGGCACACCGACGCTGCTGATCGGTACCCACTTCGCCGGCGCCACGGCGGGGCGCGTGGTCCGTGACGGCGCCGGGTATCGGCTGGTCACCTGACTGCATCGTCATTGTTGGAGCCGGCGTGCCCTCACGCCGTGGGGGCGGGGCGCCAAGCGCGGCGGCCCAAGCCCAGCTCAGAGCGGTGCATTGATCGGAGGTGAGAGTATGACGGACCGGACGCATCGAACCGAGTCGTTCCCGGGCAGCGAAGGGAAGATCAGCGTGGGGGTGTGGCCAAACCCTGGCGCACGGCACGTCGTCGTCATCGCGCACGGTTACGGTGAGCACATCGGTCGCTACGAGCATGTGGCCCAGCGGCTCGTCGCGGCGGGTGCCAGTGTGTGGGCCCCCGACCACCTCGGGCACGGGCGCTCCGACGGAGAGCGAGTGCCGGCAAGAGACTTCGAGCACGTCGTGGACGACCTGCACCGCGTGATTCGATGAGCCGTCCGCTCCACCTACCGCTTCCGTTCACCACCCACCGTCTAGTTGCGTTGAGCGACCGAGGCGAGGCTCGTGCAGCCACTCGCCGCGCGCTACAAGAAGCACATGGCGGCCAGTGTCCCACACCACGTTGTCATCATTGGTGGCGGCTTCGGGGGCTTGTATGCGGCGCAGGCTCTCAAACGTGCACCGGTCCAGGTGACCTTGGTGGACCGTCGCAACTTCCACCTGTTTCAGCCGCTCCTGTATCAGGTCGCCACGGGCGCCCTGTCGCCCGCGAACATCGCGGCCCCCCTGCGGGCCATACTGAAACGCCAGAAGAACACCCACGTCCTGCTGGCAGAGGTGACGGACATCGACGTCGCAGGGCAGCGCCTGATCCTGAGCGATGGTGTCATCAGCTATGACACCCTCATCGTGGCTGCCGGCGTGCGTCACCACTACTTCGGCAACGAGCAGTGGGCCGCGCTGGCGCCGGGGCTGAAGACCGTAGAAGATGCCACCGAGATCCGCCGCCGCATTCTGCTGGCGTTCGAAGCGGCGGAACGCGAGCCGGATCCGCACCTGCGGCGCGCCTGGCTGACATTCGTGATCGTTGGCGCCGGCCCGACCGGCCTTGAGCTCGCCGGTGCGCTCGGCGAGATCGCCATGCACACCTTGCGGGAAGACTTCCGTGCCATCAACCCGGCCGAGGCGCGCATCATCCTTGTCGAGGCGGCAGACCGTGTCCTGCCACCGTATCCACCCGTCCTCTCCGCAAAGGCCGCTCGAGCGATCGAGCACCTGGGCGTGATCGTGCAGACCGGCGCAACCATCACTGCCATCGACACAGATGGCGTCGCGGTTTCCACCGGCGCGTGCGAGGAGCGTATCCCGACGCGCACCGTTCTCTGGGCTGCGGGCGTGCAAGCATCCCCGTTGGGCGGCATCCTGCAGGAACGCGCCGGCGCAACCTTGGACCGAGCTGGGCGTGTTGTAGTCGAGCCCGACCTGAGCGTTCCGGGCCATCCTGAGACCTTCGTGATCGGCGATCTGGCGTACTTCTGCCATCAAACGGGAAGTCCGCTGCCCGGGGTCGCGCCCGTAGCGATGCAACAAGGACGGTATGTTGCGGCATTGATCCGGCGACGGCTCCGGCGAGAGCGCACAACGCTTTTCCGCTACCGAGATCGCGGCAGCATGGCGACGATTGGTCGCGGTGTCGCGGTCGCCGATCTCTTCGGGCGGTGGCGCTTCAACGGCGTGCTTGCGTGGCTCGCATGGCTGTTCATCCACCTGATGTATCTCGTGGAGTTCGACAACCGGTTGCTGGTACTCACGCAGTGGGCGTGGAACTACTTCACTTGGAATCGCGGCGCGCGTTTGATCACCGGGGAGAGCCCGTTGCCGCTCGGCAGAAAGAGTTCGTCTCTTTGACGGGAACGTACGTGCTGCCCCGCCTCAATCTCTCGGTGAGCGAACCAGGGGTTGCCGAGAGGCCACCCAGGGTGCGGCGGAGCCAGAAGCTACCAAGGAACCGCTTTGAATTGAGCGACGAGAGGCCTTGGAGCCACCATGAATCGACTCGGTCGTTACGGAATCAATACAACACGCCCGAACGCCTGCCGGCTCTCGATGAACGCGTGCGCCGCCGCCGCTTCAGCGAGCGGGAATGTCCGATCCACCACAATCTGCAGCGCACCGCGCGCCACGTCTTCGAGGTGGCCCTGAATCATGGGATGCACACGCTGATGGTTGAGCACCAACTCGGCTCCCAGGAAGATCCCCGTGATCGTCTTGTTGCCCGGGCGTAACTGATCCGGGTTGGGCACGTATGCATCGCGGCCCGCCGAACCGACGTAGCTGATACGCCCGCGGTACGCCGCGGCGGCGATGCTGCCTTCGAGCGTGCGCCCGCCGACGGAGTCGAGGATGAGATCGGCTCCGTGCCCTTGGGTCAGACCCTGCACAGCACCGGCGAAGTCGCTCTCCCGATAGTTGATCCCATGGTCGAGGCCGTACGCTTTGAGGCGCTCGAGCTTCGCATCACTCGACGCCGTCGCCAGCACCGTTGCGCCGGCGCGCTTGGCCAGCTGAATCGCCGCCATGCCGACCCCGCTTGCCCCCGCATGGATCAGCACGGTCTCGCCGGCGCGCAGGCGGCCGAACTCGAACAAGCAATCGTCCGCCGTTCCCACGGCGATCGGCACACAGGCGCCGAGCTTCAGATCCAGCCCGTCGGGTAGGACCCACGTCATCTGCGCCGGCACCGCAGCCCGCGCCGCATGCGAGCCATGCATCATCACCGCGACGACGCGCTGGCCCACTTTCCGGTCCCTGACATGCTCGCCGACCGTGCGGATGACGCCGGCGCATTGGTAGCCGACGATGTGCGGCCGCGACGCCAGCTCGCCGCCGGCGCGATGCAACGTATCACCGCCCTCGATGCTGATCGCACCGACATCGATGACGACACCGCTCGCATCACACACAGGGTCCGGCATGTCCTCGTACCGAAACACCTCAGGCCCACCGGTCTCGTAGTACACCGCTGCTTTCATGCGCGTCACCTCCGGAAGTAGTCGCGGACTGCCGCTCGCCCAGTACCATCGAGCCAGCCTCCGAACAACTCGACACCCATCCTCGGACTCGAGAGGGAAAATGGCGGCGCGTGGACTCGAACCACGGACCTAGGGATTATGAGACCCTCGCTCTAGCCACCTGAGCTACGCCGCCTGAAGCTCGTGATGCGTGCTCGTGATGCGTGCTTGTCGAGTGGACACGCAGCGCGATACGGTTGAGATCTTGTAGCTGAGAGCGCGGTTGCCCGGCAAGTGCCATGGGCGATGCGCCCTGATGGCATCGGCGCCGCTCACCTGGTAGAGCATCGCCGAGTTGGGAACGGGAGCACGATATGGACATTCGCGGCAAGGTCGCAGTCATCACCGGAGCCGGGTCCGGCATCGGGCGCGCCACGGCGATCCGCCTGGCCCGCGAGGGTGCCGCAGTCGTCGTTGTGGATCTCGACGATGCCGGGGCCCGCGAAACGGTCGCCGCCATCGAGCAGGCCAGCGGCGCCGCCACGGCGCTGCGGGCCGATGTGACCGTCGTCGCCGACGCCCGCCGCATGATCGCCACCGCCGAGCAACGGTTCGGCGGCCTGGACATCCTGCACAACAACGCCGGCGTCACCGCCGGCCAGCTCGAGTTCGAGAAGGTGACCATCGAGCAATGGCAACGCGTGCTCGACGTGAACCTGCGCGCCGTCGTGCTCGGCACGCAGCTCGCGCTGCCGGTGCTGCGCAAGCGCGGTGGCGGCGTGATCATTCACACCGCCTCGCTGGCAGCCTTCGTCGGCTTCCCGCAGGATCCCGTCTATGCCGCAACCAAGGCAGCAGTGATGATGTTCACTCATTCGATGGCAGCGCTCGCCGCCGAGGGTATACGGGTGAACTGCATTTGCCCCGGCATCGTCAACACGCCGATGCTCCGGCGCGCAGCAGGAGGCGAGCGGCCGGCGTGGCTGGAGAACGTTCCGCTCCTCGAGCCCGAGGAGATCGCAGACGGGGTCGTCGAGCTCATCACCGATGATACGCTCGCCGGGCGGGCCCTGCGGATTGCCCACGGGGTCCGCGACTTCGCGCCGTTGCCCGCGTTCCGCCCGCCGCGCGCGTAGGACTGCGCCGGCCGTTCATCGCCGCTACTCACTCTGGTCACGGGCAAGCAATTGACGACCACACCGCTGGGCGCCGAGCCGCTGTTCACGCGCCGCTTCTGGATCGCCTGCAGCATGCACTTCACCGGAGGCATGGCGGTCTCGTTGTATATCCTGTTCCCGCTCTTCATCCGGCAGCTCGGCGGCACCGAGCTCACCATCGGCCTGTACGCCGGCCTCACCGGCGCCGCCGCGGTGGCCGCGCGTCTACCGGTCGGACGCCTGCTCGATACACTCGGGCGCCGACCGGTCCTGGCAGCAGCCGGGTGCCTGCACGTGGCTGCGTGGTTGGGGTTCCTGTCGGTCGACGCGCTCGGGCTGCGTTCGCTGTTGGTGGTTGTGATCTTCGGCCTGGCGAGTGGCTCCCTGTTCGCTTCCTTCTACACGTACGCGAACGACATCGTCCCGTTCGGACGGCGCTCCGAGGGCATCGCCATGTTCGCCATCTGGGGGATGCTGCCTAACGGCTTGGGGCCCTTCGCGGGCGAGCTGGTGATTCATCACACCAGCTTCCGCATCTACTTCCTCATCGCCGCCGTCTTCGCCCTCGCCTCGCTGTTCCTCAGTCTCCAGCTGCCCGAGACCGCAAGCGCAACGCCGCGCGGCAGCGCGCACCGGCCGGCAACCGCCACGCCGTTTCCGTGGCGGGAGTTGCTCTTCCTGTTGGGTGTCACCTTCATGTTTGGCGGCGCCATCAACAGCCTCTTCACCTTCCTCGCACCGTTTGCCGCATCGACCGGACGCGGCGGCGTTGGACGCTTCTTCATGACCTACGCGAGCACGGCGGTGGCCGTGCGGGTGCTCAGTGGGCGTCTGCCGGACCGCGTCGGTTTGCGCCGCGTCTTGATTCCCGCGTTGTTTCTCTACGCCGTCGGGATCCTCCTCGTCCCGCACGTCACCGATCCGTTCGCGCTGATCCTCGTCGGCGTCATGTGCGGTGCCAGTCACGGTTATGTCTTCCCGATCTTGAACGTCTTGACGATCGAGCGCGTATCCGCGGCGCAGCGTGGCCGCGCGGTGAGCTGGTTCACCGCGATGTTCGACCTCGGCAACACGCTGGCCAACCCCATCCTGGGCGCCGTAGCCGAATGGGCGGGCTACCAGATGATGTTCACGGTGTCGGGATTGGGGATCCTGCTCACCGCCATTGTCGTGTGGCGGCGGCCACTGGGACACCGCGCCTCGACTCCCGCGTGATCCGCGGGCGCTCAAGACGCCGCGAGGTGGCCGGACACGACGCCGAGCATCATGTACGCCACGAAGCCGACGATCGAGATGACCAGCGCACGCCGGCGCGAGACGTCGAAGACCGCTTGCACCGCAGCGGCAGTTGTCGCGACGAGCCACACGACCACGAGCACGCGTACGACGGCACCGACGATCGGTACGACGCTGAGAATCATGAGGACGGCGGGCGCGTTGGCAAACCCGAGGACGCGCAGCAACGACCGTCCGCCGCGGTGATGTCCGAGGATGCGGGCCACCAGCAGAATGACGACGGCCCAGAGCAGCCATCCCAGGACCGCAACCGTAACGGCTGCCGCGATCCCCACCATGCCGAACTGCCTTCCCCAGCCGAGGCTATTGCAGACACCCGACAACAAGACCACGGTGACTGCCTGCCGCGTCGCAGCGGCGTCCGTGCTCACCTGCTGATACAGGCGCAGGTCCAACCGCAGCGCCCCAACCAAGCGCTCGATGAGAGTCGATTGGTCTGCAGGCGCGTCGAGCATCGCAAGACAAGCGGAGTAGAGGGGCAGTGAAAACGGCCCCACTTCGTCCCGGCTAGGCAGTAGAGAGATTTGCGTCGGGTTACAAGCGGTAGGAGCGCGCCGTTGCACATGATCCACGACTATCGGCGTCGCATGACGACTCCAACAACACAGAGATGGCAATCAGCGCGAGCCCTTGCGCCGCATGAGCACGAGACCAAAGGCATCGTACGTTTTCACAGTCTCGTACCCGGAGTATTTCGCGGCATCCATCCTGCGACTGACGAGGACGAAATCCCAGCCCGGGTTCTCGGCCAAGCGCGGCCGCGCAGGAATTTGTAGCCACTGGAGGCGGTTCCGGGTCCGATAGTAGCGGAAGCACGCATCCTGGTACCAGGGAATTCCGACGCTGGTCAGCGGCTGCGACGAATCCCGCAGGCGCTCGATCGTGCCGAGAGCGTCCCGCACCGGTGTGTTGTCAGGCCATTCGCGGTAAACGGCCAGGCTCACCCGCCCGAGTGAATTGAGCAAGATGAAAATCGACAACGCGACGCTCGCGCACTGGGCACCGCTCCGCATCCTACCCTCGAGGCTTCCCACAATCGTGCCGGCCGAAATGTGGAGCGAGAGCAGCAGCAACGGCACCACGTAAATCCATGTCCGGTGGAAGGGCCAGGGCGCGCCTAACGCGAAGTGCAAGAGTGGGATGATGAAGGAGCCGAACGCTAGCGTCAGAGCCGGTAAAGCCGGCGCACGCCGCGCGCCGCGTAAGCGCAAAAACGCGGCGGCCACCGAAAGAAAGGTGAGGACGCCCAACCAAGTCCGAAACAGCGGCGTCGAAAAGAGGTTGTGAAAGCCATCCGGCAACGGCCCGTGTCGCCACGCGACCAGGGGGCCGCGAACTTCGGGAAAACCCGTCGCATCCACCAGGCTCTGCGGTTCATACGTGAAAAGCTGAAAGAAGGAAGCGATGCTGTCGGCTGCCGAGTCAAAGCCGAATGAAAACTGCCGGGGCCGAAGCTGAGTGAGCACGCCGGCGTAAACCGCCAGCAAGACCCCGAGCGCGGGCAGTACCAGGGCCGCCGCACTGCGTCCGACACGCAGCGGCCGATCGTAGCGGACAAGCAGGAAAGCCGCAGCGGCGGGCACCATCAGGTTGAGGTAGAGTGGTGTGCTGCTGGCGGCCAGGCCAAAGGCGACAGATGCCGCGACGAGAAGAAAGCCGGAAGGGGCGGTGTCGCTATCGACGGCGGTGGACAGAATATCGAACGCCACGAACGCCAGACCCAGCCCGAGGAGGTAGCCGCGTGCGCAGGCGCCGAAATCGATGAGATACGGATGGTAGGCAACATTGGCCAGAAAGAGGAAGCGGATCGCCCGGCTCTCGATCAATCGCCTCGCGAGCCGGTACGAGGATCCGAGAAGAAGTACGAACCCGATCACCGAAGGCAAGCGCAGAGCCAGCTCGCTGTCACCGAATGCAAGCAGAGAGGCGCGCGCAAGCAGATTGTGCAGCATGTGATGGGTATAGTCCGTCCAGATGCGGCCGAACCCAACCGAGAGCCAGTCGTTGTACCCCCATGCCTCGTCCGTGGTGACCGGACCGAGCACCGCCTTGGCCACCACGAGAGCGAGACTGACGGCGAGCAATAGCCCCGTCAGTGCGGATTCAACCCGCGACGCGCTCGAAACGTTCCCGTTGTCCCGAGGCATCGGCGGGCCGGCGATGTACTCCGAAGAGTGAGAAGAGTGTCAGGCCAACAAGACGAACGCCGGCCAGCGCGACCTTCAACCGGCTCGGACACTCCCTGGCCAGCGTACGCGAGGCGAGCAGAGACCCGAAAGCCGGCACCAGGAAAGCAAGCGCAGCCACCAGCACCCAGAGCCACCACGATGTAAAGAGAAGCACCGCAGCAAAACCGGACACCGCGGCGGCCAGCACCGGCAAGACGCGAAAGCTCCACCACCGCATCGCTCCCGCCAGCCGCCAGCGGGCGTCGTGCCGCAGCGGATCGCCCGCGCGGAAAAGCTCGCCAAGGAACAGATTGCCGCGGCGTCTGCGGTAAGACACGAACTCGCGCACATTTCGCGGCGCACGCGTGTCGGCCGCCTGCGCACCGGAACACAGGCGCACGCCCAGTCCGCGAGCCGCGGCGCTGGCAGCAACACACACGTCCATCACGCGCGCGTCCGGGTGCAGGCGAACCGGCAGCAATTCCCGCCGGCGTGCCGCCCAGCAAGCGCCCGACACCATCGCCGACGACAGCGCCTCGCCTTCCAGCCACCATAGGGTGTTGAGCATCCACCAGTGGATGTGTTCCTCGATGAGCGGCGTATCGGGGCGCAGCATCGCCCCAACGACCACCGTCACTGGATCACCCACGAGCTCCCCGATGAGCGTTCGAATACAGCCTGGATTGAGCGCCGCATCCGCATCCGTCACTACCACGAAATCCTCGGTCACCTCAGCTAGAGCGGCGTTGAGCTGGTGTGCCTGTCCGCGAATGTTCCCAAATCGCAAAAGCCGTATTCTGGCGTCACGCGCAGCTTCCTGCTCGACGATCTCGGACGTGTGATCGGTCGAACCGCCGTCGACAAAGATTATCTTCATCTGGCCGGCGGGATAGTCACTCCGGCGCAGATCGTTTATCTTCCATCGAATCAGCCCCTCCTCGTTCCATACGGGAATCACTACGGCGACGATGGGGGGATCCGCGCCACGCGGCGGCGCATCGCGGCGTTTGCGAGCCAGAACCCGCAGCGCCAAAACGTAGCCGAACGCAGAGGTCCATAGGGCCGCGGCAATCACGAAAAATGCAAGGGCCAGGACCGTCTCCATCTCAGTGCCCCGCGTCCTGCGGCAAACGCCTCCGCTCCAGAACGCGCACCACCGGCTCCAGCACTAGGCGCGCGAACACCGCGAGCGCGACGGTCGTCATGAGGAAGCGGTTACTGAAATGACTCTGGAACCACTGATCGTATTTGGCGACACACAAGAGCTGCGCAAGACAGATCAGCGCCAACAATGCAAGCTCCCGGCGATGGGGGCTCCAAACAATCCGTACCGCACCGGCAAGAGAAAGCACGAGAACCGGATTCGTCGTCAGCAAGCCGTTACGCGCGTGGAAGAGCAGTTGCACGAGGCCACCCGCCAGGGGCGGAGAGCGCCCGCTGATAGCCCGTGGTCCAAACGGAGCCGAAGAGAGCATGATTGACCGCAACAAACGGAACCAGCGCCATCAGAAGCACCAGGGCAGGCGGATAGTCCGGAGCGTTTGATCCGCTGTTCGGCCCCGCTGCCGGATCTGTAATGGCACAAACGACCGCGGCCGGATAGCGGACAAACCGGACTGAACTGAACCGCGTATGCCGAGGGGTCGTGGGTTATGGGGATTGAAACGGGGAATGGCCTTCGAATGATTGGCGCTTCGAAGCAACCGAGAGGCGTGGCCCACGCTTTCAGCAGAAAACGCTGTAAAACAAATGCCGGGGGCGGGACTCGAACCCGCACGGGGGAAACCCCCACAGGATTTTAAGTCCTGTGTGTCTGCCAGTTCCACCACCCCGGCATATCGGAAAATCAAGCACTTAGCTCACCCGATCGTCCCCACTGCTACCATTTTGCTACCACATTCCTGAAACCCTTGTGCCACAAGGGCTAGCGGCCCTTGCCATCGCGCAAAAACTTGTCCGGTGCGGCTTCCGGAGTATCCCCAGCGGTGCGAAAGACGGCTCCGGCGACGGCGGACATGGTGCCCGTGGTCTTGCGCGTGTTGAACCAATGCGCGTAGACGGACATGGTGACGGTGGGCTTGGCGTGCCCGAGAAACTTGGCCACCTCCAAGCAGTCCGTGCCACCCAAGATCAGGGCCGATGCACAAGTGTGCCGGAGGGAATGCAGGTTCACTTGCCGGAGCCCAGCAGCCTTCAACGCCTGCCGCAACGCGCCGTAGGTGATGGTGGTGCGATGCCGTGGGCTGCCGTCCAGGTTCGGGAACACCAGATTGAGCGGTCCCTTTGGGCAGGCCAGCTTCCAGGGCTTCAGTGCGGACACCAGCTCCGGCGCCAGCTCGATCGTGCGCTTGCCAGCCTTCGTCTTGGGTTCATAGAACCGCGGCTTGCTGCCTTTCTGCTCGCGTAGCTTCGCCCACGAGACCGAGCGGCGAATGCTCAAGCGCCCGGTGCTGAAGTTCACGTCGTCCCAGGTGAGCGCAGTCAGCTCACCCACGCGCGCGCCCGTGAGTACCGCCGTCAGCAGGAAGGTCTTGTCGAAGCCCGGCGCGGCTGCGGCGATCAGGGATGCCGCCTCTCCCGGTGAGAGCACGTCCCCCCGGTTGACGCTGTCGCCGGTGTCGTCAGCCTCGGTGTCTGGTTGCAACTCCATCGACACCTCGTCGGCGTTCAGCCGGCAGCGTTCAGCCACGGCGGCCGGGTTGCGGGTGATCAGTTCTCGGCGTTGCGCAAGGGTGAAGACGGCGGCAAGCGTGGTTAGCAACTTGTTCACGGTCTGCGGCGCCAGCCCCGTCGCGCGCCGATCGTCGCGGAAGGCGTCCACGTCGGCCACGCTAATCTGGTCAACGCGCCGCGTGCCAAGCGCCGGCACGACATGCAGGTCGAGATGGACTTGCCACCCGGCTTGGCTGCTGACTCGGTGTCCGGTCTTCGTGGCGAACCAGTCGCGCGCCAGGGTGGCCAAGGTCGGCAGCTCAGCCGGCGGCCGATAGGTGCCTTCTCGTACCGCCGGCGTCAGCTTCGACAGTGCCGTGTCCGCTTCGTCGCGCGTCCGGTACGTCTGCCAGCGTCGCTTGCCGTCTTGGTCGCGGAAGTCGACTACCCAGCGGTTGCGTCGTCGCTTTACGCACGCCATGCTCACGCCCTCCGGTTTGGTGTGTGCTGCGTGGCGATCAAGCGCGCGAGTCGGTCGGCCGTACTCCGCATGCCCAACTCGCCGCGTTCCCAGCGGGCGACGGTGTTGCGCGTTACCCCAAGCGCCTCTGCAAGTTGCGCCTGCGTCCAGGCGAGTCGTTTTCGCAATCGCCGCAGCTGCGCGCCAGTCATGATACGTAGCGTATACCGTGATCATCGGAACGTTGTCAAGCGGCTTTCTGCTCGTTGTCGAGAACACGGAGCACTGCAGTAGGATCAAAGCGCACGTACCGGCCAACGTGGCGGCACGGAATTGTGCGCTGACGGGCTTGCTCACGCACCCACGATTCGGGCACGCCGAGCCGTTCCGCCATGCCCTTCGCGTCGAGGAGCTCTGTCTTACTGTCCGGCGCCGGGGTCAGTGCCGGCGTCGTCGCGCGCGCCCAGAGCTGCACCTTGGCCGCTTCCAGCTCGCCCGCAAGCGCTGGCAGGTCCTCCAGCGGCAGGTGCTCAACGTAGCGCTTGAGGGTAGCGGCCAGCACCTCGAGGCTCGGCGGCTGCGTGATCGCCAATACACGCCCCATACTCACAGCTCCGTTACCCGCGGCCCGCGGGGGGGACCGGGAACGTCGTTGAGCCTTCGTAGGTTGCCCCTTGCCGGCCGGCGATCGCACTTCCTACGCGGTTTCCGTGCGTCGTTTCGCACGGGGCACCGATGAAAGAGCAGCTTGGCCATTTCGATGAACCGCCCGCCGCAGTGACGGCACTCCAACTCGAACCAGCGCTTGGCGGGTTCAGACACGGGCGGCCTCGCTGCACCCGGCGCGGCCCACGCTAAGGTGCTCATCCCCGTTGAGCACCATAGGCTTGAGCATCTTAGCCGCGTCCGGAAAAAAGCTTGTGCGATCTGCACTTTCGGCCCCTTCCGCGTCGCAAGAGGCGCTAAGGCGTTCACTCTCGGGCATGAGCATCTTAGACGGCAGTGACCACTCCCAGTGGCCCGCCCCCCCTACGCCACCCGTGCGGCGGACCTGTACCCCCAACGCGCGCTGTGCCCGGCGCAGCGTGGCGGCAGCAATGCCGGCCGCACGGGCATCATGCTGCATGTCCTTTGCCGTTCGCGGCCCCTCTACAAGCGCATCAGCGAGCCATTCGCGCGCCTCATCGAGAGCGCCGCGGTCGTCGTCGCTCGCGTCGCGCGCCAAGAGTGCCGCCGAGGTCATCTCGCTCAGCCCCGCCCATTCGAAGCGTCCCCCATTGATTGCGTACGCCAGCGCCGGCCCTTCAGGTGCGAGGCTGTTCTTGATCTGTACCAGCGCCCGGCGGTTGGCGTCGGTAGGGTCGCGGCCAGCCAGCAAGACCGACCGCGCAGCGGCAGTGAAGTCGATCGAACCCAAGCCGCGATACAGCGCCCGGTCGGCGTTCGCCTTCGACAGGTGACGAATGCAGACGATCGCGCAGTTGTGCTGCTCCCCGAGCTTCGCAAGCCCAGCGAGCACCGGGCGCACTTCGTTCGCTCGATGCATATCGATCTGGGAACCGAGAAAACCTTGCACCGGGTCGACCACCAGCAGCGCCGCGTGTGTTTGGGTTAGCGCGTCGTTCAGCACGTCGAGGTCTCGTAGCGTGATAGCCACCTCGATGCCGTCGATGTGTGCCGCGGTCAGCGCGTAGGCGCGCGAGGCATCAGCGCCCACAGCGTCGAGCCGCGGGCGCAGTGTGTCCGCAAGTCCGTCTTCTGCGGTAAGGTAGATCACCTGCCCTGGCTCGCACGTCATCGCGTTCGGCCGGCCGCTGTCGGCGGCATCGGGCAGTCCGCACCCACGCGACACCGCCGCGGCGAGCGCGAGCGCCAGCCACGTCTTACCCGCTGCCGGGTCGCCCTCGAGGATGGTGATCTTGCCTCGCGGTATGTACGGATACCAGAGCCAGGCCACGGACTCAGGCTGTACATCTGCGAGTCGCACCAGGACAGCGCTCCGCTGCCGAGCCGAATGGCCGCCGTCCGTCGCGTCAGCACCCGTTCCCGGCGCGGCGACACGGAGGGCGAGCCATTGCGTGACACGCTTCACTACGGCAGCGCCGTCGGGCAACAGCTCAGCGAGACGCGGCCCACCGGTCGCGGCATCACCGGCCGCAAGTGCTGCCGCTGTTTCGGCGACGCAGCGGACGCGGTCGTGCCACTCGGGGTCATCTGCGACGCGCGCCACGGCTTCAACGATGCGCTCGACATCGCTCAGCAACAGCCCTCCCCGAAGCAGGTGCCCGGCCAGTGCCAACGCTGCGTCATGACGCGATCCGTCCGGCCACCGACGCGCGATCATCGCCACGGCGGCCACGCGTGCCACGGCATCCCGCAGCGCCTCAGCCGGCGCGCGTGCCGGCTCGCCCTCGTCTTCCCACTCCAGCCGCTCGCCCTCGGGATGCACCGACGGTGGCACGATCGTCTGACCGCCCGCGGCGCGCAGCTCCACGAGCGTCGAGCCGTCGGGGTCGCGATAGCGGCACGTCCGCATGGATCGCATGTCGACCACGTACCACCAGTGCGACGACTTCTTGCTCGGCCGCCCATGTCGCATCTGGGTTTGCAGCAGCAGGTACGGCGCGGCGGCGATCGCCTCCCCTGCATCGAGGTCGACATCCACGAGCCCGGCGCCGGGTTCTCCGAGCAGTAGTCCGACGTTGCCGCCGGGGTCGATATCGTCCGCAGTAAGTTGCGCGTGTTGCCAGCCCAGCCGCGCCGGCCTCTTCGCACCGGCGGGGATGTCGATCACTTTCCACCCGCGGCCGATGTACTCGCGTGCCGCTTGGCGTGCATCGCGCGCGCCGGCTCTGGTAGCCGGGATCTTGTCGCGCTGTTGCTTGGCCGATTCCACGACGTGGGGCCCACCGCGGCGCGCAGCAACTGCCGCCTCACCCATCGATGCGCCGGAGTCGGTCGTTGATGTCGGCGCGCTTGCGCTCTTTGAACGCGAGCAAATCGGCGAGCCGCACCAGTCGGACACCCCGGCTCGTCCGCACCGCCGGCAAAACCCCACGGTCGATCAGTAGCCGTACATATCCCGGCGAGTAGCCGAGCACCCTTCCTGAGTCACGCACCGCGTAATACACATCACCACCGTCCATCACAGCCCCACCCCTTGCGCCGCCCTAACTCGGTCAGCGCTCAAGTATTTTCAGTATGAACCTACTGTAGCACATTACAGTCCATCTGCATAGACACCCGCGCCGCCCTCGGCCGCGCACAATGTCTTGACACTAAGCGCCTTCGGGTACACCGTTCGCGCAAGCGAGGAAGCCCCATGGCCAGGTCAAACAAAGAGCATCGGGTGAAGTTTGCAATCGACTTCGAGGGCCAGACGTACCCCTGCGAACGGATCCTCACCGGCAAGCGCACCCTGTATCAGACCATTGAGGTCGTAGGGATTGGAAGCACGTCAGACAGCCATCCCTACAACGCCCACGATCCTCTGGACAGGATGAGGATGGAGTCGGTTGCGAAGATCATTGCCGGTGAGATCATCCTGAAGGCCTCCAGGTCGTCCCGGTGAGTCCGGCTTCGTGCTTCTGTGCTTCGCTCACGGCGTTTCGTCACCTGTGAGCGCACAATCACTGGCACGCGCACGCTGCAACAGACGATCTCGGTTCTCGGATTCGATGCGACGAAGCGGGACGGCCCCTATGGGCGCGACGGCCATCCACCCCACACAATGGAATCCGTCGCAAGGACAATTGCCCACGAAATCATCAAGGCCGGACGGTAACTCTCCTCGGCGCCAGCGTGCCGAGCAAACACAGTGCGGTGCGAAGCCGCTAGGTCTCGGACGTGTCGCCGGTCCAGCGCAAGTGCGCCGTGATAGTCGCGCGCTTGAGCGCGGCTCAGGCCCCCGCATGGATGCGCACGATCTCCCGGCGCGCTGGTTGGTTGATTCGCAGGCTCTGTACCAGCAACTGGTTGAACTCGCGCAGGAGCTCGTGAGGCGTCACCGAGGTTCCTTCAACATTCAGTTCGGCGTTGATCGTGGTGTCGCCAGGCAACTTCGCCATCACGGAGGCAAGCCGGTCAGGCAGGTCGCGAATGGCAGCGGCCAGCTGGGAGTCCGATGCTGACCCTCGCGCAACCGGCCGGCTCGTAGCAACGACATAGCCAGAGGAGCCCAGCCGCGTGACGGAGGTGTTGTCGCCCGGATCGTTCGGATTCACTACGTACACTGGGCCACCCGTTGCGGGCGGAATCTTCACACCGCCGGCCGGTGGATTGTTTACACCTACCGTCGGTGGCGGAAGACCCGGCGTGTTCGGGTCCAAGCCAATCGTAATGACCCCGTTGGTGTTTCTATCGGTTGCGATGGTGTTATGTTCCAGTGCCAACGCCAACTCGGCCTGGTGGTCAATGAACGCTTGCGCGGTATTGCCAAGTGCATCGATCCGGTCAGCGGTCTGACTCAGTACGGTGATACCTTCCTGCTGTTGCCGCCGCCATGCCGCAGAGCCCGGCGCAAATGGGTTATCGTTCAGCAGCTGCTCACCGTAGCCTTGCCGTCGGCCAAGTAGTGCCCGATCCTGATTGATGAACTCGGTTTCGTTGATCTGCCCGAGTTGAAACTTTTTCCTGAGTATCCGCTCCTGTGTGTCGACGCCGGCAATCCTCTGCTCGAGCGCGGCGCGCCGCTGGCGTGAATTCAACCCGGTGAGCTGCGCGGCTTCGATCGTGTTGCGAATCCCGCTTGCGTCGCCGTGGGCGTTGGTCGCAATGTCGATCACACCGAGTGCGTCCTGCACAACTTTGATGCCCTTGGCGAACACGAACATTGCCGGTCCGAGCGTGTTGAAAATCTGCGGGATCAGGTTGATCGCCGCACTGAGGTCACCGGAGCCAGAACTCACCGCATTGGCCAATGCCTGCTCGTACGCCTTGAATCCCGGCGACTCTTGCACGGCATCGAGCAGCCCGCGCGAGAAGGCGTCGGTGGCCGACTGCTCCAACGTCGAGAGCATCTGACGCTGGGCAGCATTACTGGCTTCCTGTGGCGTGCCACCGCTCGCCAGTACGCTGACGATGCTGCCGATGCCTCCACGCACCGCACCGCGCGACGCATCTCGCAGAGAGCCGAACAGGTCGACTTGCTCCTGGAGATCCTTGTTGAACGCCTGAATGTCGATGACGTTCTTCCCATGCTGCTGATCGAAGTTGCGGAGTGCGATTGCCGCGGCGTCGACTCCCGGCGGCAGGTCGTGCGTCATCAGCGTGACCGTGTCGGCTACTGCCTTGTTGTAGTCTTCCTGGACGTGCACGCCGTAGTTGATCCGGCTGCCGAGGAACGCCTCGTTCAGTGACCCAAGCGCACTCGGTAGGTCTACCTTGATCGACAGCAGGAACTGATCGAGATACTGTTGCGTCTGCTTCACGGTTAGACCGAGCAGCCGCGCGTTGTTGGTGAAGGTGTTCGCAAAGGCAGCGCCTGCACCAACATCCTTGAATACTGCGGTACCAAGGCCGGCAATCGGTGAGCGAAGCTCCTCCGGTGCCGGTGAACTATCGAGCAGTTGTCGGCCAAGTGGGTTGACCGGTTCGCCCGGTGTCCGTCCGCCGCTGAATACAACTCTCACAATGTCCTGGATAGGACGCCCGAGTACTTGATCTTCCAGGTGTCGCGTGATCAGCGGAACGCCGGCTTCGCTGAGCAGCTTCCCGAACACGCTTGCTTCTCGGTGCTCCAAGGTCGGTGTCTGCCCGAATCCGGCTTTCTTCGCCAGCTCGTTGACCCACAGTGAATTCCCGCCCGTAAGCACTGCGGCGAGGATTTGATTCTCGTTGCGATTGAGCCCGAAGATCTTGCCGAGTCCGAGTGATCCCACATCGAAACCCGCCCGACGCGCCGCGCCTTGATCGTGGATACCCACAATGAGCCCCGTGATACCGACCACAATGGCAGCACCGATGCCGGCACCGAGAGCAGCACCGATACCAAGTGCGGCGCCGGCAATGGCGCCTCCAACGGCTCCCTGAATCAGTCCGCCAATGTCGCCCTGTGTGGCACCACTGGCGACCAACCCAACGCCGCCGAGTGCACCGAGGACATTGGGTCCACCGCTCACGCCGCCCACGCCGCTTGCAGCACTCACGATCTGACTCGCTTGGCTCGCAGGCCCGGCGAAGGTCTGGCCAAACTCGTTGGTCGCGACGAGCCGGCCAGCTGCATCGCGGGCAAATGCAACCTGGGAACCACCACCGAGTAGGGAGGTCACGTCACCAACGCCAGGCACGTTGCGGAGCTTCCCGCCAATAACGTCCACCGTCTGCGAGACGTCCCCACGAATCCCCGCGGTCGCATCCGAGGTGCTGACCCTGAGGAACTCCATGGCTCGCGACCACGTGTTCGTGAGTGCATCAGCGCCGGTTCGGAAGATGCCGGGGAGCGTGACCGAGAAGTTCTCCGTGACCATCGCGTCGAACTGATTCTTCGACAACTCGGCCTTGAGGAAGCCGCCTGCGATTTCGCTGGCCAGCGCTTCGCCGGTGCCCTTCGCAATGTCGAGCACGTTGAACGAACCACCGCTCTGGAGAATGCCGTCGACGGCGCGTTGCAGCGACGACTCCAGCGAGGCGCCGAGATCGACGGTGACGCGGTGGGAGCGCTCCAGCGCAGCGGTGAGCTTGTCCACCTCGGTCGGTGCCTTTGCAATGGTGAGCGTTACCGCTTCCCACTCGTTGCGCGATTTGATGAGGTTGCCGAGATCCTCAGCCGTCGCGGCGCCGGTCTGAAGCCTGGAACGAATCGATTCCTGCTCCGCCTCCAGCGATGCGAGCTTGATCTGTAGGCCAGCGCGTTCGATCTCATCGCGGCGTGCGGCAAGATCAAGCTGCGCCTGTTCCGAGTTGACGCCACCCCGGAGCAATGCAGCGCGGTCCGTCGCGATGGACAGCTCCGCCTTGCGCAACGTGAGGCCAGATTCGATCGCGGCGACTTCGGCAGTCTGGATCTGCAACTCTGCGGCGTGCGCGGCTCTGGCTTGTTCGGCTGCTTCCTTTGCCGCCTTGCCGTTCTCCAGTGCGGCCCGTGCCCGACGCTCAAGGTCACTGTCGGTTACGTGCGGCGCCTCCACGCGAAACCCCGGCGGAACCGGGGTGAACTGTTCGGCGGTAGACGAGAAGCCGCGCCCTGCCGCAATGGCGGCATCGAGCGCTTCGCGGTCCTGCCGAGTCCGCGCCAACCCTCCGAGCAGCTTCGATTGTTCCGGAGTCACCGCGCCGGGCAACCCGCCGGCAAACTGAGATACCCGCTCGAACTGGTCGAAGATCCACGAGAAGAAGTCGCGTTCCCACGAGTTGCGAAGGTCACGCACGCCCTCAGCCGTTTCGTGCGCCCAGCTTCTAACGTCGGTATGGATCAGCGACTCGTTCGCCTTGATCCAGCCAAGCGTATCGCTCGTCACTTCGGCGAGCACCGGCAGCAACTCGCCAGCAATGGTGAGCCGGATGCCGGCCAGCGCCAGGTCGAGCCGCTTCTGGTTGTCCAGAGCGTTGGCGGTCGCTTGCGAGAAATCCTTGCCGTAGACGAGCGCCAACTCCTCCGACTCGCGCCGTTGCGCAGCCAGTGCCTCGCTGCCCTGATTGAACAGCGGAATCAGCTCGCGGTAGTTTCGGGAAAGCAGCTGGCTGGCAATGGCTGTCTTCGTCGGACCGTCCGGCAGCCGCACAAACACGTCGGCCAGTTGCCCCAACGCGGTGTTCACGTCGTGCGAGGTGATGCCGAGCGTGCGGAGCAGCGGATTCCCTTCCGCGATCTGCCGTGCAAAGAAGCCGACGCCGCGGCCGAGTTCGTTGACCGTGACGTTGGCGAGACTGGCGCTGACCGAGAGCCCGGTGAGGTCGCGAACCGACAGCCCGATCGACTGACTCAGCTTGTTGAACTGGTCGGCTTGCTGGAGCGGTGCGAAGACGCTGTCAAAAAACCGCTTCGCTTCGGCACCGATGCTCTGTCCCAGTTGCAGCGCTTGGTTGACGCTGATGATGCGCGCCTCGAGGGCGGAGAAGCCCGCGGCACCACGCTGCCCGACGGTCTCTGCCTTGGTGGCGATCTCGTCGAGCTTCTTCCCGGCTTGGTCGAGGATCTGGATGGTTCCAGAATCGGTAATTTTAAAGGATAAAATGACTTCGTTGGCCATCGACGGGCAACTCCCGAGCTACACAGCAGCGCTGGAGAGGAGGTTCGCCTGCCTCGGCTGAACGCGCCCTGCGATGAACTTCTGAAGGTCAGAAGAGAGAATCAACCGAGATCCGTCCGTCGCCCGTACCGCCGGGATGCGCTCAGCATCGACCAGCTGCCGGATGCGGCTCTCGCTGAGCCCTGCTGCGCGTGCCGCATGCCCGGTCGTGAAAAAAATCACCGCGCCACCCATAGCCATCTCCCTCTCGTCAATGGGCACCCGCCAGAAACACGAACGGCGGAGCCCGGAGTTACCCAGGCTCCGCCGTTGTGTGGTAGGTGCGAAAGTTGACGCTACCAGTATGACATAATTGCAGGTGTTTGCATAGACACGCTACGGGTGCCCGCAGGGGGGAACAGCTACATGCGCCCTAGTAACAGCGCTGGAGCGTACCTTTCAACGACGAACCGCTGCGATTCGCCGGAGTGCATACGTCGGGTCATTGCGTGACCCATCGGCGTTCTGGCGTTCGACTGTCCTACGGCTTGCCGGCCAGCGTCGCGGTCAGATGCTCCGCGACACGCACGAGCAACGGGTCTTCCACCGTCATGTAGCGTTCCGTCGCCGCGGTCTGGGTGTGTCCCAGGAATCGCGCCACCACTTTGTTGCTGACACCCAGCGCCATCGCCGTCGATCCTGACCACCGCCGCACCGCGTGGAATCCGTAGCGTGGCAGTTCGGCGCGCGTGCAGGCTCGTGCAAGCTGCTTCGATGCCGCGTCGTGTTGCTGCTGACCACGAGCGCCGGGGAACACCCACTCCGATCGTACCGCCTCCAACTGGCGGCGCAGCGCTTCGGCTGCCGGCGGTGGAAGGAACTGGCGTCGTGCCCGTTCGCCACCACCGCGCTTCTTGCGCGTCCGGAGCTCGCAGTACGGCGGCGCCGCATCGAGGTGCACCACTTCCGGTCGGAGCCGCGCCAATTCGATCCAGCGGGCGCCGGTCGACGCCTGCACCACGAGTTGCCGCTTGAGCTGTCCTTCCGCGGCGAGGATCAGCCGACGGAGGTGCTCCGTGGATATCGGCGGCAACGGGTCGTCGGGCTCCGGGGCCCGGTCGATGTTCGCCACCGGGTTGCGGGCGAGCGCTTCGAGCTTCACGGCATAGCCGAAGACCGCGTGCAGGATGCGTCGATACTCGTTCACGCTGCGTGGCCCATTCCCCGCCGCTGCGATCTCCTGCAGCTTCAGCGCGATGTGCGCTGGCCGGATGTGTTCCGGTGACAGTGTTTCCCATTCCTCGGTCCATCGCGCGAGCTTCCATCCGAGCTGCCTACACCAGTCCGCGCTTTTGGTGCGTGCGCTTTCGGCAAGGTATGCCGAGACGAGCACGGACCACGTCGCGAAGGCTTGGACCGGCCCCGCGGCGACCGCGCGCCGTCGTTCGTGTTCCGCGTCGCGCGCCTTCTGCTGTGTCGGGTAGCCGCGTTTCGTATAGCGCGTGCCCGCTGCCATGAAGTGGTAACGGTAGAGTTCCGTGTCCCTGTCCAGGCTGATCGTCACGTCGCGCCTCCCGTAGTGAGTCGATGAACCGTGCGAGGTCGTCGGGGTGCATTGCGAGTCGGCGGCCGAGTTGCAACCAGGGGAGATGCTGACGCAGCCAGCCACGCGTGACGCTCGCGGGTCCGGGGAGGCGGAGCACCTCGGCAACGTCGGCGGGTGTCAGCAGCTTCACGCTTCCGGAAGTCGGTTGTGACATTCTCTCCAGGACCTCTCAACCGGCATCGTGCTGCTTCGCCTTCTTCCAACGCGCCAAGACGGCCTTCCGGGCGATCTCGCTGCGCCGTTCTGGGCTGAGCTTCTCCGCACGGGCCTTCGCCCCCTTCCTCGCGAAGGCCACTGCGTAGGGGTCCTTTCGCTTCTTCGCCATGGCGCGACCGTACCACGCGGCGATACTTGCAGGCAAGTGTTGACTTCGTACTTGCAGGCAAGTATAAGAACCGAAACGGGCGAGCCGGGGGGTGCTGTGAGCACCAACGCCGGCTCTGACGACAACTCGAAAGGAGGTTCGAGGCTATGGCTAACCCCACACACTACCACGGCCCTGGCGTTGTCCGCAGCGGCACGCGCGCGCGAGGTGACCGCACCAATGGTACGCCGCGCAGACCTTCTCCCCATTGGATCTGCCAGCGATGCGACCGCCACAGTCGGGAGATCTTGGCAGCCCACCGGCTCAACGTCATCCGCATCGCACTGCGTTGTATCGCGAGTGACGAGGTTGCTAAGCAGGAACTTCGGCAGCATCTGCGTTCGCTGTCGAGGCGGCTCCGCGTCCCCTTCTTGGTGCTCCTCGAATGCGTCGATGACGACATCATGAACCGCGATCTCGTCGAGCTTGCTGCCAGCAGCGTCGAGGATGATGATGCAAGCATCCACTGCGAAGCGATGCCGGGCGCGCATTGCGCGAACCCCGCTGCTGAGAGCGAGACCGCAATTCGATCAGCACGCGCTCGAGCCGGCGTTGAAGTGGTAGCTGCCTTTGTTGCGAGTGTCGAAGACGCCACGAGCTACGATGCCCTAAGTTCTTCAAGGGCCCTCGCGGAACAGCTCGATCTGCCCTTGTTTGTGCTCGACGTACTCAGCGGTGATGCGGCGACATCCGACATCAACGCGCTCGTCAATTGGTGCGCTCGGGAGCAGGCCGCGGTCCAGATGGTGGAGGAGGCCGTAGCCGGCCGCGACTGATGCGCGGTGGTGCTGTGACTTGCGGGCGAAGCACTTCCGTGCGCGGGGTCATGGTGCTCGCTAGCCGCCGCTGTCAATCGCCCGGCATGCAACCGCTGATCACGCAACCTCTGCCCCAGATGGCCACGCGCTTGTTTGCCGCTTCGTGCTGGACTACGTGGGGGGATCGGGAGGTCCTCCCATGCGCAGGTTTGACTACTTCGCCCGAGCACGACTTCTTACGACGGCTGCGGCTCTCGTTCTGGCAACGGTTCAAACACACGCCGTGAGCGCACAGTGCCCCGGTGACCTGAATGGCGATGGGACAGTGGCGATCAACGAGATCATTCTTGTGATCAATTCTGCACTGCACGGGGGGTGTCGCGCCCCCACCCCGACACCGCAGCCTAACCCTGCGGCCTGTGAGATTCCCGCTACGGGTCAGGTGACTTCGTACCCGGCCCTCCGGCCGCGGGTCGGTTCAGTCGCGGTGCTGGATGACGGTGCGGTGCGCGCGGGTCTGCCGGCTCGCTATCTCGACAATGGAGACGGCACAATCACAGACCTGAACACCGGCTTGATGTGGGAGGCGAAGGACGATTCTGGCAGCCTGCACGACCTTGAAAACACGTACGTGTGGTCAGGGGATGGCACACAAGAAACGATTTGGGACTGGCTGGATGCCGTGAACGCCGAAGGAGGCGCCGGCTTCGCTGGACGTACCGACTGGCGCATTCCAAACATCAACGAGCTGTGGAGCCTCGTGAACTACGCGACAGCAAACCCCACCGCCTACCCAGTCTTTCGCCTCAACTGCGTTCGGCGATGCGTGTCGCCGGCGTGTAGCTGCACGATTCCCCAAGAACACTGGTCCAGCACTTCCAGCGACGAAGGAAGCGGCTACACCCTCGGCTTCGGCGCAGGTTACATCACCCCGAGATTGTCGAAGACAGCGAGCTTGGCCGTTCGCGCGGTCCGCGGGCCAGTAGATTTGGACGGATCGAGCGGTTGCCCGCTGCCGGCTACAGGCCAAAGTGTGTCTTATCCAGCAGCCAGGAAGGGGGCGGCGGGCCAGCCCGTTCCCGTACCGGACGACGGCGCGCTCACGCTAGGGAGCGCCTCACGGCTCATCGACAACGGTGACGGCACCATCACCGATGCAAACACGCGCCTGATGTGGGAGAAGAAGGACCGGAGCGGCGGTCTTCACGACGCGGGCAATGTGTACCGATGGTCCGGCGATGGTTTTCAAGAAACGATCTGGGACTGGTTGGACATGATCAACGCGGAAACGCACCCGGTGTTTGGTGGGAAAGGATTTGCGGGTTACAGCGATTGGCGAATCCCGAACGTGAACGAACTGCGCAGCGTGACGGATTTCGGCGTCCCGCGTGTGGTGTCCTTCCGCGCGCCGTTTCAGCAAGGGTGCGCGAGCGGTTGCACCGTCGCGACGTGCAGCTGCACCTCTACCTCTGCGGGTTACTGGTCTGCCACGACGTACTCATTGAGCTCGACCGCAGCATATAGCCCGTACTCCTTCGCGATTGAGGTAAGCGACAAAGCGTTCGTGGCGGCTGTTCGTGCCGTGCGCGGCCCGATCTCGCCCCTGTAGCCCTCCTGCCCCGAAGCCTGCGAGGATCGCCTGGTTTCCATAACCGGTCGGGACGCTCGGATGAGCGCTCAGCCACGCGATGCGCATCACACTGCCTCAGCTTCGACGGCCGTCACCACCCCTGGGCCCCGTGATCTTCCCGGCCGGGGTGCTGGTGCCGCACTACGCACGCGCCGCCCTCCCCCAGAGCGAGGCACCAGGCTTGCGCGCTTTGCCGTGAGCGGGCTCGCGCGGCACATCAATCAGCTCTGGCAGCCCGGCCGCCTGGATCGCCAGCCAGGCCACAGGGATCTTGAAGCGGAGCGCCCGCAGGATGGGGCCGTCTGCTACGGTCTCAGCCGTCGCGCACAAGCGGGCATGCTCCTCCACGCGCTGCAGCGCAACCGCAACATAGTGTCGACTCTGCTGGAGCAGGTTCTCGATTCCGGCGGCGATATCCCGACCCTGCCGGTTGAGCATCAGCACCATGACCCTCGAGATGCCGGCGCGCGCGGTAGCAACCAGGTCAGCCGGCGTTGCATCGCGGCAGCGGCTGAGCGCAGCGACCTCTGAGCGCCAGTGCTCGACGGTCTTCGCAGCCTCGCCAGCAGCATCCGCGGCAGCGGTCGCGTCTTTCGTGCCCCGCCGCGGGCGTGACGATGCGCTCAATTCCTGCGACCGCTGTTGTGCCGCATTGAGTTGCTCGCGAGCTCGGTCGAGCGCAGCCTTGAGGGTGCCTTCGGCGCGTTCGAACCGTTCAATCAGCCCCAACGCGCGCGTGATCCAGAACGACGACGCCGAAGGCCGCTACCGGAATGAGCCACGACAGGCGGAATCGACGCCGGAAGAAGAAGGCCGCGCCGATCGAGAGCCCCAGCAGGGCGGTCCACTGGGCGTGATAGAAGCCGAACTGGCGCCCCCCGCCGATCAGGCGATAGTTGTCCACCGTTGGGAGGATGAACGTCAGATCGGAGACGCCGAACCCGCTTCCGAAGGTGCGGCGGTACAAGGCGTCCTCGTACACCGCGAAACCAGCTCCGATGAGAAAGCCCAGCAGCAGCCCGTCCGTCATGGACGGCTGCCACGAGCCCCGCCGAGCCACGAACCAGAAGAACAGCAGGATCGGCAGACCCTTCACGGATTCTTCGAGGATCGGCACGAGGACCGAATCGAAGAGCCTGTTCGTCTTGCCGAGGATGTCCCCAAGGGGGTACCCGATGCCGAGCGCTGCGGTGATCGACACGAATAAACCGACGAAGAACGCCGTGGCCAGGACCCGAAGCGGGAGGGTCCTGCCAATCGCCGTGATCACGAGCAGCCACGCGAGGACATAGAAGTGATACCAGAGGTTGAGCAGGAGGGCCTCTCCACTGCCACGTGCGAAGTAGGGGATCTGCCACAGGAACACGGCTGCCGCGAGGACGAGGCCGCCGTGGAGCAGCAGGCTCGGCAGCGAGCGGCTACCCGGCCCGGCCGTCGATGGCGTATTCATCGCGTCGTCCCCCTCACGCTTTGGACGCCGGCGCGGAGCCCCGTCCGTCTGGGTTGTTCGGATCGAGACCGAGAATGTGCCCGCACCATTCCTCCAATAGATCCGAGAACCGGAGGTGCATCGGATAAGGCGTCCGTGGCGGCAGCGTCGGCCGCGGGGTCTGATCGCCCACGTCATCGGTGGGGTCGGGAGCACGAGGATCGCGGCGACTGTCCGGCGCTGCTAGACCTGATGGGCCGCCTGGGCCACCTGGGCCCCCGGCTGCCCCGCCGGCGGCCGCTCCGGCACCGAGGAGGCCGCCCGTCGCGGCCGCCGCGCCGATGCCGTTGCTCGGATCCG
>CAZCGA010000098.1:0-25592 GCA_964498075.1 uncultured Binatia bacterium (SeqCode) | reverse complement strand
GAGATCGAGGTGCAGGAGCTCGACTTCTCGACCTACAACCTCGAGTGGTACGCGCGCGTGCCGCGCTGGCGGGACTTCTATCTCTCCTACGATCAGCGGCCGCACTACGCGTACCTGAAGAAGGCGCTCCAGGCACTGCAATGGTTGCGCGGTCCGGACCGCTGGGTGCTCAAGTCGCCGCAGCACCTCGAGCAGCTCGTGCCGCTCTACGAAACGTTCCCCGACGCGACCATCGTCCTCACGCATCGCGACCCGGTCGGCGTCATCCAATCGGCGATCACCATGCTCGCCTATGGTGCGCGCCTGCGGCGCACGCGCGTCGACACGCGCGACACCGCCGAATACTGGATCGAGCGGATCGAGCGGCTGCTACGCGCCTGCGTGCGCGATCGCGATCGACTCCCGGAGGAGCAGAGCCTCGACGTGCTCTTCCACGAGTTCATGGCCGACGACGTCGCCATGGTGGAACGCATCTACGCCCTCGCCGGATTGCCGATGACCGACGTGGCGCGCGCCCGCCTCGACAGCTTTATGACCAACAACCCGCGCGGCAAGTACGGCCGCGTGGTCTACGACCTACGCGCCGACTTCGGCATCGAGCCCGCGGCGCTGCGCCGGCGCTTCGCCTTCTACCTCGAGCGGTTTCCCGCCCGGGTGGAAGACGACTGAGCGCCGCGCCGGAGGTGACCATGCGCATCGTCGTCCGTTTGGTCGTCGCACTCGTCGTGCTGGCTGGTGCGGCAGCGCTCGCGATCTACGTGATCGTGTGGCCGCCGCCGCCTCTCGAGCTGCCCGATCCAGGGGCCGTGCTCGAGGGGGTGACGCTCGTCGAGCCGGGAGCGACGCGGCGACCGGCAATGCGGCTGGTGGTGGAAGGGACGCGCATCGTGCGGGTGGAGCCGGCATCCGCAGCGCCCGCGGGACCCTTCGTGGGGATGTTCGTGCTGCCTGGGCTGACTGACATGCACGCGCACTTCCCCCCGCCGTCGCTTCCGGGCCAGACGGAACTGTTCGCGTTCCTCCATCTCTATCACGGAGTGACCGCCCTGCGTGACGCCGGCGACCCCGATGGCCAGAGCACCGCGCCGGCGCGCCAGGGCGTCGCCGCGGGGCGGTTTCCCGGCCCGCGCATTGTGGCGTGCGGTCCGTTCGTTGACGGCGATCCGCCCCTGTGGCGCAACTCCATTGTCGTGCACACTCCCGCGGAAGGCCGCGCCGCGGTGCGCCGCGTCGCCGAGTTGGGCTTCGATTGCGTCAAGGCGTACAACGAGCTCGACGCGGAGACGCTCGCCGCCGTGCGCGAGGAAGCGCGGGCGCGGCACCTGCCCGTCATTGGCCACGTGCCGCGTCACGTCCCGTTCGAGGTCGCGCGCCTCGACGACGCCCAGCACCTGATCGGCGTGCCGCCGCCGCTGAGCGATCCGTCGATCCGCTTTCCGCAGATCCTTCGCGCCTGGCTGCAGCTCGACGACGCCCGCCTCAACGCGATCGTCGACGCCAGCCTACGGTACCATATCGCGCATACGCCGACGCTGGTCACCATCGACCGGCTCGCGGCGCAAGAAAACCGGGAAGCGATCCTGCGCGAGCCGGACGCACTGCTGCTGCCGCGCTTCTATCGCGAGGTGATCTGGAGCCCGGAGGTCGGGATCAGCGCCGCGCGCTCACTGGCCCACGACGACTTCGAGATGGTGCGTGCCGCCCACCAAGCCGAGCTGCGCACGGTCAAACGCCTGTTCGACGCGGGGGTCGAGCTGCACACGGGTACCGACACCCTCGTTGCCTTCGTAGTCCCAGGGGCGAGCTTGCACCGCGAGCTGCGCTTGTTCACGAAGGCCGGGCTCACTCCGGAGCAGGCGCTCATGCTCTCGACGCAGGTCTCGGCGCGCTTCCTGGGGATCGAAGGTCTGGGCGAGCTGCGTCCTGGAGCTCCCGCCGAGCTGGTGATCTTCCGCGACGATCCGACGCACGATCTCGCCGCACTCGACAGCATCGCGGCGGTGGTGCGCGGTGGGCGCCTGTTCACACGCCAGATGCTCGACGCGCAACTGGCGCGCTACCGCGAGCACTACGACCGTGCGCTGTACGATGCGCTCATCACGCCGTTGGTCCGTCGCGCTCTGGCGGCGGCCACGGCACGTTAGCAAGCTTCGTCCCGCAGTCGCCGCGGCCCGACTCACAATCCCAGCGGCGCAATCCAGACGATGTCACCGGTGTTGTCGTTGCCCAAGAACAGGCGACCGTCAGCGGCAAACGCCACGGCGGCCGGTCGGCCATGGGACAAGGTGCCGTCATCCCAACCGGTGGCGAAATCCGACAGAGCTCCGCTGGGCGCGCCGTCTAGATCAGAGCCGGGGAGCAGCTGCCCGGTCACTGGATCCAGCCCAATGGCGACCACGCGTGCACCCTGCCAGCTCCCGAACACGCCGTGCAGGGGGACATATACCCGGTTGTTCCAAGGCGCCGGCCATATTCCAATCTCGAAATCCAGATCGAAAGGCGTGTCGCCAATGAGGAACGAGTTGGTCTCGGACGCGACGGTGGAACAGTCCGGGACCGGAAGGATGTCGGGATACGGCAGATTCTTGGTGGCGCAGCAGGGGAAGCCCCAATCGTCGCCCTGCCGGATCGGCACGAGCTTTTCCCGCCCGCCCTCCGACGCCGAGAAGTCTCGGGCCAGCTCGATCGCGAAGCAGAGGTTGTGGCCGCGCGAACAGCGCAACGAGATGGGGTTGCGGAAGCCCTGGGCCACGGGGCTGCCGCCGGGTGAACCGTCGAGCTCGAGGATCCCGCCGTGGAAGGGGTGCGCCGGGTCGCAGGCCTCGAATTGATCCCCGCCGTTGCCGACGTAGATGGTGCCGTTATCGGCGACGTCGAGCGGCTTGGGCCAGTGAAGGCCGGAGAAGTAGATGGTAATATCCGCCACCTGCTCGCTGCCGCCCGATGGGGTGCGATCACCCTTCGTGTAAGGCACCCGCATGATCTTTGTGCCGGCTTGGTAGTAGAAGTAGCCGCTCGTGAAGAGCAGGCCTTGGGTCGAGGGCAATTGGCCCAGGAAGGTCGTCGGCGCGTCCGCCACTCCGTCGTGATCGTCGTCGGGGAGGACGATGATCGACGCCCGGCCACCCGGCCCGCCGCCGGTCGTGGTCGTCGTGGGCGAAGCGACGAACAGCTCGCCGCCGGGGGCGAAACGCAGCTGGCGGGTGTTGCCGACTGTGGCGAAAAAGTGGGCGCAGAAGCCGACGGGCAAGTGCAGGAAGCTGAGATCCGGCGTGTCCGCCCGTCCGCCGGGGACGATGACGAGGCCGTCCGCCGTGGTCTGGACCGAGCCGGGAAGGTCGCAGAAGTGAGCCGGCGTTCTCGGGATCGGCGTCTCGGTTGGGGTGGGCATTGGCGGCGTTGACGAAGGAGTCGGGCACCCGTTGAGCGCGTTGTGAACGGCCTGAATGATCATCGAGATGGTCACCGAGGCACCGCCAGGAATCCCAAGCGGGCATGCCGAAGCGTCGGCGTTGCCCAGCGCAACATTCACCAGCGTGATGCGATCGTTGACGGCCACGGTGTGGGTGCCGGCGCAGTCGCCGACACATGTGGTGGTCGGTTCGGTAGACGTGAGCGCGACGATCGGGACCACAAAGGTCACGCACCGGACCACAAGTAGACCCGCAGCCAGCGTTCTCGTTCTTGTGCTCCGTCCTGGGATCGATGGTGTCGAATCAGGTTCCATGGCGTGTCGTTGTTAGGGTCGGCATCAAGCGAGCAGAGCATCTTGCACAATCGAGGAACGGTTGCACTCGGACCGGCCAGTGTCCCAGCGATGCGCGCGGCAACTCCATTCAATCCATCGGGCGGCTGTGTTAGCGTGCTGGCGATGGTGAACGAGCGCAACGGGGCCGTCGTGGTGGCGTGCGTCGGCGAGCTGCAGCCCGGAGCCACCAAGAAGTTCCTGCTGCGCAGCCCCGCAGGCGAGGAGGAATGCTTCGTCGTCAACCACAGCGGCACGCTGTACGCCTACGTGAACCGCTGCTGCCACGTGCCGATGGGCATGGACTGGATCGACAATCAGTTCATGACCGAAGACCTGCAGTACATTCAGTGTGCCACCCACGGTGCTTGCTATCAGCCCGACAGCGGCGAGTGCGTCTCCGGACCGCCGTTCGGGAAGTTCCTGACCCGCGTGCCGCTCACCGTTCGCGGCGACGACGTCATCGCCACCTGGCCCGACGCCGGTGGCGCTACCGCAGAAGGGTGATCGCGCCGCCACGCGTGCCACCTGATTGAAGGAGATCACGATGCACGACGTCAAGCTCGGCCGAACCGGTTTGCAGGTGAGCCCGCTGTGTCTGGGCACGATGAACTTCGGGCCACTGACCAGCGAACCGGACAGCTGGGCCATCATGGACAAGGCCCGGGAGCTCGGCATCAACTTCTTCGACACCGCCAACGTGTATGGTCGCCAGACGGGTGCCGGCATCACCGAACAGATCGTCGGTCGTTGGCTGGCGCAAGGCGACGGCCGGCGTGAGCGCATCGTCCTGGCGACCAAGGTCTTCGGGCGCATGGGTAGCGGACCCAACGACCAGCATCTCTCCGCCTATCACATCATCCGCGCCTGCGAGGACAGTTTGCGGCGCCTGCAGACCGATCGCATCGACCTCTACCAGATGCATCACGTCGACCGCGACACACCGTGGGAGGAAATCTGGCAAGCGATGGAGCAGCTGGTCCGTGCCGGCAAGGTGCTCTACGTCGGCAGCAGCAACTTCGCGGCGTGGAACATCGCCCAGGCCAACTGCCTGGCGGCGCAACGCCACTTCATGGGCCTCGTCTGCGAGCAGAGTCTCTACAACCTGAACGCGCGCACCGTGGAGTTGGAGGTCCTCCCGGTGTGCAAGGCCTTCGGGCTTGGGTTCATTCCGTGGAGCCCGCTGGCCGGAGGCTTACTCGGCGGCGTCGCGCGCCAGGCGTCCGCAGGCCGCCGGGGGTCGGAGCGCATCCAGAAGACACTGGAGAAGCACCGCGCCCGACTCGAGGCGTACGAGACGTTCTGCAAGCAGCTGGGCGAAGCACCCGCCGACGTGGCGGTGGCGTGGTTGCTCCACAATCCCGTCGTGACCGCGCCGATCATCGGACCGCGCACGCTGGAGCAGCTCACCGGGTCGCTGCGCGCCGTGGAAATCAAATTGAGCGGCGACGCGCTGGCTCAGCTCGATCGCATGTGGCCGGGTCCCGGGGGGCAGGCACCGGAAGCCTACGCCTGGTAGCGCGCCGACGGCTCACCGCGCTCCGACCACCCAGGGACGCTGCAGCAGGTTGGGATAGTCGCGCACGAAGATCTGGCGCTGCTCCCCGTCCAACCACGACACTACATCGATCTTCAGGCCGGTCTGCGCATCAATGGCGTCGGCCACGCCCTGACGGAGGACTGCTCCCGCCGCGCGCGCCGTGTCCCAGTTCCCCTGCGCCAGCGCGTCGGCGAACGTCCGCTGTTGTTCGATGAGCCGCGACCGAGCGGCGCGGCGGTCTTCGATCAGCTGCATCAACCGCCGATCCATTTGCTGCCGCTGCTGCTGGTTGAGCCGCAGCGCTTGCATCATGTCCGGTTGGTTCCACCAGATCCCTTCGATCAACGCCCGCGTCTTGTCTGCGCCACTGATCTCCGACGCTGCGCTGGCCGGTGTGACGGACGGGGCGCTGGGGGTCGGGTCTGCCGCCACCAGTGTCGGGAGCGTAGCGATGGCCAACATAGCAGCAGCGCCGACGGCGACGATCGACAGCTTGCGTGAGTTGCAATTCATCGGATCGTGTTCCCCCTCCATTTGAAAAGACAGCCGCGGACGACCATATATGACGGCGCGATGCCGCCAACAACCTCCCCGTCGAAGTCGCCCAACATCGTGCGTGCTGTCTCCGTCGTCTTCATTCTTGCCGGTCTCGGCATCGCGGCGTGGACGTTCTACTCCAGCCGCGCCGTCGGCCCGCCGCCCCGCTTCACCATCGCGCGCAACGCACGGTCGCTGCTCCTGGTAACGGTCGACACGACCCGCGCCGATCACTTGCAACCCTACGGCGCGGACAACATCGAAACGCCCACCCTCGCCACGTTGGCCCGCGAGGGGATCACGTTCGAGCATGCCTTTGCCGTTGCGCCGATCACGCTGCCGGCGCACACGAGTATCCACACGGGCCTCTATCCGCCGCGACACGGTGTCCGCAACAACGGCACCCACTATGTCCCGCAGGAAGTCACCACGCTGGCCGAACGACTGCGCGCGAGCGGCCTACGGACCGCCGCCTTCGTGTCCGCCGCAGTGTTGGAACGGCGCTACGGGCTCGATCAGGGCTTTGAAGTCTATGATGACGACCTCGCCGCCGGGCGGGAACGACAGCCGCGTATGGTGCCGGACCGCCCAGCGGAGGTGACCGTGCAAGCGGCACGGGCGTGGCTCGACACGCTGAGCGCCGGCGATCGGTTCTTCCTTTGGGTGCATCTCTACGACCCACATGCCGCATACTCCCCGCCGCCGCCGTATCGCGACCAATACCGGGATCGCCTCTACGACGGCGAGATCGCGTACATGGATGCGCAGATCGGTCACCTGCTCGAGCACCCCCGGCTCGGCGGAGAGCAGCGCGTCGTGGTGGCGGTGATCGGCGATCACGGCGAGAGCTTGGGTGAGCACGGCGAGCAAACGCACGCCATCCTCGCTTACGACGCGACGCTGCACGTCCCGTGGATCGTCAAGCTCCCCGGCGGACCCGCCGGCCTGCGCATCGAGCCACCGGTGAGTCAGGTCGACGTCGTGCCCACTGTGCTCGATCTGTTCGGCATGGCCCCGGATGCCTCGCTGGCGGGACGCAGCACGGTCCCGCTCATGGAGGGGCGCGACCTCCCTTTCTTGCGGCCGCTGTACTCGGAGACCTACCTGCCGTTCTACACCTACGGCTGGGCCAAGCTGCGGGTGCTGCGAGTCGGCGAATGGAAGTTCATCGATGCGCCCGGGCCCGAGCTCTACGATCTCAAGCGCGATCCGCGCGAGCTCGCCAATCAGTTCGCCCAGCAACCGGGCGCCGCGCACGACCTGCAGCGGGCCCTGAAGGAGTTTCTGCCGAGCGCGGGCGCACCGGAACGTGAGGTCACGCTGCTGCTCGACTCGGCGACCGCCGAACGGCTGCGCAGCCTCGGCTATCTTGCGGAGGGCAGCGGAGCCCTGCACGCGGAGGGCAGCCGTCCGGACCCCAAGGACGTGATTGATCTGCACGTCGGGCTCGAGCGCGCGCGGCTGCTGAGCGGTGACCGTCTCTATCCCCAAGCCGAAGAGGAGCTGCTGACCATCCTGAAGAAGGACCCCAACAACCTCGCCGCATTGATCGAGCTGGCCAACGTTCTCGCCGAGCTGAAGCGATTCGATGACGCAGAAGGCGCCTTCCAAAAGGCCTTGACCGTCGATCCGAAGTACGCCCGCCTCCATCTCTTGTATGCCACGCTCCAAGCGCGACGCGGTCGAGACGAGGCCGCTCTGGCGCAGGTGGAAACCGCTCTCGAGATCGACCGGCGCGACCCGGACGCGTACATCCAGAAAGCGCAGCTGCTGCAGAAGCTGCATCGCGACGGCGAGGCCGAAGAGATCCTCCGTCAGGCGCTCGCTGACAATCCCGACTATCCACGGCTCAACGCGGTGTTCGCCCATTTGGTGGAGATGCGTCAGGGCGACTTTGCGGCGGCCGAGACCCGCCTGAGGAAGGCGTTGGAGCACGATCCCTTTCTGGTGCTCGGCTGGCGGCTGTTGGGCGAGCTGCAGGAGCGTACGGACCACACGGACGAGGCGGTCGAGTCGTATCGCCAAGGGTTGCGCCGGGAACCGGACGATACAGATCTGCATGCGCGGCTGGGCATGCTGCTCGCCCGTCGCGGCGGTGCCGAAGCCGAGGGGCATTTACGCGAAGCCATCCGGCTCGACCCCGAGTTTCGACCGGACGTCCATGTCGCCCTCGGCGCCTGGTTGGCGGATCAGGGACGGACCGCTGAGGCGTTGGCCGAGTACGCGCGCGTGCTGGAGAGCGCCCCCGATCATCCCGGGGCGCGCAACAATCGGGCGATCGCCCTATACCGTTCCGGCCGGGTCGACGAAGCGGAGGCGGAATTCGAAGCGGTCATCGCGGAGCACCCCGAGCAAACCGATGCGCTCAACAACCTGGCGGCGATCGCCATCAACCGAACGAACTGGCAGCGCGCCGAAGGGCTCGCGCGGCGGGCCGTGGAGATCGCACCGAAGCTCGCCGAGGGGTGGAGCAATCTCGGAATCGCGCTGGACGAGCAGGGACATTTTGCGGAGGCGGAGGTCGCCTTCCGCCATGCCCTCGAGGTCGAACCCACGTACTGGCAGGCACGCAACAACCTGGCCACGACGCTTCGGAAGGCGGGCCGGCCCCAAGAGTCAGCGGCGATGTTTGAAGAAGTGCTGCGCCAGGTTCCGAGCCAACCTGATGTCCACCTCGAGCTCGGCGACCTGTATGCGGGTCCGCTGGCGGATCCGGCCCGTGCCCGCATCCACTACAACGCCGTGCTGCGGCACGCCCCGCAACACCCGCAAGCCGCGGAAATCCGCCGCCGGTTGGCGGATCTGCCGTCCGCACCCGCAACTCCGGCAGCCGAATAGCGCCCTCCTACCGGCCACGGGGCCACAGGCCTCAGGATTTTCGCTTGACTTGGCGCCCTCCTCCGTGTAGGAGCCTACCTGTCGAGTTTCGTGAGGGAAGCGACAGCAAGCGGAGGAAAACGATGCGTAAAAGACGGAACTCACCGCGGATCGCCTTGGTCATGGGGGTGCTGCTAACCGCCACGCTTGCCGTACAGCCGGCATGGGCACACCACATCGACGGCCTCAAAGCCTCGGTAACTTCGGCGGACCCGACGACCCACAAGGTGAATATTGCGGTCACCATGTATACGTCGACCAACTCGCTGACCGTCGTGTACCCAAACGGCGGAACTCTGGGCCTCATCACAGTCTTCAACATTCCAGCGATCAACTGGGGAGATGGGGCAACTCTGCCGGGGGCAACCATCAATCCCGCCGTTGCGGTGGGGCCGCCCCACGTATACCGCGGCGTCTTCTCGCACACGTACAGCTCGAACACCCCGCGCTCGATCAAAGTCGCGTCAACCTGTTGTGCCAACTATGCGGGAAGCGCCCTCACCGGGAACCGGATCCCGCTGTTCCCATCCCTGACGTTCATTACGCCGAATCATTTCAGCATCCTCACCAACCAGGCGGCGGTCATTTTCCCAAGCCAAGCGCCGGTCGCGTCGCAGATGGGGCTGACGGCTCTGGCGGCGATCCTGGTTGGCGTCGGCGGCCTGGGCCTGTGGCGGTCGCAGCGCGCTGCTCAGCCAGCCGCCTAGCACACTGCTGATTGGGAAACGTTCACGAGCGAACGGCCCCCTGCGCCATACGACGCAGGGGGCCGTTGTGTTTCATGCGGCATCAGCTGCGACGCAGCACTTGGCCGGCGCGCGACGCGCGATCAAACTTACCGTTCCCGACCACCACGACCCCGTTGAGCACCACCGTCTCGATCCCCGCGGGCGAACGGTTCGGTGCTTGCCGCGTCGTGTGGTCACCGACGGTCGCCGGATCGAAGACCACCAGATCCGCCGCCAGTCCCGGCGCGATGCGACCGCGGTCGCGCAGGCCCATGCGCTGCGCTGACAGGCTCGTCATGCGCCGCACCGCGTCGGCGAGCGACAGCAGCTTCAACTCACGCACGTAACGGCCGAGGACGCGCGGGAAGGTGCCGTACGAGGCCGGGTTGTCGACGCCGTTGCCGGTGAGAATCGTGTCGGTCTCGATGCAGGTCAGCCGGTGCTGCAGCACCTTGCGCAAGCTCGCCTCCTCGTCGTCACGGCCGCTGTAGTTCCAGTTCATGATGCGCGTCTGGCTCCCCAGCTCCCCGACCAGATCGAGGTAGGTCTCGGTCGCGTCGGTGCCGCGGGCGCGGGCGATGTCGGCGATGCTCATGCCTTCGTACTGTGCCAGGCGGCGATCCGGGACCCAGAGGATCTGCGTGTCCGCCCAACGCATGCCGAGGTGCGGCAGCACCCAGTTCAGCGTCGCTGCGGCGCGCTGGCGCTGTTCCGGATCGTTCACCGCCGCCCGCAAGTCGGTGAGCGCCCACGGCGGCATGAACACCACGAGCGTGGTGTTGCCGCCGACGTAGGGGAACGCGTCGCAAGCGATGTCGACGTCCGCGGCGAGCTGGTCGAGATGCTCCAGCACGCGATCGGTGGTCGGCCACGTCGCGTCGCCGACGAAGATCAGGTGGGAGTGTTGCACGCGGACGCCGTGGGCACGATACACCGCCGCGGTCTCGTCGAGCGCCCGCAGATTCGACGGCACTTGCTCCGGATCGTCGAGGCGGCCGAGCGCGATGTAGCTGCGGGCGTGCGAGGTGTAGACACCATCGCGCTCCTTCAGCGGCGCCGTGATCCCAAGCAGCTCATCGGTGTCGGCGAACACGCCGGGTGCGTACCCAAGCCCCGTCGAAAGCCCGATGGCCCCTTCGTCGAGCGCCGCGCGCACCAGGTCGGCCATGGCGGCGACCTCGTCCGGCGTCGCTGCTGACGAGGTCATACGTTTCACAGCGGCGCGCAGCGTGCCGTGGCCGACGAGCTGCGCGAGGTTCAACGCCAAGCCCTGACGCTCGATGGTCGCGAGGAAGTCGCCCATGCCGGTCCAGCAATAGTCGAGATCGCGATCGTGCAGCATGCGGCCGACGAGCGGCAGCAACTCCCGATTGCCGGGCAGAAACGGCGCCGGCGAGCAGCCGCAGTTGCCGCCGACGATGGTGGTGATGCCCTGCTCGAGCAACGGCGCCAGCACCGCGCCGTGGTCGGGCTGCGGGATGACCCAATCACTGTGCGAGTGCATGTCGATGAAGCCGGGCACGATCACCTTGCCGTCGCAGTCGATCACGCTCCGACCATGCAGATCGCCGACGTCGCCAACCGCTGCGATGCGGCCGCCGGTCACCGCAACCGCGCCGGCGAAACCCTCCGCACCTGTTCCATCGAGAATCGTGCCGCCTCGCAAGATGAGGTCACAGTCCATGCACATCGCCTCCTTGCGGCTGACCATGCCACGGAGCCGACGCGCGCCGCAATCGTCGCTGCGCGGGTCTCAGCGTTCCACGCTCGCGAGCGACCGTGCTGCGGCTCTGCCGCCCAAATGGCCAGTCGCCCAGGCCCATTGGAAGTTGAAGCCGCCGATGCGCCCGTCGCAGTCCAGCATCTCACCGATCAGGTAAAGTCCCGCGACCTGGCGCGATGCCATGGTGCGATAGTCGATCTCGTCCAGTGGCACGCCGCCGGCCGTTGCCTCGGCAAAGTCCCACCCGCGCTCGCGCTCGACCGGGAGTACGAAGGCCGTCAGCGCGTGCACCAGCCGTCGCCGCTGCGCCCGCGCGAGCTGGCTGACGCGCAGCGCGGGATCGATGTCCGCGACGCGCAGCAGCGCCGCCACCAGTCGGTCAGGAAGGTCTTGGGCCAACCGGCGCGCAACCGAGAGGCGCGGCCGTGATGCCGCCGCTTCGATGAGCCCGCGCTCGACGTCCTCAAGGCTCCGCCCCGGAAAGAAGCTGCACCGCATCTCCACCGGCCCTCCGCGGCGGCGCGCGATGACCCAATGCCGGCTGGCGTCCATGACGACGGGCCCGCTGACGCCGAAGTGCGTCCACAGCATGCTGCCGCTGCGCCGGTCGATCCGCTTGCCGTCCGCGAACGTCGACAGCTCCACCGGCTGTGAAACTCCGGACAGGTCAGCGTGGAAAGCGTGTGGGTGCCCCTTCTGCAGCACCAGCGGAACCAGGGCCGGATCGGTCTCGCTGACGCTGTGGCCGAGTCGGCGCACGATCTCCCAACCCGTGCCGTCGCTGCCGGTGCGGGGCAGCGAGCGGCCGCCGGTCGCCATGACGACGCGTTGCGCGTCGAGCACGCCGTGCCCATGCTCGACGACGAAGCCCGCTGGCCCGGCGCGCCGCACGTCGTGCACGTGATGTGCAGCCAGGATGCTGACCCCGAGGGCGTCGCAGCGCCCGCGCAGTGCCTCGAGGACGGTGCCGGCGCTGTCCGTGACCGGAAACAGCTTGCCGGTGGCTTCGCGCTTCAGCGGCACCCCGAGCCCTGCGAACCAACGCACCGTTGCCTGCTCATCGAACGCGGCGAGGATGTTCCGCACCACGTGCCGCGAGCCGTTGAAGTCCTCGGGGCGAATGGCATCGTGGGTGACATTGCACCGCCCGCCGCCGGAGATGAGGATCTTCGCGCCGATCTTCTTGGCGCCGTCCAGGAGGACAATGCGCGCGGACCGTCCCGCGCCGGCAGCGCGCTCCGACGCCTCGGCGGCGAAGATCCCGGCCGCCAGTCCCGCCGCACCGGCGCCAACGACGGCAATGTCACACGCATCGGTCACAGGGCATACAGACTTGCATTCAGCGCGCGCCTTGGCCATGCATGGCACGCCTGCTGGTGTGAGCTCGCCAGAGAGTCGTCAGCTCAGAAGGGGTTCAACGGTGGACGACGCCGCATTGCTCGACGCGTTTGAAGGCTGCACGATTGAAAAGCCGGAGTGGACGCACCAGGCGCATGTGCGGGTCGCCTGGCTGCATCTGCAACGCGATCCGTTCCCGGCGGCGCTGGCGAAGATGGGCGCCGGCATTCGGACGCTCAACGCCGCCCTCGGGATCGTTGACGGCGTCGAGATGGGTTACCACGAAACGCTGACGTGCACGTTCATGTGTTTGATCTGGGCGACGATCCAATCGGCCGGCGCCGGTGCCAGCTCGATCGACTTCTGTGCCGCGAATCCGCACCTGCTGACGCGGACGCTGCCGCGGCTGTTTTATACGCGCCAGCGCATGCTTTCGCCGGAAGCCAAGCTGCGGTTCGTGCCGCCGGATCTGGCTCCGCTTCCCTGCCCTCCCGGTTGGCCGCCGGCTACCGGCGGCACACCAGGTAGAGCCGGTCCTCGTCCATCAGCCCGGTGACCGGGCGCACACGCGCCCGCAAGCGGAGCGTGTCGCCGGCCTTCACCACGACGTCGACCCCCGCCGTGCAGGCGTTGAAGGTAAGCGCCGGGGAGAACAGCACGCCCGTGCCGATGTCGCAGCGGCCCTTGAGGGAACCGAAGGCGGCGTCGCACTCGATATCCGCCGAGCAGACCTTCCCCTTCAAGCCCACGCGGCAGCGGCCGGGAACGCTGGAGGCGTTGGGTGCCATTTGTGCGATCGCGTCGGTCAGGTGCTGCACGTCCGCCGCCTGCTCCGCCTTGTTCACATTGAACCCCAGCATGTCGAACGACACCACGCCATTGGCGGTGCAGCCACGCACGCCCGGGCGGTCGAGGCAGACACCGACGTGGAACGTGCACTGGCCGCTGATGGAATCGAGGTCACCCGTCGCGCCGTCGTGGCAGGCCTGCAGGCGGTGGCTGACCTTGCGCGGCGGGTTGTCGAGCGTCCAGGCGCCGGCGCATTCGCGGGGCCCGCGCATCTCGTTGTGCCCGACCAGGTTGCGCTTGCAGGCGGCGGTACAGCCCCTGCCGGGAACCAGATTGTCGGCGCCCAGGTCGCATTCCTCGTCGCACTCCAGTTCGCCGTTACCGCACTCGGGGATCTTGCACACCTTGGAACACACTTGCGGGCCGGGGGCGCAGAGCTGCGCCGCGCCCGGGTCACACTCTTCGGTGACGCACGCGCCGTCATCCGCCCCGAGCGTGGTATCGCAGTCGCTATCGCTCTGGCATGCCTCGCCCACGCGGCCTTGGGAGCAGCCGCCGTCGATCACGCCGTTGCCGCATTCATTGGTGCACGTCGGGCTGCAGCCGTCGCCCGGTGCGGTGTTGGCGTCGTCGCACTCCTCGAAGGGCGGGGTGCCTTTGGTGTGCACGAACCCGTCGCCGCAGGTGGCCAGCTTGCAGTTGGTGGGGCAATCGTCCTTGTTGCTCACGTTGCCGTCGTCGCATTCCTCACCGGGATCGACGACACCGTCGCCGCACTCCGCCGACTTGATCGACAGACAGTTGGCGTCGCAGGTGGCGCTGTTGGGCGGCTCGCATTCCTCGACGCCGCGGCGCACGTAGCCGTCGCTGCACGTCGCCATCTTGCAGCCGAGAACGCAGGCGTCGTCGTTGCGGGTGTTGCCGTCGTCGCATTGCTCGCCGAGATCAGCCTGCACGATCCCGTCGCCGCAGTACGGCAGCTTCTGGCAGTTGGCATCGCACGTGGTGCTGTTCGGCGGCTCGCACTGCTCGAACGGCGCGGTCCCCTCGCTATGGACGTAGCCGTCGCCGCACGTCGGGACTCGACACCCGAGGACGCAGTCATCACGATTGTCGCTGTTGCCGTCGTCGCATTGATCCCCCCCATTGACTATGCCGTCGCCGCACTCTGGCGGCACAATGGTCTGGCAGCTGGCGTTACAGGTGGCAGTGTTCGGCGGCTCGCACTGCTCGAAGGGCGGCGTGCCGACGCTGTGCACGAAGCCATCCCCGCAGACGGCGAGCTTGCAGTCGGTGGCATACACACAGTCATCGCGGTTGTTGGTGTTGTGGTCGTCACACTGCTCGCCGCGCCCAGGCTGCACGATGCCGTCGCCGCAGAACGGCAAGGCCATGCAGGTGGCGTCGCAGGTCGCGGTGTTCGGCGGCTCGCACTGCTCGAAGGGCGGTGTGCCCAGGCTGTGCACGAAGCCATCGCCGCACGTCGGCAGCTTGCACGCCACACAGTCGTCCTTGTTGTTGATGTTGGCGTCGTCGCATTCTTCGAAGAAGGGGGCGCCGGGTTGGATGATCCCGTCGCCGCAGCCCGGGGGCGTGGCGGTTTGACAGGTCGCGGAACAGGTGGGCGTGTTCGGCGGCTCGCACTGTTCGTAGGGCGGCGTCCCCTGGCTATGGACGTAGCCGTCGCCGCAGCTCGCGAGCTGGCAGGTGTTGAGACAGTCGTCCTTGTTGTTGATGTTGCGATCGTCGCAGTCCTCTCCGAGGGCCGCTTGGACAACTCCGTCGCCGCAGAACTCCGGGCGACAGACGGCGTTGCAGCCGTCGCCCGACATGTTGTTGCCGTCGTCGCACTCCGTGTTGCCGAGGATTCCGTCTTCTTCGATGTCGGTGACGCCGTTGCCGCAGAGGCTGGTCTGGGCGATGCCGTCGGGCCCGGCGTCGACACAGACCGTGTCGTCGGCACCTTTGCCGACGGGGAGCTGCTGAAAGTCATCACCCTGCGCGACGCTTTCCGAGATCCCGTTCGCCCCCGTGGAGATGAAGGGCACCAGCACGTCGGCCGGGTCAGGAACGGTTTGCAGGATTCCGTCGCTCCCGGGGATGATGCACGAGCGCGATCCGGCGCAGACAAAGCAGAGTGGGCTGGTCACCGACACCTCGTCGGCGGAATCGCGGATCGTCTGGATGGTGGAGTCGGGCCCCGGGCAAATCACCGCGGTCAGGACGTCATCACCGCCCGGGGTCGAGTCGATGACTCCGTTGCCCCCGATCGGGTCGGAGATCGCGATGCGGCTCGGGTCGCTCTTCCCAGCGCCGACCCGCACCACATCGTCACCTTGCGCGACGATCGTGTCGTTACAGATTCCGTCATTGCTCCCCGCTTGCCCTGGCAGAATGATTGCCGCGAACGGCACGCCGGAGTTCAGCGTCACGCCGTTCCCCGGCCGTATGTCGTCGCCGCCCAGCGGGGTTTCACAGATGCCATTGGGACCCGACAGGATGAAAAGCCCGAAGACGTGATCATCGCCGACCGGGGTTGAGTTGATCTTGCCGTTGGCGCCGGCGTACACGCAGGCCGAGTCCGCCACCCCATTGCCCACAGGCACCTTCTGAAAGTCCTGTGCACGAGAGGCGTTCGACAGGAATGCGAGGCCGAACGCGGCGCCGAGGAGCAGGCGCGGCGCCCTCCAGCAGAGCCGCAACTTCGAGCCCGAACCCGCGTGAGCATACGACGCCATGATGATTCCTCCTGCCCCCAAAGCGGCGCGGAACCAGCGCACCGAGGCAGTCGCTCCATACCGTTGTGGCAGCCCTGCTGTCAAACAGAAAGTGACGGCTTGCGGACGAGCGTCATAATGTGCCGTCCGACGTCACAATTCGCCAGCGCCGATCTTGCACAACCCTCGCGTTGGATATTGACATCGCTACCCTGTCTCGCGTACACAGTGCACGTCGGGGGCGTAGGGGCATTCCGATTTGAGCGAGGCTGCGGGACTCCGACGAGGAGGTACCATGTCTCTGCAGAACAAGCGTTGGGAAGGTCGGTCCGTCCGTCACAGTCTGCTGTCGGCGGCGGCGCTGCTGGCGTTGTGTACCGCCACGCCATCACGCGTCGCGGCTGCACCGGTGCACTGCCGCGACATCGAGTTCAACGGCGCGGCCGGCGCGGCGTCGCAAGACGTCGTGACCTTTCGCGTCCGGGACAGCGCGGCAACCCTGCTTGACGAGTCCTGTGCCATCCAGGTGTTCCCCAACGAGGCCGCCGACGACTTCACCGCGCGTCTGCCGTTCGCCTGGGGTCAACCGGATACACTTCTCTGCCCGTACACGCTGAACCTGCCCCCGCCAAACCCGCTACCGAAGAGCTGGTGCTCAACCCAAAATGGGTACTCCTGCAAGAAGAGAGTCAAGACACGCGCGGCGAAGCCAAAGGCCGATCCGCCGCTGCCGGCGAAGAAGTACGTGCGCGTCTGCTGCTTCGAGTCCATCGACTGCAAGGGACCGAAGATCGGGCGCAAGACGGGAAAGCCGTTGAAGCTGCATTGCACGGCGGGCCTAGCGGGCACCACGATATGCACCGTGGACACCGACTGCGATTCATTTGTGGGCAGCGGCGACGGGCGCTGCGGCCGCAAGCCGGTGACTATTCAGAGCCGAGTCGACCAACCTAACTTCATCCCGGACGATTCTGAGCTGCCCTCCATCGGCGGCATCACGCCGGTGGTCATCGACCCGATCGGCATGACGCAGCGGCCCTTCAGGAACGCCGGGTCATGTCGCTCGGCGCTGGCCAGCAAGCTGAAGCGTCTGACGTCGACCACCATCAAGTCGCTCGTGCGGTGCTACAAGTACGTCCTCAACGGCACACCGCTCCCCAACTGCAACTTGATCACGCCCGACCCGGAGTTTCCCAAGGATCCGCGGTACGCTATCCAACCGGCGATCGACAGTCTGCGGGAGACCGCCCAGGACGTGTGCGCGCCCAAGGGCTCGCCGTTGCGTCTCGGCTACAAGACGTGCCCGGCACCCTGCGCCAGCCAGCTGAACACTTGCACCGCCGGCTTGTTTGTCGGGCAGCCGTGCAGCACGCACACTGACTGCGATTACTACGGATACGGCCACTGCGGCGGCGCGAACGACTGGACCAGAGTCGCGAACTGCTTGGCCTGCTTGGAGACCTTCAGCAGCTCAGTGGTGATCGCCGACTTGTACGGCGCCGCCGGTCCCCCAACGGGCCTTAGTCCCGAGGCCGTGAAGTGCCAAAACGCGATCGGCACGGCCTACCAGTCTCTCGTCGACCGTCAGTTGGGAGAGACGAATACCTGTCAGGTTGCCGTCGACGCGGGCATCAAGAACCTCCCCGGACTCGGGGCGTGCAAGGCCGGTATGGTGGGGAACTTCTGCAGCGTGGACCAGAATTGCGACAACCACGACGGCGTGTGCTCGGCCCCATACTGCATTGCCGGCAACTACTCCGCCATGTGCAACGATGATCGGGACTGCGACACGCACGATGGGCGCTGCACGGCCGGCTACTGCAAGAACGAAGACCTCGTGTCGCATCGCGCCAACGCAGAGACGGCCGCCACCAAGGCCATCACCAACGCCTGCCTGCGCAACGACGTCGACTACATCGACCAACTCGACAGTTGCGCCGGCTACCCCAACGACGTGGCCGACGAAGCAATGTGTGTCATCAATGGGGCGCGCGCTGAACACATGTCGATCGCCGACGGAGTCTTTCCGGAAGGGCAGCAGCACTAGCGGCGGGCGCCGGATCTCCTGCCCGTCCGGTCGATCAGCGTCCGGACCACATCCATCCGGTCGCGAATCGCTGCTGTGGCATCCAGCGCGTCGATCTCGACCGGTAGCCGGAACGTCCAGTTCTCGTCGTTCGTCGTCGCCGGCGTGTTGATGCGCTCGCGCCAGCCGAACAGGTCCTGGATGGGCAGGATGGTCAAGGCCGATCCGGCCTCGTAGAGACGCTGCAAGAGCGCCAGGTGAAGTTTCGGGGTCCACGCGAGATCCGCGTCGCGCGTCTCTACTCCTGAACGCGGCGGATCGAGCGCGTCGACGACGGCGAGGCGCTCGACCGCACTCAGCTCCTCCCACCAGGTCACCAACGTGTCGGTGTCGTGCGTGCCGGTCGTGGTGACCGACAACGGCGCGTAGGAGCGCGGGTCGATGTACCCGCCGTCTTCCGCCTTCTCCCAACGGACGACCTTGTAGCCGGGGATGCCGAGCTGCGTCAGTGAGGCACGGACCCAGTCGGGGACCGTGCCGAGATCCTCCGCGATCACCCCCGCCGCTTCCGCTTCTTCCCGGACGGCGGTGAGCAGCTCGTGCCCTTGCGCCCGCTGGTCGTGCTCGTCGGCCGGCACGAAGCCGGCTGTGCCGCCGTCGCGCACGGGAATCGCATAGGTGCGATACAAGCCGACGACGTGATCGATGCGAAAGAGATCGTACAGCTCGCGCCCCTGGCGGGCACGCTGCCGCCACCAGGCGTAGCCGCTGCGGCGCATCGCGGCCCACTCGTAGAGCGGCAAGCCCCAGGCTTGCCCGGTCTCACTGAACCAGTCCGGCGGTGCACCGGCCGAGCTGCTCGGGTCGAACAGCTCCGGGTGCGCCCACACGTCGGCACTGTCGCGCCCGCAGACGAACGGCAGGTCTCCCTTGAGGAGCACGCCGCGGGCGCGCGCATGTGCCCGGACGGCACTCCACTGCTCGGCGGCGATCCACTGCAGATACTGAAAGAACCGCAGGCGTCCTCGCAGCGTCAGGGCAACGCGCCCCAACGCAGCTGGATCGCGCCGGCGCAGCCCGTCGGGCCAGAGCTCCCAGCTCTTCCAGCGCCGCTGCTCCTTCAGGGCGCGAAACAACGCGTAGTCGTCCAGCCACCAGGCGTTGCTTCGACAGAACCGCTTGAACGCGGCGACCCGCTGGCTCGACCCGGGCAACGCTTCGAGCTCGCCGAACCCGAGCTCCAGCAGGCGCAGCTTGAAGGTGTAGGCGGGCCGGCGTTGCCGCTTGTGTGAGCGCCGCCACCGCCGCATGCGGCGCTGCAACGCGCTCGAGCGCAACCATTCCTGCGCGGCGGCGCTGCGCACGACGTCGACGACCCGGGCTGCGGAGATGTATCCCGGGTCGATGGCGAAGGCGCTGAGCGTGTTGTACGGGCTGGCTTCCCCGGGTGCGCTCTCGTTGATCGGCAGCAGTTGCAGGACGCGCTGATGCCAGCGTGCGAGCCAGTCGATGAACGGCATCAGGTCGAGGATCTCACCGCTCCCGGTGTCATCCGGGCCGCGCAACGAAAAGAGCGGCACCACGACTCCCGCAGCCCGCGGGAAGCTCTGGACTCCGGGGACGTCCGGCACGGTTGTTTCATTGCCCGCAATGCGTCAATGAATCAATGCGCCGAGTAAGGACAGCGACGAAACCGCTACAAGCGACGTACGAACGGCTTCTTCCCGTGGTTTCCGCGGCAGGGCTAGCGGCCCGTTGAAAAACCCGCCCCGTGCTTCGACAGGCTCAGCATGAGCGGTTCCCCTCCCCGATTTCAATGATCTTCTTCCGCTCACCCTGAGCTCGTCGAAGGGTTCCTGATCTCTTTCAACGGGCTGCTAGCGGCCATGCCGGTCGGTTAGAGAACTTAGCGTGCCGGCCGCAGCGCGTTGTGGCGGGCGACTTCTGCCAAGAAGTATGCGCTGGGCTTCGGGCGACGCGCGTACGTCTCCGGGTCGAAGCCGATCAGGCCGAACTGCGCGGTCCAGCCGCGGTTCCATTCGAAGTTGTCGACCGAGGTCCAGTGGAAGTAGCCGCGCACGTCGCAGCCGTCGGCGATGGCCAGCGCGACTTGCTGCAGGTGCTGCGTAATGTACTCGATGCGCCACGTGTCGTCGTCGGTGCCGATACCGTTCTCGGCGACGTAGATCGGCACGCCGAGCTGGGCGTCGCGGACGCGTTGCAGGACGAGGCGCAGGCCTTCCGGATAGACGCAGTTGCCGAGCTGAGTGAGTCGCTGCTCGCCGGGCGGGTAGGGCGAGAACTGTTGCGGAGAGCGGTGGTCGATCGAGGCTGAAGAGTAGTAGTTGGCGCCGAAGAAGTCGGCGGCTCCCTTGAGACCGGCGACGGGCTCGGCCTCTTCACCGGGCAAGGCGATGACGCCGTCGCGCAGCCCGATGAGCGGCAGGTCGTTGAAGAGCGCATCGAAGTTGCGCGCGAGGAGCTTGTCTTCGTCGCTGGCAGGATCGGCGGGGAAGACGGGGATCATGACGTGGATGGTGCCGACCTGCAGGCGCGGGTCGGTGGACTTCAGGATCTGGTAGCCGTCGCGGTACATGAGCTGCGTGTTGCGCAGGACACGGAGGAGCGCCGAGAAGTCGCGTTGACCTGGCGGCATCTCGCCGAGTAAGTACGAGCCGGCAGCGTACGCGTTGGCTTCGTTGATCGGATGCCAGTGGGTCGCAAGCGGAGAGAGTGTCTTGGCGACGCGTGCGACGTGCCGACGCCAGTACGACAAGTTCTCTTCGAGCAGGAAGCCGCCTTTGGCGGCAAACCAGCGCGGCAGGGCGAAGTGGTGGAGATTGACCCACGGCGTGATGCCGCGGCGGTGTGCCGCTTCGAGCACGCGACCGTAGTGGGCGAGCGCGCCGGCGTCGACGCGGTCCTCGTCCGGCTCGATGCGCGACCATTCGATGGAGAGCCGATAGTGCGTCAGCCCCAGCTCGGCGAGCAGGGCGAAGTCGGAGTCATACAGCTCATAGGAGTTGTTGGCGCGACCGGAGCGCTGGCCGTGCACGATGTGTCCGGGCTGTTGCTCCCACTCCCACCAGTCGTTGTGGACGTTGTTGCCTTCCGCCTGGTGTGACGAGCTGGCGGTGCCCCAGATGAAGCCGGTGGGGAATTGGATTTGCGCCGGTTGGTCCATAAGCAATAGTCACCTAGCGCAACTGAACGCCGGAATGAAGGATGCGGCAGTCAATCCAGAGGCAGCGGCGCGCAGATCTTTGGTGGCCTGCCGACGAGCGCCTACGCTGCTTGCGATGAAGCCGTGCTGCGGTGATCGCTGAGCGCGCCGCGGATCAACGCTTCGACCCGCGCTAGCAGCGCTTCGGGATCTTCGTCCTTGCGGCGGGCGATGGGGTCGCCGATCCAGACGCGCACGCGCGTGCCGAACGGCACCGGCATCAGGTTGTGGCGCAGCAGGCGCCAGGATTGATCGATGCACACCGGCACGACGGCGGTGTCGGGCGCAGCCTCGAGCAACGCCAGCGTGCCGCGCGGGCGGAACTTGCCCAATTCGCCGTGGCGCGCACGCGTGCCTTCGGGGAAGATCACCGCGGAGACGCCACGCTCGCGTACTTGCGCCGCCAGCTCCTGAATGGCGCCGATCGCCTGCCCCGGATCGCCGCGGTCGATCAGCGCGTTGCCGCCGCGGCGTAGGTTGTAGGAGATGCTCGGGATCCACTTGGCCAGCGATTTCTTCGAGACGTACTTCGGGAAGTTGCTGAAGAACAGCGCGCCGAAGATCGGCACGTCGAACATGCTCTGATGGTTGGCGATGATCAGGTACGGCGTGCGCGGCTTGACGTGCGGCGAGCGGTCCACGTGCAGGCGCGCCCCGCAGAGCACGAAGGAGCGTACCAGCGCCACTTGCAGCGCACCGGCGACGTACTCCTGCGGCCACTGGCCAAAGAGCCGCGCGACGCGTTGCAAGACGTCGAACACCAGCAGGATGAGCCCGAACGTGAGCAGAAAGGGAATCGTGAAGAGCCAGTCTCGGAGGTGCTTCATGCTCGAGGCCAGAATGAGAGACGAGGAGAATTTGCTTATTCCGTCTCCCCAGGTTCGTCGTCCTCTTCCTTCTCCGCCAATCGGGCCACACCGCCGACTTTCTCGCCCTCGCCGAGGTCGATGAGGCGCACGCCTTGGGTGTTGCGGCCGATGACCGAGATGCCCCGCACCGGGGTGCGGATGACCTTGCCGCCGTCGGTGACCAGCATGATGTCGTCGTCGTCGGTGACCATGCGCACGCCCACGACCAGGCCGGTCTTGTCCGTCGTCTTCATGGTGATGATGCCTTTCCCGCCGCGCCGGGTGAGGCGGTACTCGTCCATCTCCGTCCGCTTGCCGTAGCCACGCTCGGCGACCGCGAGGAGGGTGGCGCCCGGGCTGACGACATCGAGACCGACGACGCTGTCTCGTTCGTCCAGCGTGATGCCGCGCACGCCGCCGGCACCGCGGCCCATCGGGCGGACATCTTCTTCCTTGAAGCGGACTGCCTGCCCTTCGCGCGTCGACAGGATCAGCTGCTGCTGCCCATCGGTGAGCCGCACGCCGATGACCTCGTCGCCTGCATCGAGGGTGATGGCGATGATCCCGGCCTTGCGTGGATTGGAGTACGCCATCAGGTCGGTCTTCTTCACCGTGCCGTTCTTGGTGGCGAAGACGACGTAGCGGCCCTCTTGGAACTCGCGCACCGGCAGGAAGGCGGAGATTTTTTCGTCTTTCTCCAGGTTGAGCAGGTTGACGATCGCCTTGCCGCGCGCGGCGCGGCCCGCCTGCGGCAGCTCGTGCACCTTGGTCCAGTACACCTTGCCTGAGGTGGTGAAGAACAGGATGTACGAGTGGGTCGAGGCGACGAACAAGTGCTCGACGAAGTCTTCCTCTTTGGTGGTCGCGCCGATCTTGCCGCGGCCGCCGCGGCGCTGGGCGCGGTAGAGGGCGGCGGCGTTGCGCTTGATGTAGCCCTCGTGCGAGATCGTCACCGCCATGTCCTCTTCGACGATCATGTCCTCGATCGAGATCTCGATACTCTCGTCGACGATTTGCGTGCGGCGCTCGTCGGTGTGCAGCTGCTTCACCTCTTCGAGCTCGGAGACGATGATCTTGTAGACCTCGCGCTCGTCGCCGAGGATCTCCGTGTAGCGGGCGATCAGCTTGAGGGTCGCGTCGCGCTCCTCGAGGATCTTGTCGCGCTCGAGCGCGGTGAGGCGTTGCAGGCGCATGTCGAGAATCGCCTGCGATTGCGTCTCCGATAGCTGGAACTGCTGGACCAGACCGGCTTTGGCCGCCGCGGGATCCTTGGCGGCGCGGATGAGCGTGATCACCGCGTCGAGATGGTCGAGGGCGATCTTCAGGCCGTCGAGGATGTGCAGCCGCTCCTCCGCCTTGCGCAGCTCGAACATCGTGCGTCGGGTCACCACCTCCTTGCGGTGGCCGATGAAGACCTGCAGGGCGTCCTTGAGGTTGAGCAGCTTCGGGCGGTTGTCGACGATGGCGAGCATGATGATGCCGAAGGACTCCTGCATCGGCGTCAGCTTGTAGAGCTGGTTGAGGATGATGTCGGGGTTGGCATCCTTTTTCAGCTCGATGACGATGCGCATGCCGTCGCGGTCCGACTCGTCGCGCAGGTCGGAGATGCCGTCGATCCGTTTCTCGTTCACCAGCTCGGCCATGCGCTCGATGAGCTTCGCCTTGTTCACCTGGTAGGGGATTTCTTTGACGATGATCGAGGTGCGGCCGGTCCGCTTGTCGGTCTCGGTGCCGGCGCGCGCGCGCAGCTGCAAGATGCCCTTGCCCGTGTGGTAGGCGTCACGGATGGCGGTGCGCCCGTGGATGAAGCCGGCGGTGGGGAAGTCCGGGCCGGGAACGTGCTGCATCAGCTCGTCGATGGTGATATCGGGCAGCGCGATCAACGCCACCAGGGCGTCGACGATCTCGCTGAGGTTGTGCGGCGGGATGTTCGTGGCCATGCCGACGGCGATGCCGGAGGAGCCGTTGATGAGCAGGTTGGGGATGCGCGCCGGCAGGACGACGGGCTCCTTCAGCGTATCGTCGTAGTTGGGTACGAAGTCGACCGTGTCCTTGTCGAGATCGGCGAGCAGCTCGCTGGCGATGCGCGCCATGCGGATCTCGGTGTAGCGCATGGCCGCCGGCGGATCGCCGTCGACCGAGCCGAAGTTGCCCTGGCCGTCGACCAGCGGGTAGCGCATGGAGAAGTCCTGCGCCATGCGGACGATGGTGTCGTACACGGCAACGTCGCCGTGCGGATGGTACTTACCGATGACGTCGCCGACGACGCGCGCCGATTTCTTGTACGCCCGGTTCCAGTCGTTGCCGAGGTCGTACATGGCGTACAGGACGCGGTGGTGCACCGGCTTGAGCCCGTCGCGCGCATCGGGCAGGGCGCGGCCGATGATGACGGACATCGCGTAGTCCATGTAGGACTGGCGAATCTCGTCCTCGATGTTGATCGGTATTCGGTTGGCTTTCAGGGTGGCGTCCATGCGTGCTCCGGCAACCGCCGCGGGGCGGCCAGGCCCCCTCTTGACCTCCCCCGTTCGCGGAAGGGCTCGCAGGGGAGGAAGCTGTCCAAGCTAGATGTCCAAATTGCGGACGTTGAGGGCGTTGTCTTCGATGAACTTCCGCCGCGGCTCTACCTCATCTCCCATCAAGGTCGAAAAGATTTCGTCGGCTGCGTACGCGTCTTCGATCTTCACCTGCAGCAGCGTGCGGGTCTCCGGGTTCATGGTGGTTTCCCAGAGCTGCTCGGGGTTCATCTCGCCGAGGCCTTTGTAGCGCTGGATGTCGAGCCCCTTGCGGGCCTGCGCGATGATGTGCGCCACCGCCTCGCGCAACGTCTGCGTCTGGGTTCCCTTCTCGCCCTCGGTGACGACGAATGGCGGCTTGCCGACGGCGCGGAGATCTCTCGCCATGCGGCGGAGCTCTTCGAACTCCGGGGTGAGGCAGAAGGGCGTGTCGACGATGGTGTGTTGGCTGCTGCCGTTCATCCGAGTGCGGGCATTGATCTGGTAGCAGGCGTGCTCGGGGTCTTCGGCGATGTCGATGCTCAGCGGCTCGAGGTCTGCGTGTGTCTGCTTCAAGCGTGCGGTGACGTCGGCGACGAGTTGTTCGAGAGTGGGTTTGTCGGAGAGCACCTCGCGGCTCATGCGTTCATCGCGGACCAGGGCGGCGATCACGTGGCGGTTCTTGTGTTGTCGTTCGACGATGTCGAGGATGCGCTCCAGGCGGCGCACTTTCTTGACGACGTTCTTGAGCGGGACGCCGGTCATCCCGGTGCCGTCCCCCTGTGCCTGCAGCGTGACGTCTTCCGTACCGAGCTCGATCAGGTAGTCCTCGAGGCCGGCGTCGTCCTTGAGGTAGCGCTCCGTCTTGCCCTTCTTGACCTTGTAGAGCGGCGGCTGGGCGATGTAGACGTAGCCCGACTCGATGAGCTCCTGGAACTGCCGATAGAAGAGCGTGAGCAGCAGCGTGCGGATGTGCGAGCCGTCGACGTCCGCGTCGGTCATGATG